>CAJYGB010000032.1 GCA_913774355.1 uncultured Chryseobacterium sp. | reverse complement strand
AGGTAGGATATTTTTTATAACTTGCCAGCTCTTGGCAGAAAGGTCTGAACTATATGTTTTTATTCGCATTTAAACAATATAAAACCTTTCTGCTTTTTTTCAAAATAAATAACTCAAACAGCTTCTAAGAAGCCACTGCCAGAAGAATAACATTTCCATAGGGATGGTTATATATGAAGACCATTCAGCAAAATCATTCGATAGGCCGGCCTGGACCGATTATTTAAAAGAATTAAAAAAGAAAAAAGCACATTCTAGCCTGATTCTTTTTACCAAATGGGATCGTTTTAGCCGAAATGCCGGTGATGCATATTTTATGATTAACCAGCTCGAAAAGGCGGGAGTCATTCCTCAAGCAATAGAGCAACCATTAGATATGTCCATTCCTGAAAATAAACTTCTACTAGCCATTTATCTCGCGACTCCCGAAGTCGAAAATGATAGACGGGCATTGAACGTATTTTATGGAATGCGAAGAGCAAAAAAAGAAGGTAGGTTGATGGGTACCGCACCTTATGGCTACATCAACCGAACTACTGAAGATGGGAAGAAATATGTTGCGGTCAAACAGCCTGAGGCGTCCAATATCATATGGGCCTTCCAGGAAGTGGCAAAAGGCCATATTCCCGCTGAACATGTAAGGCGAAAAATGAATGAACGTGAAGGTAAGAATATCAGCAGAAATGGTTTTATAAATGCTATGCGAAATCCTACCTATTGCGGGAAGATTTATCTCTCTCAGCATAAACATGAAGAAGCATCCTGCGTGAAGGGCAAACACGAAGCACTTATCTCTGATGCACTATTCTTAAAAGTCCAGCGTATAATGGATGGTAGGGCATACCGCGAGCTGCCTGAAGCAAAGGTTGTGAATACAGAAATGTATCCCCTTCGTGGTTTACTTTTATGTCCGCGATGCGGACACATTCTCACCGCCAGCAGGTCAAAGGGTAAGAAAAACTGGTATCATTACTATCACTGTAATTCAAAATGCGGCTTTAGACATCATTCAGAAAAGATTAACAAACTGTTTGAAATAGAACTAGGAAAATATGAATTCTCAGAGAATATTAAAAACATACTCAAAACACTTTTGAAGGACAACTACAAAAGTCTTACAGGCGGTATTACAGATGCCCGTAAAAAGGTTGCCCAAGAAATTGATGATATAGGTCTAAAACTTTCGAAAGCAAGAGATCTTTATCTCATGGATAAGCTCGATGATGATGATTACCGTCAGGTTAAAGTGCAGTGTCAGAAAGAAACTGAAATTCTTGAAGATAAATTGAGACTTATGAATACTGAGGGAAAAGAAACAGACATTTCTAAAAAATTGGATGACGCCCTAAATACTATCTGCAATCTATCAAAACTCTATTCAAAGGCTGATACAGCGGGAAAGCGCGCAATAACGTGTTCGATGTATCCTGAAAAACTGGTTTTTGACGGAATAGGTTTTCGAACACCTAGATTGAATTCTATAGCTGAGTTTATTTTATTGACAAACAATGCTTTAAGCAAAAAAAAAGACCGACATGAAACTTCGAAAGTTTCTAATGTCAGTCTTGTGACCCCGGAGGGATTCGAACCCCCAACCGTTGGAGCCGAAATCCAATATTCTATCCAGTTGAACTACGGAGCCATTTTATAAATGATGATTGATGAATTATAAACGATGTAATCAATCATCAATCATCATTTATCAATTATATTTAGAACGTAATCTTCACACCTCCCAAAACCTGTGCACCGAGAACCTTATATCCTTTGTACGTCTGGTATTTTGAGCTCAGAAGATTATTTCCGAGTGCGAAAATACTAAAATTTTTGTGAATTTTATACTCTGCGGACAAATTTAAATCGGCATACCCCCCTACCTTATCGTTGGTGTTCTCCGTAGACCGGTACATCATCGGACTCCCAACTCCCTCAATCATAAAGGAATTCGTGGTTCTGTCGCTGGCAAAAAGCCCTTTAAAACCGAGCAATAATTTTTGATTAAGCATGGTATATTTTGCACCGATTGTTGCTGTAAGCAGCGGAACATTGTAAATATTTTCGTAGTTTTTAAGGTCAAACTTGGTAAATTTCACCTCTCCGTCAAGAATTAAGTTCGCCAGCGGGAAATACTGAAGGCTTCCTTTAATGTCGCTTACATTCCCTTCATCGTATACTGCAGAGAAAGTATTCGCATAGTCGTAAGCGGAACGGTTCAGGGTGTAATTGTTGTCGAAAATGCTGTTGCCTTTAAAGAACATGATGTCTCTCATTTTACGATAACCTGCAGAAACGTCATATTTAAACATATCATCGATATC
Source organism: uncultured Chryseobacterium sp. (assembly GCA_913774355.1). Classification (GTDB taxonomy): domain Bacteria; phylum Bacteroidota; class Bacteroidia; order Flavobacteriales; family Weeksellaceae; genus Chryseobacterium. The sequence continues at coordinate 145,628 of CAJYGB010000032.1, read as the reverse complement.
TCCTCTTAATCCGACATAGAAATGGTATTTTGTTTCCGTAGGCCTTAAATACTGATCCGAAACGAGGAACGGGTTCTGCTGCAAAAGATCTGCGTAGGTATTGAGCTTCAATCCTCCGTCTACTCCACCGTAAAATTTAAACTGCTCGGCAGCTGCAACCTGAAACTCCGCTTCCGGGAACCAAAAGGCTTTATTGTTCTTCATCTGTTCCGCCATCAGGTCGTTGTTGTTCTTGCTGTTCAGGAACGAAAACTGAGAACCTAACCGTAGATAAGAATCCCCTTTTCGGAAAGTAACTTTCGGATTTAAATTGGTATTGAAGAAGTTCGATGCGTTTTTATCCCTGATCGTGAATTCGGTTTTCACCGTTTCCAGGCCAACGCCTAGATCGGCATTCAGATTGATTCCGGATTTTCCTATTTCCACACCATGCTTGGAGAAATTTGCCAACACGGAAGCCTGGTTTTCCTGGGCATCGAAATGGTCTTTTAAGAAAGAAGATTTAACGCGGACATCATTTAAAATTTCGTTGGAATAAAAATCGTAATATCCGTTTACCTTAAATTGATTTACTCTTTGGTCGAGATCCACATCGCCCGGACTTAAAGCATAAATTCCATAATAGTTGTAACTGTTTAAACCATATTCCGCATTCAGGTTGAATTTACCTTTGTCGCCGTAAGAATTCAGGTATGCCCCCAAAGTGGTGGAACTTTGCTTGGAATCCCAGTCGTATTCTTTTTTAAGACCTTGTGTGGAGAGGAAATGGGCATCTACGCCAACCTCAATTTTATTTTCCAGGGTTTTTGAAATATTCGCGTCACCCAGAATTTTCCCGTAGTTCCCCATTCCGAACTGGAGGTAGTTATTCTGGGCCGAACCTTCAAATTTCGGCGTCACATCCTGTCCCTGGATGGTGGACGTCTTGAAATCCGAAACGGCCGGCACATCGGTGATGGTATACTGTACCGGATTCTGGGATTTCTCTTCAGGAGGATAATTCTTAATCGTTTCCACCGACGTTTTCTTCTTTTCGATCTTCCGTACTTCCGGCTCCCTTTTCTTATTGAGAATCAGCTTTTCTTCTTTGATCTGGGAAAACGCCACCGACGAAACCCCTAAAAATAATATGGATAATATTTGAATTTTCTTGTTCATACTCTTAATTTTAATCACAAAGGATTGTCAATCTATTGAATACTGTTGTTTATTTTTTTAATTAATCCTCCGCCTAAAAAATCACGGAAGATTCCAATACTTTCATTTCTTGTATATAAATAATCATAAAAAGTTCCCTCGGATTTTTTACCATTATTCTGATAGTAACTTATAAAGTGATTTGGGTTAAACCTGAAATCATTGATTATCATATAAGAAGTATAAAAATTTACTCCTGTCTTGCATAAAGGGCCGTAAAAGTTACCTATCCATCTTCCACCAAAGCATATGAGCAATGACTCGCCAATATACGCTGTCAGCCAGGCTTCCAGAATTTCCATGTCATGTACCTTTATCTCCGAATAACATTCCAGAACTTTATCAATTTCAATCTCCAGGCTTTTTAATGAAAAATCAAGATTAAATCCTTTTCTATTCATTATTTCAGCAAAATGCTTTGCACAAATCCCTGGACTCATAGGTTCAGAAACGGAATATTCATTAGGAAATTCCTCTCCCATAAAAATCACTATTTCCGGATTTGCTTTTTAACCTCCTTCGCTTCCGCTACGATCTCCGGGAAATCTTTGTAATTCTCGATGATCTGGTCGCAGGTATAACTTGCCTGGTAATTGTCTTTCAGGCCGATATAGTTTTTCGCCATTAGCACCAAAGCTTTTGCGCCCCAATATTCCTCGGAAGCGTAATTGTTGGCCAGCTTAAAGATCGTTTCATTGGACGATTTATACGCTTTTCCTTTATTCTGGTAATACGCTTTTGCATAAAGGGATTCTGCCGCTACCGAAGTATTGGAAGACTTTTCAAGAGCTGCATAAGCCGATTGTGCATCTTTGTCCTTTCCTGAATTCATAAGACTTCTTGCTTTGATCACTTTTGCCGTTTCAATAACGGCTGCCGCGTTTTTGCTGTTGGCAATCACCGCATCGGCAAGTTTTTCCGCCCGGGCGAAATTCTTTTCATCCGCATAGACCTTCATCAGCTCTACATTGGCGTAGTTTTTAATGTTGACATCCGAAGAACTGATCAGATTTTCAAGATATTTTTTCGCTTCCTGGGTGTCGCCCTGAGCAATATAGATCTGGGCCAAACGTGTCTGCGCATCATCCTGATAGTCGTTCTGAACATTCGCTAACTCCTGTAAAACCAACAGGGATTTTGTGGTGTTCTTGGTCTGGTAATAGCTTTCTCCAAGTTCGTATTTCGCCTGGTAAAGCCCTTCTCCGGTAGGGTTCTGGGTTAGATATTTTTCATAATAGGAAATTGCGTTTTTGTAATCCTTTTTTGTGAAAAGCTGTTTCGCTGTCGACAGATTGATTTCATCAATTTCAGAAGCGTCAATATTCACCCCGGCATCCCGTGCAAAGGTTTCATAGCCTGACACATCACCGTTTTTCGTAAAGATCGGTTTCGCAGCCTGAACGATTTTTTCAGCATAAGCCGTATTTTTATACTGTTCGGCAAGCGATCTTAATTCAGATAAAGCTTTATCGCTCTGGTTCTGGTCTATATAATTCTGCGCCCTGTAGATGGATGCATTCGCTACAAGATCTTTATCGGAAGAAGTTTTAATGACTTTGTTAAAATAATCGTTGGCATTGCTGAAATCGTCCTGCGCCGCATAGGCTGTTCCGATTTCGTACTGGGCATCGTCGTAATAATCCGAATCCGGATATTTGGACAGCAGGTTTTTCAGATTGGTGATCTTTGCCTGGGTATCGCCTTTGAATCCTAAAGCCATAGCTTTCTGATACAAGGTATAATCCGTGGCATCTTCGTTTTTATCGTAAATCGCGATCGCTTCGTTCAGGTTGTTGTTGGCATAATTGATATCTGCCAGACGGAGTTCCGCATCGTTTTTAAATTCCGGTCTCGGGTTGGCCAAATACTTTTTAAAGTATTTTTCAGCTTCATCAAACTTTTTAGATTTAAAATAAGCATAGCCGAGATCATACGGCAGCTGCTGCTTCTCCGGGAAGTTTACATCAAGGAGTTTTTCGTAACGGGCAATTGCCGAAGGATAATTTCCTTTCTGGTAATACACCTGCCCCAGCCAGTACAGAGCCCTGCTGTTGAACTCTTTATTAATATCAAATGCTAAACTTCTTAATAGATACTGCTCTGCTGCATCGTAATTCCCTTTGTTGAATTCCTCTGTTCCCAGCAGGTAAGAAACTTCCTGGTCGATTTTATCGATTTCCGGCGTGGAACTCTGCAGCCTGTCGATGGCATTCAGCGTTTCTTTATAGTTTCCGGAATATAAGTATGATTTTACAAGAAGCGACTGCATTTCGGAAGCATTGGCGCCGTTCCGGTTTTCATCGATGTAATTCTGGATTACCGTAGAAGCACTTTCAAACGGGTTTCCGATGTCGTAACTTAGTTTAGCGTACTGCTCGTGTGCCAGCTTTTTAACATTCTTGTCATAATTCATCTGGTAAGCCGAACGGAACGCCGATAAAGCTTCCTGCTTCTTGCCGACTGCCAGATAGGCATTTCCGAGCTGGTAATAAGCGTTCTGCGCCAATGCCGAATTGCTGTTCAGCAGCTGGTTGTAATAGGAAACGGCTTCATCGTACTTTTTAAGCTGAGCTGCTACAAATCCCATTTCATAAAGATCATTTTCCGAAGGGTTCTGCTGAACGCTCAGGTAATCTTTCAGGTGCGGATATGCCGATGTATAATCATTTTTCATGAAATAGCTTTCCCCGATGATCTTGTGGACCTCCGCTTTATAAGAATCCGAAATATCTTCATTTAAAAGAGCCGTTCCTTCGGTAATAGCCTTATCATAATCTTTATCGTTGTAGTACATCTGTACATAATAAGGACGGACCAGCTTGGAATATTTCGGTTCATCTTTTATGGAATCAAAATACTGGAAGGCCTTATCATTCTGCCGGTTGGAGTAATATAAATGGCCCAGCATATACGCTATATCGCCTTTCTGCGACTGGTCTGCCGTTTTGTAGGCTTCTTCCAGCGCATCGGTCGCCCCTTTGGAATCGCCCATCATGAATTTGGCGTATCCCAGCTTCAGGATGTATTGGGTATTTTCTTCTCTGGAAAGCTGGTACTGATTTACCTTTTTCAGCGTTTCCAATGCCTTTTCAAAATCCTTTTTAGCCAGATAATAATCCGCCAATGGTAAGCTTGCCTGGGCAAAGTAGGCTGAATTCGGATATTCTTTCATGAAAGCTTCCAGGCCCTGTTCCGCATGGTTTTTCTGAAGAATCACACCGATGACATTATCAAAAAATTGCGCCGCTTCTTTTCTCGATCTCGAAAGATGCTCGTTGTAAAAGTACTGACGGGCATATTCGTATTGGGAAGCGTTGTATATTTTGGTCTGGTAAAGGTTTTCAGCTAAATTAAACCGGTAGTTTTCTCTTTGGGTAAAGTACTGAGACTGTTGCGCATCGGAGATCCCGAAATACATTACAGCAGCCGCTAAAAGTATTTTTCTTGATTTCATTAATTTTAAATTTTAACATGGGAAGACCTGAAAATCAGGTTCAGCTATTTAAAATTACGGGAGTTTTATCCACAATTTATCAACGAAAATATTGAAAAGAAATTGCATAGACAAGCCTTTTAACACATTGTTAATAACTGAATATTTTTTTAAGACTTCTTAACTTTATACGGAAGAAACCTTAAAGAAAGTAAAAATTATTTCAGGGAAATAATTACATTTGCTTTTCTTGAATCAAATATAGAATTGAATGAATCAACTTTTTAGAAGAAAACCATTGAATGCGACAATTTTGGAGGGGGGTGATGGTGAAAAACATTCTTTGCATAAAGTTTTAAGCGTAAAAGATTTAACATTTTTCGGTATAGCCGCAATTATCGGCGGGGGGATTTTCAGTGCCATTGGGAATGCCTGCTTTTCCGGCGGCCCCGGTGTTATCTTTCTGTATGCTATCTGTGCTGTTGCCTGCGGATTTACGGCCATGTGCTATGCCGAATTTGCTTCCAGGGTTCCGGTATCGGGTAGCGCCTATACATATGCCTATGTTTCTTTTGGGGAAATTTTTGCATGGATCATCGGATGGGCACTGATTATGGAATACTCGATCGGAAATATTTATATTGCCTTTTCATGGAGCGGTTATTTTACCAATCTGCTGGAGACTTTCGGCCTTCATATTCCCCAATGGCTGACCATCAATTATAAATCTGCCCACTCGGCTTTTCTGGATAATACGACCTTTATCAAAAGTATAAACGATTATCTACAGAACAAAGCGGCTCTTTTGCAGGGTTCGCCTCTGGAGAGCTATTTAACATCCAACGAGGTTAAAGAAAGCCTGAAAGAAGGGAATACCATTTCCGGTATTCTTCATAAGAAGATAATTTCATTACAAAATAGTGAAGGCTTTTTAGCCTGGAAAAACGCCCCTGTTCTGGGTAACCTGAAAATCATATTCGATTTACCCGCATTACTTATCAACGTATTAATTACCTATCTGGTTTACAGAGGTACAAAAGAATCCAAAAACTTCAGTAACCTGATGGTCTACATAAAACTGGCCGTGATACTTCTCGTGATTATTGTCGGTTTTGCCTATGTCGATATTGATAACTGGGTACCTTTCATGCCGAATGGTTTTGGCGGCGTAATGGCCGGGGTTTCTGCCGTTTTCTATGCTTATATCGGTTTTGATGCCGTTTCCACCCTGGCAGAAGAAGCAAAAAACCCTCAGAGGGATCTTCCGAGAGGAATGATTTATTCTTTGGTGATCTGCACCATCGTTTACATTATCCTGGCTTTGGTTCTTACCGGCATGGTTTCTTATAAAGAATTGGGCGTTTCGGATCCGTTGGCGGAGATATTCGCTTTAAAAGGAGTAAAGTGGATGCTTTTCATCGTATCTGTTTCCGCTGTGGTAGCCATGACCAGCGTTTTACTTGTATTCCAGATGGGGCAGCCGAGAATATGGATGACAATGAGCAGGGACGGATTGATGCCAAAAAAATTATCGGAAATCCACCCGAAATATAAAACCCCAGGTTTTGCAACCATTCTTACCGGTATTGTTGTAGGCCTTCCCATATTTTTCACGGACGAAAATCTTATTTTGGATTTCACCAGTATCGGGACCTTATTTGCATTTGTCCTGGTCTGTGGAGGGGTACTGATGCTTTCCCCGCAAAGTGAGGCAGAAATGGAAGAAAGAAAAGGAAAGTTCAGAATCCCTTATATCAATTCGAAATATATTTTTCCGGCAGGCTTTATTTTAAGTTTAATCCTTGTGAATTATCTTTTTCCGACCTATTTTTCTGAGATGTTCGGAGACGTTGTAAAAAATATTCCGTTGATTACCTTCTACTTAGTTTGTATCGTGATTTCCATTCTGGCTTTCGTTAAAAATCTTTCGCTGATTCCCGTTTTAGGATTGGTATCCTGCTGTTATCTTTTAACGGGAATGAGTACGGAAAACTGGTCATGGTTTGGAATCTGGCTGGTTTTAGGACTAATTTTCTATTTTTCTTACGGCAGAAAAAACAGCAGGCTGAACAAAATATAATTATTAATGAGGTATCTCTTTCCTGTATTGCTGTTATTTTCTTTGAATTGCAGCAAAAAAGATAAAGACGGTATTGTTATTGATCATGATCATGCAAGCCCTCATGATTATAAGGAGAAATTAACATCAGTAGGCAGAAAAACAAATAGTGAAAGGGCAGCTTATTTATTCACATTTATCAATTATGATGTTCCCCGATACTGGCATGGTACACTCTGGTCATTTGCCGGAACGTCAAGAATACCGCGAAAGGGCAGTATTGCCTGCGGATATTTTGTAACGAATACCCTGTCTGACTATGGCTTTGCCCTGAACAGAACATTTCTTGCCCAAAAGGCATCTTCGGTGATGATCAAAAAGCTATGCACGGACATCCGGTATTTTACCAAAAGGCAGGAACTTGAAAAATACATTTTGGGAAAAGGTAAGAACCAGGTATATATCGTCGGACTTGATTTCCATACCGGATATATCACCCGCGAGAACAGAGACACTTATTTTATTCATTCCAATTACATCAAAAATGAAGGGGTAATTAAGGAACTGACTAAAAACTCAAAGGCATTGAATGCTTCCAATACGTTTATGATCGGAACATTAAATTATAAATAGTCATGTCTGAAAGAATAAAAACATTTACGGAATTTTATCAGTTTTACTTAACTGAGCATCGTAAAATGGGAACCCGGATTTTCCATTTTATCGGAACGCTGCTGGTCTTTTTCGTGATCGGATATGTAATTGCTTCAGGAAAAGAAAGGTTCCTTTGGTATGTACCGATCTTCGGCTACGGGTTTGCCTGGTTTAGCCATGCAGTTGTTGAAAAGAATAAACCCGCCACTTTCAGATATCCTTTGTGGTCTCTGATTTCGGATTTCCGGCTGTTCTTTGAACTGCTGATCGGGAAACAGAAGTTTAAAGGAATTTCGGCGGCAAAAGCTTCTGAGTAAATCATTGGCGGGAAGATGGATGCAGGAAGATGGAAGTTTCCTTTTGTCAAAATGATTACCAGACGTCTATTGATCCATCATTGAATAGTATTGAATTTTAAATTAACCAATAAAAAGCTTCGGCTGGTTTGCTTGCAAACCAGCCGAAGCTTTTTATTAACATCAATCATCATTTACCAACCCTCATTAATATTAAAATATTTCCACTTTCTATCATAAGCTAAATTTTGGACTCTCTCATCATCCCGCTTCCAGCTTCTTCCGGCATCCAGCTTATTATTATTTAAACTTCTTTTTAAAGCTGTATTTCAGCATGTTGATAAATCCGGGTTCAATAATATCGATGCCCAATCCGAAATTGCTGTCGGCGATAATGTGATGATCCGCCCTGAATTTTTCAAAATCTTCTTTTGGAATCTCCAGATTAACCAACGGCTGGAATTCAATATAGGCAGTTGCCCCTTTTGAGGTTACTTTTTTCCGGCTGGAGAAATCAAAGTACGGATTATGGATGGTGCTTTCCTTCACAGTATACTTTTCTTCGGTATCGATTTTCTGATCCGTATAGAGATTGATCTCATACTTTTCGCTGTCGAAATTATGCCAGAAAGGGAGATCTTTATGGATAAAATCACGCGCGCCGGTCTTTACCACATTCCTGTCGAAATACATCATAAACCGGTTTTCTTTCGGATCAGTGTAATACGGGTTTTGGATAGAGGCCTTATACTGAATTTTAAACTCATTCAGTTTCCTGTCGTCGCTGACCATCTCAATGGCTGCATCCGTAAAAATATCCCTGACGTCGGTACCGTTCCGGTCGCCGGAATAATTCAGGCTGTAAAACAGGAAATTGTTCCAGCTGTCGATTACTTCCCGCCTGTTGGTATTTTTAAAATACCGTCTCATGGCATTGGCGCGGTTTCCTCTATAGGCAGTCGTTAAAACAAGCGTTCCCGTTTTATCCTGCACTTTAAAATCCACTTTTTCATCCACACAGAAATAAGGGTATCGGTACGGTTTCCTCTGTTTCAGCTCCTGATCCGGCTTTATTTCGAGATAGTACATAAAGTAAATAAATCCGCGGTTTTCCAGCAATCCGAATTCATCACGCACCGTCGCATCCACAAAATATTCTTCGCCTTTATGGTTAATTTTGACAATCGCATGGTTAAAGATGAGCAATGACGGCAGGTAATATTTAATATAAAAATCGGTATGGAAATTTACCAGTACGACAGACGCTTCCACCCCGATATAATCAAGGATCACTTTAAGCAGAACGGATTTTGCCTTGCAGTCGCCCTGTTTGTTTTCATAAGTAACGGCTGGCTCCTGCGGCTTGTGGCCGTTCATTTCGTCGGCATTGAAGATGTAGTAAATATTATTCTGCACATATTCAATGGCAAACTGAATTTTTTCATCCTGATCAGCAATAGCGTCCAGTTTCTCCACGAGATTCGGCGCAAATTCCTGTAACGAAGCCTGGCTGAAAATGTCACTGTAGATGGGAGCAATGTAATCGGACAACTCTTTCCAGCTTGTGTCCGTTGCGAAATCAATGTAAGGGAAAATTTCGCGTTTCGCATCTACCTGATTGTTATAGTCTTCCATCTTAAAAACAAATTCTTCCCCTTTATTCAGGTAACGGATTTCCGGATCCAGCACGTTGCCCGCTTCATCACGGAAAAATGTTTTTTTACAAGCTACGCTTTGCTCGCGGTTGTTGATGAAAGTAAAGGTATAGCTTCCGTAAGCCCAATAGCTGTCCGGGCTTACCCAGACGTATTTCGCAAATTCCTTTCTCAGGAAATCACGTTCTTTGAATGCCTTTACCCTGGAATCTTCCATGATCAGGATATCATTCAGCCTGAGATCTTTTATGGTAATATTTATTTTTTTGTTGCTGCTCAGAATCCCGCCGCTGCTTTCGTTCTCACTGTCGAGCACTTTTATTTTGGTATCAGGAATTTTATCGATCAGAACCCCGTCTCTCACTACACTGATGCGGTGGATATGGTATACTTCATTTTCTTCCACGACAACATCTGAAACGGATGCCCTTTCCAGATTAGCCGGCTCGTTCAGCGTATAGGCCATGCAGACATATTCTCTGTTTTCGGTATTGCCTGTTTGATATTTTTTATCTAAAAAGTAACAGAAATCCTTTCCCTGATCCATCTGGTGTTTGGCAAATTCAGATTCCCTGATGCGTTCCAGAAGTTCGTGATCCTCCATATTTCCTGCCCATGCTTCCGACTTTCCGATCCTGTAATTTTCAATTTCAAGTTGATTATCCATATTATTATTTCTGGTTGTACAATTTGGTATTTTTAAAAGGAAGATCAAATTAGGGATTTAATTATAAAAAAACAAGAGTAAAAAATTGAAGATATTTCTTTAATCAGGTTTGGAAGCTGGATGCCGGATGCGGGAAGTTTTATTTGTCAATCCAACAGCCAACATGAACTTAATCGTAAAAGCCTGTGGTTTGTTATTCGGTATGATGAACCTTATTTAGTATTCCGATCCACTGCTTGTCTTTTCCTCTCCTATTTAATTTAACTCACTAAAAACAAATTAATTAAACCAAATCCACATTATTCAATGCCTAATCATCTTTTTACAAAAAATCCTCTCCGGTATGCCGGAAAGGATCAATTCATTATTAAAATACAAAAATTTACTTATTATTTTTCAGTATGTCAATCGGTTTTATCATCAATCAAACGCTGATTTCCAAGCCTGCTATATGATCAGAACGATTTAAAAATCTTTCTTTTTTGTTGGATCAGCTACCGGAACATATTCATCCATCTTCTGGGTTGCTGCCATAGATACAACCAAATCATTCAGCATTGAACTGGCTGCCGTCGGTGAATTGGGAAGAAGCACGAGATTGCTCCGGTTGTTGGCGCCTATGGAACTTAAGGTATCGTAATGCTGGGTCACCACGATTAGTGCAGAAGCTTCCTGGGCATTGATATTGGCGGCATTCAGCATTTTTACCGATTCTTCCAGTCCTTTTGCAATTTCTCGTCTTTGATCTGCAATCCCCTGTCCCTGTAGCTTTTTGGATTCCGCTTCGGCTTTCGCTACGGCAACGATTCGTATTCTCTGGGCTTCCGATTCATATTCGGCAGCGGTTTTTTCTCTCTCGGCAGCATTGATCCTGTTCATCGCATGCTTCACCTGTTCATCGGGATCAATATCGGTCACCAGCGCTTTAATAATATCATATCCGTAACTCTGCATGGCCTCCTGAAGTTCACTTTTCACCGCAATAGCAATGTCATCTTTCCTTACGAATACATCATCCAGTTTTGTTTTCGGCACTTCGGCACGTACTACATCAAATACATAGGAAGTAATCTGGTTTTCCGGATTTTCCAGCCGGTAATAAGCATCCTTTACATTTTCCCTGATTACCTGGTATTGTACGGAAACTTTCATTTTAATAAACACATTGTCCAACGTTTTGGTATCAATAATGACATCCAACTGCTGGATCCTAAGGTTCAGCCGTTTGGCAATCTGATCCAGAAACGGGATTTTCAGATGCAAGCCCGCATGGCTCACCTTTAGAAATTTCCCCAACCGCTCTACAATCGCAGCAGATTCCTGTTTTACGGTAAAAAATGAAGCAAATAGAGTAACAAGGCCGATAAATGCCAATATTCCTGCGTACGCCATACTGTTTTATTTTAGTGGTTTGCTGTAAGATAAGAATTTTCACCTGAAAAATCAAATGAACAACGGGAATTTTAGAGTGAATGGTGAATCGTCAATCCGCTCCGCTTGTCAATTTTTTGTTTGATTAACGCACTGACCGCAAGGATTTTTTGATCGTATTGAGAATATTTTCCGGACGCAAGGGCGTTTCACTCAGCAAATGGTAGATGAGGATATATTGGTTGATGATCAGGTGTTTCAGCTTTATTTTAAGATGAATTAAAAGGAAATCTGGTTACTGGATTTGATTTTGTTTAAGTTGTATTAACGCGAGGATCGCAAGGATTTTTTGATCAAATTGAGAATATTTTCCGAGCGCAAGGGCGTTTCACTCAGCAAATGATAACAATGGATAAATTCGTAAATGACCATTGCTTCATTCATATATTGAAAGGTACTCTATTTTATCAGAGATAAAATCCTTGCGTTTTTCTTTTACACAAAGCACTTAAAAAGCTTTCGCGCCTTTGTGAATCCAGCACGAGCCTCAAATTAAGATTCACACTTCACCATTCACTTGCGAAGCAAAATTCACCATTACACTGTCATTCCGATATCGATTCCTTTAATTTTACGATATAGGTCAGTGGCGTAATTGTCGGTCATACCCGAAACGAAATCGATCACACCCAATACTTTCTGGTAATCGGTGCCGCTTTCGTAAATAAACTGTTTCGGAATCAGCTTCAGCGCTTTGGTATCGTAGGATTTCCTTTTTTCTTCAGGTTTGAGAATGGACGGAATAAAGTGGTCAAGCAGTTCATACATGACATTGTATCCGGCATTTTCGATTTCCACCACGGCTTTGTGGTTGTATATTTTTTCGATGGAAAAGTTTTCAATGTCCTGAAGGGCTTTATTTTCATCTTTATAAAGATCCAGCAGGGCTTTGTTTAGGTTTCCGTTCAGGATCTTTTCAAAATCCTGCTTGTATCTTTCCATCGAGGTATTGATCAGGGCGTTGATGACTTTTGCCCGTAAATACGAAATCTGCTCGTTTTCGTTGGAGATGGAACCCAGTTTTTCTTCTATTCTTTTCACGTCATCCGTCTCGGATTTCACCAGTTCAAAAAACAGGTTTTTGCAGTCGGCTGTAGAAACGATGCCTAGGCGGTGGGCGTCTTCCATATCGATAATGTTGTAACAGATGTCGTCCGCTGCTTCCACCAGCCATACGAAAGGATGTCTTTTAAAAATATACGGTTCCTCACTTTCCGGAATCAGTTGGGTCGCTTTGGCAATTTCCAGGAAAATATCTTTTTCATTCTGGAAGAAACCGAATTTTTTCCGATGTACCACTCCCTTTGTTTTGGCGATGGCCTCACACGGATATTTGGCAATGCTCGCCAGCGTAGAGAAGGTAAGCTGAATGCCTCCCGCATCTTTTCCCTGCTGTTGCTGGGCCAAGACTCTGACTGCATTGGCATTTCCCTCAAAATTTACCAGGTCTGCCCATTCCTTTTCGTTGAATTTAGATTTTAAATCCGATTCATTTCTTTCAAAATAGCTCGCAATCGCATCTTCTCCTGAATGTCCGAAAGCCGGATTGCCGACATCATGACAAAGGCAGCCTGCAGCAATCACATTCCCCAGGTTATGCAGGTAGAAATTCTTTGCCTCTTCGGTAAGGTCATTCTTATACTCATCGTGGATGAACTCGCCCATTACGCTTCCCAGGCTTCGTCCCACCGATGAAACTTCGAGCGAATGCGTCAGGCGGTTGTGCACGAATACACTTCCGGGCAACGGAAAAACCTGCGTTTTGTTCTGCAGCCTTCTAAAAGCCGATGAGAATATAATTCGGTCAAAATCTCTCTGGAAATCCGTTCTGGAAGCTTTAGTATGCGGATTATTGCCTGTACGCTGATTCGTGAAAATCTGGTTTAAATTCATCATGCTTCAAAATTACTTTAAATTTTATTTTTTTTGATGAAAATGTTGGAATAGTAAGGAAATATATGGTGTTTGAACATTAAGAGCACAGCGTTTTTTTTAATACGAATTGTTTTAAAGTCCACAGAGCCGTTTCACTGATAAAAGATTACAGAGATAAATGGTAACAATTTATTGTCGAAAAATTGCTGAGTATTGGGTAAATATATGGTATTTGAACACTAAGATCACAGCGTTTTTTTTAATACGAATTGTTTTAAAGTTCACAGAGCCGTTTCACTTATGGGAGATCACAGAGATAAGTGATAACAATTTATTGTCGAAAAATTGCTGAGTATTGGGTAAATACGTGATGTTTGCACACTAAGCGCACAGCGTTTTTTTTAATATTAACTGTTTTTAAGCTTCACAGAACTATTTCGGCAGGGTCAGCATAAATTTTTTCACTTACAAAAGATCTCAGAGATTATCCGTTATCATAATGAAGAGTTTACGGCTTAAAAAAATTTCAGTAGTATTGTTTTAAATTTCCAAATATGAAAAGTTTGCTCGTACTGCTGTTTCCGGTGTATCTGTTTTCTCAGGAACAATGTTTTGATGACGGTGAAAAACATTATCCGGCCGGAGATAGCTTCTCTCCGACTTCAGAAATGACAGAATTCATTCTGATGAACAATCCGAAACATATTAAATACAAAGAGAACAAGGGGAATATCAGCTACGAACAGGATGAGACGTCAGATGAATATTCACCAATGCCGCAGGACCAGAAAATGCCTGAACATAACAATCCGTTTACAGCCTTCCAAACGTATTTTCAGAATCAGTTCCGCTACATCAGGTTTCAGCAAGCAGGAAAATCATTATATGCGGTTGCCGTAAATCAATTCGGGCAATGGCTGCTGGAAATAAAAGATCGGAAGCCAAAAGCCTACTATATAGGATTCAGCAAAAACACCTATATCAATCACATACAGAAGGATGGATTTATTAAGAACAATATCCTTTTCCTCGACGGAAGTTTTATCGGCATCAAAAAAGGAATACGGTTCGATGAATCGACCGCCGTAAAAGATTTCCTGACCTTTGAAATCAATCTGGATGATATCAAAAAAGATTCTGACGGTGACGGGTACAACGATCTCTTTGAAAATCTGATTTTCCTGAATCCAAATTCCCGTGATACGGATGGAGACGGGATTTCTGACTTTGAAGATCTAAATCCGCTACATGCCTCGGAAAAAAATATGTTTACCGAACTTTTTGAAAACATTATTGAGCCCGAAAGCAGTGGAGATCACCACGCAACCCGGGATCATTATTCCTTTGAAATCTATGAATCCGACTGTAAATTTTTTCAGAAAATCGATCCTAAAACGATGCGGATATTGGTGGTCACCGGTACGCAGGCCTATCAGATTAAAAGTAACTCCGTATCTGCTCCGTTCAGAACCTTTTACGGAAGGATTAAAAAAGGTCAGGACGAAACTACATTTTACATTCCCTATTTCAAAAGTTCAAGTGGTGGCAAAATAATTGCAGAATACAAGAACGGAAAATGGTCTCTCGTTGAAGACCAGGAATATAAAATCTAAAGTTATGCCCGAAGGTCCTCCGGTTGTTCTGATGAAAGAAGATCTGCAAAAGTTTGCAGGTGAAAAGGTAATTGAAGTAAAAGGAAGTTCCATAACGGAAACCTCGGAGATCAAAGGCCACATTTTACGGGAAGTAAAAACCTTCGGCAAACAAACTTTTCTTATTTTCGACAAAGCCAATATCCGCATCCACTTGCTGATGTTCGGTTCCTACAGCCTGACGGAAAATAAAGCCCAGGCCCATACCCTGAAGCTCGGACTGGAATTCAAAAGCGGAGGAATGTATTTTTATACCTGCAACGTAAAGCTCGTAGACCCTGAATTTCTATCAGGTCTTGATTGGGAAGCCGATGTGATGAGCGATGCATGGGATCCTGAAAAAGCGAAAAAGAAACTGAAAGACCGTCCGAAAATGATGGCTTGCGATGCGCTGATGGACCAAGATATTTTTGCCGGAGTTGGCAATATCATAAAAAATGAAGCCCTTTTCAGAGTCGGCATCCATCCGGAAACATTGGTCGGGCATCTTCCTCCTTCCAAGCTGAAAGCCATGATCGATGAAGCACGGACCTACAGTTTCGATTTCAAGAAATGGAAAAAAGACAATGTCCTGAAAAAGAATTTCCAGGTCTATCACGAAAAGAAATGTCCGAAGTGCGGCGAGGAAATCCTTAAAAAGGAAACCGGCACCACCAAACGCACCAGCTTCTTCTGCAAGAACGACCAGAAACTTTACTGAAAAAACTTATCGCCTTATTGAGAGCGGCAAACATAATTATGACTTTTTAAATCATAAAAACCGATAACGGACTTATCAAAAAAATTTACTTCCTTTTTTTTATTCATTGATACTGACTTTTTTAATTTTTGCACATCATTAAATCTGTTTTTATGACCGATTGGCTGTAGTTAAACAGTCTGATCATGTACAGCTTTTTAAGACAATAAATTTCTACATCTACGTTAAACAGAAGACTTCTACCGATTTAGCAAGAATTTTTTTAAAATGAAACCTGATTCTTTTTTACATTTACAAAACAAATCTCCAGCATCAGACGCAATGAAAATAAAAATTATAACAATTTGATTTTCAGTAATGAAAATACAAATCCAAAATACTTATCCTGATACCGGTTACTTTTAAATACTTTTTACCCTTCGAAGGTAATTTCATGAAACAGCATTTTAAACAGCCCAATAATAAGTTTTTGTAACATTCAATATCCTTACAAGTCAAAAATAAGTGATATAATATTGTCTCAAAAAATGTTATTATGTATTGCATTTTTTCTTTTTTGGATTATCAACTTTTAAATGCAAGCGCCAAATTTATTAACAGATCAATAATTTTTTACACAAAACACAACAAAAGCCTTTATAAATTTTTAATTTTATATTAAATTTATGTAAACTATTTTTATCAAAACTGTAAACAAAAACCACTTAAAACACTGATATACATCATAATTATTTGTTTTGAAACTTCATTTGAATGCCGTAATATTGCAAATGTAAAATCGATAATAATAAATCAAATAATTAAAAATTCAACAAAATGATCACTTACATCGGAATCGCAACATGTTTAGTAGTTTTTGCTTCTTATTTTGCAACTGTTAAGAGAGAACAGGGAAACTAATCAGATTTTCCGAAAATGATAATCAGTTTCCGGAAAAACACAAATGAATTATATTGTATATGTTTTCAATCCGTCAAAAAGATTGACTGCTCTTTTGCCCGACGTGGGTAAAAGGGCATCGAAAACATAGCAAAGATTTTACACTAAGGAAGACAACTTTTAATTTTTATAATAGCCGATAGAAGTCGAACAGGAATTGTTCGGCTTTTTTGCTGGATAAGCTTTATCTTTGCTGCCATAAAATTGAAGCAATGAATCTGTACAACCTCATTATCCAGGATAAGGAAGACATAACGCTTGACGACGTGTTTCTTTCACCTAACAACAAAGAACAGTTTGTACAGCTCATCAAAGAAAACACCTACGCCAAAGAGCTTCAGGAATACGGGCTACCGGTCAACAACAAAGTGCTTCTAGAGGGAAGTTCCGGTTGCGGAAAAACCATGACTGCCAAAGCCGTCGCCAATGCCTTAGGCAAAAATATCATCATTCTTAATTTAAGCAACATTGTCTCTTCACGGATCGGCGAAACGTCCCAGAACATCAAAATGATCTTCGATAAGGCTGCACGCGAACGATCGGTTCTTTTCCTGGATGAACTCGACCAGATCGGAAAAGCCCGTGGCAGCGACGATAAAGATGTGGGCGAAATGAGAAGACTGGTAAATACTCTGCTCCAGCTGATCGACTATTATCCCGAAAATGCCCTACTGCTCTGCGCGACTAATCACCCCGAAATCATCGATACCGCATTGCTCAGACGGTTCCAGCTGAAGATCAGATACGAGATGCCTTCAAAAGAATTCCTCGACACCTTCTACGACCGCATTCTGGCGGCATTCCCGGAAGATCTCCAGAACATCGAACGGAAATATGGTATTTCCTTTGCCGAAGCAAAAGACCATGCTTTTACGGTGGTGAAGGGGAATCTGATCAGGAAGCTGGAGATGAATGTTTAATCATAAAAGATTGACAAAATATTATCACACTGTTTAGTCAAGTTAGATATGGTATTCTAAAGGAAGCGCACCAAAGTTTATCCATCCTCTTGTCATTCCGGTACGGAATCCAAGCGCGAATCTTTCCATATCTTGCTCTAAGACTACATTTAGATTCCTTTCGGGATGACAAACAGAGTGGTGAAACCCTATCGGTTGTTATTTTTCGTAATCAATAAAAGCTTAAAGATTTTCATTTAAAAACCTCTGACTTATCCGCTTCATTTGTCATTCTGCAAGAATCCAAGCGCAAATCTTTCCATCCGATACTCTAATACTATGCTGGGATCCCTACGGGATGACAAACGGAGTGCTTAGATCTCGGTTATTGGTTTTTATACTGAAAACAATTTAATCAATAGTCATCCCAGTGGCTGAGCGAAGTCCAAGCCACTTCTGTATCTGTGCAAATCTGTGCGAATCTGTGGTTTTATATCTTACCGTAAAAATTTCAACTACAAAAGATTGCTAAAAGATTATCATGCTTTTTGGTAAAGTTAAAAACTGTATTCTAAAGAAACGCATCAAAGTTTATCCATCCTTTTGTCATTCCGGTACGGAATCCAAACGCGAATCTTTCCATACCATGCTCTGATACTATGTCGGGATCCCTGCGGGATGACAAACGGAGTGCTTAGGTCTCGGTTATTAGTTTTTACACTGAAAACGATTTAAATAAATGGCCATCCCGATGACCGAGCAGAGCCGAAGCCACGCACCGATCCGTGAAAATCTGTGCGAATCTGTGAGAGACTTTAATATAACGGTGATGTTGTATACTCCTGAATTATTAATACGAGAAGGATATTTTATTCCCGAAGAAATTTTCATCCTCATCCATATTTTTTTATCTTTACTTTCAGTTTTCTTACACTAAAAAATTAAAAAACGGCAAATGGAACAGAAAATACATCAGGGACGGAATGTGAAACGGTTCAGGGAAATGCTCGGCATCAAACAGGAAGCCCTGGCCTTTGATCTCGGCGAGGACTGGAACCAGAAGAAAATTTCTATCCTGGAACAGAAAGAAGTCGTAGAAGAAGCTTTGTTGCAGAAAATATCCGAAGTCCTGAAAATCCCCGTAGAAGCCTTCCGGAATTTTGATGAGGAACAGGCTATTAATATCATTTCAAATACTTTTGACAACTGTCAGCAGCCCGCATCTGTATTTTATAATTCCACGGTCAATCAGCTGGATCAATTAATTAAACTTCACGAAGAAAAAATTGCGCTTTACGAAAGAATGCTGAAGGAAAAGGATGAGATGATGACGAGACTGGAGAACATAATCAAATCTAAATAAAACTTATACTAATTCCGGGTACGATTTTCTGTTGCTGGTAAGCCACGAGCATGATGCTCGCGGCAGTGCTGAGAGGAATAGGATAACCGAAAATAAAACTAATACCATAAAATGACCGACAGACAAAATATTCGTGTCCGTAATGCCGGAATAGTGCTACTAAGCCCATTTATTCCGCGACTGCTGGAACGCCTGAATTTCACCGCTGAGGGTCACTTTACCAGTCAGCAAAACCGGGAAAAGGCAGCGCAGTTTCTGCAGTATGTGGTAACCGGAAAGCAAAGCACAACAAATCCCGAGTTAGCCTTAAACAAGATCATCTGCGGCCTTTCTCCTGAAGCTATCTTATCCGAAAATATTAAAATTGCCATTGAAGACGCAGCCTTCAGCAATCAGGTTCTAAATGCTTTAATTTCCAATTGGCGCGCGCTCGGCAGCACTTCTGTAGAAGGATTGAGAGAAAATTTTCTGATCAGAGAAGGCCTTCTTTCTGAATCTCAGGAGCAGTGGAAACTTACGGTAGAACGAAAATCTTTTGATGTTCTGCTTAATCAATGTCCGTTTTCTTTTTCTGTTATCAAATATCCGTGGATGGAGAAAGCGGTTGTGGTGGAGTGGAATGCTTAATAAAAACAACATATAACACTACTTCAATCATGATAAAGAAACCTTCACTTATTTTACTATATATCTTTTCAATCTTCAACTCTTGCCAGAAGAAATCAGAACAAAACAAATCTTCCGAAAATGTTATTGTTTTCAAAGACAAATTAGGACACAGCTTATCAAAGAACGATTTACAAAACACAACAGGAAAAGTAAATTATGAAATTATGGACAATCAAAATACAAATGCAACTGCTGATCAGTTACACAAGGAAGCCAGACAGTTGGGCCAGTCGGGAAAATACGATTTGGCAATTACTAAACTCCAAGAAGCTATAAAAATCCAACCGGATTGGGCATATCCTACCTATGATTTAGCTTTTACGTATCTATTAAAAGGAGATTTCGAAAGTGCTTTAAAGTTTTATAAAAGAACAGATGAATTAGCTCCGAAAGGATTTTTTACAACTAAAGCTGCTCTATACACTTTAGAAGGAGAACAGTCTGGGAAATTTCCAAAAGGTTTATATCTTGCCTATTTACAAATTGAATGGACAGATAATAAAGAACAGAAGTTAGAGATCGCAAAAACTTTAACGGATAAGGTTCCCGATTTTGCGCCTGCCTGGAAAGAACTTTCTAATCTTTTAAATGGTAATGCAGAAAGGCTGAAAGCTATCGAACAAGGTATTTCAAAAAATCCTGATGCGGACACAGCCGGAATGCTGAAAATAAATAAAGCGATACTCCTGAACAATGTCGGAAAAGGTGAGGAAGCTAAAAACCTTTTAGGAAATCTTATTTTTTCAGCAGATGCCACTACAGCTAATATTGAAATGGCAAAATTTACCTTAAAATCGATTTCGTAAAATCAACTTAGTTAAATTTATTATTTAAAATTTGTAAAACAAAACACTAACCGTATTTAGAATTATAAAACTATTAAACATGGAAATAAACGAATTATCTAAAATTCTGAGTGAGAATTATTCAATTGCATCTAATGGCGACAGAGTTGTTCAAATACATTTATTTGGCGTCAAATATGGTAAGATGATTAGAGAGAAAAGATATTCTGTAAAAGATATTATTGATAAATCAGATTTAAATGAATCATATATTGCAGAATTAAATAAAGGTATAAAATTAAGTGATAAAGTAATTTTTGATAATGAAATTGAATTAAATACTTTAGGAAAAATATTGGGCGACAATTTTGAAAATGCAAAAAACGGAGAAACTGTAGCTTCTATTTATCTATTTGGAATAAAATATGGTAAATTAATTAAGACAAAGAATTATTCGATAAATGATATTATAAAAATTTCAGGAATTAATCATACGTATTTTGCTGAATTGAACAAAGGAATAAAATTATCTGAATATTTATCAATAAAATAAAAATCTAAAACAAAAAAATCCCTCTCAGTCACGAGAGGGATTCATTTTATAGATCAGATTGAATTACATATACGCTTCAATCGGCTCACAGGTACAAACTAAGTTTCTGTCTCCGTAGGCTTCGTCTACTCTTGAAACGGTAGCAAAGAATTTGTGGTCTCTTACCCACTCTAATGGATAAGCGGCTTTTTCTCTGCTGTATGGTTTATCCCATAAATCGGAGATCACCACCTGCTCGGTGTGCGGCGCATTTTTCAATACGTTGTTGGCGGCATCGGCTTCACCGTTGGCGATTTCATCGATCTCATGTTTGATGGCGATTAGGGCCTCCGCAAAACGGTCGATTTCCGATTTGCTTTCCGACTCGGTCGGCTCGATCATTAACGTTCCGGCTACCGGGAAAGAAACCGTCGGTGCGTGGAATCCGTAATCCATCAGTCGTTTCGCAACATCAGCCACTTCAATGCCTAAAGACTTGAACTGTCTGAAATCGACGATACATTCGTGGGCTACTTTTCCGTTTTCGTTGGAATATAAGATCGGGAAGTGTTCCGCTAAGATTTCTTTCAGATAGTTAGCGTTTAAGATGGCGTGTTCCGTTGCTTTTTTCAGGCCTGAAGTTCCCAGCATTTTAATGTAAGCGTAAGAAATGTTCAGGATCAGTCCGGAACCGTAAGGCGCTGCCGAAATTCCGTCGATCGATTCATTCCCTCCTACTTTGATGTTGGCGTTGGAAGGTAAGAAAGGAACCAGGTGTTTTGCCACACAGATCGGGCCAACTCCAGGACCTCCTCCACCGTGAGGAATCGCGAAAGTCTTGTGAAGGTTCAGGTGACAAACGTCTGCCCCGATGTTCCCCGGACTGGTGTAACCTACCTGAGCATTCATGTTTGCTCCGTCCATGTACACCTGACCGCCGTGTTCATGGATCAGAGACGTAATTTCTTTAATGTTGGCATCGAAGAATCCATAAGTGGACGGATACGTGATCATTACACACGAAAGGTTTTCAGAATGCTGCTCGGCTTTGGCTTTCAGGTCTTCAAAATCAATTTCCCCGTTCTCCAGGTTCTTCACAACTACGATCTTCATTCCCGCCATCGCTGCGGAAGCCGGGTTGGTTCCGTGTGCCGACTGTGGGATCAATACCACGTTTCTGTGACCCTCGCCTCTTGCGATGTGGTATTGTCTGATCACCATTAATCCTGCATATTCTCCCTGAGCTCCAGAATTCGGCTGTAGGGAAGTTCCTGCAAAACCGGTGATTTCCGCTAAGTCTTTTTCCAGCTCACGGATCATTTCCTGATAGCCGCCGGCCTGGTCTACCGGTACAAACGGGTGGATCGCTCCCCAGTTGTCCCATGAAAGCGGAAGCATCTGAGTAGCCGCATTCAGCTTCATTGTACACGATCCCAAAGAAATCATGGAATGTGTCAGCGATAAATCTTTTCTTTCCAGACGCTTGATGTAACGCATCAGTTCCGTTTCCGTATGGTATTTGTTGAATACTTCTTCGGTAAGGATTTCATCTTTTCTTAAATTCTCTTCCGGGATGCTGTATCCTTCCTTAATTTCCAGTTTGAAAGTCTGCTTGTCTTTGAACTGGGCGAAAGAAGCCATCAGATAATTCAGCTTTTCCAAAGTCGTACTTTCGTTGATTGCGATGCTCACTACGCCTTCCGTGAAATAGTTCAGGTTCAGCTTGTGATCCAGCATCATTCGCATCAGCCTTTTCTTATCCTCTTCATTAATCGTGATTTTTACCGTATCAAAGATCGGTTCTTCCACAATGTCGTATCCTAATGCTTTCAGTCCGCCTTTCAAAGCGTTGGCTTTGAAGTGGATCTGGTCGGCGATATAATTTAAACCTTTCGGACCATGGTAAACGGCATACATTCCGGCCATTACTGCCAGAAGAACCTGAGCAGTACAGATATTGGAAGTCGCTCTTTCTCTTTTGATGTGCTGCTCTCTGGTCTGCAATGCCATTCTCAGGGCACGCTTTCCATAAGCATCCTGGGAAACCCCAATGATTCTTCCCGGGATATCTCTTTTGTAATCTTCCTTACAGGAGAAGAAGGCAGCGTGAGGACCACCGTAACCCAAAGGAATTCCGAATCGCTGTGTTGTTCCAACGGCACAGTCGGCACCCATCGAGGCAGGAGATTTCAGCTTTACCAAAGCCATCGGATCGCAGGCAACGACTACCTGAAGATCCAGTTTCTTATATTCGGTAATATCTTCCGTATAATCCAGAACAATCCCGTTTTTCCCCGGATACTGCAACAGCACCCCGAAGTACGAACCGTCAAGCTCATGCGTTTTGTGATCACCTTCCACGATCTCGATTTCAAGACCTTCCGCCTTTGTTTTCAAAACGGAAATCGTCTGAGGCAATACGAGATCCGAAACGAAGAACTTGTTCGCTCCTGATTTCTTCTGGTCTTTTGTCCGGTTGTTGAAGAACATGTGCATCGCTTCTGCTGCTGCCGTAGATTCATCAAGCAATGAAGCGTTGGCCAGCGCAAAACCGGTAAGGTCGCACACCACCGTCTGGAAATTAAGGAGTGCCTCCAGTCTTCCCTGGGCGATTTCCGCCTGGTAAGGCGTATAAGCCGTATACCAGCTCGGGTTCTCGAAAATATTTCTCTGAATAGCCGACGGCAACAGGGTATTGTGATATCCGAAACCGATGTAGCTGGTGTAATCCGTATTCTTGGAAGCCAATTCCTTGGAGTGGTTCATCATCTCATACTCGGAAAGCGGAGCTGAGATTTCGAGATCCTTTTCTAGACGGATAGAGGAAGGGATGGTTTGAGCGATAAGCTCTTCGACACTTGAAACGCCAATTTTTTCCAGCATGGCCTGTTTATCGGCTTCATTCATGGAAATGTGACGGCTCACAAACTGTTCTGTATTCATTTTTATTTATTAGATTTTGTTTGTAAAAAAAGATTCGTAAAATTACGATTTTTTGGAAAATTGCACAACTAAATCGGAATCATAAATAAATAACGCAAAGTATTCTTTCTTATTCAAAATTAACTGCTTTTTATTGCCTTTTTATATGTAAATCAGATTAAAATGATTTTTATCAGCAAAAATAATTCACTTTAGACGTTTGAAAAATTCACAAAATCAGCGATCCCTATTTTCTATACAGGAAAATCTTAACATAATTGATCCTTTTCCGATGGTCTTTATAAGTATCGCGAAGTTATGCCGTAAACAGCTAAGTGTTAAAAGAATAAATATTTTCAGATTTTACTATCTGTATTTATTCTAAATTAATACATTTGCATCATGAATATGATCGTTCCTTTCAAAGTACCGCCGTTGGCTCCTGCTTTTACAATGAATACCGAAGAAATCTACTGTGGTGAAAAGAAATCCTGTTGTAAGAAATTCAAAAAAGGGAAGAGATGTAAAAAGTGTCCTGGGAATAAGAAATTGGCCTAATTGTAAGCTGAAAGAGGGAAGCTGGGGCTGGAAGTTTTTTGGTCCAAAAACGACCGGTGGCCATACATAAAAATCCTGCTTTTTATCTAAACATGGATTTATCCTAGTGTTTAATGTTATATTAACTTCTGGTTAATGTCCGAAATTTTTAACGAGGAAATAAAGGGCCACGATCAGCATCACGATCCCGATGACAAGTCTCGTTATTTTTGGCTGTCCGGTCGGATTGGTTGTCGTCCGTGGCTGGGATTTAAATAATTCTTCCGCTTTGTCTTTGAATTTCTCCGTATTGCTTTCAAAAACTTCCGTAATGGTAATGCCCTGAACCGCCGTTTTGTGCAGCAGCGAATTCGTCGCATGAAGCAAAATCTGGAACTTTCCGTCCTTGAATTCCGTTATTTTAAATATCCTTTCGCCGTAAGATTTTTCCAGTCCGAACGGCAAAACCTTCACTACATCCGCATTCTGGGTCTGCCAGGTAATGATGATCTCCTCCCCTTTCTTTGCATGAATCTTATTCGCTGAAAACGTTTTAATGGATGGCGTAACCGTATACCGGAAGCTTTTCTGATGGCCCTCCAGATTCTGATCGTAAGAATACCGGCTGTTTTTATCGCTCAATGTTTCATAAGCTTCCTGGATTTCCCGGAACCGGTCGGTAAAGAAGGCATCGTTTTCATTTTTATCCGGATGGTATTTTAAAGACAATTTGCGATATGCCTTTTTGATGTCCTCTTCCGAAGCATCATTTGAAATCCCGAGAAAATAGTAGTAATCTTTCATTGAACCTTACAAAAATAGGGAAATTATTTTCTTTGCTGGTAATAGGATGTTGTATTTTTAACGCGACGTCCGCTAAGATTTTTTTAAAGCGTTGAGAATATTTTTCGTTCGCAAAGGCACTGCATTCAGCAAATGATAGCAATGTTAAGTAATACGTTCCGTTCGATGAATAAAAAGCACAGGAAGATTCTTTTTTGACAGGATGCGTAAAAGGTTCACAAAGCCATTGCATTTATAAGAGATCTCAGAGATTTGCCGGTAATGCGAGGATTCATTTTAACGCGATGTCCGCTAAGATTTTTTTAAAGCGTTGAGAATATTTTTCGTTCGCAAAGGCACTGCATTCAGCAAATGATAGCAATGTTAAAGTAATGAGGCCGTTTGATGAACATAAAGTACAGAAAGGTTTTTTCCGGCAGCGCATAACAGCACCTTTAAAAGTCTTTACGATTATCACTTTTTAGATTTAGATTTCATTTCGTTTTATCATTAAAAATAAAGTATCAAGCATTATCTGTGAAAATCTGCGTAAATCTGTGGTTTAATTTTAACACAGTAGACATATGGGATAGAGGAGCACTTTGAAAAACATTTCAAAACATATAAGTTTAAAAAAATCTTTGATTTTTTCTGATGTGCTCTAAAAATATTTTCAGCCTATCTGAAAAATATTTTGTGACTTATCTGTTAAATAAATACAGCTAGCTAAACGATCATGAAAAAGGTTGGGTTCAGAAAACAAATATTTTCGAACCCAACCCAACAATTTCAATTTAGCTGCTTAATTTTATGCTTCGGCGACCGGTTCTTTCTCAAACCTTCTGTGGCCGCATTTTGAGGCAAATTCTTTTTTGAATTTTCCTTTCAGTTCCTGATATTCTTCCTCGTTCATTTCGCGGATTTTATCAGCCAGTCCGAAAGGTGATTTTTCTTTGATTCCGTATTCTTCAAAAATACCTTTTACGAATTTTTTTCGCCGAATGGCTTTTTTAGCGACCATTGCTGCTCCGGCCACTGCCAATGCGCCGAAAATACCTTTTACTACTGAATTTTTCATTTTCTTAATTTTAAATTTTACTACTTCTTTTATAAAGACGAATACTCCTGAATTTTTACTTTACTACTTCTTAAAATTTCGGTTATTCGTTTGTTTTTTTGTTTCGGTTGAAAAAACCGTTTTCACATCTGCTTCTCCAGACTTCTTTAAACTTTTCCCGTTCTTCCGGAGACAGATGCATCATCTTCTCTCTCATCTTCCTTTCCTTGAAATCCCGCACGCCTTTCCCGAAATGGAAACCGCCAAAAAGGATTTTACAAAGGATCAGAATACCCATCGCCTGCCAGAACGTAATCGATTTTGCCCCTAAAATTTCCGGTAGCAGCCAATTCCAGAGTACCATGACGATCCAGGTAACCCCCAGAAAAATCAGTGGCGGACAGAGTATCAGAAAAATCCATCCTTTTTTATGTTTATGATTCATAATCTTATTTTTTACTAACTGTTTAAATCTTCGTATAATGTTCTCAGCCGGTTCCTCAGGTGCTTGACCGCGTAGTTTTTACGGCTGATGATGGTCTTGATGTTTTCCCTCTGCTCATCGGCAATTTCCTGGAGAGTCCTGTCGTTGAGTTCGTTCTCAACATAAACCAGCCGCTGCTTTTCAGGAAGTTCGTCCAGGGCTTCGAACAGTTTTCTCCAGATTTCGTCCTGAAACATTTTCACTTCCGGTCCGGCACTTTCATCCATCAGCAGGATGTCTTTAATGGAAAAACTCCCGTCTTCATCTTCGTACACGAAATCTTCCAGGTTCGCGGTTTTCTTCTTGCGGTATTTGTCGGTAATCTTATTGGCCGTAACGCGATACAGCCATCCGCCGACATTCACGATTTCCGAGAGATTGGTCAGACTGCTGAACTGGTACCATACTTCCTGCAGGATATCTTCCGCATCTTCCGTATTTTTCACTTTCGGGCGAATGTACGACATCAGCTTTCCTCCGTATTTTGAAACGGTCTGCGAGATGATATTTTCCTTCTCCTTCTGTGGCATTGTTATGTTTTCGGCAACCTCCATATTGCTATGACGGCTGATGATTTTGTTTTACTTTAATAAATTTAAAATATTTTCAGGCAAGTTCGGTTTTTCTTTTGATAGCGAGGACTCCGGATGACAATATGTTTACATAGGAATCCACTCTTATCCTTTAATTTTTTTAACTTTTCAACAATTTTAGTCTTTCAGCCCAGCAAAAATGATCAGTTCATTGAATTTCTGATACATTTCTCGAAAAATCTTATTTTTAACACTATTGACTATCAAAACTTTAACCACATATATAGCTAAAAAAAGGAAAACCGATTAAGCTTTCCTTTTATTTTATTTAAATTTTATCAGATCAATTCAAATAGATTCCAAAATACCAGGTCCATGCGATCAGGATAATCTGCATCGGAATTCTTTCTTTGTACAGGTAAGCCATTCCCG
Organism: uncultured Chryseobacterium sp.; assembly: GCA_913774355.1. Classification (GTDB taxonomy): domain Bacteria; phylum Bacteroidota; class Bacteroidia; order Flavobacteriales; family Weeksellaceae; genus Chryseobacterium. The sequence goes on along the minus strand of CAJYGB010000032.1, from coordinate 118,074 downwards.
GGCCTGTAAAATCAGCCTTGAAAATATTAATGTTTTTCCGGGATGAATTGATGTTGGCAATAAAAACCAACAGGAAGAAAACAATTAATAAGACTGCTGTCAGTTCACGCATCGAAGGAATCATCAATCCGATTCCCGCAGCAATTTCCAGCACGCCGGTGAAATAGACCCAAAATATTTTTCCCGGAACCGGTTCGGGAATCATCATCGCCATTCCCTTTTGGAACTTAAAGTGTGCCAATCCGGTAAAGATGATAAAAGCCGCCATCCCGAGGTTTCCGGAAAATAAAAAATTCCAGTTTCCCTGAAAAATTTTTGTTGCCAATAAGCCCAAAATGAATGTTACTAAAAGAATTGATAATATTTTCATGTTTATTCTTTCTACACAATTGTATGCATGGTACCGAAGTTAAGCAAAACCAAGCAGGATCTAAGCAGAAAATAGTTAATAAAGTATTTGATTCATAATTCTTTCCATGAAGGCTTAATGTATAAATAGCTGCCTGTTTTAAGCAGTAAAACTCCATACCTGTTTTTTAAACCACCGACTTTCACGGATTTTCACAGATTTTTATGTTTAAATGAATACTATTTGTTTTATATCGTCTGCAACAAAACTGTGGATTTTTAAACTATTATATTTTCCTAAAGCGCGATCATATATGAAAATCTGTATACATCTGTGGGAAAATTCATTTTGGTTTTATTAAATATTTTCCGCAAGTTTTTTTATCACCTCAAGGCCTTGCGTGAAGCCGGAGTTCATATGATCTTCCCATTCTTTTTCGTTCTGTACCTCGACATGAAGCTTGGTTTTTCCACCGAAATCGATAAGGATATATTTTTCGAAACATCCGCTCCATTGCTTGACTTCCGTACTTTCAGTATCTTCATTGCCATCCTTATCCAGCATCCCCAGATGTTTGAAGATGATCTGGTCCGGCTCTTTGAGGCTGTCGATGGTGGAGACCATACCCGCTCCTTCCGAATTTAAGAAATACGTCTTTCCGCCGACTTTCCAGTCGGATTTCATTACGCATCCCAGACTGAAAAACTGCGTCCATTCGCTATACGTTCTTTCGTTCCACAATACACCCCATACTTTTTGTCTGGGTGCGTTGATAATAATTTCGTAAGATAGGGTTTCCATATTTTTGGATTTAATTTCATTTAACTTTTATAGCTGATTTTCCGCAAGATGCTTCACATTGGATAGAGCATCGGGAAATTTTTCCTCTAAAAAAGACCTTAATTCTTCGGTAGTATGAATCTCCACTTCAAGATGGGTCATGTTTTCATCTTCGGTCAATAAATATCTTTCGAAAACTTCTCCCAGGTCCCGCGGTGTTTCAATTCCATCATAGATCTCTCCAAGATGATGAAATATGATTTCTTCATTCGGAACCAGCTTTGTAATTGTGCTGTACATCCCGTTGTTTTTCGGGTCCAGGAATTTTATGGTGGCTCCCTCCTGTAAATCCCCCTGATAAAAATAGCCTTCGGTGAACGCTGACGTCCACTGCCTGAAAGAAAAATCATCCCACAGCACACTCCAAACCTTTATTGCTTCAGCCTTAATCTGAATATCAAAATGTAATTTTTCCATAAAATTTATAAACTAGCTGTTAATTCTGCGTATATCCTTATCCGCCTACAAAATTCCCGCCATTAATATGGATAACCTCACCGGTAATGAAACTTGAGTCCTGAGAAGCCAGAAATACATAAGCAGGTGCTACTTCGGAAGGCTGACCTGCCCTTTTCATGGGATTGTCTTTTCCAAAATCGGAAACATCGTCGAAAGTTTCCTTTACCAAAGGTGTCCAGATAGGACCGGGCGCAACACCATTCACCAGAATATTTTTTTCGGCTATACTCGTAGCCAGAGATCGGATGAAGGTAGCAATTGCTCCTTTTGTGGAAGAATAATCAATTAAATGGTCACTGCCGCGATAAGCCGTCACCGAGGTGGTACAGATGATCCGGGAGCCTCTCTGCATCAATTTCAGACAGTCTCTGGTAAAAGAAATCATAGAGATGATATTGGTGTCGAATGTTTCATGAATCTGTTCATCCGAAATGTTTTCAATATCGTCTTTCGGAAACTGTATGCCTGCATTATTAACGAGAATATCCAGTGATTTCCATTCTTTTTTTATGGTGTCCATACACTCTTTCCGGAAATTTTTATCTGAAATATCGCCTTTTAGGAGCATACAGCTTTTGCCTTCTTTTTCTACCAGCTTTTGGGTTTCCTTAGCATCATCGTCGCTTTCTTTATAAATGATGGCTACATCGGCGCCTTCCCGGGCATAATGTACCGCTACCGCCTGCCCGATGCCGCTGTCGCCTCCGGAAATCAGGGCTTTTTTACCGGAAAGTTTTTCACTTCCATTATAATTTTCACGGATGATTTCGGGAAACAGACCTTCCTTAGGAACTTTAGATTTAGCATCTGATTTGTTATCTGTTTTCATATTCAAGTATTTGGTGGTGAATAAAGACATCAAACCGCAAGCCGAAGGAGGAAAAAGTATGGTATGCTGAAACGGATTTGAGGTGATGATCTATTATTCAGGGGAAAAACCTCCATAGCGCCTGCACAATTCTAAGACCGGTAAGCTTTTTCCAGATCTTCAATAATAATTTTCTGCATGGTCATCATGGCCTGGGCAACCTTCTGTGCTTTTTCCGGATCAGGGTCGCTCATAAGCTCAATCAGCTTTTTCGGGACGATCTGCCAGCTAAACCCGAATTGATCTTTCAGCCAGCCGCACATGCTCGCCCTTCCGCCGCCGGCTGTAAGAGCATCCCAGTAAGTATCGGTCTGTTCCTGATTATCCGTCATAATAACCATTGAAATCCCTTCGTTGAAATCAAAGGTATGATCGTACGAATTGTCCATACAGTATAGGCTGTAGCCATCAATTTTAAAGTGTGCATGCTGGATGTTGTCTGCCGGTTCCTGTATCGGATTTCCTTTGCTTCCCTGCCCGTATTTCAGAAAACTCCCGATTTTGGAATTGGGAAAAGTCCGGGTATAGAGCTCCATAGCCTGCATGGCTTTTCCGTTGTTTCCATGGATGAACATAAGGGTCGGCACTATTTTCTGGTCCCCGGATTTTTCGCCGAGGTAAACCTGCCAGCTGACACCGAACCGGTCTTGTATCCAACCGTATTTTGCACTCCACGGATAGGAATCCAGCGGCATCATAACCATGCCGTCTTCGGCAAGCCCGTCCCAGTACTGCTGAACCTCATCCTCTGTTTCGCAGAGTACCGTAAACGATACCGAGGCATTCTTTTTGAAATGCGGACCGCCGTTCAGGAGCATGAATTTCTGTCCGAAAAGGTCCACATTTATCACCATAGGATTATCTGCTGTGATTTTGCCGTTAAAGACTTTTACGTAAAATCCGGCAGATTCTCTGGCGTCCCCGTCGTACCAGAGGCACGGGAAAATATTGTTGTTCATCATCTTAATTTAATTTTAGTTTTATTCTGTTATGGATTGACTGGCTTCGGTTCCGCTCAGCCGTCGGGACTACGCTCTAATCAGTTGTTGGATTTAAATCACGGATTGACGCAGATTTGCACAGATGGCTGCGTATATTTAAAAATCTTCGATTTTTATTCTCATGTGTTCCTGCTTTTTAAAAGCTAGTCCTTTTTCTGTGTCTCTTATGTGGTTAAAATTTCTTAAATGGGATTTTACATGTCTATTGGTGCTTCAGAAAAATCACGTGTACTTTGCATAAATGAAAACTGATGTTCTTCCATATGGCTTTTCAGTTTTTTCATGCTGACTTCTCCGAAGCCATTCAGCAGCCTGATTTCTTGTTCCGAATACTTCGAAAGCTTTTCCAGGGAATCTATTTTTTCTTTTTCCAGCGTTCGCCGGGCAGGCGCTGCCACAATACCGCGCAGAAAATCTCCTTTGGCCGCATGATTTACCGCAGACATCGAAATTAAACATTTTGCCATTATCACCAGATTGATCATAAAGTCATCATGTTGTTAATGATTTTCAACATACTTATGAAAGTTATTCAGGATGGCATACCAGCCTTCCCGCTGCATTTCATACGGGTTCTGCTGCTCCGGATCAAAAGTAATTTCTACGTTCGTCGTGTTGTTATCAATTTCTTTAAAAACAACTTCAACCTTTCTGCTGTCCTCCAGATGGTAGCGGATCTTTTCAGGGGGAGCGACTTCATCGTAGGTTCCTTCAAAATCAAACCCGAAACTTCCGTCTTTGGCTTCCATCCTGGTCCTTAACTTTCCGCCTGTCCTAAGATCGTTTTCCGCAGCCGGACAGTGCCAGCTTTCATCGGCAAAATTCCATTTTATGATGTGCTCCGGGTCACTGTAATATTCCCAGACTTTCTGTACGGGTGAAAGTATGGTTATCTCTATTGTAATTGGTTCCATATTGTGATGATTTATGGTATGGTTTAAAGAGCAGCTTCAGAAGCTACGCCAGATAATAAAGTTTAAAGATAAGCTTATTTTACATATTCTTCATTGTAATTCACCATCCAATGAATCCCGTATTTATCCTGAAAACTTCCGAAATAATCGCCCCAGAACTGATCTTCGATCGGCATTTCGACATTTCCGCCTTCAGAGAGGCCTTTGAAAAGCCGGTCCGCCTCTTCCCTGGATTCGGGAAAGATCGATACGTAATTGTTATTTCCTATTGTGAGCGTCTGGCCGAAGCTCGGGACAATATCAGACGCCATCAGCAGGTCGTTTCCTATTGGAAGCGCAATATGCATTACTCTGTTTTTTTCTTCTTCGGACAGGTGTTCCGTGCCGGGAGCATTTCTCATTCTGTAAATTTCGCCCAGGAATTCCCCGCCGAAAACGGATTTGTAAAAGTTGAAAGCTTCTTCCGCCTTTCCGTTAAAATTTAAGTAAGAATTTAATTTAGCCATGTATATTGTTTTGATAAGGTGAGTTGTTGTACAATTGTAATGATTCCCCTGTCGTTTAAGGCTTAATTTTTTAACCACAGATTGGCACAGATGATAGAGATGTACTTTATGAATAAATTAATTCGGTACATGTTTTAAGAACTCTGACATTTCCTGCGCTATTGCGGCATTTGGGAGGGATCGGCGAAAGTAATGTTCCAGCCGTGTCCGTTGATGTCCCAGAAGGAATTCTGATACATCCAGCCGTGATCCTGCGGTTCTTCATGCTGATAAGCTCCGTTTTCTACCGCTTTGTTAACCACCTGATCGACTTCTTCACGGCTGTTCATAGCCAAGGCCACCAATACCTGTGTGGTATCGTCTTTCGGGACCGGTCTTTCGGAAAATGTCTGAAAATATTCTTCGATAATGAACATCACAAAAATATGATCGGCTATGATAATGCACACTGCTTTTTCATCGGTAATCTGTTCATTAACGGTGAATCCTATGTTTGTCCAGAACGTTTTGGTTTCTTCGATATTTTTTACAGGAAGGCTTACGTAAATCTGATTGGCTTTCATAATGTATTGATTAAGGGTAAAACTTTTATCCAAAATTACCTCATTGCCGTGAAAGCCTGCTTGCCATAGGACAAGATTTAATCTTTCCGCGGATGCGAAACCAGTTCTTTCCGGATGCGGCTTAAAGAAGTATCCGTAACACCTAGATAGGATGCAATTTGTTTCAGAGGAGCGCATCGGATCACCTGAGGTTTCTGCTCCATAAGGTTGAGATACCGCTTTGTTGCCGAAAGAGTAAACATTTCCACCGAACGCTGCTTATACACGAAAAGCTGCTGTGACATCCATGCCCTGCCCCATTCCCTGAGGTTAGGGATCTTATGAAAGAGCTCCTGGAAATTTTCAAACCTGAGTTTCAGGCACTCACAGTCGGTGATGCAGACAATATTTTCCTGGGTCGGAATCCGCTGGAATAATGAAGAAACCTCGATAACGATCTCGTTGTCTGCAAAAAAATGAGTGGTTACTTCATTACCATTAAAATCAGTTACAAATGAGCGGGCCAGTCCTTTTTCAAGAATGTAATATTCGTTAGCGGTTTTTCCTTCCTTCAGGATCAGATCTCCTTTCCTGAAACTTATTTTTTCATGGGCCTGAAATATTTCATCAAGCTCGTCGCGTAGAAAGAAAGGAAAGTCATAACAGATTTCCAGTGCCGTATTGCTCATTAGTCAGTACTTTAGACTTTAAAAATAAAATTTTATTTGATATGTAGAATAAAATTTCTTAATGCTAAAATGAGCTTATCAGTTTACTGTAAAGATCGGATATTGTACAGACTTTATTTAACTAAGAATCTTTAGATTTAGAAAAGATAAAAATTCTAAAGATTTCTTCCGTTCGGCAAGTAAGTCAGCCATCTGATAAAATAATGTTAAAACAGCGAAAGCTGGATCGGTTTCGGCGGCGACGGTTTCTGTGCATCCCCGAAAACGGTTTTTCCGCCGAAACGCCATGAATTCTGCCGTTCCTCTTCGATGACCTCCTGAATATCGAAATCCGGGGTAAAGTCTTTTTCCGTGGATTCAATAATCTGATGAAGCTTGTTTAAGGTTCTCAGCTTGTCTGAATTCCCAAGCTTTGATTTTTCAATTCCGGTTTTGATGATATGCAGGCTTTCATCATACACTTTGGTAGGTACCGGAAACGGATGCCCGTCCTTTCCGCCGTGGGCAAAAGAAAATCTCGCAGGATCCCGAAATCTCGATGGCGCTCCGTGAATGACTTCACTCACCAACGCCAGCGACTGCATCGTGCGCGGGCCAACACCTTCCAGCATGAGCAGGTCTTCAAAATTTTGAGGCTGCTGCTCACGGGTGACATACAAAAGTGCACCCAGACGTTTCAAATCTACATCTGAAGCCTGAATATCGTGGTGATTGGGAAGAATGAGCCTTGAGAAATCGCTCATGATTTCCGCAGAGTCGGTATGAGAAATTTCGAGTATTCCTTTGCGGTTTTCAGAAGCTTCGGCATCCGTCAGGTTTATGATCTGTCCCCTGGAAATACCGTTGATTCCGGTATGAGGTTCTTCAACAAAAGAGGTAATGTTGCCGGAATGCCAGTGGTAACGCCTTGCGGTTCCGTCGGATTCATGCATGCCCTGCTGCACCACGCTCCAGTTTCCGTTATTCGACAGAATAAAATTGTGGAGATACAACTGATAACCGTCCTGAATGGCCGTATTATCGACTTTGGCGGACAGTTTACTGGCCTTCACGAGCTCATTTCCGTTCAGTCCGGTTTTATCGGCGATCTGAAGCAGCTCAGAGGGAGTCTCACGGGAAAACTTCCCTTTTCCGCCGCAGATGTAAAGTCCCAGCGACTGCGAATTGGGGTTAATGGAACGTTTCAAAGCGCCCATTACGGAAGTGGTAATTCCCGACGAATGCCAGTCCATTCCCATTACGGCACCAAAACTCTGGAACCAGAACGGGTCTGCCAATCTGCGGAGCACCTCATCCTTACCGTAATCCATCAGGATCACCTCAACAATAGAAAGCCCAAGCACCGACATGCGTTCGTACAGCCAAGGCGGTACCTTGCCATAGTGAAGTGGTAAATCTGCAGTTCCGGAACGTTTCATACGGTAAAGGTATGGTTATTATCTGTATTTTTTATTGCTTTGAATCAGTATTTCCGGATTGCTTTTGAAAGCGATTTAAACACATAAGAAAAAAGTAAAGGCCCGCTTTCAAAACAGGAAGAACACATGAGATTAAAAATCAAAGATTTTTAAAACGATATTTGAATAAATGCAATCATCTGTGAAAATCTGCGCCAATCTGTGGTTAAAATTTTAAACACTTCTATGAAAAATCCCTGCGAAATGATTCCGCAGGGATTTTAAATATTATTATTCAGTTTATTTTACAGCAGATAATGCTGCTTCATAATCCGGTTCGTTGGCAATTTCAGGAACCTGCTCCGTGTATACGACTTTATTATTTTCGTCCGCAACGATGATGGCGCGGCTCAGAAGCCCTTTGAATACGGAGTCTGCAATCGTAACTTCATAATCATCCCCGAAGCTGCTTCTGAAATCCGAAAGCGTTTCCACGTTATCCAGCCCTTCCGCTGCACAGAATCTTCCCAATGCAAAAGGCAGGTCTTTAGAAACATTAATTACAACAGTATTATCCAAAGCAGACGCTTTTTCATTGAAAGTCCTTGCCGAAGCGGCGCAAACCGGTGTATCAACGCTTGGAAAAATATTGAAAATCTTTTTCTTACCTTCAAAATTTTCCAGGGTTTTAACATTCAGTCCGGAATCTACCAACGCAAAATCCCTGATCATACTACCTACTGCCGGAAGCGTTCCTATGGTATGTACTTCATTTCCCTTTAAAGTAATTGTGGTTGCCATAAATTTATTTTTTTAAATGTTTTTCAAATTTACTAAAAATACGGCATGAAATTGAACAGAATGATGGTTAAATAATTCTTAAAGTAAGACGGTAAATATAGATCATTGTGCATCCAAAGAAACTGTTCCGTGAAACCATATGGTGGAATTTTTCCGTAAGTTGCAAAGCGGCAGCCTGAAATCCCTGTTCTTTAGATTCATAGGTTATAATCTCTGCGAATTATATTTTATTACATTAAGTTTAAAAAATGAAAATTAATTTCCGGAAAAGCTAGGTATTTGCCTATCTTTGTATACTCATTAACTACACCAAAAAAACACCTGATGAAATCATCATTTTGTGCTTCGCCGGAATACATGATTTTCAAGCAGAAATATTAATATTATAATTGATATATTTTCCTTTAAAATCGGGATTTCTATGTATAAAACATTTTCGGAATTAAAAAAGGTATTGCGAAAAGACACGTATCCGCATAAAATAATAAAAGTGGCCTTATTAGGAGACACGGCTACCCAGTTTCTGAATGTTGCCCTAAAGGGCACTGCAAAAACCGAAGGCTTCGGACTGGATATTTTTGAAGCGGATTTCGGGCAGATTTCCCGTCAGATCATGGATCCGTCCTCAGAATATTATGAATTTGATGCCGATTATACTATTATTTTCGAGTCAACACACAAATTGCTGAATCAATATTACAAATCTTCCGATTTTTCCATAAATTTTGCCAATAACAAAATCAGCTATGTAGAAGAACTTTACAACACGATCCAAAGCAGGACGAACAGCAGGGTGATCTACTGTAATTTCCCTATTATAGACGCTAAGGTATTCGGAAATTTTTCCAATAAGGTAGAATCTTCATTCAATTTTCAGCTGAATAAGATTAACTATCTTCTTTCTCAGGAAATCGCCGTGCAGAGGGACAATTTCTTTATTGCCGACCTGCTTTCCATCCAGAATAAATGGGGTCGCGATTTTATGTTTACGCCAAGTATTTATGTAAATACGGAAATGGTGATTTCTATCGATGCCCTGCCGATTGTTGCCCATAATATTTTCAGCATTATTGCTTCGCTCGAAGGGAAATTTAAAAAATGTCTGATCCTGGATCTGGACAATACCACCTGGGGGGGAATCATCGGTGATGACGGCCTTGAAAAAATTCAGATCGGAAATTTAGGAATAGGAAAAGCCTTTACAGAATTCCAGTATTGGGTAAAAGCATTACAGAAAAGAGGAATAATCCTGGCTGTATGCAGTAAAAATGATGAAGACAAGGCGAAAGAACCTTTTGAAAAGCATCCGGATATGGTACTGAAACTGGACGATATTGCCGTCTTTATCGCCAACTGGGAAAATAAAGCGGACAACATCAGGAAAATCCAGCGCATTTTAAATATAGGCTTCGATTCGATGGTCTTCTTAGACGATAATCCTTTTGAAAGAAACCTGGTACGGGAAAACCTTCCGGATGTCTGTGTTCCGGAACTGCCCGAAGATCCTGCAGAGTACCTGGAATATCTCTACGGCCTTAACCTGTTCGAGACCGCCAGTTTTTCGGAAAATGACAGTGAAAGGACGAAGCAGTATCAGGTAGAAGCCAGAAGAGCGGTTGACCTGGAAAGCTTTACGAATGTAGAGGATTTCCTGAAAAGCTTGAATATGGTTTCCGCTGTGCAGCCGTTCAACAGTTTTTCCAAGCCGAGGGTTTCACAGCTTACCCAAAGATCCAATCAGTTTAATCTGCGTACCGTGCGCTATACCGAACAGGAAATTGAAAACCTGATACAATCCGGAAAACATTATACCCTTTCATTTACCCTTGAAGATAAATATGGCGATAATGGGCTGATTTGCGTTATCGTTCTTGAAGAAAAGGATAAAGAAACCCTCTTTATCGATACCTGGCTGATGAGCTGCAGGGTGCTGAAGAGAGGTATGGAAGATTTCACCCTGAATACCATTGTTGAAAAAGCAAAGGAGCACGGTTACAGATACGTTACAGGAGAATATCTTGAAACCGCTAAAAACCAGATGGTAAGAGACCACTATCAGAATTTAGGCTTCATTTTTGAAAACAACCGGTGGATCCTGAATGTAAATGATTATCAACCCAAAACAGTATATATTAAAAACAAATAATTATGGACAGAAACGAGGTCTTAGAAAAATTAACCCCTATTTTCCGCGAACAGCTGGATAATGAAGATATTGTACTGAATGCAGAAACTACTGCCGAAGATATCGAAGAATGGGATTCTCTTTCCCATATTCAGTTAATTGTAGCTATTGAGAAAGCTTTCGGAATCCGTTTTACGTCTGCAGAAATCCAGAGCTGGAATAATGTGGGCGAAATGATCGATTCTATCATCAGTAAATAGACATCATGCTCCTCAATTCGTATTATTTCATCTTCTTTTTCACTATACTATTTTTTGGCTATTACCTTTTTGGGAAAACATCAAAAATTCAGAATATACTTCTTCTTATAGGAAGCTATATTTTTTACAGCAGCTGGAGCTTGAATTTCCTGTCGCTTCTTATCCTTTCTACCCTGGTTACTTTTTTCATCGGAAATAAGATCCGGAAGGCAGAAGGTCAGGCCAAAGTGTACTGGATGAGAGGCGGCGTCTTCCTGGTACTGATCCAGCTTTTATACTTCAAGTATTTCAATTTTTTCATCGAAAATTTCAACGATGTACTGAAACTGTCCGGCATGAAGGATCAATTGAGCTTGCTGAAGATTATTTTCCCTATCGGAATTAGTTTTTATTCTTTCAGGATGATCGGCTACCTGCTGGATATCAGGAACAATAAGCTTAAAGAAATTCCCTCCTTACTGGATTATTCGGTATTCGTCGCTTTTTTTCCGTGTATTATTGCAGGGCCTATCGATAAAGCGGGACCTTTTTTAAACAATTTAAAAAACAGAAGGGAATTTTCTTCTGCACAGTTCACCGACGGATTGAGGCAGATTTTATGGGGACTTTTTAAAAAGCTGGTGGTGGCAGATAATATTGCAACGATCACCACCCCTATTTTTGAGTCTTATCATACGCTGAACGGCAGTGCTTTATTCATTGGTGCGGTTTTATATTTCATCCAGTTGTACTGCGATTTTTCGGGATATACGGATATGGCAATCGGAATTTCCAAATTATTGGGTATCAAAATCCAGCCGAACTTCAATTATCCACTGTTTGCCCAGAATGTAGCGGATTACTGGCGAAGATGGCACATTTCCCTGACCTCATGGCTTACGGAATATGTCTTTACTCCCCTGTCGATCCGGTTCCGCGATTATGATAAATACGGACTGATCCTGGCGATTATCATCAACTTCTTAGTGGTAGGCTTCTGGCATGGTGCGGAGTGGCATTATATTTTTCACGGACTGGTAAGCGGTGTAATGTTTATCCCCGTCATCTGGAAAGGTAAGATGAATAAGAAAATAAAAAGCCAGAACAATATCATTCCTACAAAAGAAGAACTGAAGAACATCCCCGTTACTTTTGTGATGTTTTCTATGCTGATGGTCCTCTTCTTTTCAAGCGATATGAAAATGGCCTTAGGATATTACCGGGAAATTTTTTCTCTGTCATTTTTCCAGTTTCCGAATTTTAAATTTCAAAAACTTATCGCCTTCCTTATTCTGTTCACTTTGGCGATTGAATGGATCAACCGTAATCAAGAATACGCACTTAAAGACCTCTTTATCAAAAATAACGTGGTTATGCGATGGGGCTTTTATTATCTGCTGATTTTCCTGATCTGCCTTTTCTACATTGCACCGAAAGGATTTATTTATGCCCAGTTTTAAAGTTATGAAAAAATCTCTTTACCGACTTCTTCTCTTTTCCATACTACCCCTGCTTTTCATCGGCTATGCGGTCTATATTACCGGAAAAAATACGGATGATTTTTACAAAAGATTCTCCTCTCCTCAGCAGAATTCCCTTATTTTGGGAAGCTCAAGAGCTGCTTCGATGAATCCTGAGATTATAGACCATATTATCCGTGAAAAATATCCAGAGGCAAAATTATACGATTATGCTTTTACCTGGGCCCATTCTCCCTATGGTCCGAAATATCTTGAATCTATAGAGAAAAAACTGAAACCTGATACGAAAAACGGCATTTTTATCGTCACTGTAGAACCCACAGCGTTGATGGTTTCAAAAAGCAGTCCCGACAGTCCTGAATACTATATTGAAAACGATAAATCCGTTGCCCAAACATCAAACGTTTCAGTTAACCCGAATTTTGAATATCTGATAGAAAGTTTTGACTTTTCGATCACAAAAGAACTGAATAAAGAAATACTTCCGGAAAGAAACAAAATGGTAGAAGTTTCGGTACTGGATAACGGGCAGGTGCATGGAAAAGTTTTAAAAAGGTTTTCTGCTGAAAAGAGAAAAGCCGAAAATAAAGAAAAAATGGCGGAATTAAAAAAGAGAATCGACGGTCTTAAAATGTCGCCGGTACGTTTGAAATATTTAGCAAAAACCATTGGTTTCCTGAAAAAGCATGGAGAAGTCGTTCTCGTAAGAATGCCGGTCAGCAAAACGGCTTATGCTATTGAAAACATTTTCGTACCTGATTTCGACAGGATAATTAACGGTATTTCACAAACTGAAAAAGTGCAATATATCAATTACAATACGATTCCCAATCATTATAAATGGATTGATGAAGTTCATCTGGAACCGGTTTCTATGGATATTTTTTCCGGGCAGATGGGAAAGGATATTCTTTTATTAAAATAAAATACAGGATTTTACAACCCACCTATCCGGTCGTTTTGTAGATTTTTGCTTATTATCTTTATTCATATAAAATTCATTCAATTTCGACTGTAAACAATTCAGTTTATTAAGCTGAAAAAGAATAATATAGATTTAAATAGCTAATGGGATACTCCTTAATTTTTTCAATTTTAAATCCCTTTCCAATCAATAATAATAAAATTTAAAATGAGAAAAGAACTGTATTAAACGGAAATTTTCTATATTCGCATTCCTAAAAAATTGTTTAACCATGAAAAAGAGAATTACTTTACTGTTATTCGGAGTTCCGCTCTTCGGTTTTGCCCAGTCGGCGATCGGAAGCATCAATTCCGGGGCAGTTTCCACAGACGGCTTTTCGCATTCCGTAGGAGAAATCTACGTAATCCCTACGGATCCCGATCAGGCAAGTTCCGGCACAATGGGTTTGCTTTATCAATCCGTCCTTCAGGTCTTGGGTGTTTCAGAACTTGAAAAGGACAATGTAAAAATCTATCCCAATCCGACAGCTGATTTTATCTACGTCAAATTAAGCTCGAAATCCAAAATCGAAGGCGCTGAAATCTACGACCTTTCCGGAAAACTGGTTTTCAGAACCAAACTGGATTCCGAACAGCTGGACCTAAGATCGCTTCCGCAGGGCGTTTATATGATCGTCTTTAAAAACTCCGACCTCAAACCTGTTAAAATTATCAAAAAACCTTAAAAACTATTTACATGAAAAAATTATACGCTACGATAGGATTATTTCTTGCGTCTTTACTAAGCGCACAGGTACCACAGGCTTTCAGCTACCAGACAATCGCTTTCAATGCCGCAGGAGCACCGATTGCCAACGGGAACGTTTCTTTCAGGATCAGCATCCTGGATAATTCCGCCACCGGAACGGTTCTATATACGGAAACCCAGACAAAAACCACCAATGCGAAAGGATTGGTAAATTTAAACATCGGCCAGGGAACGGCTACTACCGGAAACTTCGGGGGCATCAACTGGGGAACCAATACCAAATTCGTAAAAGTGGAAATGGATCCTGCCGGAGGTTCGAACTATACCAATGTCGGGGTGAACCAACTGATGAGTGTTCCTTACTCACAAGTAAGTAAGACCGTGGTAACCGGCGCAGGACAGGGCATTACGCTTACTGCTCCTAATGGAACGGCTTACACCTTGGGCGTTGATAATTCAGGAGCTTTAAGCTTGCCGACGACTTCAAGTTCTAACAGTTCAATTCCTGTAAATTTATATTTTTACGGTTCTTACAATAATTTTAATGCCAGTGCAGCAGAATTATTAAGAAATGTAAATGGGAATGTAAAAATTGGTTATAAATATATGTCTGCAAATACACAATTCAAATTTATTGCAGCCCAGAATTCATCTGCACAAATATATGGATCAGGAAATCAGGGTACGGTAGTAGCTAACGGAGCTAATTTGAATATTTCTTCTAACGGTTTTTATAGAATCAATATTACCACTTATGGAACGACAAATAATATTTATTTAGAAAATATTAATCCATTAATCTATTTAAATTACACTAGTAGCAGTAACCCTCCTCAAATTTCTGCAACAACTTACAATGCATCAACCAATAAATTTACGATCAATTTAAATGGTGTAACTTCTGCAAATTTTACCGGATTTAAAGTAAACCTACCTAGTGGAAGTAGTGCTAATAACTATCCAGAAGAATTGGGTGATAATTTAAGTGATGCGAGTTTTGATGTAGGCGGAGCATATATTATGATTCCCAATCTAACATCCACTCCCAAAAATTTCAAAATTGAATTTAATATTAATTTTGATGCAACCGGGACATATACGATTACACAAATATAATCAAGAGAGGCAACCGCCTCTTTTTTTATGCAAATACTCCTAATAAAACAATCATAATCACTAAATTTGTGAGTCTTAAAAAAATCAAATAATAAATAACAGTATAATGTCAGACAAATCAAAAATCTATTACACCCTTACGGATGAGGCTCCGATGTTGGCTACACACTCGTTTTTACCGATTGTAAAAGCTTTTACCAAATCAGCAGACATTGAGATCGCAGTCCCGGATATTTCTTTGGCAGGAAGAATTTTGGCCAACTTCCCGGAATTTTTGAAAGATGATCAGAAAACAGGCGATGCTTTGGCAGAATTGGGGCAACTGGCGACTCAACCTGACGCAAATATTATTAAGCTACCCAACATTTCGGCATCTGCTCCACAATTGGATGCAGCGATTGCCGAATTGCAGGCGAAAGGATTTGCCGTTCCAAATTACCCGGCAGAACCTAAAAATGACGAAGAAAAAGCAATCAAGGCGAAATATGCTAAAGTATTGGGAAGTGCTGTAAACCCGGTGTTAAGAGAAGGGAATTCTGACAGACGTGCTCCGAAAGCCGTTAAAAACTACGCCAAAGCAAATCCTCACCGAATGGGCGACTGGGCTTCCGACAGCAAAACCGATGTGGCACACATGGAAAGCGGAGATTTCTACGGAACAGAAACGTCCACAACACTGGAAAATGCTGTAAAATATAAGATCGTTTTCAGAGGAAACGACGGGGCTGAAACTACTTTAAAAGATCTTGCCAACCTTCAGGCAGGAGAAGTAATCGACTCTTCGGTAATGAATTTAAATGCATTGAAAGCATTCGTTCAGGAGGCCATCGACGAAGCAAAAAACAGAAATGTACTTCTTTCCGCACACCTTAAAGCAACGATGATGAAGATCTCCGATCCTGTCATTTTCGGAGCGATCGTAGAAACTTTCTTTAAAGACGTGTTCACAAAATATGCTGAAACGTTCAAGTCTCTGGATATCAACCCAAATAACGGACTTGCCGATCTTTTTGAAAAAATCAAAGGCAACGCACAGGAAGCTGAAGTCAAAGCAGATATTGAAGCTGCCCTGGCCAACGGACCTAGAGTAGCCATGGTGAATTCCGACAAAGGAATTACCAACTTCCACGTTCCTTCCGATATCATCGTAGACGCTTCTATGGCAGCCCTGGTAAGAGGCGGTGGTAAAATGTGGAACAAAGAAGGAAAAGAAGAAGATACGGTTTGTATCATTCCGGACCGGTCTTATGCCGGTTTCTACCAAGCGGTAATAGATGATATGAAGGCGCACGGAAAACTGGATCCTACAACGATGGGTTCGGTACCGAATGTAGGATTAATGGCTCAGAAAGCCGAGGAATACGGTTCCCACGACAAGACCTTCCAGGCTACTGCTGAAGGAACGATTGAAGTTCAGGACGAAAACGGAAGCGTTCTTCTTTCTCAGAAAGTAGAAAAAGGTGATATTTTCAGAATGTGCCAGACCAAAGATGCTCCGATCCAGGACTGGGTGAAATTAGCGGTAAACAGATCGAGATTATCCGATACACCAGCTATTTTCTGGTTAGATAAAGGAAGAGCACACGACAGGGAGATCATCAAAAAAGTTGAAAAATACTTAGGAGATCATGACACCAACGGTCTTGACATCAGAATCATGGATGTAAAAGATGCGATGACAGAAACTTTAAAAAGAGCCAGAGAAGGAAAAGATACGATTTCGGTTTCAGGAAACGTACTGAGAGATTACCTGACTGATCTTTTCCCGATCCTCGAGCTGGGAACTTCGGCAAAAATGCTTTCCATCGTTCCGTTGATGAACGGCGGAGGTTTGTTTGAAACCGGTGCCGGCGGTTCAGCTCCGAAGCACGTTGAGCAGTTCATCGAAGAAGGATACCTGAGATGGGATTCTTTAGGTGAATTCTTAGCATTACAGGCTTCTCTGGAACACCTAGCGCAAACCCAGGGGAACACAAAATCCCAGGTGCTGGCCGATGCACTGGACGAAGCAAATGCTAAGTTCCTGGCAACCGATAAGTCCCCGGCAAGAAAAGTGGGACAGATCGATAACAGAGGTTCCCACTTCTACCTGGCAATGTATTGGGCAGAAGCACTGGCTAATCAAACAGCTGATGCAGAACTGGCAGATCAGTTTGCTCCGGTTGCGCAGGCGATGCAGGAAAACGAAGAGGTGATCAACTCCGAACTGATTGGAGCTCAGGGTAAGCCTCAGGAAATCAACGGCTACTTCAAACCTGATACTTACAAAACGTATGAAGCCATGAGACCAAGCACTGTTTTAAATGAAATCATCGACGGAATCTAAATTTCAGTCCTGATATAAAATAAAGCCTCTTTTTTAAAGGGGCTTTTTTGTTTCAGTAAAAATGTCTTTTTAAAACAATCACATTATTTTAAAATAAATTAAACATTTTGTTTGTCATCCCTTTAAGGATTTAAACATAGCCTTAGAAAACAGCAAAGAAAGATTGTGGTTTGAAAATTCAGCCCGTATTCAAAATACTTTCATTCATTTAAAGTAAAAGCAAATCAAATCCGTCTTTGTAAAAACAAATATCAACTTCTCAATTACTTATGCAGCAATAAATCCTCCCGTAATGAGAGGATTTATTATTGAAATATGATGTAGAAAATTTAAATAAAATATTGTCGAGATCAAATTAAGGCTTTAAATATGAGCTTTTCTCCATCTGATCATGCTTAAAATAAAAAGTCCCAATATACCCAGTACAAAATAACCTTCCGCTACCTGGAGCTGGATCTGAGGCCTGATTACCGCAACGATTCCATAACTGATCGCCGATGTGATGATAAACGCTACCCCGCCGGTAAGGCCGCCGGCAATTCCGGCAGAATTCGGGAATCTTCCGATGCAGTACGAAAAATAGTTGTTGAATATAAATCCTGCCGTAACATGGATTAAAAAAGCAAAAGCCACCAGGCTGTAAATCGTGTTGGCAAAATAGGAAGCGATGAACATGAGGATAATCAGGAAAAGCTGGATATAGTTTGCGTTACGAATCTTCGGCAGAAACGCCCGGTTGATCAATGCTTTTCCCAGGAATCCGCCCGTCATCCATGCAAAGCCCAGAATCAAAGAAACATAGCCGGCCACCACTTCGGAATATCCCATTTTATGTTCGATAATAAAAGAACCGCACAGATTGAAGAACATAATCATCGAATAGCTCAGCCCGCACATAATCATTCCATAGAAAAAATCCTTCGCTTTAAACATGGAATTGTATTCGCTGATCAGGAATTCGATATTAAAAGGATTTCTTTTTTTTAGTGTTTCCCCGGAAAATATAAATTCCGATATCAAAAGCAGCGCACTGTAGCCGGCAAGTACATAAAAGTTCGACTGCCACCCGAAGTTCTTCTGCAGATATCCGCCGATAAACGGTGCGATGATCGGTCCTACCGACCAGACGATCGTCATAATGCTCAGGTAATGCTTGCGCTCCTCCCCTTCATAGACATCTACAAAAAAAGCTCTTTTGGCAACGACCGCAAAACCTGATAAAACGCCCTGTAAGACGCGCATTGCATAGATTACAAAAATATTCTGGGTGGTGGCTGTGATCAGGAACGATGCCACAAATAAAGCCAGGGAAATCATCGAAATCCTATACCTTCCGAAAGAATCGACAATACTTCCGGCGAAAAATTGCGTTAATCCGTAGCTGATTAAAAAGATGGATAACGTAAGCTGAATATTGCTTTCGGGCTGGTGCAGCTCCGTAGCCATACTTGACATTGAAGGCAGGTAAATATCCGTAGCAAGGCCCGACATCGGAATGACGGCAAATGCCAGGATGGTGGATATAAATTTATTTTTTTCTTTAAGTGTGACCATTGCTGTTGATAAAAAAATTGATCAAAAAAGAATTCCCGAAAAGAGGTTCGGGAATCCTGTTATATTTTTAATTGTTAACCAGTTTCATGGAGCCTTCGCTATACCTTTCCCCGACGTTCGGATATTTTTTCAGGATGGCATCGATCGTTTCCAGGTCTGAGGTGGAAAGTTCGACATTTACTGCGGCGATATTTTCTTCCAGGTATCTGATCCGTTTTGTTCCCGGAATCGGAATAATATCTTCTCCCTGGTTCAGGACCCAGGCCAAGGCAAGCTGTGTTCCTTTGATGCCTTTGGAGGCGGCAAATTCATTGATTTCCTTCGCCAGATTCTTGTTATTTTCCAGATAATCCGCCTGGTAACGCGGCAGGGATTTCCTGAAATCTTCATCCGTAAAATTCTGGGCATCGTTGATATTGGAGAATAATCCTCTTGCCAGCGGCGAATACGGAACCAGCGTGATACCGAGCTCCCGGATTACCGGTAAAATTCCGTTTTCAACATCTCTCGTCAATAACGAATACTCGGACTGCAATGCTGTGATCGGATGGATTTTATGCGCTTTACGGATGGATTCCGCAGAAGCTTCTGATAATCCCAGATATTTCACTTTTCCTGCTTTTACAAGGTCTGCCATGGCTCCGACTGTTTCCTCCACAGGAATATTCGGATCAACCCTGTGGGCATAATACAGATCGATTTCGTCAATATTCAGCCGCTGCAGGCTCAGGTCGACTGCTTTTTTGATCCATTCCGGCGATCCGTCAAAATAGGTACCGGGTGCACCGCTGTGGCCGGCTTTTCCATCCTTAAACCTGAAACCGAATTTCGTGGCGATAAAAATTTTGTCCCGGTTCGGAACCAATACTTTTGAGATGAGCTTTTCGTTTTCTCCATTGGCATACATATCTGCCGTATCCCAGAAATTTATTCCCAAATCAAGTGCCTTGTGAAGCGTATTGATACTCTCCTGTTCGTCGGTCGGCCCGTAGGCGAAACTCATGCCCATACATCCTAACCCGATAGCCGACAACTGTTTTCCTGTGTTTCCTAATGTTCTAAATTTCATGATAACCTGTGATTTTAAGTTGATGGTACAAAATTAGAGCAGGCTCTTAAGAGATCCAATATAGAATTCAAACAAATAATTATAAAATTCAAACAACAGCAGTTCGTACTGCATTCGGGGTCATCCCGGTCTGCTTTTTAAAATAGTTGGTAAAATAGGCGGGTTCCTCAAAGCCAAGCCCGTAGGCAATTTCGGCGACGCTCCAGTCTGTATGCTTCAGCAGGGCTTTGGCTTCCTGGATAATCCGGGCGGTGATCTGCTGGCTTGTTGTTTTCCCGGTCATTTCTTTCACGGAACGGTTCAGAGAATTTACATGAATCGAAAGGCTTTCTGCATAATCCACCGGGCTTTTCAGCTTCAGAAAACGTTCAGGGCTGTCGATCGGAAACTGCCTTTCCAGCAATTCCATAAATAGAGAAGCAATACGTTGTGACGCATTCTGATAGGGCTCAAAACTTTCGGCCGGCTGCATCTTCATCGTTTCATGGATCAGCAAATGCAGATATGCGCGCAGCATATCGTATTTATGAAGATAATCCGACTGGATTTCATTCATCATCTTTATAAAAATATCAGCTACGGTCTTCTGCTGTTCTTCATTCACGAAGAAAACCGGTGTTCCCCCGATTTTAAAAAGCCGGGAATCCTGCAGATTGCCCAAACGGTTTGCTTCATGCACGAATTCGTCCGTAAACAGGCAGAAAAATCCCCTTTGATCAGTATTTTCGGCCTCCCAGGAATAAGGAATCACCGGATTGGAAAACAGCAGCGCAGGCTGATCGACATAAATCCATTTATCGGCATAATGCAGCTTGCCTTTTCCGATGATCAGGGAAATTTTATAATAATCCCTTCTGCTGTAAGGAGTAACCAGGGAGCAGCTTTCCCGTGAAAATACATTGAAATGACCAACGCCGGGCGTTTTCACGCATTCAAGACCGACACGGCTGTAAAAACCTTTTAATGTTTCATTGGATTCCATTTTTCAAAATTATAAAATTCAAACATGATAAAGAATATAATTTCCAAAATATTTATACTAAAAAACGGCTGGTCTTCCGATCAGCCGTTCATTGGTTTGAACTAATATCAAAATATTTTTTAATGATGTCCGTTTCCGTGTTTCGGTTTGTGCATCTTCATCTTTTTGTCCATATGCTTATAGCGTTTATCATTATTTTTGTTCCGGTTGTACACGGCTACAGGATTCTGGCCTTTGTAATACGTGTTTTTGAACTTCATGTATTTTTCCCGGCCCATAATTCTTTCCAGTTCTCCATAACGATCGGTTCTCCATCGGTCCGGGTTATTGTTATAGGCCCTGTCCCAGGTATTGTAATCCCGGTAACGGTCGTTCAAAGCATAAATCTGGTTAGCCTGCGTTGAAGATAAAACCAGATCCGAAATTACACTTTGCCAGTTCAAATCGGTAATGCTTCTTTGGTAATCACTGTAATAATCGGTTTGCGCATTGGATAAACCGAATGTTCCGATCAGCATTACTGCTATTATTAACTTTTTCATAATCACCAAATTTAAATACTTTGGTATTTTCAATTAAAATGCCAGATTTTCTTAAAATATTCTAATTTTCCTTTAAAATTTTTATCTTTGATAGGCGCAGTCCCCGAAATGGTTTTTATACGTTTAGTGTGTTAAAAAAACACTATCATCTGTGAAAATCAGGATTACATAAAGTCTGAACTTTTATTCTGCTTAAACAAAGAACTAGTTAATCCAAACTTAACTGCATATACACACTGTCAGGCTCGGGCTCTCGAAGCCCTTATCAACGCTTACGAAAATCCTTCGAGAGCCAGGATGACAGAACGCTAATATCAATCTGAATCTTATATTCTGCTTAAACAAAGAACTATTTTAAAAATCTTTGATTTTTAATCTGATCTGTTCTAAAAATATTTTCAAGCTATTAAAATCTTCTCTGTGGCTAATGTGTTAAAAATAAAACACAATCATCTGTGAAAATCTGAGCAAATCTGTGGTTAGAAATATAAGACACAGAATCCAGCCTTCCAATTCATCGGCCTGTAAGAATATCAGCCATAGAAACAGTCTTATTCAAGTCTCATATGCTGAGAAAAAATCTGTGAGAAATTATAAATGAATTCATTATTAATTTGTAATTTTAAAGAAAGGCTTCACATCATTTTTAATCAAAATCCCAAGATCATGGAAAATATAAAATTTGAAATAGCTCCTTATCAGGATGAACTGCAGCTACTGATTGACGGAACAAAAGCAGGATATATGTCCATCGAAATAGACGGGAGGTTATTGATCGTCTATTACACCAAGCTTGATGAGGAACATGAAGGAAAAGGATATGCCAAAATGCTCCTTGACGAACTGGTAAGGTATGCAGAAGAAAAAGACATGATGATCGATCCCGAATGCGACTTTGTGAGACAGCAGTTTGAAAATCATCCGGCAAGATACAAAGACATCTGGCACGCCTGAATCAATCTTCCCACCAGGTTCTGAACTGCTGATCCTTTTTATTTAAATCGACAGGTTCTCCAATCAAGGGAGTCACTACATTCAGATGTTTCTCTTTTCCCAGCGTCGTAACTTTTTGCAGCGGCTCATTCCATGCGTGCAGCGCCAAAGCGAATTTTGACGAATGAACCGGGATGATATTTTTGGCATTGATATCAATGCTGGTCTGGATCACATCTTCCGGCAGCGCATGAATGTATTTCCAGGCTTCATTGTACTGTCCGTTTTCAAGAATCGCATAATCGAAAGGCCCGTATTGTTCACCGATCTTTTTGAAGTGCGTATCATAACCACTATCACCCCCTAAAAACAGTTTCCTGGTCGGAGTTTGCAACACGTAGGAAGTCCAGAGCGTTACATTTCGCTTTGCTTTCCGTCCTGAAAAATGTCTTGCCGGGGTAAATGTGATCTTCAAATCGTTTTTCAAATTCACTTCGCTTCCCCATTCTTCTTCGATCAGCTGCTCCGGCTGGTAACCCCATCTTTCAAGATGTGCCCCGACGCCCAGAGGAAGAATAACTTTTGAAACCTTATTTTTAATCGCTTTTACCGTAGGATAATCCAAATGATCGTAATGATCGTGGGTTATCACCAGATAATCCAAGTCCGGAATGTCATCCGGTCTGTAAATATCTGCTCCGTTAAATGCTTTATTGAAAAATTTAAACGGTGAACCATAAGGACTAAGCACGGGATCAACCAACAATGAAATCCCATCGGTCTGAATATAATAGGAAGAATGCCCCAGCCATACAAAGACATCCTGATCTCTAGGAAGAGCATTTAAATCGGTATGAATCGAAGGAATATTCTTCAATGGCTTCAGCAGCGGGTTCTTCTTTTTGAAAAAGAAATCGTACATTACTTTAGGCATGGAATACCCTGCCGCCAGAGATGGCGTTTCGCTAAGGTTCTGAAACTGATGATTTTTATAATGTTGCGACTGCTGCATCCTCCGCAGCCTCTCTCCTTTTGCCTCCGCTCCGAAAACCTCCTGCCCCGTGATGATAAAATACAAAAGGATAATGAAAACGGCGGCGATAATTAGATATATCATTTTTAAAATACTGTAAAATGTGTTACTTTATGTATTGACGGCCAAGAAACCAAAAACCTTTATTTTATTGAGACTTTTCGGGAATTATCCAAATTTATCATGAACCGTATTCATTAATTAACTGTAAACTATTAAATTAGATGCCGGAAAAAATTCAAGGTGCATTTAAAAAATTATTTCATATTCCTGTTATTCTTTACATTGAGCTCCTGTGTATCTGTAAAGAAATATAATGAGCAGCAAAAAGTATGCTTACCTCCCGAAAAGCTGAAAGAGGATGTAGATTTTGTCTATTCAAAACTGAAGGAAACCCATCCGCAGCTGTACTGGTACATCGCGAAAGGAGATCTTGACCATAAATTCGACAGCCTTAAACATACCATTACGAAACCGCTTACGCCGCTTCAGTTTTATTTTAAGCTGCAGCCCGTGATCGCCGGCATCCGAGAAGGCCATCTTTCCCTCAGAATTCCGTCGAAGATGATTACCAAAAAGGAAATCAGAACACTGGAAGGTAAGAAAGGAATGTTCAGCCGTTTCGGATATTACGTGGAAGGCGACAGGCTTTTTATTGTTGAAAACAAAGATTCCATTCAGCATATTCCGCCGGGGACCGAGATTCTCTGTATTGATCAGGTTTCCGTTTCCGATTACATAAAGAAATACAGGAAGCTTATCAGCAGTGATGGTTTCAACACCACTTTCCATCCATATTACCTGAAAGATGTATTCTTTAATTACTATGTAGCGGAAAAAGGTTACGAAGATCATGCTACTCTGGAAACGGTCTATAAAGGACAAAAGAAAATATACGAACTCACCCGTGAAACAAAGTCTGAAGACGATCTTAAAAAAGAAAAGGAAAATAAGAAACGAACCGAAGAGAAGAAAGTAAATGATTATATTGCTTTCAACAATTCGTACAACAGGAACTTTAAGTTTCTGGATCAGGACAGCAGCATCGCGTATATTAAAATAAAGAGCTTTTCAGGTGATTATTCTGCGAAGTTTTACCAAGAAACTTTTGGTAAAATCAAAAAGGCAGGTTCTTCCTATCTGATTATCGACATCCGGAATAATTACGGCGGCTCGCTCCAGGAAATCAACAACCTGTATTCTTACCTGAGCCCGGAACCTTATACCCTGATCAAACCTTCGCAGGTAACCTCAGCAACATCACCCATAAAAACAAATTATTTCAGGAAAACCAATGTCTTACAATACATTCTGAAAACCCTTGCATATCCTGCCTTTTTCTTCGGACAGACCTTCAGCACCTATAAAAAAGACGGCAGGTTTTACTATAAAAACAAAGCTGACAAACTTTCAAAACCCAACAAAGATGCTTTTATCGGAAAAGTTTTCGTGCTCATCAACGGCGGAAGTTTCTCGGCATCCTCAATTTTTTCAGCCAAGCTTAAAAATGATAAAAGGGCTGTTCTGGTGGGTGAAGAAACCGGCGGAGCCAACGATGGGACCGTAGCTGGATTTTATTCGTACCAGACCCTTCCGAATTCAAAAATAGACCTTCCGATCGGCGTTCTGCTGGTGCAGCCGAATATTGATTTTACGGATACGAAAAAAGGTGTTGTCCCGGATGTGAAAATTTCCGGAACCATGCAGGATATTCTAAATCAGAAAGATCCCGAAATGGATTGGATCATCAAGGACATTGAAAAAGAGAAAAATAAAAAACAATAGCTGTATTTTATGGTTAGAAATTTTTTCAGATCCGTTAAAATCTTTTTCATGCTTTTTCTTTTATGGTTTATCTTTCATTCCATTTATATTATTACGGACGGTATTTCCGATGAAGGAAAACAAGCGGACCTTGCTGTTATTTTAGGGAATAAGGTAAACGAAGACGGCACTTTATCGATCAGGCTTGAAAAACGGTTGGAAAGCGGGATTGCACTGTATAAAAAACGGCGGGTTAAAAAGATCCTCGTAAGCGGCGGCCTGGGAAAAGAAGGTTTTTACGAAGGCAATAAAATGAAAGATTTCCTGGTATCAAAAGGAATTCCCGGCTCCGTAATCATCGTTGATAATAAGGGTGACAATACCCGGGCAACGGTTGAAAATACGTTACGGTTACAATCTAAGCTTGATTCCAACAGTATCATTGTTGTTTCTCAATATTTTCATGTGACCCGGACCAAAAAACTGTTTAAAGACAAAGGGTTTAATAATGTCAGCTCAGTGAGTCCGGATTATTTTGAATGGCGTGATTTGTATGCACTTGTGAGGGAATTCCCGGCCTATTATACGCAGTAAGGCTTCGGCGGGCCTTTGGCCCGCCGAAGCCTACCGGTCAAGTTCTTTCACAAGATACTCTACCTGTTGCATATATCTTCCGTAAAATACCAGGAACCACCACTTGCCGATAATCACCAACAAAGGCATGGTGATCACAAGAGTACTGATAAGAACCGATGCAATCTGCACATCAGACAACGGTACCGGGCGGGGAATAAATTCCAGCACGATAATCAGTTCGCAAACCAGAAACGGAACAAAGGAAAGGTAAAAGGAAAGGTAATACTGCTTATTCAGATTAAACTGATGGAGCAAATCCTTTAATCCGTCCAATGTTTTCATCCCCGGATCGCTCATGTTTCTGTACAATTTAAAAAACTGACTGTAAAAGAAGAAGGTCACAAAAACCATTGATCCAATCAGGATCGAGAGGTAAAATTTAAATTTAAAATTTCCTTCACAAAACGCAATAACAGCAAAGGCAAAAATAAAGATCCCGACCGTCGACCACAGCTCCATCCGCATATTTTTACGGATTTTCTCAAGCGGAAGATTGATCCTGCTTTTCTGTTCGATACTGATTTCCGGCATTTGTTCCAGGGAATCATCTTCATTCCAGGTATTTTTAAGTTCGTCTATATTCATGATAAATAAATTTAAAATTATTAGGTATTCGTTTGTAAGATATCTTTCAGTTTATTTTTGGCGCGGTTCATTTTTACCCGTACGTTTCCTTCGGAAATACCCATTTGCTCGGCAATTTCCTTTCCGGAAACATTTTCAAGATAGTAAAAAACAAAAGCTTTGTCGATGGAATTCAGCTGATGGATGGCTTGGTACATCGCATTCAGTTTTTCTTCCTTTTCATGGTCGAACTCGTCCTGGACAATTTTATATTCGGAAAAATCGTCGCGCCCGAAAATGCTTCTTTTCTTTTCATTTTTAAGAAAAATAATAGCCGTGTTCAATGCAATACGGTACAGCCAAGTAGAAAACTTACTCTCTCCCCTGAACTTAGGATACGCTTTCCAGAGCTGATAAATAATCTCCTGGAAGAGGTCGTCAAGATCATCCTTTTCCTCCATATACATTTTGGAAATCTTGAAAATGATTCCTTTGTGCTTTTCGATTTTCTTTAAAAATTCATGTTCTGTTGAATCCATGATTTTGTATACTTCTGAAGAGTTAGTTTCGCCTTAGAAAAAATGTTACAGCTTTTCCTGAAAAATAATAAAAACAGCGGATCTGCTTATCTATTAAATAAAAATAAAATGAATTACTTTATTGTCAGATATCTAAGAGACTCTTTAAATTTACCTTTTATATTTTAACATTAAGAATTTAAGGCATTTTAGCTTAAAAAATCAATATGTCGGTTACCCTGTAATATTCAATTAAATCAATTGAAATCATCGTATTAAAGTGAAAAATAAACAAAGTTTATTTGATTCAGAAAATTAAGAAAAATGACGGAAAGTTTGCTGAATTAAAATTTAAAAAGGCTCTAAAAAAGAAAAAGTAAAATCAGGAATTTGATCAGTAAATATAATCCTCGGTAAGAAAAACAATATGATCTGATATTACAGGCTGCCAGCCTTGATGTTGCCAAAAGAAACGTCCAGTATCCATATCTCCTCTTCAGCCTTTTACCTAAGTTTGTTTCCCCAATCATGTAAAATATTTAGGTACCACATTTCTATTTATGGCTCAATATTTGAAACTCTTGTGGTACACCAAAAATATCAATATGCCTTACATTACAAAACAGGACGATCAGAGCGTCCAACTTTACTACGAAGATTTCGGATCAGGACAACCCATTATTCTTATCCACGGATGGCCGCTCAGCGGGAAATCATGGGAAATGCAGATTCCTGTACTTCTTAATTTAGGATACCGTGTGATCACGTATGACCGAAAGGGCTTCGGAAAATCATCACCAACTGCAAACGGATATGATTATGACGGACTAACGAAAGACCTTCATGAATTGATTTCACAACTGGATCTGAAAAATGTAATTCTTTTCGGCTTCTCCATGGGAGGCGGAGAAGTGGTACGTTATCTTACAAATTACGGTTCTGAAAATGTAGACAGGATTGCTCTGATTTCATCAATCATTCCTGTCGTTAAACAGAAAGAAGACAATCCGGACGGCGTTCCGCAGGAAAAACTGGATGAGATCATGAATGCTCTGAAGACCGACAGAATTACCTTCCTGGAATCCTTCCATAAAGATTTTTATAATTATGGAATGTTGTCCAAGCCGGTTAGCCAAAAACAGCTTGACTATGACTGGGCCATTGCCTCATTTGCCAACCCTATTGCTACCATCAAATGTGCGGAGAGCTGGGCCAATACCGATTTCCGTCCGGAACTTCCGAATGTAAATGTAAAAACACTGATCGTTCATGGAGATTCCGATAATATCGTCCCTATCGATACAGCCGGAAAGCAGGCTGCACAGGGAATTGCCAACAACGAATTTTTTATTATCGAAGGCGGACCGCACGGTCTTAATGTGACCCACGCCGACGAACTGAACAGTATTATAAGCAGGTTCCTGACTCAACAGTAACTTTTTTCCAATATATGTTTTTTTGATTTTTACTAATCGAAAATCCGCAGTCTTTTTCAGACTGCGGATTTTATTTTTGGAATTTCCCAATTTTCATTGAATATTTCCCACCTACAAACTGATCTTCAAAAAAAATCTGCCGTTTCAAGCAACTTCAGCGGCCGAGATAGTTATTACTGATAAATTTTTCTTTTGATTTTAAAACTTTTTGTTAACTTATTTGGCATCCGATGCTTAAGCTTTATTCTACAGCATCTCTATCTTCTGATTCTTTATGGTTAAAATTCTATGGTTAGATTTAAACTGCTGATTTTTGTACTGAAAAATCCAGGTCAAATCTCCCTTCAGGTTGCTGTACTTTCATATTAAAAAATATAATCCGTGCTCAGGAAATTGGAATCATGATCCCGGACAATCGTATTCAGCAGGTTCTTATTAGAATCTGTAATTTTGGCTGCCACCAGTGACCGTATCGAAAACGAACGCAAAGCATCAAACACAGAAAGCGTACCTTCCGCACTATCCTTTCTTCCGGTAAAAGGGAATACATCCGGACCACGCTGGGCTTGGCAATTAATATTCACCCGGCTTACCAGATTAACAAACGGATCGATCAGTTTTGAAACTTCCATCGGATCTTCACTGAAAATGCTTACCTGCATCCCGTGGGAAGCATGAACCTGGTAATCGATCGGCTCTTCAATGTCATCAAACGGAACCACAGGAATTATCGGTCCGAACTGCTCTTCATGATAGAGTTTCATCTCGCTGTTCACAGGGTACACCACTGCCGGAAAAACAAAAGATTCTTCGGTAAAACCGCCTTGTTCATTTAAAACCTTTGCGCCTTTCGACACTGCGTCATCGATACATTCTTTAAGATAAAGCGGTTTGTTAACTTCCGGAAGCGGCGTAATTTTCACATCTTTCTCCCACGGAAGCCCGGGCTTCAGGGCAGAAACCGCAGCCGTTAGTTTTCGAGTAAATTCTGCGGCGACCTCTTTCTGAACGAAAATCAGCTTCAGTGCCGTACATCTTTGTCCGTTGAAAGAAAGGGCTCCGAGGATACATTCGCTTACCGCCACATCAAGATTCGCATGTCTGGTTACAATAGCCGCATTTTTTGCATCAAGACTCAGGATTGCCCGTAAACGGTTAACTTTGGGATGCAGTTTTTTCAGTCCGTTGGCTACTTTACTGGAACCGATAAAAGCCAGGACATTTACCTTTCCACTCTCCATAATCGGCGTAATAATATCCGATCCTTTACCATATAAGGTATTGACTGTTCCCGGAGGAAAGGCTTCTTTAAATGCTTTTAACAAGGGATAATGTGCCAGAACTCCGTGCTTCGGAAGTTTAAAAAGAATGGTATTTCCCATGATCAGGGCAGGAATCAGGGTCGTGAAAATTTCATTTAAAGGATAATTAAATGGTCCCATGCTCAATACAACACCGAGCGGTGCTCTTCTGATCTGTGCGATCGTTCCTTCTGCCTGCTGGAACCTGGATGATTCGCGGTCAAGGTCTTTTAAAGCATCGATGGTCTGGTTAATGTAATCGACGGTCCGGTCGAATTCTTTGGTGGAATCGGCAAGGGTCTTTCCGATTTCCCACATCAGCAGCCTGATAACCAAATCTCTTTGCTGTATCATTAAATATACAAACTTCTGCATGCATTTGATCCTTCCTTCCACCGACATGGTCGGCCACTCCCCCAGCCCATTGTCGTAAGCTTTTACACAGGCATCAAGAACTTTCATCGCCTCATCGGGACCGATATTCGGAATGCTGCCAAGTAATTTCCGCTCCGCTCCGTTTTCCGTACGAATGCAGACCGGAGAATAAATTTCCTGCACATCACCCTTCCAGGGCACAAGCTCTCCATTTAAAAGGTATTCCCGCTGATGGATTTCGGGCACTTTATATTCTTCTGGGATTTCATTTTCAGGTTTAAATATCTCGTGGAATGAAGGGTTGTTTTCTGAATTCATAAATTTTTATTTTTAATAGTCTGATGGGATTTGAGTATTAAAGGTAATCCTAAATTCTGACTTTAAAAAGCAGGACATCATAGATTTGTTCTATTTTAAAAAAGTTTAACATGACGGAACCTGAAAAACAATAATTTTGCTTAAAAATAATTCTATGTATTCAAAATTCGCTTTCGGCTTTGTTTTATTTCTTTCTACATTCATTTTTGCCCAGCATTCAAAGACAGGCAATACAGTAACGGCAGGCGGAAAACCAGTCCACACTTATGCCAAATTACCGGCAGTAAACAAACAGGCTCCCGGATTCACGCTGACAGATGTTACGATGAAAGACCAAAATCTTAATGCCTATAAAGGAAAATATTTAATTCTGAATATTTTTCCGAGTGTTGACACCGGAGTTTGTTCTGCATCCGTACGTCATTTCAATGAAGATGCCGCCAACCTTCCCAACACGGTGGTACTCTGCATATCCAAAGACCTGCCATTTGCCCAGAAAAGATTCTGTGGGGCTGAAGGTATTAAAAACGTGGTCATGCTTTCAGATTTCCGTTCGGATTTCGGAAAAAAATATGGAGTAGAAATTACGGATTCCGCGATGAAAGGCCTTTTGAGCAGAGCGGTTGTGGTAATCGATCCTTCAGGAAAGATAATTTATGAGGAGCAGGTTGCAGATATTTCCCACGAGCCGAATTATAATGCAGCTATAGGCGCAGTAAAAAAATAGATCGCTTGTTATGAGAGACCATGTAAAACGGTCTCTTTTTATTTAACTCACATCTATTAATTTTTCAAATAAAAATTTACTTTCTTTTTGATTTGTTGTTTTTTGTTGTAACCAAAATTACTCCATAAATTGCTTTTGTACCATATAAAGCAGTTGCATCCTTTCCTTTTAGAACATTCAGGGTTTCTATGGATTGGGGATCTGTTTCTTCAAGGACTTTTAAAGGGACTACCTTCTGGTCGACAATCAAAAGCGGCTCTCCTGAGCTCCCGGAAACAAGGCTGCCGCCACCAATCCTGATCGCATTATTTGAATCTTTAGATGGTGGATTCACCGTAACACCCTTCATCTGTTCAGCCAGCGTACTGCTTTTATCTTCTTGCTTCGCATTAATAACATCTCCCGGAACAACCGTCCCCAGCCCGGTAACCATGGATTTTTTAACTGTTCTGTAACCGGTCACCATTACTTCCTGCAGGTCTTCTGCCTTCGCAGAATCCTGAGCGGTCGCCTGTTGTCCGTTTACAGCGATCAACCCTCCCGCCGTCAGCATAAACCCCGCTGCAAACTTCATAAAGATGGAATTGATATCGGAATACAGGAGATTGCGGTTGAGCTGTGTGATGTTGAAACGACCGCAGATATCATCTTTCGCAGACGAAAAGGCTTTTAGCACTTGCCGGTCTGAAGATGCCGTAAAATCTCTCACGGTTTTTGAACACACAGAACAGAATCTTCCTTTTTCCTCAAGGGTCATGCCCTCCCAATTTTCATGGCATGGACTGAATATTATAATTTTCATAGATTACTTTTTTGTTGTCGTATCGCCTTCCATTTTGCTTTCAATGATGATAACTCCGTGTTCCCCGGATCTGCCATATTTCTTTTCGGCACCCTCGCCGGTAAGAATGGTGACGCTTTTTACCTGTTCGGGTTTTAGCCGTTTCATCTTTGCTTCGGAAATTCTCTTATTGTTAAGCATGATCATAGGCTTCACAGACTCGTAATACTCTTCACTTGGCATTCCCAGAACAATTGAACGACTTAAAAGGGTATCGTTTACCATTTCAATGCCGCCGATTCCTTTCTTAAAATCTATTTTCTTGACCTCTTCCTCTTTCATCTGCTGACCGTTTACCATGAATACCCCACCACTTAATGCAAATAATCCCAAGGTAAGGGTACTAATCACCGAAAAGCTCAGATCCCTCCCCAGCTGCCCCGCCTTAAACCTTCCGCAGATTCCCGGATACGACTTTACTTTATCAATAATTTCCTCATCCGGGGAAACCGTGAAATCCCTCACAGTTTTTGAGCATACGGAACAGAATCTTCCTTTTTCGTCAACAGACATCGTTTCCCAGTTTTCATGGCATGGAGCCGGTATAGTAAGTTTCATAATAATCGCTTTCTATTAGAGATGCACGATTCGTGAAAAAGGTTGGAAAGAAAAGAATATTTTTTAAATACTAAGCCGTTGAAATAATTTAACAATGTTTTTGAATTTTAAAATTCTGATTTTAAATCCAATAGCAAAAAGCTAAGTGCGATCAGCTATTTAATATTTCTTACCCTAAAAAAAATTCCGATATTTCGGCTTCAAAACAGTTCCCAACTTTTATCACTGCCATGAAAGAAGAAAGCATAAACCGTCTGAATCATGTGTTTTACAACTTAAAAACGGAAGAGGAAAAACTCAGAGACAGCCTGGCCCGAAAAAAAAGCGAAGAAGACCTTTTTCTGGAGGATTTCAGAACACTGTGCAAAAACTTTATTGATCCGAAAATGCAGGAATTCCGGAGAATGCTGAGAGAGAACAAATTCGGAAGCAAAATATCTTTCGCAGAAGAAACTGCAAACGCAGCGGGAGTTCTTGCCCAACCCCACATCAAACTTCAGATCTCAAGAAATGTTGATTCTAACTTCTATGCGAACGATAAATTTCCGCATATTATGTTTGCGGCCGACAAAAATTTAAAAAGGATCGGAATTCATCTCGATACTATTTTCCAGAACGGAAGCGGTACGGCGGTTCTCAAACCCGACTTCTATACCCTGGAAACCCTTGATGAAGACTCAATCGAAAGAGAAATTGTCGATGCCCTTGAAAAAATACTGGTTAACCGTTAAGATCTATCCATCATACAAAGAAATATCAAGCCGGTAGTCCATAAAAATCTCCGATTTTTATTCTTATGTTTTCCCTTTTTGAAAAGCGTAAAAATCCCTTTGTGAATTATGTGTTAAAATTTTTTAAACCACAAGATAGCGAAGCATATAAAAAACAATTGGCTCTCCTGAGGAAAGCCAATTGCTGTCATTCTATTGATTTACTTAATTTCAATCAGTCTCGGTGCCTGTTTCTTTGCTTTTTCCGTTTTCGGAATGATCAGTTTCAGAACACCGTTTTCATACTTCGCTTCAATGTGTTCTTCATCCACCACATCCTTCGCAAGCTCGAAGCTTCGCTGAAAAGACTGGTAGCTGAATTCCCTTCGGGTGTAATGATCTTTGGATTCTTCCGTTTCATTCTTTTTAGAGGATGAAATCGTCAGAAGGTTGCCGTCCAGGGTAATCCGGAAATCATCTTTCTGCATTCCCGGTGCAGCGACTTCCACCTCGAAATGGTTATCATTTTCCTTAATGTTCACCGATGGAACGGTAGTTAAGGTAGAAGAAAAATTGGTGTTGCCCCAGTTAAAAAGTTCGCGGCTGAAAAAGTCATCGAACAGGGTACGTGTTCCGGCAGGAAGCAAGCTGCCGTTGTTTCTTTTTACGATTGACATAACAAACGAATTTTTAAGGTTAAACAATAATTTTAATGATCGTACTCAAATATTTTCAAAGGTTGTACCAGGGTTATATAGCTGAAATCTTGTCATTTGAAATGAAAAATTGTCAGTTTTGAACGATAAAATTGTCAGATTATGGAAATCCGTAGTTCCCTGATGATTTTTAACCCTTATTTTTGATTAATATTAAACTATTTCTTTAATAAACAATTCGAACAAGCAAATTATATATACTATCATGAATTTATCAAAAAATCATCTTGAAGAATTACGACATGCAATGGAGATCCTCGAAAATCCAGGTATTATTGCCAAAATTACAAACATATTTGGCCAGCCAATTGAAAAAGCACTAGAATTTCTTCCTAAAAATATACATGAAAAAATAGGGTCAATTACAGAAACAGCTTTATTAAAAGCAGCAGACACTGCTATTTTTACTATGAAGGATACCCCGAACACCCAGCCTTCGAACTGGTGGCATAAAATCAGCGTAGCCACATCGGGAGCGGTTGGCGGATTTTTTGGGCTGCCGGCTCTTGCGGTAGAGCTTCCGATTTCCACAACCATTATGTTGCGATCTATCATTGATATAGCCCGCAGCCAGGGAGAATCAATCAGCGACCCTAACGTAAAACTGGCCTGCCTGGAAGTTTTTGCGCTGGGAGGAAATAGCGAATCTGATGACGCAAGCGAAAGCGGATATTTTGCAGCACGGATTGCCCTGACAAAAACCATGGCAGAAGCGGCGAACAAACTTGCAGGAAAAACCATTGCCGGAGAAGGAGCTTCCGCTATCATCAATTTTATCTCAAAAATTGCAAGCCGCTTGAGTATACAAATCAGCGAAAAAGTAACGGCCCAGGCTGTTCCTGCCATTGGAGCAGCAGGGGGAGCAATTCTTAATACGCTGTTTATAGACCACTTTCAGGATATGGCAAAAGGCCACTTTATCGTCAGAAGGCTGGAAAAAGTTTATGGTGAGGAGACCATAAGACACGCTTATGAGGAAATGCTGAAAAGATAATCTGCAATAAAAGTTGGATGAAATACCAATTGCTTAAACTTTGTCAAAGACTTTTAGCTTTGACAAGGTTTTACCGATGAAAATACCGCGGATCGGGATATTGAAATTGAAAATTCATTTCTGAGATCAGCTTTTGCGGGGAAATTGTCCTTCCCTTTTCAGCGCGTTTTCCTAAATACGGAAGATCTTTTTGTGCATTTATCACTTCTTCCTTATCGGGATGAACAGGCGCCACAACATTGTACACTTTTGAAGTTAAACTATTTTTCAGGATTTTTTCAACAACCGAACAGATATCTGTGTAATGAATATGATTTACCAACTGATCAAGGTTGGAGATGTTGTAATTTTTCAGCAGCCTTTCACCGCCCATTAAACCACCCAATCTGAGGATATTGGTATGTGGAAATTTTTCCAGGATGAAGTTTTCACTTTCCACTTCCGTTGCGGGCAGATCGTCTTCCTTAAATTCTTTTTCGGTATCCGGATAAACACCCGTAGAGCTTGTATAAAACATCTGTCCTTTGAAATCCCCGATAAACCGAAGCAGGTTCTGCCGTTTTCCTGTCATTGAAATTTTTGAACCTCTCAGCCCGGAAAAAGGAACGGCAATGATAATGGCATCCAATTCAGAAACTGTTTCCCAAGTCTTCATTTCAGCATCTGCTTCGTCAGGAAATTTTATTAAAGTCGTGTGATAGCCTTTGGCGTTCAACCCATCAAGCTTTGATCGTGTGGTGGTCGTTGCAAAGATTTCATAGTCTTTTGACAGATGTTCTGCCAAACGGTTTCCTAACCAGCCACAGCCGATGATTCCCAGTTTTTTCATATTTAATTTTTTAGATTTGATTGAATTTTAAAGCTGTAAAGATTTGTAATTCTCTTCAGGATCCTGAAAGTTTTGAAGAACACGAACAATATAAATGACTTCATCCTCAACTTTATAAATAATGGTGTTGTGCCGGGTTAAAATGTATCTTCTGAATTCGGTATCTTCAAAACGTGAAAATACTACATGATCAGAAGATATCATTTCTACAGCCCGGTCATATTTTTCATAAAAATCAGATAAGATATTAAATGACCATTTTCTAAGGATATACTCTTCGATGTTTTTAAGGTCAAGATCAGCGCTAGCTAATATTTCGACCCGCTTCATCCCGGTACTTTTTCATTCTTTCATTTCTTTCAGCTTGCCAAACTTCGGAAGGTATGGTTCTGCCTGCCTTAATATCGTCCTCGCTTTTTCTTAAAGACTCCAAAATTTCCTCTCTGGTTTCATTGCGCCACTCTCTCACTTCTATCGTTTTCGAGATCACCAGCAATTCTTCCGGGGTAAATCTTTTTTCTTTCAGCTTCTTGAAAAATGTCGGTTTTTTAATCCCGGATTTTTCGATAATATAAGACAGTTTGAAAGGTGAATTTTTAATGATCTGATCGATGTTATTCTGAATCTCGATAAATTTTTCTATTTCTGCTATCATTTTTGTTGTTTTTTAAGTATCAATTTATGATACAAATATAATAAATTATTTATCTGACTAACATATTCAGTTATATATCAAAAAAATTACTATGGAAAACCGTAAATAAAATATAGATGCTTTTATTAATTTTATAATTCAGAAAAAGTAGTCAAACAATTTGAATGCGTATAATTCATTGACGATTTCCTTATGACTAATAATCATTCCGGAAAAGCCAAAATCCGTATACCCCTTACAATCTAAGTTAGTTTTTCTATATTTGAACAGATTACGGTTTGGATCGGGCGTAAAACCTCCCAAGCCGGATTTGAAACAAAAATTAAAGTTGAATTACATCATGAACGATATTAAATGTCCGCACTGCCATAAAATTTTTAAAGTTGATGAGGCGGGTTTTGCTGATATTCTCAAACAGGTAAGGGATCATCAATTTGAGGAAGAACTGCAGTCGCGGCTGGATCTTGCAGAAAAAGAAAAAGAGAATGCGATTAAACTTGCGGAAGCGACCCTCAAAAATTCCATACAGAACGAACTGGCAGATAAGGAGAAAGAAATCCTGCAGATCCGGGCGGCCCATGAAAAGGTTCTGGCGGAAAGGCTGGCGGAGAAAGAAAATCTCCTGGCGAATCTTAAATCAAAACTTGAAAATGCCGAAACCGAAAAGAAGCTTTCCGTTTCTGAAGCCGTTAAAAATGTCGAAAAAGAAAAAGACGATAAGGAGAGAGAAATCTTACGCTTGAAAGCCGAGATCGAACGTAACCTGACCGAACAGCTGTCCCATAAAGACGTTCTGATATCGCAGCTGCAGACCAAACTGGAAAATGCAGATACCGAAAAAAGGCTTTCCGTAACAGAAGCCGTTCAGAAAATAGAAAG
Source organism: uncultured Chryseobacterium sp. (assembly GCA_913774355.1). Lineage (GTDB taxonomy): Bacteria > Bacteroidota > Bacteroidia > Flavobacteriales > Weeksellaceae > Chryseobacterium. Next base: position 80,815 of record CAJYGB010000032.1, on the reverse strand, counting down.
AGAACGGGATGAATACGCCAGCAAAGTAACCCTCAAGGAAACCGAAAAGGAACTCCTCGAAAAATCCCTCAACGAAAAACACCTGGCTGAGCTGAAGGCTAAAGAGGATATCATCCGGCACAAAGATGAAGAGATCGCCTTCCGCAAAGACATGAAACTTAAGCTCTCGACCAAAATGCTGGGAGAAACCCTGGAGCAGCACTGCGAAATAGAATTTAACAAGCTCAGATCCATCGCTTTCCAGAATGCTTATTTCGAGAAAGACAATGATGTCCGGACCGGAAGTAAGGGCGACTACATTTACAGGGAAACAGACGACGCCGGCAATGAAGTGATCTCGATCATGTTTGAAATGAAGAACGAAGGCGATGAAACCGCGACCAAAAAGAAAAACGAAGACTTTTTCAGAGAGCTGGACAAAGACCGGAATGATAAAAAATGTGAATATGCCGTTTTGGTGACCCTTCTGGAAGCCGACAACGAACTGTACAACGCAGGAATCGTTGACGTATCCCATAAGTATCAGAAAATGTATGTCGTACGGCCGCAGTTTTTCATCCCGATGATTACCCTGTTGAGAAATGCCGCACTGAATTCAATGAAGGTAAAAGCAGAACTGGCCTTTATTAAAAACCAGAATATCGACATTACGAATTTTGAAGAGAACATCAATACCTTCAAAGAAGGTTTTGCACGGAACTATGAGCTGGCCAGCAGGAAATTCAAGACCGCCATTGAGGAAATAGACAAGACCATTATCCACCTTCAGAAAACGAAAGACGCCCTGCTTTCCTCGGAAAATAATTTACGGCTTGCCAACAACAAAGCTGAAGACCTTACGATCAAAAAGCTCACAAAAGGAAATCCGACCATGGCCGCCAAGTTTGATGAACTGAAAAATAGCACTGGTAACGAACTGATGTAATTTCACATGACACCTTTCCGAAAAATCAAACTATAAGAGAAATTCGCAGTTATAAAAATTTTGAAATTTATGTAATTGATATATCGCAAATTGAATAATCTATCGAACATAAAAAACTTTCTCTCACTGGTTTGCTTAATACTCTTTCTCCGACAAATAAATTAACACTTAATCCTCCTTGCCCAATCCCCCAATATTTTCTAAATTTACCCTTTACTAAACAATAAAAACACCGGTCATGGAACAAAAAGTACATCAGGGGCGCAACGTCAAAAGATTCAGGGAGATGTTAGGTATCAAACAGGAGGCTTTGGCTTTTGATCTGGGGGAAGAGTGGAACCAGAAGAAAATATCGCTATTAGAACAGAAAGACGTAGTAGAAGAATCTCTTCTACAAAAGATTTCTGAAGTTTTAAAAATTCCTGTGGAGGCTTTTCAGAATTTTGATGAGGAGCAGGCGATTAATGTTATATCAAACACTTTCACAAGCAATGATACCTCAACATTAAATGCTATTAATTCCAACTGCAATTTTAATCCGTTAGACAAAATGGTTGAGTTGTATGAAAGGATGCTTCAACAGCAGAAAGAAATGATCGAGAAGTTTGAGCAACTTTTACAGAATAAATAATCTACAACCCGCCTTAAGGCGGGTTTCTTTTTTGAAAGCTTTGGCAAAGATTTTCAAATTTGACAAAGTGTGGGTTATCACGAGTACCGGAAGTACGGAAATTCCCCTCCCGTGGAGGGGTGGCAGAAATTCTCAGAATTTCTGACGGGGTGGTTTATTGTGAAGGATAAACTTTCTGCATTTTCCGTTTAAAAGAATAATTTGAAGGAAGTTTGTGGACCGTTATAACCACCCCGTTAAAATTTTTTTAAAATTTTGCCACACCTCCACGGGAGGGGAATTTTTATCGGGACTAAATTTCCCCCGCTACACGAGTTTTAAAGTTTATCATTAAAATAAACTCTACGAAAATAATTAAGCTGTATGAGAGAATGCTTCAAGAGCCGAAAGAAATGATCGAAAAGCTTGAGCAAATTTTACAGAATAAATAATCTTAAACCTGCCTTATGGCGGGTTTCTTTTTTGAAAGCTTTGTCAAAGATTTTCAAATTTGACAAAGTGTGGGTTATCACGAGTACCGGAAGTACGGAAATTCCCCTCCCGTGGAGGGGAATTGTATTGGTGTAAATTTTCATACCTGAAATTGGGAAGCGGCTTTATACTTCTCCAATTTCCGAAAAAAACTTACATTAGTCCAAAATTAAAAACACAAATGCCGGAAAAACAGATACTCACCCATATACATGGCATCATTATTTACCGCAATTTTGTCGAAAATTTACCTTACAATCCTCATCTCAAACCTTTAATAAAGGAAAAAAGAAAATTAGGGATTTTGTCAGAAGTCTTATTTTGGAAACAGGTTCGAAATAAAAACTTTCACCATATTGATTTTGACAGACAAAGAATAATTGGTAATTATATTGTTGATTTTTATGTAAAATCATTAGGCCTTATTGTTGAAATTGATGGTATAAGTCACGATTTTAAGCAGGAATATGATTTGGAAAGGGCAAAGTTTCTGGAGAATCTGGGTTTGAAAATTTTTAGAATCACTGATTTCGATGTGAACCAAAATCTTTCAGTAGCAATGACTGCTCTCGAGAATTTTATTATTGAACATTGGAGTGATTAAATAATTGGTTATTAAAATGGGTGGATTCAGATAAAACCTGCATGAACCACCCAGTCAAAATTTTTTCAAAATTTTGCCACCCCTCCACGGGAGGGGAATTTTTATCGCAGGCTAAATTTTCCAAACTGGCACTGATTTCAAAGCTCATATTTACAACCGCAGGCAACCATCTTCAAATTTAGTCGTCTTTAATACAGAAAGATTCATTACCTGTTTAACCGTAAATAATTAGCATGAAAAAGACACTTTGTATTTTAGGCTTCTTCGTAAGCTGCCACCTGTTTTTTGCACAAAAGGATCATCTCGCCTTTTATGGCGGACTAGAATTACAGCCGGCCTTAAGGGGATATGCGCCGGCCTTCCACATGAATGCCCGGGGATATATCAACGACCGCGTTTCATTGGGTGGCGTACTGACCTATACCCAGCAGAATCACTCGGACAACTTTGGATACCTGACTGATCGGACGAGATCTTTTCACACAACATTCAATGCATTGGGCCAAAATGATCTTATCCAAAAGGAAAAGTTTTCTTTAAGTGCTTATCTTTCTACAGGGGTGTACTTATTCAGCCTTGTGAATCCCGATGAGACCTACACTCAAAGCTCTTACAATCAGATTGACGGAATATGGTTCGTTACCCAGCAGGAAGCACCACGAAGATTAAGCCGGGATCTTTTTTTCAATATACAGCCCGGATTAGACGCCTCCTATAAGCTGGGGACGATTACCAAAGAAAATGTAGGGATCTATCTCACTTCGCGGGTGGGCTATCAATTTGTCTTTGGAAATGGACGCAACATCAACGGTTCCCAACTTACCAAACCTGTGATATCCCTGGGCATTACTCTTAACGGACCAAAATAAAACCATTAACTACCATTCATGAGATCTTAAAAGACAAAACCTGCCTTTGGGCAGGTTTTGTTATTTTGTTTAGGTCTGTTTCGATTAGTCCTGAAAATAACCCCTTCAAAAGAGTAGAATTTTTAGAACAGGCTTTCATCCACAAAATTCGGCAGCGTTACTTTCAGTTTCGGTTCGGCTTCCATGGCTCTTTTGATGGCGAATACGGCGCCTTCGTTTCTCGCCCAGCTTCTGCGGGAGATTCCGTTGTTGACGTCCCAGAAGAGCATGGATTTCAATCTCCGGTCGGCATCATCGCTACCGTCGAGCAACATTCCGAAACCGCCGTTGATCACTTCACCCCAGCCTACCCCGCCGCCATTGTGAATGGAAACCCAGGTCGCCCCGCGGAAACTGTCGCCGATCACGTTGTGGATCGCCATGTCTGCAGTGAAACGAGAGCCGTCGTAGATATTGGAAGTCTCGCGGTACGGCGAATCGGTTCCGGAAACATCGTGGTGGTCTCTTCCTAGTACAACCGGGCCAATCTCCCCGTTTCTGATCGCCTTATTGAAGGCTTCCGCGATTTTCATTCTCCCCTCAGCATCGGCATACAGGATTCTTGCCTGTGAACCTACGACCAGTTTATTTTCCTGTGCCCCTTTGATCCACTGAATGTTGTCTTTCATCTGCTGCTGAATCTCTTCCGGGGAATTCTGCTGGATTTTCTCCAATACCGCACAGGCAATATCATCCGTCTTTTGCAGGTCTTCCGGTTCTCCGCTGGCACATACCCAACGGAACGGCCCGAACCCGTAATCGAAGCACATCGGCCCCATGATATCCTGAACGTAAGAAGGAAATTTAAACTCTCTCCCTAACGTCGGATGATCCGCCATCACATCGGCCCCGGCCCTGGAAGCTTCCAACAGAAATGCGTTTCCGTAGTCGAAGAAGTAGGTTCCTTTTTCCGTATGTTTATTGATGGCTTCCGCATGTCTTCTCAGGCTTTCCTGAACTTTATCTTTAAACAGTTCCGGATCTTCTGCCATCATTTTGTTGGATTCCTCAAAGCTCTGTCCGGCAGGATAATAACCTCCCGCCCAAGGATTATGCAGCGAAGTCTGGTCTGAACCGATATCGATTCTTACATTTTCCTGATCGAATTTCTCCCAGACCTCAACGATATTCCCAAGATAGGCCAGCGAAACCGTTTCTTTATTTTCTCTTGCGGTTTTTACACGGGCTACCAGCTCATCAAGGTTTTCATGGATTTCGTTCACCCATTTCTGTTCATGGCGGATTTTGGTAATCTTCGGATTCACCTCGGCACAAACCGTTACACAACCGGCAATATTCCCTGCTTTCGGCTGTGCGCCGGACATTCCGCCCAATCCTGAGGTAACGAACAGTCCGCCTTTCGGTTCTTTATTGATTTTCCTGAAAGCATTCAGCACGGTAATCGTTGTTCCATGCACGATTCCCTGCGGACCGATGTACATATAGCTTCCCGCCGTCATCTGTCCGTACTGCGTTACCCCTAAGGCATTGAATTTCTCCCAGTCATCCGGTTTGGAGTAATTCGGGATCATCATTCCGTTGGTGACCACTACCCTGGGTGCATCTTTATGCGATGGGAACAATCCCATCGGGTGCCCGGAATACATCACGAGCGTCTGCTCGTCCGTCATTTCCGAAAGGTATTTCATGGTTAGAAGATATTGCGCCCAGTTGGAGAACACCGCCCCGTTTCCGCCATAGGTAATCAGTTCGTGGGGATGTTGCGCCACAGCATAATCCAGGTTATTCTGGATCATCAGCATGATGGCTTTAGCCTGTCCGGATTTTCCAGGATAATCTGAAATCGGACGCGCCTTCATCTCGTAATCGGGACGGAAGCGGTACATATAAATCCTTCCGTATGTTTCCAGCTCTTCCCTGAATTCCGGCAGCAGTTCCGCATGAAACTGAGGTTCGAAATAACGAAGCGCATTCTTCAACGCCAGTTTTTTTTCTTCCTCTCCTAAAATCTCCTTTCGCTTCGGCGCGTGGTTGATCTGCGTTTCATATGGTTTCGGTTGTGGCAGTGTGCCCGGGATGCCCTGCTGTATCTGTTCCTGGAATGTCATATCGTGTTGATCGTTGTTTATAATTATTGGATTTTTGTGGTTTTAAAGATATTCAAATTAGAAAATCCGTGCAACTTCTATGTAAAATTTACAATGCTGTAAATTTCCGTTCGTTCAGGAAAGAAAAATAACGATAGTGAATAAAAAAAACACTATCAATAAATTCACTTGAGCCGAAATCATAATGTATTTTAAAAATAAGATTTTAATTAATTCATTAAAGCTCAATAACATTAAATACAAAATCAGTACGGCAAAAGCTTCCCTGCGGACCGGAATGGTGGTTAAGCTTAGAAATAACGGTGAAAATATAGAATTTTCCGTGTTTTTTAAAAGCACGTTTTGCTTCAAATAATAAAAAAACCCCACTGAAAATCCAGTGAGGTCCATGATATTATGTTAAAATTTAATTATTGTTTTTAACCAAGATCCATCCGGTAAAGGTTCTTCCGTCCGGAAGGGTGATCACGTACCAGTAACTGGAAGTTGGGATCGCTCTTCCTTTGATGGTTCCGTCCCAGTAGAATTCCGTATTGGATTTCTGTTCAAAGATCAGGGCCTGGTAACGGTCGAATATCTTAACGGTCGACAATCTGTTGCCGAAAACCTGAAGGTTCTTAACGATCCAATGGTCATTCATCCCGTCTCCGTTCGGCGTGATGGCATTTTTTATATCCAGGACAACGCCCTGTTGTTTTACGATACAGTCGCTTCCGGTGTATTTCACATAGAAAGTGGTGATACCCGTCGGCAGGTTATAGAACATATTGGAAGACTGCCAGTTGATCCCATCGATGGAATACAGCATCGGTTTTGTTCCCGTAGCATGAACAGTAGCATTGCTTCCGTTAAACTCAAGATTCTCGATGACCGGAACTTCGTAATATTTCACTTCAAAAGTATCGGTATAAGAGCATCCGTTGCTTGCCGTAACGGTAAGCGTATACGTTCCCAGGACTTTAATTCCGGTGATGGTATCGGTGGTGGAGATTACCTGTCCTGCAGGATTTGTCCAGGTGTAGCTTGTTATCGTAAAGCCTTCTATCTTCACTTTATAATCCAGGGTTCCTTCCGGACAGAAATACAAAGTCGGAATATCGAATACAGGCGTATTTTTCAATGACAGCTTAATCTCAACTCCATTCGGACATGATCCGGAAGCGCTTACTTTCACATATACCGTAGCGGGACTTACTCCCTGAGTATACGTGTAGCTGGAAGGGTTCGCAATAACGTTCGTACCGGCATTAAGGTCTGCCAGAGACGGATAATAGGTAAAAGTGGCATTGGATCCCGAATAGATCTGGTTCTGGAACTGTGTCAGATCCACATTTTCCGTACCGTTGTTTCCGGTGTCGCATGCAGCAAGCTGAAACGGGCCGCCGTTCTGCAAGGTCAGTTTATTTCCCAAAACAAAACTTACCGTGGCGATATCCTGGCATCCCGGGATATTCTGAACCCGCACCCAGATCTTCGCAGGGAAAGGATTTGCCGTAAAATTGGAAGGATTCGCAATCGGGTTTACATTATTCTGTGCATCCTGCTGGGTAAGATAAAAGGTAAACACATTATTCGGGCTTGGAAGATCCACCATTTGACCGGTAAAATTCAGCAGGTTGACTTCATAGCTCCCATCCAGGTTTTCGTCACAAACCGTAATCGTGGAATTGATTGATTTAGGCGGAAAAAAAGTATTCAGCTGGATCGGTGCTACCGAATAACAACCGGTTGTTTTCGACTGAAACCTTGCCCATACCTGTACCGTTGAAACATTTGCCGTTACGGTATTCCCGATCTGGTTGGAAGCATTTCCCGCATTGGCATCGGCCTCCGTATTGTAATAGGTAACCGTTATGTTGGACAGTGTGTAGGTATTCTGTGATGCGATAAACATCTGCGGAATGGCATCGTCCAGCTGAAAGGTTTCGCTGAGGTTGAAATCTTCGTCACATCGGTTCAAAGTGGCATTATTCAGCACAACCGTAGGTAAGAACGTCATGACGATATTCAGCTTGGAGACTGAGAAGCATTCGTTGTTATTAAATTTAACCTTTACAAAAACCGTCGCGCTTCCTCCTGAAACCGTAAACTGGGAAGGGTTTGTTATTTCATTGGAAAAAGTCTGGGTCGCAGCATTATAGTTGGAATAGTAAGTAAAGCTGACGTTCGGGCTGGATGAAATCTGGCTCTGTGCATTGGTGAGGTTATAGATTTCAACACCGTCATTATTATTATCGCAAATGTTTGTCAGATTAATCGTCACTACAGGATTTACCACCGGCGTTGAAGTTAAGCTTACCGTAAACGGATAAACCTGCTGACAGTTGTACGAGTTGATTTTCACAAAAAACTGTTTGCTTCCGTTCAGCGTATAGGCATTTACCGGATTGGTGCCGTTTGCCGCGTCGGCAGCCGTAAGATAAAAAGTTGTCGTAGCATTCTGATTACCGATGATGGCTGAAGAAAACTGCGACAGCTGAATATTCTCCGAGTTGTCATTGTTGAAATCACAAACCGTAAAGCTAGACTGTACAATAACCGGATGCACAAGATTTACATTGATCGGACGAATCGTATAACAGTCATCTGAATTTTCGAAACGCACATAATAAGTCTGGGTCACGAAATTTCCATCCGTGGTAATGGTCTGGTTCGGGCTGATCGGGTTCGTACCTGCTGTCGCGCTGATAAAAGTATAATAATATTCAGTCACAGGAACCGTAGTCGGTGAAAGCAGCATTCCGGTAGAAAGGGTACTTAAATTAAAACTGATATCATCCGTTCCGTTGAAACAGATGTATTCCGTTTTATCGTTAGCCTGGATTTTTGTGAACGTGATATTCATATTGACCGTCGCCACAGCAAAACAGCCGTTCGGGATCTGAACCCTTACGTAAACGGTATAAGTTCCTTCTTTAATGGTACTTAAAACCGTACCCGACCCATTAAAGGCTTCATCATATGTTCCGTATGCTGCAAAAGTGGCTCCCTGTTGAGTCGTGATAAGCGGACCGATGTTCAGCGGGAAATCGAAAGGCTCCTGATTATCTGCGTTAATATCACACATCGTCAAAGAAAAATTGATCGGCGAATTCATATTCACCCCAGGTCTGAACTGGAAGTTCACAGGTCCTAAGATATAGGAGCAGTTTCCGTCCACCAGCCTTACCCAGATCTGGGTATTGGCGGTGATATTGGCTGTTGTTACAGGATTGGTATTATTCTGAGCATTCGTTTGGGTGGCAAAATATGAAATCCCGGTAGTTCCCTGTGGAAAAAGGTCCGAATTCAATGCATTTAAATTAAAATTAGGTTCCGATCCGTCGTTATTCGTATCACAAATCTCCACTGTACTTTTCAGCAGATTTTTAGTGAGTAGATTCAGTGTTAAAACCGCGACTCTGTAACAGGCCGGCACATTCGGATTCTGGATTCTTACATATAATACCGTATTTGCATTCAATGTATAATTGTTTGGTAATGCGGCTACATTATTCTGTGCGTTCTGAAGGCTGGTATGAAAGCTGAAGCTGAAATTGGCAGGATTCTGAGTCGTTACATTGGCCTGAAAGCTGTTCAGGGTAAGGTTTACAGGGGCATTTCCACAGAAATTCTGCGTATAGTTTTTGGCTGCCGGATAGGTAGCATCGAATGTCAGCGGAAAATCATCCGTTAAGGTAAGGTTCTGGGTTCCGCAACTGTTGAAGGTAACATTTGCCGTAAAAACATCGCTTTGCGTCGGGCATATTGATGCCTGGATGCCGTTTGCTACCGTCTGCCCTGCCGAATTCGTCCACGTTACCTGCGGCTGGATGACATTTCCAAGCGGACTGAATTTCCAGCCTTCCTGTAATGCCTGCCAGTTCCCTGTATTCCTGCTGGCCGGCGAAACACCCTGTGTTCCGTCGCTGTTGATCACTCCGATCAAAGCATTCGGGAATTTTCTTGTCGGGCAGGGCGTGGGCTTTTTATCAACAAAAACTTCAATCATATTCGTTGTTTCATGAAGAACGATTTGCGAGGAAGAACGCTCGGTACATCCCGCGATCCTTCCTTCATAAAAACTGATGATAAATTTCCTGAAAGGCGCAGTTCCGGTGGTCGTGTAATAAATTTCCGAAGGATCGGTTGCTGAAAAAACCATATCGTGATATGCTCCGAAGATCGAGTTTTTCGGTAAATTCGTACTTGGATTCTGCCACTGGACATTAGGATAATTGATATTTCCCAGCTGACCGAGATCAAAAGTAACCATTCCGTTGGATCCTACAACCAGCGATTGAAAATATTGGTTGTAGAAACAGAATTTGAACGGCATGTCCAGTTTTACCGCAAACAGATCGTCGTAATTGGCATTAAGCGGAGTTCCCTGGTTCAGAGAAACCGGCGGGCTGTAGCTTTCGGAAGACACCTCGTATCCAGTTGTCTGTTTAATAACAGGATATTCTACATTAAGTGCGATGCAGCCATTGGTATCAAGCGTATTCGTACAGGTGACATTGAAACTCTCATTCCCTAGGTTATCTTTTATTTTGACATTTCCGGGTATCTGTGAAAGTCCATAAACACTTACGAGTATAGATAAAAAACGTAAAATTCTCTTCATAATTGTATAATAATATTCCCCTTTATGAGATAAAATTAATACTTTTTATGATATAATTTTCAATCATAACCATTTATTTATATTAAATTAATAGTATAAAGCGTATAAAATTGTATTTCAACAATTTACATTATAAGTATTGCATAAAAAAACCTCACTTTCGTAAAGTAAGGTTCATATTGTTAGAAAAATAATGCTATCTTATGTAAGAACATCTTCATTCTGCTCTTCATGATCGTCATTATTATCGCTCATGCTCCAATAGTTATTTTCTTCGTCCTCCGCGCCTATTTCCTCCATTGCATCATCTTCTTCCACACCGGGAATATCGAGTCCTTTATCTATTTTATCTTCATCGACTTCCTCTTTTTCGTCATATACCGGCCTGCCGTCGCCATCCAGAGGAATATGGTCCTCCTGATTGAAAATATCTTCACTTGGCTGATAGTCTCTCTGCTCCAGTCTTCTTTCCTGTTCTTGTTCGCTGTTTTCAGATATCATAATCTTGTTTGTTTTAGTGTTAGGAGTATTCAAACAAAAATAATTCCAGGATTTCGGGAAACCTAAGAGCTTTTTTACACCCTAAATATATTTTCAGTAGTAAGAAATGAAACCTTGATCTATTAATAGACTGATTATTAAATTTTTAACACTTAAGAAATTGAATTTAACGATGTCGATTCTAAAGATTTATTACCACTGATGGTCAGAACGAACTTTGTTTATTTGAATGAAGAAGCATTAAGTAAAAGTCCATAAAATTATCAGATCAATTTAGACAGACTCTAAGAATAAACCTCCGGATTTACGCTGGCAGGCATCGGTTCTCCTTTTGAAAAGGCGATGAGATTTGCTGCTGCTATCTTCGCCATCCCGGTTCGTGCTTCGACGGTGGCTGAGCCGATATGCGGCAGTACACAGACGTTTGAAAGCTCTAGCATAGGGTCATCCTTAAACATCGGCTCAGGATTCGTCACATCCAGCCCGGCACCCCAGATCTTATGTTCGGCCAAAGCATCATAAAGGTCTTTCTGGTTGTGGAAGCCGCCTCTTGCGGTATTGATAAAGATGGCATTCTCCTTCATTTTTTCAAAAACCGAAGCATTGAAAAGTTCTTTCTGTTCTGGTTTAAAGTTGGCATGAATGCTTAGGACATCAGACTGCGTAATCAGTTCATCAAAAGAAACGTATCTGGCGCCAAGTTCTTTTTCTGCCTCATCATTATGGCTACGGTTATGGTAAATAATTTCCATTCCGAAAGCAGTTTTCGATTTTTTAGCCATTTCCATCCCGATCCTTCCCAACCCAAAAATGCCCAATGTTTTTCCGTAGAGTTCCTGCCCCAAGGCATGCAGCGGATCAAAATCGCCCCAATTGCCCGACTTCACCTTTCCGAAATTATAGCTGGCTCTTCTCGCTACCGACTGCATCAGCAAAAAGGCAACATCGGAAGTCGCCTTACTCAACACATCCGGTGTATTTCCCACCGGAATATTCCTGGCCGTGGCTTCTTTAACATCCACATGATCGAAACCTACCGAATATAGGGCAATGGCTTTCACTTCAGGACAATTATTGAAAAAGGCTTGATCGTATCTGAACTCGCTGCCCACACTCAGGATCATGTCGCTGCCTTTGCAGTAATTCAGCCATTCTTCGTGCGACAGATTTTCGTGTTCGGAGATAAAAATTTCCAGTCCTGCGTCTTTCAGCAGCTGGATGCCCGCCTCAGGAATTCTTTTTGTAATGAATACTTTCATGCTTAATTTTTTATCTGGTTTCCTTATTCTTTAAAAGTTTTGAAGCAACAAAAAGCAAACCATAAAACGATGAGCAATTTTTGTACGGTTGTTCAGGATTACATTTTAAAGATACATTAGATTACTTGGCTGGAAGAGTGAAGCCGGATGCCGGAAGTTTTTTCGTTAACTCACAGCCCGAAGCTCTTAATATTAAAAGCTTAGAACCTGTTTAAATTTACCTTTTATATTTTAACATTAAGAATTTAAGGTATTTTAGCTTAAAAAAAATAATATGTCGGTTGCCCGGCGATATTCAATTAAATCAATTGAAATCATCATATTAAAGTGAAGAATAAACAAAGTTTATTTAATTCAGAAAATTAAGAAAAATGACGGAAAGTTCGCAGAATTAAAATTTAAACAGGCTCTTAATCATTCCTATTTTCTAATTTTCTAAATATTATTAAATCAATCTCGATAATATTTAATTTATCTCAAGCTATTTTAGAAAGAATAAACCGAAAATAATCTGGGATTTTAAATAGATTTTCAGCATCCGGCTTCTCTCTTCCAGCTTATCAAACCCGACTTTTCATTTAGAGTTACATTAAATTCAATCCTATTGAATCCAGATTAAATTAAATCTGCTGAATTTAAAAATGCTTTTACAAAAACAAAACCTCACTCCCTTGATCCGGAGCGAGGTTTTCAACTTTAATATTAAAAATTATTGGTCTTCGTGTTCGTGTCTATCCCAGGCATCTGAGGCCAGCTCTTCAATTTCTTCCCATATTTCGCGGGCTGTTTTTCTGGTATCGTTCATAAACCCTTCTTTCGTGGCTTCCTGGTTCCGAATTTTCATGTCGCTGATATAATCTTTTACCTGCTGAGAATAACTTTCTGTATGGTATTCCGGATTATTCTCTATGTTTTTCTGAATGTTGCTGAAATCCTGTGATGATTTAAATCTGTTGGTCTCCATTGCATTAAGATTTAATTGATTGCATTTTAAACGCATTCAATTTTCATTCCGAACGGAAATTAAATTTCAGTAGTGCTACTATCCATAAATTTAAAATTATTGGTGGGTATTGCCCAGCATCGGGACAAATTTGTAGGCTCCGAACTCTTCTTTTTCAAATTCCGTTTGGGAAGCTTTGGTGAAGCGGTAGAGCACCTGTTCATCGGTAGGCCCTAAAGGAATCACCATTTTACCACCGACTTTCAGCTGCTTCAGGAGTTCCGTAGGCAATACGGAAGCTCCGCAGGTCACAATAATCTTATCGAAAGGGGCAAAGGTAGGAAGTCCGGCAAAACCGTCCCCGAAACTTTGGAATTTAGGATAGAGATTCATTTCCCGAAGCTTCTTTTTTGAGAAATCGAAAAGATCTTTCTGCCGTTCAACCGTATACACATGCGCTTTCATTGCCAGCAAAACAGCGGTCTGATATCCGCATCCCGTACCGATTTCAAGTACTTTTTCCCCAGGTTTTACCTGCAGCAGTTCCGATTGTTCCGCTACCGTAGAAGGATGGGAAATCGTCTGATGAGCAAGAATCGGAAACGCCCGGTCTTCATAAGCGAAATCTTCAAAAATACTTTCGATAAAAAGATGTCTCGGAACTTCATTCATCGCGGCGAGAACATGCTCGTCCGAAATCCCGATCCTGTTCCGGAGATAATCTACTAAAATTTTTCTTTTTCCTTTATGTACAAACGAATCCTGCATCATGGTCACTATTAGATTTACAAAGTAATTTCCACAAAAATATAAAAACATTTACGATCTCCCAACCCTGAAAACCGAAGGAACGTTGCTATTTCAGAGAAAACTTTTGCTTGTAATATGAGAAGTCGCAAGGAATTTTTCAAATAACCATAATGTAATAAGCACAAAAATCTTATCTTCAATAAAATTATATTCCATCAATCACGTTCAGGATTGAAATGTGCAAAACCGCCAGGAGATTCTTATTTGATAACCTAAAATCTATCATCTCAGCCGAAACCTTAAATTTATTATCTTTACGGAAATTTAATACAGCTATGTTAAAAGCAGGTTTGGTAGGTGCCGGACATTTGGGAAAAATCCATTTACGACTTTTAAATCAGTCGGATAAATACGAATTCGTAGGATTTCATGATAAAGATGCGGAAAACGGAAGGAAACTCGAAGCAGAATTCGGATACCGGTATTTTGAAAATTTCGATGAATTGCTTGAGCAGATCGATATGCTGGATATTGTGACCCCGACGGTTTATCATTATGATTATGCTCTAAAAGCTATTGAAAAAGGGCTTCATTTCTTCATCGAGAAACCGGTAACCCAAACCCTGGAACAGGCTGAAGAAATCCTCAGAAAATGTGAGGTGAAAGGCATCAAGGCGCAGGTGGGACACGTCGAAAGATACAACCCTGCCTTTATTGCGACCAAAGAACACATCAACAATCCGATGTTCATCGAAATCCACCGCCTCGCGGAGTTCAATCCCCGCGGAACGGATGTCTCGGTGGTGCTGGACCTGATGATCCACGATCTTGATATTTTATTGAGCATGGTAAAATCAAAAGTGAAGAATATCCACGCAAGCGGCGTTTGTGTCGTAAGCAAAACCCCGGATATTGCCAATGCGAGAATTGAATTTGAAAACGGATGCGTCGCCAATTTAACGACTTCCAGAATTTCGATGAAAGCCATGAGAAAAAGCCGGTTCTTCCAGAAAGACGCTTATATCTCGGTGGATTTCCTGGAGAAAAAAGCGGAAGTCATCCGGATGAAAGATGCGCCGGAAACCCCTACTCCATTCGATATGATTATTGAAAATGCGGAGGGCGAAAAAAATCAGATCTTATTTGAATATCCGAACATTCAGCCGAACAATGCCATCTTAGATGAATTAAATTCTTTTGCCGATTCAATTACCGAAGACAAGCATGTGGAAGTTTCTATCGGGGACGGAACGGAAGCACTAAAAGTTGCTCTGGAGATTATGAAGCTTATCGGTAATCAATGAAAAATAAAAAAGAATATCTGTTTCCGCTGATCCTACTGTATCTGGCACTTATGTGCTTATACGTAAGCTATACCTTTATTATCAAAGATTATAATATTACGAAAAGCATTTATCAGCCCTATAAAACTTTTTTACAGATTTCTCCGTTTGATCATTGGAATGTGTTCATTACCCTTTTCAAAGGGATTTTTGGAGTGGCTGGATTTATCGCTTTTTTATTAAACCGTAAAGTAATAAATCCATGGAATACTTTATTCCTTGTGATTACCATTTTAGAAATAGCACTGAATTTTTTCGTATGGGCTGAAAATTTTAAAGATTTTTCGGTATATGTCAGTTTTACAGGCATTATCGTATCAGCCGTTCTGTTTGCTGCATTAAGCTATTTTTATTTTAGGGACGCTTCTTTTAAAAAAGTATTTCCTCAAATAATATTGGGCTTGCTTTTAACAGTGCTGTCCTATAATTTACATTGATCTTTAAATGAAATATTTATAAAGCGGGCTCTTGCAGCCCGTTTTTTATTTGACGAACTTTTTCAATCATTCCTTATGATTAAATAATTTTAATATATTTGCGAATACTTAAAAGTTTATTTCTTAAAACAATCTCCTATTATTTAAATATTTAAAACCATTATGAAACGAGCCATCCTATTATCCGCTTTTTTATTGTCTCAATTTGGGACATCACAGCTTTTAAAAACACAAGGTCAGAAAATCGTTAACGATAAAGGCGAAAATGTACAGCTGCGGGGCCTCGGTCTTGGCGGATGGATGCTGCAGGAAGGTTATATGCTGAAAACGGCCGATTTTGCCGGTCCGCAATACAAAATTAAAGAGAAAATCGCAGAACTGATCGGCGAAGATGGAATGAACGAATTCTACAAAGCATATCTGAAAAACGGGGTCACCAGGCAAGATATCGACTTTCTGAAAAAAGCGGGATTCAATTCGATCCGGCTGCCGATGCACTATAATCTTTACACATTACCGATTGAGAAAGAGCCGGTAAAAGGACAGAATACCTGGCTGGAAGAAGGTTTCAGAATGACAGATGATCTGCTGAAATGGTGCGCCGACAATAAAATGTACCTGATCCTGGATCTTCACGCCGCTCCCGGCGGACAGGGAAATGACGTAAATATCTCCGACAACGATAAATCGAAGCCGTCCCTTTGGGAAAGCGATGAGAACCAGAAAAAAACAATTGCCCTCTGGAAAAAACTGGCGGAAAGGTATAAAGATGAGCCCTGGATCGGCGGTTACGACCTGATCAATGAACCGAATATCAACTTTACCGGAAAAAACCCAAACGGAACGGATGAAAGGTCCAATGCCCCGCTTTGGAAACTGCAGAAAGAAATTACCGAAGCCATCCGAACCGTTGACAAGAAACACATCATTATTCTCGAAGGAAACGGCTGGGGAAACAATTATAACGGCTTAACACCGCTCTGGGATGACAATATGGTCTTCAGCTTCCACAAATACTGGAACAACAATGATGACGCCACGCTTAAGTTTGCACTGGATCTCCGCGAAAAACACAACGCCCCGATCTGGCTGGGGGAAACGGGAGAAAATTCCAACGTCTGGTTTACGGAACTCATCCTGCTTTTAGACAGGCACAACATCGGTTATGCCTTCTGGCCGATGAAAAAGATCGACAATATTGCCGGGATCACGAATGTAAAAATTACTCCGGAATATCAGAAACTTCTGGATTACTGGAAGAACGGCGGTGAAAAACCTTCTAAAGAATTCGCTGAAAAAGCGTTGATGCAAATTGCTGACAACTATAAGTTCAGCAATGTAGAGATTAAAAATGATGTGATCGATGCGATGTTCAGGCAGACGACGGACGGTTCCACCAAACCTTTCAAAAACCTGCAGGCTCCGGGCAGGATCTCCGCAACGGATTATGATCTGGGAAGAATGGGTGCTGCTTATCTGGATAAAGATTTCGTCAACCTTTGGGTAAGCGATCCGGCGAAAAGATCCGAATGGAATTCCGGAAACCAGCTGCGCAACGACGGTGTTGATATTTATAAAGGAAAAAATAATGAATATTACGTTGGGAAAACGGAAAACGGCGAATGGCTTCAGTACACGATCAATGTAAAAGACGGAAAGCCCTACACTTTCAATATCAATTATGCAAGCAATGGTCCTGCAAAGATCAGGGTTGAAGATACTTCCGGAAAACACCTGGGCATTATTGCTTTACAGCCGACCGGCGGAAATGAAATCTGGAAAACCGCTTCGTTAAAAGGAATTAATCTTAAAAAAGGGGAAAATAAAATCCGTATTTATTTTGAGAATGACGGGGTAAACCTGAGGAGTTTCGATATAAAGTAAAAATGAATTGTCAACCATTTTCAATATTCTAAAGTGGTTGACAATTATTCGCTTACACTCCAATTTATTTTTCTAAAAATATCAAACATTTTATTTGCTGCTTGTTGATTGATAGAATTTGTATAGCAAATATGCCCAAACAACCAATCATGAAATTGAATTATATTATATTTTCTAAAATTTTCATTTCTTTTTAAATGACTATTAACACCAAATTTTCTACAATAATATAAATGTTTAAATATTTCTCTCCTATATTTTTTGGACAGGTTAACACCATTTGTTACAGTCAGTCCAGTTACATATTGACGTCGTCCTCTCTTTTTAACAATTGTTTTTGAAGGATTAACAAAAAAACCTTCAGACTCTATAATGTTTTTAATTAGTTTTAAGTATGGTAAAACTCCTTCATCTTTCTTTACAGAAAATGTAAGATCGTCTGCATAACGACTATAGCGGAAATTTAATTTTTTTGACAATTTCATTATCTTTTTATCTAAATTAGTTGCTATAATATTTGCCAACATTGGACTTGTAGGTGCTCCTTGAGGTAGTACAGGAGTGTTAAAATTTCTTATTGAAGATAGTTTATGCCTAGAATATTCATCAAAATCGTCCCAATAGCTCTCTCTATTAATTGCAGTAACTAGTTTTGCCATAGAAATAGCTAAGTTTTTTATATAACCAACAGATTCAAAGACTTGTACTACTCTACCAAAAGTAATTGAATCATAAAACTTTAACAAATCAATTTTAAGAATTTCATCGGAGTTTTCATGAACTTTCGCATTATCTAATATTCCTTGATTTGGCAAAAAACCTTTACAACAATTTTCCAATTGATAGGCATATAAAATATTTAATAATATCCATTTTTGAATATATTTGAGATCTTTAGCAGGGGCCATGATTTCCCTATAACCACCCCTCTTCTTTTTTATAGTAAAATAATTGTATCTTTTATACTTATGCTCATATTTTTTGTCATTTTCTCCGATTAAAAATCTAAGATATTTATACTGAACACCTATTTCTTGAGCAAGATGATGCAAAGAAAAAATTACGGGCAAGCCTTTGGAATCTAATTTTTTAATATATTCAGTGCAAACGTCTATATATTCTTTAGATTTTCCTTGCTTTTCGGCTTCTAGAATAAACAGTTCTAAAGGAAAGGACATAACTTATTACTTATTTAAATTTATTTTATAATCTCTTAGGAATAAAAATGAAATTCTTAATAAGCTAAGTGAAATTTTCGTTTGTTATAAGGCTAGGTGGTTCTACGGTTTGAGAAAATTTCACTTAGCTTATTAAAAATTATCAAGTAGCTTCAAATATTCTTAGCAAACTTTACCAAGAAGTTAATAATTTCTTATTAACTATTTCTAATATTTATGTTTTTCCTTTGAACTGTTTTGGCAAATTTAATATATTTTTTAACAACATTCTTTCTTTTGTTTCACTTCTAAAGTTTTCTTTTCGAATATTTTTCACGATTGAATCAATAAGATTAAAACCTTCAATTGTCAAATCTCTACTTTTGCTAAAAAATTTTTGTTTAATTGCTTTCTTATATATTTCCTCAAGCTCTTGTGAAGTTAATCCTAACAGTTGACATATTAAAATATCTTCCATTTTATGATTCTTACGAAGAAATAATAATGCAATTAAGGAATGATGTTCCTTGTTACTATATTTAAAGTTTTGTGATTTACTATTTCTTGTTTTATATGTATAATCAGTACCATCATTTTCTAAAATATTTAGTCCTAACTTTTTGTATATTCCAATGAAAAAGGCAAATTCTTTCTTTATTTCGCGGGCTTCACTTATTTTTGATTCTTCAAACCTAGGAAATAAAGATTTCCAATTATCATTATCTACCCATATAATAGGTAGAGTGTTATTTGGACTGCCATAAGAAAAACTTACGAAAGACTCTGAATTTGAGTAACCATGAGGTAGATATCTAAATGACTTCTCATACTTTAGAATAATATCTTTAATCTGCTGGATATTGCCTAATAATTTTAATGGAGAATCATTTTCACATAGTATTTTAGATCTAAATTCAGACTTTATCGTTAATTTTGGAAATCTTGATTCTAAATACTTTTTTGCCTCAAACATTGTAATTGGTGCAAGCAGTGTTATTGATTTAAAGTTATTGTTATATATCCATTTCTTCGTATCATCTTTAGAAAACTCCTTACAAAATGATTGTCCAGAACCAACAAAATCATCAATAAAAACTACATGTTTATACTTTCCAACTTTTATTTTTTCATAATCGAATTCAACTATAGCATTTTTCCTACGTTTAAATTTCAAATTATGAGTTAATGGATATGTTATTAAAGTAGAACTTTTTCCTATTTTACCATATGGTATAAATATTATTCCTTCATTTGTTGGTATATTTTTCATTAAACTGCCAAGCAAATCATCAAATCTCATTAATAATTCATTATACGTAATGAATTCAAATGTCAGCATTAATGTTAGAATATGATCAATTTCATTATATTCAAAATTCTTTAACCATTTAATAATTTTAGAAGGAAAAATTGAATATTTTAATCGTGGAAGCAAATGCTCTATTTTACTAAAATACTTTTTATTATATTCAAAATTATAGTTCATCGAATTCTAATTAACATATTAGTAATAAATTTACAAAGAAATTAACTACAAAAATATTTTATGTTTAGATTAATATTCTTCTTTTTATTTACTTCTCTGTATTCTCAACAATCATTTTTAGATGAAAAAGTTACTTCACTGATCAAAGGCGAAAACGCAACCGTCGGGATTTCGGTCCTGGGCTTTGAAAATGGGTTCAGCTACAGTAAAAACGGGTCAAAAAAGCTTCCTATGCAGAGTGTCTTTAAGTTTCACATCGCAGCAGCTGTTTTAAATGAAGTGGATCGAGGAAAACTCTCACTGGATCAGAAAGTCCCATTGAACAAAAGCAATTTACTGGAAAATACCTGGTCGCCGCTCCGCGATAAATATCCTAATGGCGGCGTAGAAGTTCCTTTACGTGAAGTTCTAGAATATACCGTTGCGAAAAGCGACAATAACGGCTGCGATATTCTCCTGAAATTACTCGGCGGGACAAAACCTGTTCAGAACTTTATGGATTCCAAAGGAGTAAAGGATTTTCAGATCAGGTACAATGAAGAAGAAATGCATAAAGACTGGAACGCCCAGTACCAAAATTATACAACGACGGTTTCTGCAACGGATGCCCTGAAGAAATTATATGACGGGAAATTACTTTCTAAAAAGTCAACGGATTATTTGATGAAAGTCATGCTTTCCACCTCCACGGGAACCAATAAACTGGTCGGGCAGCTTCCGAAAGATACGCCTGTAGCCCGGAAAACGGGATCTTCCGGTAAGAATAATGCCGGTCTTACAGGGGCTGAAAACGAAATCGGAATCGTTACACTGCCCAATGGCAAGCATTATGCAATAGCTGTATTTGTCAGTAACTCAACGGAAACGGATGTAGTGAACTGTAAGATGATCTCGGATATTTCAAAGTCGGTCTGGGATTATTTTAATAAGTAAAAATTTAAGCTTAATTTTAAAACCGTTAAAAATGAAAAAAGTATTAGCAACCATAGGATTATTCAGCTCGATATTATTCTTTGCCCAGAAAAGCGAAAGCTATCTTCAGGTAGGATATGCCAGCGTCTGCTGCGGAACCCCTTCCGATAAACCTATTATGGATTATCTTACCCAGTTTAAAAGTAAGAACAAGGTAAAAAGCCTGGAAATCTACAAACAGACAGGCCTCGGCCGGGAAGGTGAATATAAACTGTATATCGGAACCGACGGCCTTTCCGGAACACGGAAGTCCGCTTTTATCAAGGGCCTTAAAGCTGCGGTCAATAGCCAGAATAAGGCAAGAAAAACCGAAAGTGCAGGCCTTGTAAACTTCGACGAAAAAGAAACCGTAAAGAAATCAGATCTGATGAACGCCAGAAATGTAACGCTGATATCAACCCGTAAAACAATTAAAACTAAATAAGGAAAAATGATCAAAAACATTGTAGTTATCGGAGCAGGAACCATGGGAAATGGTATTGCACACACTTTTGCACAAAGCGGCTTTCAGGTAAATCTGGTGGATGTATCCCAGGAAGCTTTGGACAGAGGACTAAAAACCATTACCACCAATCTTGACAGAATAATTGCAAAGGGAAACCTTACGGAAGAGCAGAAAGCAGAAACCTTGGGAAACATCACCACGTTTACAGCCCTTCAGGATGCGGTAGGAAATGCCGACCTTATCGTGGAAGCGGCTACTGAAAACCAGGAACTGAAACTGAAAATCTTCGGCCAGATGGATGAATTCGCACCTCAAAACTGCATCCTGGCCACCAATACTTCATCGATTTCCATTACAAAGATCGCAGCAGCCACAAAACGGGCAGATAAAGTGATCGGAATGCACTTCATGAACCCGGTTCCGATTATGAAACTGGTAGAGATCATTAAGGGCTACTCAACTTCAAAAGAAACTTTTGATGCGATCTATGAAATGAGTAAAACGTTGGGGAAAGTACCGGTAGAAGTAAATGATTATCCCGGTTTTGTAGCCAACAGAATCCTGATGCCGATGATCAACGAATCGATTGAAACCCTTTACAATGGTGTTGCAGGCGTTGAAGAAATCGATACGGTGATGAAGCTTGGAATGGCCCATCCGATGGGACCGCTTCAGCTTGCAGATTTCATCGGTCTTGATGTTTGCCTTGCCATCTTAAATGTGATGTACGACGGTTTCAAAAATCCTAAATATGCTCCGAATCCGCTGCTGGTAAACATGGTAATGGCCGGAAAACTGGGCGTAAAATCAGGAGAGGGATTCTATGATTATTCCGAAAGCAAAAAGGCCGAAAAAGTAGCCCGCATGTTTTCAAAATAAAAAAACTCAAAGCATAGTCGATCTGAGTTCTCAGCATTGACTGGCTTTACAAAATTCATTACTTTTCCGTGATGAAATTCAGAGAAAGACCTATTCAGATAGTACTGGTCATCATTACTTTAGTGATGACCATTTTTCGTTTTTTACTTAATGAAAACGGGCGGGTAAGTCCGGATTCGATACGCTACCTGCGGTTTGCACACAATTTACCGGTCATTGACAACACGACGACACCTCTGGGCTATCCTTTGGCCATCAGATTTTTCACTTTCTTTGGGCTTGATGAATTCTGGGGCAGCAAAGCCATCGGCATTATGGCTTTTCTCTTCATTATTATATTTACCTGGCGGAAAAAGTTCTTTTTCAGGGAATCGGTTATCCTGTGTTCTTTATTCAGCTTTCTTTCCATTTTTTCGTTTACCATGAGTGAAGCGCTGACCCTGCCTTTTGCATTCCTCTTCCTGTATGTATCGGCATTGATCATTGAAGGAAAATTAGAAAGAAGGAACGCTATTTTTTATCTTACCTTAAGCCTGATCGCCCTGTATAATGTCAGGTACAGCTCGCTTTTCATTATCGGCGGCACGGGGCTGTTCGGATTGGTTTTCTATAAAAGAAAATATGCTTCACCGTTTATTATTTCAGGAATCATCGGAGGAACTTTCGTGGTTTTGTACAAGTTTCTGTTTATTGATTATTTTAATGAAAACTACGTCAATGAAGCCCTGGAAATCGGCCTGCACCCTACTTCACGGCTTTTAATAGAACTATTGCAGGGATTGTGTACCAGCTTTAATCCTTTTATCCATATTTCCGATCCGGGAGGCGGGATAATTAATTATGCAATCTACGGAATCGGGTTTATCAATATACTTGCTATCGTTTATCTATTTATAAAATACAGGCTTACGGAAACCGAAACTTTTTACATTTTTGTAGGGGTAACAGGCATTATCTGTTCCTATTTCATACAGTATTTTTATTCAGTCAACGCTATCGATTACCGGCTGCTGGCTCCTTTCAGCCTTCCGGTATGGCTGGTGTATTTCAGGAAATTATTTCAGGTCCTTTCGCTTAAAACCTATGCGGTTGGCTTTTTAAGTATTTTTTCGGGCATGCTTTTCACGTGGCTTTCCAAAGGCAATTACCTTGAAAACAGAAAGGAAATGAAAGACTTTTTACAATCTGAAAAGCTTGATAAAGTTCCTTTGAAATTTTATCTGGAAACGACTGAAGATCTCGATAAAATCCAGATAGCGGAACTGATAAGTACGGTAAATGCAAATATTTCCCTGACTTTCAAACCACAAGATACCCTCCGGAGAACAACGCTGACAAGGGATAAAGTTTTACAAAAAATAAAGATTGACAGGAACAAATACCAATAATTTTATTATCTTTGATTTAAAGTTAAAACATTAAAAAAATGAAATTACCAAAGTTTTTATTAGCAGATAATTCGGAATTTCCAGAAGATTTGTTCGTTGTTCATACAGAATACCCAAGATTCATTCTTAACGTAGAGGAAGAAGAGGTTGAGTGGCTGGATGATCTGGAAGGCGACGATGAGGAAACGATGGCAGACGAGGCTACAAAAGTAGTAGAATCCGCATTCAAGTGGTGCGATGAAGAGTTGGCTAAGTACGACGACGAAGAGGAAGAATAATAACGACCCGAACATAAAAAAAGGAACTCCAGTGAGTTCCTTTTTTGTTTCTTGCTTATTTATTCGGCCTTATTGAATTTCAGGAGTAAGAGATTGTCCTGGTATAATTCCAGCACATTTCCGGTTACCACGTACTTGTTGGCTTTCCCCATCATATCCATGAAGTTTTTCTCAACGCTCATGTTATCGCAGGCCATTTTGGTGGCCCCCATCTGTCCGGCAGAGAAATTTCCTGTAGAAGGCTCTACCCTGGCTGTTCCGAAGTAATTATTACATCCGGCATTCCCGTTGATTTTCTCACCGTCAATATTCAGTGTAGGAATTTTTCCTTTCACATTATCGGCCAATGCCCATTTCGTTCCCGAAAGTGCGGGCTGTGCCTTTCCTAATTTTGCAGAAGAACCTGCGGTTGTGCCACAGGAAACCAAAACTGCTGCCATACCTATACTTAAAAAAAGATTTTTCATTTTTTTCTTTTTGATGTAAACCAAATTTACGAAATATTATAATGAAAACGGGATTCCGGAGGATTTTATTGTGGTGCCGCTGGTTTCTGTTGTGCTATTTTACGGTAAAACTTTGTCAAAGTTAGATGCAGGATTGTTCTTCAGCTGACAACAGCTTTGTTAAAAACAAAAAAACGGACCGAAGTCCGTTTTTAAAATATCTTGTAAAACCAATCAGAAAATTATCCTCTCAGTTCAGCGTTGAATTCTTTCTGGAAAGATTTTATCAATGAATCCATCACAGATGCAATTTCTTTTTCTTCCAGCGTTTTTTCCTCGTTCAGAAGCTCAAAGCTCATCGCGTAAGATTTTTTCCCTTCAGGAAGATTTTTTCCTTCATATACGTCAAACAGGTTGATGTTTTTAATGTAAGGTGATTTATTCTTCTTGGCCGTCTGGTAAAGATCCTGATAGTTTACATTCTTATCCAGCAGCAATGCCAGGTCTCTTCTGATCTTGTTGAATTTCGGGATGTCCTTAAATTTAAGTTCGTTTTTAGCACGCAGCTGCTGGGCAAATTCCAGCTCAATCTCTGCATAGAAGCATTCCTGATCGACATCGAAATCTTTCAGCATCTGAGGGGCCACTTTTCCGATTCTTACCAAAGCTTTCCCATCAACTTCATACGCAAGCGCATCAGAGAACCTTTCGTCGGTTAAAGCCACTTCTTTATAATCCACTGCCAGTTTTTCAAGCAATACTTTTACGTAAGCTTTCAGGTTGTAGAAGCTTGTCGCAGATTTCGGCTGCAGCCAGTTTTCGGCAACTTCCCTTCCTGAAACAAGGATGGCCAGCTGTTTTCTTTCTTCGTATTTTTCTCTTTTGTGGTAAATTTTTCCGAATTCAAAAAATTTGATATCCTGATTCTTCCTGTTGATGTTGTAGATCGCGTTCTGTAAAAGCCCTTCCAGCAGAGATTTTCTCATAAATGCCAGGTCGTTGCTCAACGGATTCAGCAGTTTTACGGCATCGGTTTCATCTTTTACGGAAGTCAGCGAGTTGTTCATTACCTCATTGAAGCCTAAGCTCTGTAATGTTCTTGCCCAGTTGTTTTCCAGCTCATCCTGATCCTGTGCATTCAGTTTAACCGGTGTAAAAGATATTTTTTGCGGAGCATCGATTTTATTATACCCATAGATTCTCAGGATTTCTTCAATAACATCGATTTCTCTGGTTACATCCGCCCTGTAGGCAGGAACAGAGATCTCATATCCGTTCTGGATTTCATTCAGTACCTGAATTTCGAGAGCTTTCAGAATTTCCTTTACTTTTTCCCTATGGATTTTTGTTCCCAGGATCTGCTCGATTTTTGAAAATCTGATAATCACGTAATGGTCTTCGATCTTCTTCGGGTATTCTTCCAGCAATTCTCCCACTAACTTTCCTTCTGCAATGTCCTGGATCAGTTTAATTGCATGGGTAATCGCTGTTCTGGTAATATTCGGGTCTACGCCTCTTTCAAATCTGAATGAAGCATCGGTATTCAGTCCGTGGAATTTGGCCCCTTTCCGAACCGCTACCGGATTGAAGTAAGCACTTTCCAGGAATATGGTTTTTGTTTCTGCTGAAACTCCGGAATCTGCACCTCCGAAAACCCCGGCAATGCACATCGGACTGTCGTTTCCGTCTTTAATGATGATCTCGGAACCGTTCAGCGTTCTTTCCACGCCATCCAGCGTTGTGAATTTTGTTCCTTCCTGTATGGTTCCCACTTTTACTTTCTTGCCGGCAATCTTATCCGCATCAAAGGCATGAAGCGGCTGTCCGTAACCATGAAGAATATAGTTGGTAATATCAACAACGTTATTGATCGGACTTAAACCAATGGCTTTCAGACGGTCTTTCAGCCATGACGGGGATTCTGCAACTTTTACATTTTCAATCACCGCTCCGATGTATCTCGGGCACAATTCCGCATCTTCCACTTCCAGTGTAAACTCGTGGGAGCCTTCATTGTTCAGCGCAACAGAAGATACTTTTTCAAATCCGGAATTCTGTTTGTTGGTTAAAAGATAGGCATGAAGGTCCCTTGCCACCCCATAATGGGACATGGCATCGGTTCTGTTCGGTGTTAATCCGATTTCTAAGACCTCATCGTTTGTCAGTTCAAAATAATCAGCGAAATTCTTTCCGACTTCATATTTTTCTTCATCCAGTACCATAATTCCTCCGTGATCGTCACTAAGGCCCAATTCGTCTTCGGCACAGATCATGCCCTGAGAAACTTCTCCTCTGATCTTAGCTTCCTTTATTTCAAAAAAGTTTCCGGTTTTATCGTAGATTTTTGTTCCGACAACCGCTACGGGAACCGTCTGCCCGGCTTCCACATTCGGAGCTCCGCAAACGATGTGCAGCACCTTTCCGTTTCCTACGTCTACGGTTGTTTTTTTCAGTTTGTCTGCATTCGGATGTTTTTCGCAGGTAAGAACCTTACCGACAACAACTCCTTCCAGGCTGCCTTTTATGCTTTCAAATTTTTCTATCCCTTCAACTTCCAGACCAATATCTGTAAGGAACTCACCGATTCTCTCCGTTTTCAATTCCGTTTTGATGTAGTCTTTAAGCCAGTTGTTTGATATTTTCATTGAATCTATTTTGAAAATTTATTTGAATTTTTGTACAATTTCAGTGTACGGTTTTAAGCATACAAATGTCGTGTTTTTTTTGATAAATACAGAAATTTATAACAGATTTTAAGAGTTTAATTTTTGCGTGAAATCATTTATTTGCGCCTCTCTATTCAGCTGATTTCAGCGCTATTGATTTTAAATTTTTAAAAATCCCTGTCAAGAAAAAAGAGGTTCTGAAAAATCAAAACCTCTTTCTTGTATAGTAAGCAAATACTGTTATAATCCGATTACCGGCATAGACAGCATTAGAATGCTTTCGTTGTCTTCAAGACCATCAAGAGGTTCGATAATTCCCGGCCTGTTCGGCTGTGACATTTTCATGGTAATATCATCGGATCCTAAAATCGTTAACATTTCTGTTAAAAACCTGGAACTGAATCCGATATTGATGTCTTCCCCGTTGTAATCGCAAGGAATCTGCATATCCGCTTTGTTTGCATATTCCGTATCTTCTGCATGAAGGTGAAGAATGTTTGCAGACAGCTTAAACCGTACCTGATTGGTAGATTTGTTCGACATAATCGATGCCCTTTTGATGGCTCCTAACAGAAGGTTTCTGTTGATCGTAAGCACATTCGGGTTTTCCTTTGGAATGACCGCCGTATAATTAGGATATTTTCCGTCGATCAGGCGGCAGATCCATACATGTTTTCCGAAAGTAAATTTAGCCATGTTCTCATTGAATTCGATGGTAACGTCTTCGTTGGAACTTGCCAGTATATTTTTAAAGATGTTCAGCGGCTTTTTCGGCATGATAAATTCCATCGGTTCGGCATTCATCAGATCCGTTCTTTTGTATACCACAAGCCTGTGAGAATCCGTAGACACGAAATTGGTTTCGTTTTCTCCGAACTGAAACAGTACTCCCGTCATCACAGGACGCAGGGAATCGTTGCTGGTTGCGAAAAGCGTATTTGTTAACGCTTCAGACAGAACTCCTGCAGGCATAGTTACGCTTTGTGCTGCATCGAATTCAGGCAGTTCCGGATAATCGTCCGCATTGTCCAGTGCTACCGCGAAGTTGTCTTTTTCATCTAAAATCTCAAGCTGACTTCCCGTTCCTTCTGCATTGTCCTTTACCACCAGCGTAAGAGGCTGTTCCCCGTAAGTCTTGATAAAATCCTGAAAAATCTTTGCAGGTACGGCAAATTTACCCGTATCATCAGACTTCCCCTCAAGAGAAGTTATCAGCGTTGTTTCGCCGTCTGATGCCGTAATGGTAACCTGGGTTCCGTCTAATTCAAAAAGATAGTTTTCTAAAATCGGTCTCGACTGAGAGCTTGATATTACGCCACTTACAGTTTGCAAAGCCTTCTGCAGTTCTCCACTTGAAATAATAAATTTCATAGATTTAAAAATAAGTTTTTACAAATATAATAAATAGAAAACAGATTAAGAAGAAATAATCAAAGGAGTTTTTCACAAAGACCGTTAATCCATTTTCAAAGCTGAAATTATATTCAGGTTTCTGTAGTTATTTGTTGCAGCATCAAATATCTCATTCCTGTAATACCGAAAAGTTACTTTTTTCTGCAACAGCGACGCATATTCTTTAGGAAGGTCCAGACCGGACTGTATGGAGGTTATCCAGTACAGTTTAGTAAGATTACCGTCTGACGCTACGATATGAAATACGATAAACTCATCTTTCTCGATTCGGGAAACCGTTCCGCTAACCGACATTTCAGAGGACCGGTCCTTTGCGCCGTTTTTTTCTTCGTGATCGACCATTTCCAGAAAAAGATCCGGACATTCTTTCAGAATCCAGGTCGCAACCAGTTTCCCCGTTTCTGAAGATTCATCACGCAGGATATCGAGGTTGTACTCTTTTTTGAGTTGCTTTGCATACGGTTCTGCAGCATTGATAATGCAGAACCCCAATTTTGTCTCAAGTATTTCGGGATCCGTATTTTCCGCTTTTAATTTCTTAAAACACTCACAGGCCGATATGGCAATTCCAGCTTTGTAATCCTGCGAAAATCCCGTAGCAAAGAGCAGAATCAGGAGTAAGGCTGACAGATTTTTTTTCATTGATTTAAATTATCCATTCCAAAGATAACAGATAAACCTCATAATCACGAAATACTTGTTTTATATTTGCAGATAATCTTTTATTATGCGCAAACCACCCTTCCATAAAAGTTTCCTGAATGCTTTCCGCGGGATTTTCATGATGGTGAAAAGCGAAAGGAATTTTCAGCTGGAGCTTGCCGCTTTTGCAGTCAACCTGTTTTTAATTTTCTATCTCAACCTTTCCATCTTAGATTCCGTATTGATTTTAATGGTTTCTTCCGGCGTATTTGCTGCGGAGATTTTCAATACGGCTATTGAGAAGATCTGCGATATTATTCAGCCGGAGTTTGATGTAAGAATCGGTTTGATCAAAGACATTACTGCGGGAGCAGTTTTGCTGATGGCTTTCATTTCCGTTGTTACGGGCGTTCTGGTGTATTGGAAATACCTGTTTATTTAGATTTTGGTAAAGCCCGTTTCAATAATTTCATTACATATTCCCTGAATTATTTTTGTTAATTCCTTCTGAAACAGGGTCGTTTCATAGGTATTTTTCAATAATCGGAATGGCCATTTCTGCCATGATTCCATATCCTTTTTCATTGGGATGCACGCCGTCCCGGGAAAGCAGAAGTTCTTTGTCCGCTACAAATCCGGAATAGAAATCGAGGTAATTCAAATTGTATTCACCGGCAATTTCCTGAAGAATCCGGTTGTATCGTAGGATTTGCGCTGTGCTTCTCCTTTTTCCGGAAGCTACCGCAATGCCGTCGATGTTTGCAGAAACAGGCAGAATGCTGATCAGGTAAATAGCTTCAGCATAAGATTTTGCTTTTTGAACAGCTGTTATAATATTGGCTTTGAACCGTTCCGGCTCTACCGTTTGTGTACCGTTTTTTACAGCCATGTCGTTCGCTCCGTAGCCGATAAACACGATATTTCCTTCTGCAGAATTCCGGGCTTCCATTTCATGAGAGATCCTCTTTACCAAACCTTCGGTGGTTTCACCTCCAATGCCCAGGTTGTAGAGAATCAGCTCTTTGCTTCCTTCATTGTATTTTTGCAGCGCATATCTTTTCAGAATATCCACCCAGCCTCCGAATACGCCGTCATATTCCCCATACGTAATGCTGTCTCCGAAAAACAGTCCGTACTTCATCTGTCTTCTATTTAAAATCAGTCCAAAAGTAAAGTAATATTTTTGTGCGATCCGATAATTTCGATTAAAATTTCAAATAAGGTCTGCCCTTTTCCGGCCATCAGTTCATCAAGTTTTTCCTTCATCAATGCAAGGTTGAACGGTTTTCCCTGACTGATCTTATTTTCGTAAAATTCTTTGGTTGCGTTCACTCCCAGATCTTCCCTTGATTTCTGAGCATTTTTCCAAATAATTTCACCCTGAAATCCATATAAAATATCATTAAAACCATCCAGTGTTCCAACTTTCCAGCCTTCATCTTTCATGAAAATTTCTGAGATTTCCTCATATAAACCTGCCAGATCAGAAAAATGACGGCCATTGATGACGGCCGTTTTCGGTATGTTTTCTTTCTTCATTTTTATTTTTGAAAGCGGTAATTTCATTTGTGACAACTCAACTATATCGAATAAAATTACAAAAAATAAATTCTCCTGTTCAATGTGAACTCCGAAAAAAGACCAGATTAACAGGCTAGACTTGTTTACAGACAGGAATGTAATACCGCAGGCTTATCCGGACAAAACCTACTTAACGATTACACCCTTTAAGGGCTTGAGACTTTCCGTTAATCAATGAGCCCCGGACAATGCCCGGGGCTCATTGATACAGCCCTTTCAGAGCTGAATGTATTCATAAGAATTTAAAATACTAAAAATAAGTTGAATAGCAACAAATTCACATTATTTAAAAATGGGTATAGACTGCAAATTGCCGATATAGATTGTATCGTCATTTTCAATCTTAAAGCTCAATTTATTTTTTTGAAAAAGCAACTTGGAGTAATTGGCTTTCTGATCTTTATAATATTCCTGTATACTTTTGGGATTGGCTTTAAAAACAAATCGGGTTACACTGTCAATTTTCAGATTTGGAGTTAATTTTTGGTTCATTTCGTTTTTAATCTGAAGATCAACCTCTGCATTGGGTTCCGGTCGGAGTAATGGAATTGTATCTTTCACCGGTTTTTCTACTGCTGGTTCAGGTTTTAGTGTACTGTTGACCTGCATCATATTGTTGTCCGGGACCTTTTTTTCCTCCGTCTCCAGGTAAAACCAGACGAAGCCTGAGATGGCCGCCGCCAGCAAAACGGAGAGCACTACGGTTGCTATCCTGTAGATATTTGGCCGATCCGAACTATCTTCTCTTTCCCGGGAATGGCTATAAATATGATTTCCGGACTGTTTAAAAGGTTCGGGCCTGTGGGCCGGTCTCATTTCGGAAATTATTCCCAGATCGGGTATTTTTAAATCTCTGATATTTTCAGTGAAGATGTTTTTGTTTTCCCTGTATGATTGCCTGATGCCATTTAAAGCTGAAGCATCGGCTGTCTTTAATCGGGTTAAATGTTCATCGATTTTCCCGGAAAATGTCTGGTAAACATCATTGATCCTGGCCAGATTTTTTTCGGACTCCGCTATTTTCCCAGCGTTTACCGCATGCAGCTCTTTATTTTTCTCTATTTTAGACTTACAATCCTCGTAAGTCTGTTTTTTGGCATCTTCCAGCCTTGATTTTTCTCTTTCAAAATCGGCAATGATCTCCTGAATTTTCCGTTTTCTCTCTTCAGCCAGCTTCTGAATCTCATTTTCAAACCCGTCTTTCTCTACAAACCGGAAAATACTTTTCTGATGAACGAATTTTACAATATCCTGGCTTGCCGTGAAATAAATCGTATCGTAAACGTTCAGCAAATCGAGAGATTTTATGAACATGGTCTGCAATACGGAAGGATTGGTTTCGCAGTAGACCATTAACTGTTTGCCAGTCATTTCGGCGGAATCCAGTGCATTTATTTTCTTCAGGTTAAATTTAATTTTATCAAAGTCGGTGAGTTTACTCACGGAAAAAAGATCCGAATGATTGACGGAAAGTGTATCTTTCTCAACATTTTTACCAATCAGGTTTTTATGAAATTCGTTCAGGCACCGGATGGTAATGTTCTCTTCTGCAATTTCATCGATAAACAGGATAGCAGATCCTATAAAAGACCCTTCCCTGGCTGAAGTCGGTTCCTTTGCATAAGTATATACGGCATACGAGACCATGAAAGCCCCGTCTTTATATTCTTTCCTGATCGAATATAACGTACTTTCCGGATAGACGAGGATGGGACCTCTGATGTCAAATGTTTTCACGGAAACCGGATTTCCTGCAAAAAAAGTCTGGGTAAATCCATTGGGATTCCCGAACGTTCCGAAGGCGATTAGATTAACACTGCTCATCAATGGGTAAAACTAAATTTTATACGTTCCCAGAAAGTTCCTTCATAAGAAAGCGGATAACCTGTTATGCTTTCATAGAGCCACTCCGACAGTCTCTGGGCTCTGTCCAGATTCAGTAAGGTTACCCGGTTGGTATCTTCATTCAGCTCACCTACGGTATAAAAAGTTTTGGCCAGGCTGTACGTATCCATTGCTGTCGAAGTCATCGGAAGTCTTTCCCTGATAAAATCATCCAGCTGCGCAGAATCCTCCACCTCTGCCCTGCCGGATTTATCCCATTTCGAAATCACCAGGATGATGTTTACGGATCTTAATCTCTTCTCATATTTTTCAAGTTTATTCAAAAAAGTATTGATCAGAATATCATCTTTATGCGCATTTTCGTAGCTGGTTACAAGAATGAAAGTAAGCGGCAGGTTGGCTGAAAGATAGGTTTCTATACTGCTGTGATAATTTCCTCCCCGCCTGATTTCGTTATGATTTTCTCCCGAAGTTTCTAAAAACGTAAGATTAACGGGGGTTACTTTTTTTGATTTATTGTTGGGCTCAAAAACCAGGTCCAGTCTTGTCACCTGATCCTTGACGGTTCCCGCCGGTAAAATACCTTTGCTTATATTATCGAAAAAATCATACAGTAAACTTTCCGCTTCCGCCGTATTGGGCGTACCTATTTTCGGCCTTATAACCCCTGCTGTTGACCGCAGGTAGTAAAGCATGGTTGCCAGGATCACCGATTTCCCTGAAGATGCCGTTCCGAAAAAAAACACAAAATTGCTGTCTTTGTTTTTAATTTCCGACACACTTCCTTTTGCAATGGGTACAAAATTATCATCGATGACCTCTTTTTTATCATCTAATGAAAGAGGCTTTAATGCATCGTCATCATCCAGAATGAGGGGCTTAAGGTCTTCAGTGGCTGTATTGAAAGACAACGGTTTCAAAGGTTCATTATTCCAATCCATATTCTGCTGTTTATTAGATTATTGTTTTTCCGCTGCGCTTGCTGTTAAAAATACTTTCATTGCTCCGGCCTGTATTCCGGTTGTTCTCGGTCGGCATCAAAAGGATGATGAGCATAATTCCAAAATCCAGTAAAATACATCCTGCCAAAACCACCAGCTGAAACATTCCGAAATTTTTAATGGCATGACTGAAAGCGTAACCGATTTTCCCAACTTCCTGGGTTTCCGAATGTGTGGGTTCAAACTTCAGCTTGTCTCTTCCGAGAATAGATTCTGCCCGACTTCCTAATCGGTTATATTCTGTCAGAGATTTGTCGATCTGCCCCTGCGCCATTATATTTATTGCATCAGGCGGCGATTGTAACAAATTCTGGATCTCTTTGTTCCATCGTAAAGAAGCGTCATTGATGTCGCTCATCAGATTTTTCTCTTCAGGAGTCAGGTTATATACCATCTGAACAATCTGTTCTTCCATCCGGTCTGCCAGGTCGGCGTATCCTTCCGGAGTTTCGCTGGTCGGTGTAAGCGGAGTTACCTTCTTGCCGATCATTTTTTCAATTCTTGCAAGGATCTGTCTTGCTTCCGGGCCGATCCCGACATTTTTGGGATCATTGATCTGAATTTTCAACAGGTTCAGTTCGCTTCGGATGGCCTGCCGTATTTTGGCATCCGGTACCGAATAGTTTAGCTTGGATTCGACATCGGTTTCCAGCCTGGTGAATTTTTCGTTGACGTCCCTCAGTTCGGTGGTGTAAATATCGGTTTTCATAAACCGGGTGTACAGGGCATTAAAATTGGCTACGAAGCAGAAGATGGCAAAGAAGAAATAGATCCAACCGAGAGATGATGCAGATCCTCCTGTAGTTTTAGCACGCCTGATCTGCCAGAGAAGAAAAAGAAGGATCAGGGAAAGCACAAGAGCAACAATGAAAGAACTTCCTCCGAAGATCTGCTGTAAACCCATCCAGGTCTGATAAAAACTGACGCCAATGAGCATAACCGCTAAAATGCCGAGAAACAGGTCGGTTACCGTAATTTTTGTATTCATAGTTAAAAGTTGTATTGTTTTAGGTTCTTATTTAGGACGGCAAGGTATTGCGGTTTTCAGCATTTTGATTACGGTTTTCCGTAATACGGGGAAAAATTTTAAGGTAGAAGCAAAGAAAAATGCCTCTGTTGAAGAACAAAGGCATTTTACATTATTTTATTTAATTATCTACTTGAAGTATTCCACTCCATTTTTGAAGATGTTGTGGTAATTCGCAGTTGGGATGTTTTTCATCAATCCTTCGGCGAAACGTTCCGGGTGCCCCATTCTTCCGAAGATTTTACCGCAGTTGCTGGTAATTCCCTCGATTCCGAATAATGAATTGTTTGGGTTGAACGGCATTCCGTGGGCAATGTTTCCTTCCAGATCCAGGTATTGCGTGGCAATCTGCCCGTTTTCATACAGCTTCCGGATTTCAGCTTCCGAGGCCATGAAACGACCTTCTCCGTGGGAAATAGGAATGGTGAATACCTGATCCTTCATTCCTTTTAACCAAGGAGATTCATCGTTAACTACTTTTACGTTCACCATCTGGGAAATATGCCTTCTGATGGCATTATGGGCTAAGGTTGCGGAATTTTCATCCAGATCCTTAATTCTTCCGTATGGTAATAATCCTGATTTGATGAGTGCCTGGAATCCGTTGCAGATCCCGATGATCATCCCATCCCGGTCTAATAATTCATGAACTGCGTTTCTCATCTTTTCGTTTTTCAGAACGTTTACGATGAATTTGGCAGAACCGTCCGGCTCGTCACCGGCAGAGAATCCTCCTGAAAAAGCTAAAATCTGGGAAGAAGCGATCTCTTTTACCCAGGCATCAATGCTTTCTTCCAGCAATTGGTGATTGATGTTGATCAACGGTAAACTGCTGGTCACAGCACCTTCTTTCGCAAAAGCATTCAGCGTATCATATTCACAGTTGGTTCCCGGGAATACCGGCGCAAATACTTTCGGCTGGGCAATTCCGTGTTTTTTGATGATGATATTTCTAGGGTTTACCGAATTTAATTTTTCGTCCAGTTCCACCGTCAGTTTTTCTTTTTCAACCGTTGGAAAAAGCTTTTCAAAAGTTCCGGTATAAGCGGATTCAAGATCTGAAATACGGAATTTGGAATTGTTGATGTTCAGCACCTGTTCTTCCACTACTTTCCCTATTAACTGAAGCGCTGTTGAGCTTAATTCTTCCGAAGATTCGATGATTAAGCTTCCGATGTTTTTAGATAACAGCACTGCTTCATCAACCTTAATCTCAGCCCCTAATCGGTTTCCGAAACTCATTTTCGCTAAGGCAATGGCTACTCCACCTTCTTTTACCGTTTTTACGGAAACAATTTTCCTGGCCTTGATGTTTTCAAAGATCAGTTCGAAAACAGCTTTCAAGGCATTGTAATCCGGCAGTCCGCTTTCCTGGGCGGTATGGTTGAAGAAATAGATTTTATTTCCGGCTTTTTTAAATTCGGGAGAGATGATATTTTTCTTTTCTCCGTTCGCGCAGGCAAATGAAATCAGGGTTGGCGGCACATTCAGGTCCTGGTAGGTTCCGCTCATGGAGTCTTTTCCTCCGATCGCAGCCAGACCAAGGTTCATCTGGGCATCGTAAGCTCCCAATAATGAAGCCAAAGGTTTACCCCATTTTTCAGGATTCTGTCCCAGCTTTTCAAAATATTCCTGGAAACTTAGTCTGATATTTTTATAATCACCACCCATCGCTACGATTTTCGCCACACTTTCCACGACGGAGTAAGAAGCTCCCAGCAATGAATTCTGCTTGGAAATCTCCGCATCGAATCCCCAGCTTGCCAGGGAAACGGTTTCAATATTTTTTGCTCCGATGATTGGCAGCGTCTGCACACTTCCTTCCATTAAAGTCTGCTGGTATTTTCCACCCAAAGGCATGGCAACGGTTGTCGCTCCGATGGAAGAGTCGAACATTTCCAGCAATCCTTTTTGGGAAGCTACATTTTTATCACTTAACATTTTCAGGAAATTCTCTTCGCTGAAAACAGGTGTTTCTTCTTTTACTTCATTCAGATGGGTAATTTTCACTTCCTGGCTTTTTGAGCAGCCGTTCGTATCTAAAAACGCTCTTGAAAGGTCTACGATTTTGTCCCCTTTCCAGAACATCTGCATTCTTCCGGAATCGGTTACTTTTGCCACTTCTACGGCAACAATATTTTCCGCTTCACAGAATGTGATGAACTGTTCTTTATCTTTCGGATCTACCACAACCGCCATTCTTTCCTGAGATTCGGAAATGGCAAGTTCGGTTCCGTTTAATCCCTCATATTTCAAAGGCAACACATCCAGATTGACTTCCAGTGAATCGGCAATTTCACCGATGGCCACCGAAACGCCTCCTGCTCCGAAGTCATTTGATTTTTTAATCAGCCTCGTCACTTCAGGATTTCTGAACAGCCTCTGGATCTTGCGTTCTTCCACTGCATTTCCTTTCTGCACTTCGGAACTCATGGTGTGAATGGAGGTTTCGTCCTGTTCTTTTGAACTTCCGCTGGCGCCTCCTACCCCGTCACGGCCTGTCGCGCCTCCGAGGATAATTACTGAATCTCCGGCTTCCGGCTTCTCCCTTCTTACCCAATCTACAGGAACGGCCCCGGTTACGAAACCGACTTCCATTCTTTTGGCCTTATAGCCTTCGTCATAAATTTCAGAAACCATGGTGGTTGCCAAACCGATCTGGTTTCCATATGAAGAATATCCGTTAGCCGCCTGTTTGGTAATGGTTTTCTGAGGCAGTTTTCCCGGCAAGGTCTGATCCACCGGTTCAAGAACATCTGCCGCACCGGTTAACCTCATCGCCTGGAACACGAAAGAACGTCCGGATAAAGGATCCCTAATCGCTCCACCCAGACAGGTTGAAGCCCCTCCAAACGGTTCGATTTCCGTTGGGTGGTTATGGGTCTCATTTTTGAATAATAAATACCACGGTTCTTTCTTTCCGTCGTATTCCGCTTCGATCTGAATGGTGCAGGCATTGATTTCATCGGAAACCACCAGGTTTTCAAGGTTGCCTGTTTTATGGAAATAGCGGGCGCAAACAGTAGCCAGATCCATTAAGGAAATCGGTTTCAACTCTCGGCCCAAGAATTTTCTTTTTTCGATATAGTCGTTGAAGATCGTTTCCAGCGTATGCCTGAACTGCCCTTCAAATTCAATATTTGACAGCTCCGTCTCGAAAGTGGTGTGACGGCAGTGGTCGCTCCAATAGGTATCGAGTACTTTCAATTCGGTTTCCGTAGGGTTACGCTGTTCAGATTTGAAGTATTCCTGAATGAATTTCAGATCATCAAGGCCTAAAGCAAACCCGTGGCTGTTATAAAAACTTTCCAGTTGCGCATCGTCAAAACTGATGAAATTTTCGTGGATAATCACTTTTGACGGTGCTTCTTCCGCAGGAATATCCAGAATAGACAAATCTTTTTCCTGAGATTCCACTTTGTTGATCAGCAGGTCTTTGATCTTTGCGAGATCCGGTTCTGAAACGCCTTCAAATTCGATAAGTTTTCCACTTCTCACTTTGGATTTCTCATTCTCCGTGAGCAAAGCGATACACTGCTGGGCGGAATCGGCACGCTGGTCGTACTGGCCCGGCAAAAACTCCATGGCGAAAGAGATTCCCTCCGCCGGATTTTCCTCGTGCAGAATATCCGTTACCGGATCCACAAAGGTACTGTTGACTGTTTTTTCAAATTCTCCGTCGTTCAATCCGAAGATGTCGTACACATTGTAGACTTTTACTTTCTGTACGGCAGGAACCACCGCTTTTACTTCATCAAAAATTTTTGGACTTTCCACATCGAAAATTCCTCTTTTTTCTACGAAAATTCTTTTGTTTTGAGACATTAGATGTCAGTTTTTATTTAGATTTATTTTTATTTCGTTTTTATATCCGGCATTTGCCATTTTTGCGTTTACAAAGATAGCATTCCTACGGGATGCATGTCCTATCCGGTGCTATATTTCTACACAGATTTCATTCCTAAGGAATAAATAATATCCATGATCCGGAGGAATCATATCTGTGTAGCTAATGTACCTATAACCACAGGCATTCCGGAGGAATGCTATCTCTCTCCATCATAAAATTCAAAAAGGTATTCGTTCCTAAATTCAATTTCAAAAGCATCTAACATTTCCAAATATTCTTCTCTAAAGCTTTTCTTTGAATGGTGCTTTTCCTGGTTTAAAATATAATTCACCACTTTATCTTTCTGGCTTTTAGCATAGGAAAAGGCACCGTATCCTTCCTGCCATAAAAATTTCCCTAAACATAATCTTCTTTCATTAATAAAATTCGTTGATTCTATTTTAACGGTCTTCATTAATTCCGGAATGGTGATCTGTAG
Source organism: uncultured Chryseobacterium sp. (assembly GCA_913774355.1). Lineage (GTDB taxonomy): Bacteria > Bacteroidota > Bacteroidia > Flavobacteriales > Weeksellaceae > Chryseobacterium. The sequence goes on along the minus strand of CAJYGB010000032.1, from coordinate 41,930 downwards.
ATTTTTATAGCTGAAAAAAATATGGATGTGATCCGGATTGGCATAAATGGCCAATACTTTCTGTTTTTTAGCTGTAAAAATTCCACAAATGTATTTTTCTATTTCATTACGGACATTGGATCTTATCTTAATGTCACGGCCTTTTGTAGCAAAGACAACCTGGAGGTAAATCTGTGTATAGGTATTGGGCATATGTATTCATTTTTCATCATCATACAAAGATAGCATTCCTACGGAATGCAGATGTACTATTTACAATCTTGCTACACAGATTTCATTCCTACGGAATGATTATCAAAATAAATAAGTGTCCTGAATTGTCACATCGGCGATGCGAAAATCTAAAGCAACAACATCTCATTTTTTATCATTATTATTTTTGCAGTTCTATTTTCTACACAGATTTCATTCCTTCTGAATGAATAAGGTCTGTTTTAAATGTCCCGGATGTTCAAAATATTTTAGACGCATATTTTAATTATCTTTATGTTATAACCTGCATGATTCCAGAGGAATCATATCTGTGTAGCTTGTGCCCCCTATAACAACAGGCATTCCGGAGGAATGCTATCTCTCGATCCATCATATCATTATTTCTACACAAATTATATTGTACTAAATGGACAAATACTTCTCTTTAATAAATTTATTTCTGCTTGCTTATAAACTTCAATAATGACTCCGTTTAAATTTTCCGGACATTGCCTGGAAAATTTGATATTTTATTAATCACTCAATTTATTCGGGGCATCCGGATGTTTTTTCTGAAATGCTTCAGCCTGATTCCATTGTTCTTTAAGCCATGTTTCAAAAGGAATTTTTTCATCATCAAATTCAAGGGCAAAAACTTTCCGGCCGTCTTCTGAAACCAAAAATTTTAAACCGGCTAATCCGGCTGCCGATTTACTGTAATCATAGGCATTCACCTGATAAAATGGGAAATTTTCTTTCGGACGTTCAACGATTTCGAAATACAGTTTTTTATTTTCCTCAGACAGTTTTTTATAATGATTGACGTAATAGATGTCCGAAAGCTTTTGATTCTGTTTTTCAAAGAACTGAAGAACTTCTTTTTCCTTTTGGGTATAAGAAAAAGGATACGGATAATATTTCCCATTTACTTCAACCGTACTTTTTGATTTTGCTACAGACTGAACCACCTGACCTTTGGAATCCATTACACCCCATATTCCACCTACCATGGCCTTATGTTCATCTTGCGTCTTTTCCCAATCGCAGCCGTTGCAGTAAGCGGCATAACCGTAATGGAAAGGGGAGGCAAAATCGTGTTTTGCTTCAATGATTACTTTTCCGTTTCTGTCGGCAAAACCAACTTTTCCGTTTTTTACGAAACGTCTCAGCCCTTCAGAGAAATAATCGGCTCCGTTATCATACGCAAAAGGCCTGTATAAGAAATTCCCTTTCCGGTCATACACATAACCCCAAGCATTTTTTTCCTCATCATCTTCTCTGTACCCGTCAATGAAGATGGTTTCTCCTTTTACCGGATCGCCGTTTTTCAGAAAGGAAAATACTTCAAACTGAGCCGGAACAATGATTTTACCCTCTGAATTTTTAACCCCTGCTAAAGAATCCTTGGTTTTAAAATACATTAAAACTTCCTTTTCCTGAGAAAAAGAAAGTATGGGTATTAATAAAATGGCTCCGAAAATTCCCTTCATGCTCTGAGGCGGATAATCATTAAACTTGAAACTTCACCAAAGATTTGAAACTTTGACAAAGTAAATATGCAGCCCAAAAGGACTGCATACGGTGTTATACTTTAAGATCAGCTTCGAGTCCGATCAGGTCTTTATTCTGATCGATAATCGGCTGTACTTCGTTTTTGATGAATTCTTCGGTCTGGATCGGTGCAAAACCGATAAAGTTCTTAGGATCCAGCACTTCCTTAAGTTTCGACTTATCCAGTTTTAACGAATCGTCGTTCAGGATTCTTTCGATCAGGTCGTTTTCCTTTCCTTCTACTTTCACCTGCTTGGAGGCTTCCATGGAATGAACCCTGATTACTTCGTGGATTTCCTGACGGTCACCCCCAGCCTTTACTTCTTCCATGATAATGTATTCGGTTGCCATGAAAGGAAGTTCATCCATGATATGTTTGTTGATCCTGTTCGGGTAAACGACAATTCCGTTCATGATGTTGTTCCAGATCAATAAGATCGCGTCCACAGCTAAAAAGGCCTGAGGAATCGTCAATCTTTTGTTTGCGGAATCATCCAGCGTTCTTTCAAACCATTGGGTTGAGGCTACCATTGCAGAACTTGTCGTTAATGACATGACATATTTCGCCAACGCACCGATTCTTTCACTTCTCATCGGATTACGCTTATATGCCATAGCGGATGAACCGATCTGGTTTTTCTCAAATGGTTCTTCAATTTCTTTCAAATTTTGAAGCAAACGTAAATCGTTGGTAAATTTATGAGCTGATTGTGCAATATTTCCCAATAAAGCTACTACTTTCGCATCGATTTTACGGTCATACGTCTGTCCGGATACCCCGAATACTTTTTCAAAACCGAATCTTTTGGATAGTTCTTTATCTAAATGTTTTACTTTGGAGTAATCTCCATTAAAAAGCTCAAGGAAACTTGCAGCTGTTCCTGTTGTTCCTTTCACTCCTCTGAATCTTAATGTTTCCAGGAAAAAATCCAGCTCTTCAATATCCAGCACCAGACTCTGTAACCAAAGCGTGGCTCTTTTTCCTACGGTAGTCAGCTGAGCCGGCTGGAAATGGGTAAATCCTAAGGTCGGAAGATCTTTGTATTCAATAGCGAAATCCGCTAAGTTTTTGATGACATTTACTAATTTTTTCTTCAGGATTAATAATCCGTCACGAATCTGGATGAGGTCTGTATTATCGCCTACAAAAGCGGAAGTTGCTCCCAGGTGAATGATTCCTTTAGCTGAAGGCGCCACATCTCCATAGGTATGAACATGTGCCATTACATCATGACGGAACTTCTTTTCGTACTCTGCTGCTTTATCGTAATCAATATTTTCAGCATTGGCTTTCAGTTCCGCGATCTGCTCGTCGGTGATGTCAAGACCTAAATCTTTTTCGATTTCGGCAAGCGCGATCCAAAGTTTTCTCCAGGTGCGGAATTTATTGTTGTGTGAGAAGTTAAATAACATTTCTTCACTGGAGTAGCGCTCTTCCAATGGATTTTTGTAGGAATTCATTCTTTCTTTTACTTTTAGGTATGCAAAAATAAGATTTTTCGGCGAGAGTTGAAAATCCTGCTTTGCTGATTTATATTCCTGAACGGTATTTTATCGATGAATTTCATCTGCTTTAATTCCGGGAAATTTTCACCTTTTGATCATTGCTGTTGTAAAGATAGCACACCTATGGCGTGCAACACCCGCAATACGTTTCTGTTTCTACACAGATGATATTCCTACGGAATATTTTTATTCAAGTTCAACCTGCTTAAACAGCACAATAAATTACTGATTACTAAACTTAAAAGACAATTAAATATAAAATGGGTATAGAATAGATATAACTAAAAACTTTTATAGTTCTACTGAATCTGCTCCAGCGGAGCAATATCTGTGTAGGATAATCACAAGAGTTATGCACGAACTCCGTAGGAGTTCTATCTTTTACTGCGCTGTTATTGAGATGGTACACCTATGGCGTGCAGCCCCTGCAATATGTTTCTGTTTCTACACCGATCACATTTCTACAGAATAATTTTCTGCACAGTCCCATTAATATTCTGCAACGGCCTGTCGCAATCGGCGGTTCCCGGAATTTCGGTATTTTATATGTTTTGTTTTACCTTTGCCGCTTCGTTGCAAACAGTAAAGAAATGGGCAGTCTGAAAAAATTGGAAATTAAAAAGAATATTCATAAGAAGGAAGACAGAAACTTGTCTTTCCGGGTATTCTACCTGACGGAAGAACACCTGAAAGAGTACAAAAATCCACATAAAAAGGATCATTTTCTTATAGTTGTTGTTGAAAATGGAACGCTTCACCTTCATATTGAATCGAAAGCTTATTTTTTAAAGACAGGTAAGATCGCCGTGGTCTTTCCTGAACAGGTTCATTTTATTTCGGATATAAGCCATGATCTAAAAGGAAAAATTATTCTTTTTGAGGAAATTTTATTCTGCTCCGATATCCTTAAAAACGAACTGAGCACGTATAATGTGAATCTTTCTACCCAGCTAAACTGCACATTTCTTTCAACGGCTGATTTTAAACAAAGCTATCAACTGGTTCAGAGCATTCAGGAAATCTATCAGAACCCGAGCCTCATAAAAAAAGAGAAGGCGAGATTCCAGATCAAGATTTTCCTTCTGGGCCTTATTGAATCGGTTCACGGCCTGCATCCGGTATTACAGCCGATAAACCCATATATATCCGGTTTAAAAATTACTGAATAAGCAATACAAACAGTACCGGACCGTTCAGTATTATGCCGGAGAATTGGCCATCACTCCGAAAAAGCTTAATTCCTTAACAAAAAAACATGGCGGGGAAACGGCCATTCAGGCCATTCATAACAGAATACTGATGGAAATCAAAAGGCAGCTCATATTTTCCGATCTCTCCCATAAGGAAATTGCTTTTGACCTGGGATTCAACTCTCCTTCCGCACTTAATAAATTTGTAAAATCAAAACTTAAAGAAACGCCCACCGAGCTTCAGCAGGAATTGGCTCAAATGTATAACGCATAGTCCCGTTTGTATAAAACCGTCTGCTTCTGCCACGCTAATTTTGCCTTATCAAAAATCAGAAAGAAAAATGAGCAAATTATTTATTGCAGGAGAGGTTTTCCATGGTGCGGGAACTCTTGAAGAATTAAAAAATATCAAAGGTAAAAAAGCGGTTATCGTTACCGGCGGAAGCTCAATGAGAAAAAGCGGAACACTGGATAAAGCCATCGCTTGCCTCATCGAAGCCGGTATTGAAACCCATGTTTTCGAAGGGGTGGAAGAAGATCCGTCGTCTGCCACCTGCCTGAAAGGTGCCGACCTTATGAAAACTTTTGAGCCGGACTGGATCATCGGTCTGGGAGGCTGTTCGGCTATTGACGCCGCAAAAATCATGTGGGTTTTCTATGAGTATCCCGATGCGGATTTTGATGCGATGATCAAGCCGTTTACGGTTCCTGTCCTGAGAAATAAAGCCAAATTTATAGCCATTCCTTCCACGAGCGGCACAGGAACTGAAACCACGGGACTTGCCGTAATCACCGACCGGGAAAAAGGGGTAAAGTACCCAATCGTTTCTTACGAGCTTACTCCCGACATTGCTATCGTTGACGGAGAGATCTGTGCTTCGATGCCGGCGCACGTGACGTCTAACACAGGACTTGATGCCCTCACTCACTGCGTGGAAGCCTATGTTTCCAATATCGACAACAATATCGCCGATGCACTTTCCAAAGGCGGACTGGAGATCGTTTTTAACAACCTGAAAGAAGCTGTTGAAAACCCGGACAATATTACGGCCCGTCAGAATATGCACGATGCGTCATTTATGGCCGGCCTGGCATTCAATAATGCATGGCTGGGAATCGTTCACTCCCTGTCCCACCAGGTAGGTGCGCTGTATGGCATTCCTCACGGAGCGTCCAATGCGATCTTCCTGCCAAATGTGATCCGTTACAATGCGCTGGCAACAGAACGCTATCCGGATCTGGCAAAGATTATCGGTAAAGAAACCGCTGAAGATCTGGCACAGGCTATTGAAACGCTCCGCTCTGAAGTAAACAACCAGTCAGCCATCAAAGATTTCGGAATTTCGAAAGCGGATTGGGATAAAGACATTGATTATATTACAGCGAATGCCCTTGCCGATCCATGTACCGGTTTCAACCCGAGGGTTCCTATCCTGGAAGAACTTAAAGCGATCTACAACGCCTGCTATAAAGGAGCTGTATATGCAGAACAAGCTGTTATCGCAGGATAGCAGGTGTTTACAATCTAATCTTAATAAACACATCAGGCAGGTTTTAAATACCTGCCGTTTTTTGCAGTCTGTAATCATAGCCCCGATAGGAACGGCATCCTTTTTTGGTGCGGGTGGAGCAGCGCGGAGGCCGTACCAAAAAAGATACAGTGGATAGCGGGAAACAGCTCCTGAAAAAAATGGTAAATGAAAAAGTGATAGAGAGTGCTGATTAACGCAGGGTTATTTTTATGAATCCGGAAAACGAGGACTAAGAAAAAAAGTTCAGCTCGTCCGGACAGAAACCGCAAATCATGTGGTAAACCGGAAAATTTTATCCGGAAACAACTCATCCTTAACGGATTGGATTAAAACCAATGATTTATAGTTTTTAACAGCCAGATCCTGCGAAGCTTCTTGAGCATTCACAAGTAAAAAGCCATCCTCTCGAATGGCTTCTGTATTTCGTTTTACATTTGTTCGTAGACAATTTTGTTATTTTTTTTCAGACGGTAGTGGTCTTTTTTGTAAGATTCCAGTACGTAGCTTCCGTTTTTCCAGCTGTTGGTTTTTGACTGTTTTATAAGGATCACACTTCCGGATTTTTCGGGTAAAAAGATCTCTGCCTGCTTCATATCTTTGCTGAAAATAACAGCCGACATAAAGGATGCGGTTCCTGCCGGTTTTATTTCTTTCATTTTTATTTTTTGCTCAAAAACCCTTACGCAGTCATGTCTGATCTGTGAATAGGTATAACCTGCCGAACCTTTACATCCGTGAGCATCCTTATCATTCCCCACTTTATCCAGTACGATTGTTTTCTGCTGACTGAAAGCCATAAAGCTGAACATCAAGGCTCCGAATAATACTGTCTTTTTCATATTTGTTTATTTAAAAATTTAATTTCAGCAAAAAACACACCAAATATGGTCTCTGAATTTTACATGCAAAAAGCCACCCTTAACGGGTGGCCTTTGACATTTATCTGGTCCAGTTGATTTTGGAATGTTTGACATCTGAGGAATTGGTTCCGATCATGATATCGAATTCTCCCGGTTCCCAGTCGTACTTCAGATCTCCGTTGTAGAACTTCAGGTTTTCCGGTGTAATGGTGAAGGTTACTTTTCTGGATTCTCCTTTTTTCAACATGATTTTCTGGAATCCTTTCAGTTCTTTCACCGGTCTGGTAATACTGCCTACCATATCCCTTATGTATAGCTGAACGACTTCCGCTCCATCGTAATTTCCGGAATTCGTCACCGTTACGGAAGCCTGGACCGCCTGGTTTCCTTTAGGATTGGCGTTTGAAACCGTAATATCGGAATAATTGAACTTCGTGTAGCTCAATCCGTATCCGAAAGGATAAAGCGGCGTATTGCATTCATCCATATAATTGGAACGGAATCTCTGGAATTCACATTTATCAACCAGTTTCTGATCCAGCGGGCGGCCGGTATTTTTTTCATTATAATAGATCGGCACCTGTCCTAAACTTCTCGGGAAGGTCATCGGCAGTTTTCCGGATGGGTTTACTTTTCCGAAAAGAACGTCGGAAATCGCGTTTCCTGCTTCAGAACCTGCAAACCATACGTTAAGGATCGCATCAGGCGTATCTTTAATATTGGTTAAGGCTAAAGGACGACCTGTAAACAACACTACGGCTATCGGTTTTCCCGTTTTTTTCAGCTCATTCAACAAATCAACCTGAGACTGCGGAATGGTAATTTCGGTTCTTGAAGAAGACTCCCCGCTCATTTCGGCTGATTCACCGATCGCCAGCACGATAACATCTGCTTTATTCGCTATATCAACGGCTTCTTTTAACAAAACTTCTTTCGGACGGTTATCCCTGTCTGTTTTTTTTCCGTGAGCTGCGTAAATATCCTCTAATTTCGCATCATAATCGAGATTGGCACCTTTTGCAGAAAGGAATTTCACTTCTCTCCCGAAATTTTCCTGCAGTCCCTGCATTAAGTTAACCGAACGATCTGCTTTTGCCGCTACACTCCATGTTCCCGCCATATTCAGGGAATTGTTTACCAATGGTCCGATTACCGCTACGGTTCCTGATTTTTTCAAAGGAAGCACCTGGTTTTCGTTTTTCATCAATACCATCGATTGTGCTGCCGTGCTTCTGGCAATGTTACGGTTTTCCATGCTGTAGACTTCTTTTGCTGCCAGCTTTGCATCCCCGTATTTGTAAGGATCGGTGAACAATCCAAGATCGTATTTGGCCTCCAGAATTCTTCGTGCCGCCATGTCGATTTCCGCCTGAGTAACTTTTCCTTCCGCCAGGGATTTTTTAAGGGTCGTTAAAAATCCTTCCCCAACCATATCCATATCGATACCTGCTCTTAAAGCCAATGCAGAAACCTGCTGCAGATCACCCATTCCGTGGTCAACCATTTCGTTGATCCCGGTATAATCGGTCACCACAAAACCTTTGAATTTCCACTGGTTTCTCAAAACTTCGGTCTGAAGCCATCTGTTGCCGGTTGCCGGCACGCCATCTACTTCATTGAAAGAAGCCATTACAGAAGCTACCCCTGCATCCACAGCCGCTTTATATGGTGGAAAATATTCGTTATACATTCTTACATGGCTCATGTCTACGGTATTGTAATCACGTCCGGCTTCCCCCGCTCCATACAATGCATAGTGTTTAACACAGGCTAAAATGGTATTTCCTGTGGATAAATCTTTGCCCTGATATCCATATACCATGTTTTTAGCGATTTCACTTCCCAGATACGGATCTTCACCGGAACCTTCGGAAACCCTTCCCCATCTCGGTTCGCGGGAAATATCCACCATCGGCGAGAAAGTCCAGTTGATACCGTCGGAAGATGCTTCTTTTGCCGCCACCCTTGCCGACTGCTGGATCAGGTTCATGTCCCATGAAGAAGCCAATCCCAAAGGAATCGGGAAAGTGGTTTCGTAGCCGTGGATGACGTCCATCCCGAAAATCAAAGGAATTTTAAGACGGCTGTTTTCCACCGCAACTTTCTGTACGGCTCTGATTTTATCAGCCCCTTTTATGTTGAACAGTCCTCCGACTAATCCCTGCTCTACTTTTTTACCGATATCCGAGCTTTTTGCCAGCCCGGTGGTAAAATCTCCTGAACTGGGTAAGTTCAGCTGTCCGATTTTTTCATCCAGCGTCATTTTTGCCAGCAGGCTTTCAACGAAGGCTTTCTTTTTTGCCTGGTATTGGGCTGTCTCATACGCCTGTACAGGCTTCGTTACCATTTCCTGTGCCGAAAACATGGGAGCCAGCGCCAGGGTGGCAATTACAATTAACTTTTTCATTGCTCTATCTTCTTTAATTATAGTTTCTTTTTTGATTTAAATTGATAAGTTCAAACGCTACGTCCGCTAAGTTACGTTTAAATTATTGTGAATATTTTTTGTTCGCAAAGGTACTTCGACAAGCTCAGCATAAACTATTCACTCAGCAAATGATATTACGGTTTAACTTTGTATCTTTAAGTATTTTACTTTCTTTTAGAGAGCATCCATTTATACAGTTCCGGATTGGAGTACGTGGAATCCCAGGAATTGTGGTTGTCGTTCGGGAAGATGGTAAGTTCTGCCGACGGGTTTACCGGATGCAGTTTCTGGTAAAAATTGAAGGCATTTTCCGGAAGCACCACATCATCCATTCCCCCGTGGAAAATTTTCATGTTGAGGTCTTTGTACCGATGGATATTGGCGTACATCACCCGATCCGTCGGAGCACAAACCGAAACGACGGCAGCAAACATTTCAGGATGTTCCATCGCCAGCTTCAGCGTTCCCCAACCTCCCATGGAGAGCCCGGTAAGATAAATCCTCGAAGCATCCACTTTATACTTAGACTGAATTTCTTTTATAAGATTGTAGAGGGTTACCGTATCCCACCATGTATTTTCCGGACACTGGGGTGCCAGGATCGCTACCGGCTCCTTGATCAGGTTTTTGTAGGTGAAGGGGCTGTGGGCTTTTACCATTTCCAGGTTATTCCCTCTTTCACCGGAACCGTGAAGGAAAACGATTAAAGGGAAATTTCCTTTGGTGCCCTGCGGATAATCGAGGATATAGGATATTTTATCCTGCCTTTTAGATTCTTTATTAAGCTCCGCCTTTATTTCCTGAGCGTTGACGCTTAATGAAAGGGGCAAAAGCAAGAGCGGCAGATGTTTCAGTTTCATTATCATTTTATTTTCTGTTTGGGCTGAAGCTGTTTTCAATTTTGTTTTAGTCTACGGGCGTCCTGTATTTGGGAGAACGTTGATGATATGTTGTTATTTTTAGCCCCGATTGCAGCGGCTACCCCACAGCGAGCCTGAAAGGTGAGCGAGGAGTAATAGCGGAAAGCGGGAAACAGCTTCAAATTACTAAAAATTATATTAACGGGTTACCTGATATTGTATTTTTCAGAGGTAAAGCTCAGCTTTTTCAGTCCGCTTCGGATTTCGGGAGCGTTCATGAAAAGCTTCCACAAAAACCCGGTCCTGTAGTTCTCGATCATCGGCGCAATGGTGCCCTGGTCGATAGCCAGATACCTTGGGGTCGTCCAGTTGTTGTAATGGATGGAATTGGCATCATAAGGGCCTGCCGATCCGATGAATTCAGGTTTTTGAGTATACAGAAATCTCAGAAAATCCATCGATTCTTTCGGCGTATAGGGGAAACTACTCAACGCTGCAGTTGGTGTAATCACACCGTGATCGTTTTGCGGGAAATGAGCATCATACCCCACTCCTCCATCCTGGTTTCTGGAGTAGCTTGCTGTCAATCCCCAATAGTTCGGCCCATAACCTTTCCAGTGTTTCGGATTCTCGACGCAGTATTTGTAATCAATGAGAACCTGGTTTTTATTTAAGTCGAAGTAATTTTTAATGAGTTTGTCAGACAGGTTGGTCGGATCAAGGCCGATATAGGAATAATGGGCCCAAAACAGCGGACCGCCGTATTCTTCAGCACCATTGTGTTTAACATACATTGGCAGCCCGTATTTTTCTTTGTCTGAAAGGTAGGTTCCGTTTCTTGTCCAGCCTTTGTAATAGGTCTCCGCATCAATCGGATAAGTGGGTGATGAAGCGGCTAAAATGTAAGTGATCAGGCATTCGTTATACCCCTGCAGCGGAAAATTCATTTGCCACTGATAATCGGGTGACCAATGCCAGTAAAGAACTTTTTCCCCGCCTTTGGTGTACCAATTCCATTGGATACCTTTCCAGAGTTCGTCGCATTTCTTAGCCAATGCTTTCTCTTTGTTTTTTCCGTTTTTAAAGTATTCACGGACCATCAGAATTCCTGAAGTAAGGAATGCTGTTTCCACTAAGTCGCCGCCGTTATCTTTTTTTCCGAAAGGCACGGTTTTTCCCGTTTCGCCGTTGATCCAATGCGACCAGGCTCCTTTGTGACGGTCAGCTTTCGCAAGAAAATCCATCATGGTGGTCAATCGTTTCACTGCTTCTTTACGCGGTACGAATCCTCTCTCTACTCCTACCAATATCGTGGCAAGCCCGAATCCCGAACCGCCGGTCGTTACTACATGCTTGTCATTATCCGGATAGATGTTGTCTTCATGGTACCTTTCCCTGCCAAGTTTCGAGTTCGGTTCGGCGTAGTCCCAGAAATATTTCAGGGATTCTCTTTGAACGAGGTCCAGGAGCTGGTTATCAGTGAGATTAGTCTTGACAGGTTGGTTTGTAGATGGCTGCGTGTTTTGGACTTGGATGTTTTGGCAGGAAAGACTGAATAATGAGAGAGCAACGGCTGATAGTATAATCCTTTTCATAAAATCTTTTTTAACAGAATACTAAAAGAAGAGGAGAACTTTCATTCTCCTCTCAATTGTTATATCAATATTAATAGCCAGGGTTTTGGGTTAAAACGCCACTGCTTTGATTAATTGAATTTAAAGGAATCGGGAATACTTCATTTTTCCCAGCTTTAAATCCATAAGGTGCCAAAACAGTTGCTGCTTGGCCTGTTCTTACCAAGTCTACAAAACGATCGCCCTCCATAGCCAGCTCTACTCTGCGTTCACGCCAGATAGCAGTTCTTAATGCAGGCTGAGTAGTTGCAGTCGTTCCGGCCAAACCGGCTCTCGTTCTTACTTTGTTAAGATTGGTAATAGCCGTGGTTGTATTTCCTAATTCGTTGGCTGCTTCAGCATTGATCAAAAGAATTTCAGCAAATCTCAATATTCTTATATTCTGTATTGATCCATATCCGCAAGCACTATTATTTAGTGATGTAGGGACATAAGCTTTTTGATTCCAAGAATTTCCTGCTTGTGGATCACCTTTATGAATCAAATCTCCCTCAGGTGTAGTTTCCCCTTCTCTCAGGATTGTTAATTCTTTACGAATATCACCTGTTTCAAATGCTGATTCTAAGGCAGAACTTGGCGTGAAAAAGCCCCATCCGAATTGATTTCTTACACCTTGTACTTCAGCATATTGGCTTCCTCCGAATTCTGTGGAGCACTGGCAATTCACTTCAAATACCGATTCTGAGCCGAATTCACCTGCAGGCCTGAACAAATGATTAAAATTAGGATCTAAAGAATATCCTAGTGCAATAACCTGATTTGACGTATCATATGCCTTTTGCCAATCTTTTTTATAAAGATAAACTTTCGACAACAACCCTAGGGCAGCACCTTTAGTTACTCGTCCTAAATCACTCGCCGGATACGCCTGTGGAAGAACTGCTGCAGCTGCAGACAAATCAGAAATGATAAAATTATAAACCTCATCCACTGAATTTCTTGGAATGTTGTAATTTTTATCCGCCGGTAACCCGTCAAAGATCGGAACACCACCGTATATTCTAACTAAATTAAAATAAAAATATGCACGTAACATTCTGGCTTCAGCAAGCAGCCTATTTTTCAGAGTTGCATCCATATTAATATTAGGAACATTGGTCAACACTTGATTACATCTGTTAACAAACTGCCATTGACCAATCCAGTATCCTTCAACACCTCCATCGCTTGCGGTATAGGTAAACTGATCATAAGCATTTATAAAAGAAGCATCTCCCGGATTTGAGCCTTTCTCTACATCATCTGCTGGAACTCCAAAAACAAACTGTGCAGGAAATGCGGAATTTTCCCAACTTCTAAGAGCTGAATAAATAGCTGATGTTGCCTGCATTGCATCATCTTGAGTAGTAAAAAATGAAGCTGCTTGAATTCTACCTGGCTGATCTACATCTAAATAATCATCTTTACAACCAATCGAAGCTGCCAGTAATACTAATGACAAAAATATTTTTTTCATGAATTTTCTAATTAAAAAGTTATATTGGTACCTATTGTATAGATTGCAGACAGTGGATAAATGTTATTATCAACTCCCATACTTACTCTATCTGCACTTGTAATTTCCGGTGAAAATCCGTGGTATTTAAAAGTTGTCCAAGGATTCTGTGCACTTAGGTATATTCTTACTCTACTAAAGTTCGGTAATTTTGCAAAACCTTTAGATAATGTATAACCTACCTGAATATTTCTGATTCTGAAATAACTTCCATCTTCTACATAAAAACTGTTTGGTAGAATTACAGATTGGTTATTGGTTACCATCGGATAAGAGTTTGAAGTGCCTGCACCATGCCATCTGTTATTGTAAAAATCCAGATCCCAGCTTTCATTACCATATCTCTGTTCGCGGTTATAATTATATATCTTATTACCAAATACCCCCTGAAAGTCGATGGCAAAGTCGAAATCAGATACATTCATATTAACTCCAAAACCATAAGTACCTTTTGGTACCGGACTACCCAGAAAAGTTTTGTCTCTTTCATCAATAATTCCATTACCGTCCTGATCTGCAAATTTAAACCAACCAGCTTTTGCCCCAGTCTGTCCTGATGCGGCAGCTTCAGCATCTGTCTGGAAAACTCCTGCGACCTGATATCCATAATATGACCCTACTGGTTGACCTGCTTCCAATCTTACAATTTGATTTCCGAAAAGGCTTGCTCCTGCATTTTGATATGATCCACCGAAAACAGAGGTAATCTCATTTTTAAGTGAAGTGAAATTTCCATAGAAGCCTAATCTTACTTTCTCTGAAATTTTTGCATCATAATTTAATGATAATTCCAATCCTCTATTCCTAAATGCATACGCATTAGTAACATAATTGTTATTATTACTAGCTCCTGAAACAGGGCTTTGCACTATACCGTATACTACATCCTTTGTATCTTTATCAAAATAGGTAGCTTCAAATTTCAGTTTGTTATTTAAAAAAGCCGTTTCTATACCAAAGTCTTTACCTGTAGTAATTTCCCACTTAATTGTAGTATCAATAAATTCACTAATTGTTTGTGCAGGAGACCCCGTATTTCCATAATATGCTCCAGAATTAACGAGAGTAGCAGTAAGCTGATAGGCGCCATATTGTACATTAGGATTTCCTGTTCTACCCCAGCTTCCTCTAAATTTCAAAAGATCAAATACATTTTGGTTGCTCATGAAATCTTCTTTTGAAACTACCCAACCTGCACTAACTGATGGGAATATTTCATTCCTGTTAACGTTAAAGTTTGAAGAACCATCTCTACGAATTGATCCGTTAAGTAAATATTTGCCGGCATAATCATAGTTAATTCTTCCAAAAAAAGATTGTATTCTGGACATATAAGGAATCACATTACGTACTGGGTCATATTTATCTGTCGCAAAAATATTTGTACCATTCGCTATTTCCAAAGAACCTTTAGTACCATCATAAACTACATCCTGCGAAGTCTGATAGAATTGTGTATAATAATTTTGAGTTCTGGAAAAGCCTGCCAAAATATCTAAATGATGATTCCCAAAGTTTTTCTTCCAATTCAATGTATTGTCCCAAACATAATCTCTATTTCTTGAATCTCTAGTAACCAAAGAAGACTTTCCTGGCTGTGGAACATACGTCATAACAGGAGTATATTCATAAAGATTAGAATTCAAATTATCATTTGTTAAACTGACTCTCAGAGTAAAATCTTTCAAAAATTTCACTTCTCCCCAAACATTGTTCAGTAATCTTTGTTGTCTATTTTGTGATCTGAATAAATCAAGCTGTGCTCTTGGGTTATTAACAGTCACCAAAGTAAAATATTGATAATTTCCTGTTGATGGATCTATTGGACCATATACTGGTGGTGCATTATAAGCATTCAGAAGAGGATTATTAGCAATATTAGTAAGCATTTTAGAAAAAGTAAAATTATCTCCAATCGTAATATTATCCGTAATTTTATAGCTTAAATTGGCTTTTGCTGTAAATCTATTAAAATTACTTCCGGAATTAATTCCTTTATTTGCATCCAAATTACCTTCATCCTGTAAATAGCTTGTACTTGCATAGTATGATAGTTTACCGATTGCTCCAGATGCTGAAAAATCATTTGAGTTGATGGTACTTGGTCTTAAAATCTCTTTAAACCAATTTGTATTTCCAGGATACTGTGCTTTTGAAATAGAACCAGCACTTGATCCGTTATCATTAAGAAGTTTTTCATTATATAATTCAATATATTGATCTCCATTTACCAATTTAGGAACATTGGTCACTGTTTTTATTCCCAGATAAGAATTTACATTAAATGTTGGTTTTCTTCCTCTTCCACTCTTAGTCTTAATAATTACAGCACCATTTCCCGCCTGAGCTCCATAGATAGCCAAACTCGATGGATCTTTCAAAATACTCATAGATTCTATATCCTGAGGATTTAAATAAGATATATCTGTAGTAATAGACCCATCTACGATATACACAGTATTTCCAGTAATTGAACCAATACCCCGGATATCTACTCTAGGAGAACCTCCGGGAGTCGCAGAATTAAAAATCTGAACACCTGATGCTTTTCCCTGTACAGAACTTAGCGGGTTTGCATTAGGTTTGTCAGCTAAATCTTTTGCAGAAATAATCCCAATACTTCCGGTAATATTCTCCTTTTTCTGAGATCCGTACCCAATCATCACCACCTCCTCAATCTTCTGCTCTTTGGCAACAGTATCTCTTGGTGTTGTTTGTGCATTCACGTTCATTCCGAAATAGAGTACGGCAATGAGACATGAATACTTTAAATCACGTTGTTTCATATAGTTTTATTTTATTCGTACAATCAGTTTTTATGAAAAGAAATAAGCCTTTTCATACTTTTTCCGATAACATTCTGCGTGTTCTCAAAAAAAGACATTAGCCAAAATTATAAAAATATATTTAACAATGTTAATTTTACTTAATTTTTTTGGTAACCTGTTAAAAGTGATAATTTTACTAAATTTCAACAAAATGAGCTTATCATTAAAAAATTATTCACAATAAATAAAATTTTATATGATATTTTAAATCTATAACTTCACATTTAAGATAAAAAAATTATTTATTATTACTGATATTTTGTTCTTTTTAAAGATAATTTTAAATAAATTCTTGTCAGGAAGAGACAATTTTGGGAAAAAGAGATTTCTTAATATTCCGAATTATAAAATTTGTTAAACTAATTCCAGTATCCTAATTTTGGTTCATTATTTGAAAACTTATAACGTTTAATCAATATCAATGAAAAAATACATCATTGCTGCAGCTTTACTTATTGGAACTGGAGCTATTATTAATACTACCGTGCAGTCCTGCACGACATTAGCGACATCTGATCTGGGATTATCGATCATTAAAAGGCTTCTTCTTAATGGAATCGATAAAGGGGCGAGCATTTACAGCAACCGGGATGCATTTTTGCAGAATAATATGGTTGATAAAGCCTTGCCGAAACAGCTGAGGGATATTAATTCGGTACTGGAAAAGGTAGCACCTTCACTGGTCGCAAAAGAACGTGCTTATATTGCTGATGCAGCAGCCTACACCGTTAATATTTCAAAGCCGATCTTAGTAGGGGCAGTCAACAGCTTAAATGCGCAGGACGTTACGAGAATCATTCAGGGAGAAAAGGGAACAGCTACATTGATTTTAAAGGAAAAAACTTCCCAGCAGCTGATTGCGGCCATTATGCCGAAGGTGGATGAGCAGCTTAATCAGTATGGGATTGTAAAAAGCATCAATACCGCTTTATCCGGAAGCAATTTCCTGGGAAGCCTGTTAGGAAGCAAAACAACCGTCAATTCGGGAGGGTTGAGCCAACTGGCTTCAGAACAGCTTGTGAACGGGATATTCAATATTATCGAAGATTATGAAATCCGGAACTCCGGTTCACTGCTGGGATCTCTTGGAAAGTAAATAATTTTTCAGTATATTTATAGAGATATTACAAGCAGATGGATATATTACAAGGAAATCAACATGCAAGCCCCGAAGATTTTTATATTTCTTTACGGGAAAAACTGGAAGATCATCACGATTTTCCGGAAGATTATTTATTTAAATTTATTATTCCTACAGACCAGGCAAAACTGACGGAGATCTATAAAGTATTCGACGGAATCAAGTTTACCTTGGGAAACCGGGAAAGTAAAAACGGAAAATATACGGCCTGCAACGTCAACGCCTTTGTGCTGGATGCCAATCAGGTAGTTCATATTTATCAGGAAGTCGCCAAAATAGAAGGCGTAATTCTATTATAAAATAAAAAAGTCAGCCGTAAAGCTGACTTTTTAGTTTATCTTTTCAATATTTATTATTTATCAATAAAGTATTTTACGTTTTCAACAGGTCTTCCAAGCATGGCCACAGAACCTTTGATGATAATCGGCCGCTGAATCAGCGAAGGATTTTCAGCCAAGATCTTAATCCACTCTTCTTCTGAAAGATTTTTTCCGGCAAATTTCTCAACATACAGATTTTCATTTTTTCTGATGATATGAAAAACACTTTGGTTGAGTTTCTTTAAAACTGTTTTAATCTCAAGCTCAGTCAGCGGATCTTCCAGTATATTGATGATCTCGAACGGCACACCGTTTTCATCAAGATATTCCAGAACGGCATTCGATTTCGAGCAATTTCCGTTATGTAGAACTTTTACGACCATCTTTATTACTTTTATAAAATCAATTTATTTTAAAAGAATTACCAGCAATTTACTTACCAAGATTGATTTCGAGTAAAACTTTTATTAAAACAATCCGTACAGTTCGGCTTCGATTTTTTCCAGAATGAAACCGAAATCTTCAGGTTTTTCCACGAAATCCAGATCATCTACCTCAATAATCAGCAATTTTCCTTCGGTATAGTTGGAAATCCATTTTTCGTATTTCTGATTCAGCTTGGAAAGGTATTCGATGCTGATCGAGGCTTCATATTCCCGGCCTCTTTTGTAGATCTTTTTCACCAGATTCGGAACATCAGATTTAAGGTAAATCAGAAGGTCCGGTGCTGAAACAAAAGATTTCATCAGGCTAAAAACCGATTCATAATTTTTAAAATCGCGGTCCGAAAGCAGGTTCATATCATTGAGGTTCTCCGCAAAAATATGGGCATCTTCGTAGATCGTACGGTCCTGAATGATGTTTTTTCCGCTTTCTCTGATCTCTTTTACCTGTCGGAAACGGCTTCCGAGAAAATAGATCTGAAGTGCGAAACTCCACTTGCTCATGTCGGCATAGAAATCTTCCAGGTAAGGGTTATGATCCACATCTTCAAATTGGGCATCCCAGCCGTAATGCCTGGAAAGCATCGTCGTTAATGTTGTTTTCCCCGCTCCGATATTTCCTGTAACTGCAATATGCATATTTCTCTTAAGTATATTTTAATGTTGTCTGATCAATAATTAAACGCCGGCCGCCTGAACCTCCGAACTTTCATCCATAAGTTTCCGCAGAGAACTTTCCGCAGGGTTTTTGCTTTCAATTTCCTGAGTTTTCTGCTCCAGCTTCTGCTCTTGACTGCTGGCTTCAGCAGGTTTTTCCGCTGATTTCTCAACATCCTTTTCAGTTGCTTTTTGAAGAGGCTCCGGCTCGTTTTCAGGCGTTGTTCCCCTGGCTTTCTCAAGGCTGTAAAGATACAGGTTGTTGGCTTTTATTTCAAAATAAGACAGTACATTTTTATCCACAATCTGCACATCGGGATCATCGAAAATCTTAACCATTTCTTTTTCCGGAATATACTGCAGTACGGAATTATTTGTTATAACCAGGATCGTTTCGTTCTCCCTCCGGAAACGTTTACCATTTTCTACAGGAGCTTCAAAGATCTTTTCAAATTTTAAGGTAAATACCCGGATGTGATTCCTGGTAAGAATATACACTTTATTTTCGTATACCAAAAGATCCATCAAGTCATCGAAGCTTGCATCAAAAGGGTAGGAATTGATGGTGTTGTCATTCCTGAAATTGTATTGGATTAGACGTTTGGTACTGTCATCGAGCAGCCAGATCTGCTGCAGGTCTTCGGCATAAGCCATTTTGATAAATCCGAACTTCTGCCTGAAGTCCACCCGCTGGATTTCATTGAGATTCTGGTCCACAAACTTCATTTCCTGAGCATTCTCCGAAAACAACGGAACGCTCAGAGGGTTCTGTACGGTCTGCACTTTATAAGGAACGGTAAGCATCATTTTCCCAAGCTGCCTGCCGAGGGAATCGTATTTGGTAAAGCTGAATTCTTTATTCTTATAAATGTACAGATTTCCGTAATCGTCAACAAGCATATCTTTCGCATCCTTCAGCTTCAGCGTATCAAAAGGAAGAGTCTTCTGTGCCGTTACGGAACAGAAAAGCAAAGCAAATATTAAATGGAGTAGTTTCAAATTCTTTTACGATGATAGCGCTCCCATAAGGAACGCTACCAATTTACTATTTTTATTGAGTTTAACAGAAATTATACCTGATTTTAACTTACTGAACAGCAACTTCATATATCTTCGGCCAGTTTTTCCCGGTCACGAGCATATTTTCTCCTTTAAAGGCAATCCCATTCAGAACGTGTTCACTGTCGTCTTTCGTATATTGTTCCGTAATTTTCGTAAAATCAAATTTCCCGACCACTTCTCCGGTGGAAGGATTAATTTTCAGGATGTAAGGCTGATGCCAGACATTAGCATAAATAAACCCGTTGTGGTATTCCAATTCGTTGATCTGGTTGTAAATGGTTTTATTTCCTCCTACCGGAACTGTTTTCACGACTTTGGAGGGATTATTCACGTCCAGGTAATACAGATCGTTGGAACCCGAATCCGCAATCAGGTTTTTTCCGTCATAAGTAAGCCCCCATCCTTCACCGAATTCATCCGGCAAAGGAAATTCCGAGATTTTCTTCAATGTGTTTTTATCATATATAAAGCCGATCTTATTCTGATACGTCAACTGATAAACTTTATCCCCTGCAATGGCGATGCCTTCGGAAAATATATTCGCGGGTTGTTTTTCAGTAGTGGTTGGGGTTGTAGCTCCTAAAGAATATCTTATTAACTGAGATGCATTCTTGAGACCGTCACTTTCATAAACGGTATTGCCATCAAGCAGAAAACCTTCCACAAAATATTCCGGGTCGTGGGGATATTCCGCTACGATTTTATAAGCAATATCCTGCTCCGGTATTTTTGAAAACACATTGATGGTAGCATCCTGGCTTAGTGTTTCACCGCCTTTGGTTTTGATATTAAAAGTCACTTCATTGTCCCCGAAATCAAAAAATTTCGGGTCAATCGTTAGATCAGAAGTTTCTTTATCGCCGAAGCTGATGGAAATACTTTCGGCATTGTCCGTCACTTCTTCCGGAAGGTTTAATTTATCCCCGAAATGATAGCCTTTTTCTTCCATCGAATTGTTGTAATCTGCCAGGCTGTCCAGGATTTTTTTATCGTTTTTACAGGAAACCAGCAGCAGTACCGCAGCAAAGCCTGTGATAAAACTTTTCTTCATTAAGAATATCTATAAATTATTTGATGGCTACTTCGTAAATCTTTGGCCAGTTTTTCCCGGTAATCAGCATATTATCGCCTTTGAAAGCGATTCCGTTCAGTACATCATCGCTACCTTTGGTATTCTGCTTCGCAATATCTTTAAAGTCAAATGTTCCCACGACTTCCCCATTGGCCGGGTTGATTTTTAAGATAACAGGTTTCTGCCAAACATTCGCATAAATGAATCCGTTGTGGTATTCCAGTTCGTTCAGCTGATCATAAGCCTGTGAACTTCCCGCCACCGCAATATATTTTACCAGCTTTGAAGGATTGGCAGGATCAAGAAAATACAATAATTTACTTCCGTCCGAAGCGATCAGATTTTTTCCGTCATACGTTAATCCCCAACCTTCACCCAACACATTCGGATATGCAAATTCTGATAAAAGTTTCAGAGAACTTTTATCGTAAATATATCCTTTCTTGCTCTGCCAGGTAAGCTGATACACTTTATCCCCGACAATTGTACTTCCTTCGGAAAAATCTTCTTTTGCCTGCTTGGTGGAAGCCAGAGGCGTTGTAGTTCCCAATGTATATTTTAAGATTTGCGAAGAGCCGTTCTGTCCGTCACTTTCATAGATCGTATTGCCTTCTACCTGAAATCCCTGAACGAAATTTTCGGGGTCGTGCGGATATTCCGCGATGATTTCGTAATTGATTTTCTGCTCCGGATTCTTTGCAAAAACGTTGATGGTTGCATCCTGGGTTAACGTTTCGCCGCCTTTGGTTTTAATATTAAACGTCACCGCATTGTCGCCCAGGGTGAAATATTTAGGATCGATCGTAAGGCTGGATGTTTCCTTATCTCCGAAGCTGATGGAAATGCTTTCCGCATCATCCGTCACTTCTTTCGGAAGGCTTAATTTATCTCCGAAATGGTATCCTTTTTCCATCATCGAATTGTTATAATCCGCCAGTGAATCGAGTACCTTTTTATCATCCTTACATGAAGTCAGCATCAGTACCGCTACAAATCCTATTAAAATATTTTTTTTCATTGATTTCTTAATAATTTCCCCAAAATTAGCAAAATTTATCCCTCCGAACTAATTTCATCAACAGGTTGATCAAATTATAACAAATCACGGTTGCAGTTAAAGTTAAAAAATACTTTTTCGTGATTTAAAAAATACTGATCTATTCGGTTTGATTTGATTTGTTTTTAATAAAGGTGTAACACCAACCCGGTTTTTTTTCAGTTCGGAAGTTTCTAACTACAGCTTTCAATATACAGTTTCAGGCAACTATTTTTAATCTGTTTCACTTATAAAAAACCACAAAGGATTTTAAAATTTCATAGTCAATTATATGATTTACTTATCCATGGGAAAAGCCGGTGATTTTAGCTTCGTCGAAATCCAGCTGCATTTCGATAGTTCTCATTACATGGTCGTCAAAAATTTTTTCCTTTTTCATGCGGTGAAGTTCATTGCGCTGAGCCTGAATCAGCTGACGCATCACTTCTTTGTTTTCATTCATCGCGGTGACGTAATCTCCTGCGGACGCCAGGCATTGTGATTTATCGGCCATCATGATCATTTCATTTTCCAGACGGTGCTTCTGATGCTGCACCAGGCTGTTTCTTTCTGCCAGATCGGAGAAATCGTTTTCAAGTTTGTGTAAGGCCGTTTCTTTCAGCTTACGCATCAAAATCACTTCCTGCTTTTCTTCCGGCAGTTCACTTCCGGCATCCTGTATTTTTAAAAGTTTTAAAATTGGTGTAAGTAAAAGCCCCTGTCCTACCAAAGTAATCAGGATAATGACAAAGGTGACGAACAGGATGATGTTCCGGTGCGGAAAGGCTTCCCCGTTTGGCAGGAATGCAGGAATCGAAAGCGCTGCGGCCAGAGAAACAACACCCCGCATGGCGGCAAAGCTGATGATAAACGGTTCGCGCCAGTCGGGCTTCGGATTTTTCCGGCATACTTCTTTTGATAAAAGCCTTGGAAAGTACATCAACGCATAGCTGTACAGAATCCTGGTTCCGATGATCGCTCCGCCGATAACGATGCTGTAAATAATGCCTTCTGAAATGGTATAATCTTTCATCGCAGCCACAATGACCGGCAATTCCAATCCGATCAGGATAAAAATGATGGTATTCATCAAAAAAATAAGAACACTCCAGACGTTTCCCGACTGTATCCTTGAAGTATGGCTGAGGTAACAATGGGAATTATAGGACATCAGAAGTCCTCCCGCCACAACAGCCAGCACTCCGGAAAAATGGAAATGTTCCGCTCCTATATACATAATGTACGGAACAATCAGCGTAATAATGGTGTCGATATTGGAATTGGACGGAATAATCCTCAGCAAAGCACCGAAAAGCAATCCGCTTCCAACGCCTACGCCAATGCCTCCGATAGCCATGGTAAAAAAGTCTTTTACGGCTTCCCCGAAAATAAACTGCCCGGAAATTACAGCCGCCAGTGCAAATTTAAAGACAATTAAACTCGACGCATCGTTGATGAGGCTTTCCCCTTCGAGGATCGTCGTGATTTTTTTAGGGATTTTCACATGCTTCAAAACGGAAGTGGCCGCCACGGCATCAGGCGGGGAATTTACCCCTCCCAGCAGGAAGCCCATGGCTACCGTTAACCCCGGAATAATGGACGAGGAAAGATAAGCTACAACAATGGACGTAAGAAAGACCAGTCCGAAGGCCATGGAAAAGATCTGTTTCCGCCATTTATGGAAATCCTGCCAGGAAGTGAACCAGGCGGCTTCAAACAGAATCGGCGGAAGGAAAATCAGAAATACGAGATCCGGTTCGATTTCAATGTGAGGCATCCCCGGAACAAGGCTGATAATCAACCCGGCGATCACCAGGAATATAGGATAGGCCACTTTGAGCTTCTGCCCGATCATGACGAGTATCATTACAGAAAGGAGGACTGCAATTGATATGATAACATAACTGTGAATCATTATTAATTTTTTTTAAAAATACTGAACTGTTTTTAATCATTAATAATTTTTCTTCATGGTTTTGTGTGAGGTGAGATTTAAAAAGGATATTATCGATCTCCGGCAGGTGTATATGTTAAAATTAATTTACTTAAAAAACGGTGAAGATTGAAATCCTGCCATTTGATTTTACTGTTTTGCTTTATTGGCCACCCCGTCAAAAATTCTTTGAATTCTCGTCACTCCTCCGGTGGAAGGGAAATGCTTATCTTTCTTAGAAAAGTTCTCTGTTTATTGGCTTTTAGTTCAAGGGTAATGCTGTTTTATAATTATTTTTTTCTTTTAAATTTTGGATTTAGGTAAGAATATTTTTAATAAACAACAGACTCCCTATCTTTGAGAATAGCAGGAAAACTTCCGGCATCCCTCTTCCCGACTATTATTTAGTCTTTTGTAAACGGGATGTTGTTGTAAAAGCCGATCTGGATCTGGCCGCGGTTTTTGTTTTCCTGGATCTGGTTCATGTAGCCGGCTTCGATTCTCATGTTCTTGCTGATAACATATCCTAATGCACCGTATACCCTGTTTCGGTCGAATACCGGGCTGTCCAAATGGAGGAATATTTCATTGTATACTGAAGCATATAACGTTTTAGGCAGCATCTCCTTATTATTGATCGGTATATTCAGGTTTAAATAATACCTGAACCTCATCCTGAAATCGTCCTCCAGAATTCTTTCTTCCAGACGGTAACGGTGCTGAAGATTAAATCTTCCAAACTTTTGTTTGGTAATGTACTGCTGAAAAATCCGGTGTTCGATATTTTCCGTTTTTTCGCCGTTTACATAGGGCTTGCTCAGAATAAATCCATAGCCCAACAATACATTGTTGTTGTTCTCCGTCAGGTCGTATCCGATCCCGGTACGGATCAGGAGTTGTTCGAGATCGCCGATAACATCAAAGTTCCGGTACTGGATTTCGTTGTGAAGGTTTAGCTTTTTGCTGATTTTGTTGTTTCCGAAGTACATATACCAAGCTCCGAGATCATTTTTCTGGGCCTGTAGCATTATTGCCGCAAAAGTACCTATTCCCAAAGCCGTTTTTTTCAGTATGTTCTTCATTGTTTATTATTAATATCTATCGTTTATAACAAATTTAATAATTTAAATCAATAATAACAAACCGGTGAGTGTTGAAATATTTAGGGCAGTTGGTGAGTTTGAGAGTTTCCAGGGTTGGAGAGTCGGGGAGTTTTCGGATATAAGAAGGAGCTGGAGAGTTGAGGATTGGAGGGTTGGAGAGTATGAGGATCGGGAATAAATAAGATCAGTGACGATTTCATTTACGGTTACGGATCTGAAGGACTGCTTTCCTAGCCCGGATCGCAGCGGTTACCCCACAGCAGGTTGGAGGGTTTGGCGGGAAAGGCTTCAGTAGAGGCGTGTATTGGAGAGCAGGCAGCGCGAGGAGTAGTAGCGGAGAGCCGGATCAAACTCCTGAAATTGCCCGGATCATAAAAAAAGAATCAGGCTCACAATTAAATGATGCGGGTTAAGAATTGACTTAATGAAAATCGTTCCCGGACAAATGGTCGAAAAAATCATAAAAAAAGTCCGTTTTCACCAGTTGTGAGACGGACTCAATTTTTTAGTCTTCTAATGTACTAAATTTCTATATTGTACTATTTTATCTAAGGATGCTGTTCCGTTTTTGAAGGATCGTCATAATTTACCATCCAGTTGATCCCGAATTTATCGGCAAACATTCCGAAATAGGCGCCCCAGAATGTTTCTTCCATGGGCATGGTTATTTTACCGTCCGCTGAAAGACCGTTAAACAGGCGATCAGCCTCTTCTCTGGATTCAGCATTTACGGAGATGGAAAAATTGTTGCCCATAATCAGGTTTGGCGCATGATCACAACCTGCATCGCTTCCCATCAGGATGGTTTCCTGTGAAATCGGAAGGGTAACATGCATAATTTTGTCCCGGTCTTCTTCTTTTACTTCTTGCCCATCTGCAGGAGGCATTTCCCCGAAAGTTCCGATGTAAGGATATTCGCCGCCGAAAACGGATTTGTAGAAATCAAAAGCTTCCCGGCAGTTTCCGTTGAAAGTAAGGTAAATGTTTACTGTTGCCATACAATGACTTGTATTAAGGTTAAGATTGAGTTTAATTTATATTATCGGTGCTGATCGATCAGGATCATGTTTCCGTCCGGATCTTTCAGGTAAATATGCTCCGGGCCGGAAGTACTTTCATCGGCTTCTTTTAAAAGTTCGATACCCTGTTCCTTTACTTGTTTCTGAATATCCCGAACGTCATCAAAAGCCTCAAGATTCCGGGCATTCTGGTCCCATCCCGGATTGAAGGTCAGCATATTGCCGTCGAACATTGCCTGGAACAGCCCGATAATATGATCACCGTTTTTCATGATGAGATAGTTTTGTTCCATCGCTCCGCCCATCATGCTGAACCCCAGTTTTTCATAAAAGTCTCTGGATTTCTGAAGATCCTTTACACTTAAGCTGATAGAGAATGCGCCTAATTTCATACGCTGCTTTTTATTTATGAATTACTGATTTGTAATTAACGTTTTGAAATCCATGGTTCCGTCGTAACTTTTCCAGTTTCCTTTCAGTTCGATTTCCTGGTCTTCCACTTTTTCCGTGTCTTTATTCCAGCGGAAAGTATAGATAAACTTTCCTTTTAGAATCCCGGAATGCTTTCCCTTGTTTTCTTCTGCCAGTTCGTATTCCCCAAAAACCGTCCCTTTTTTACGGGCATCTTTGTATTTGGTAATGGTAAATTTCCCTTCGAATTTAGAATAGACTTTATCGACAAGCGTGTAGCCTGAAACAAAATATTCCTGGTCGTTTTTCCGGTTTTGCTCGGAAATGTTGATCTTTAGTTTGATTTCCTGATTCGGGTTTCCGATGGTTCCGGTGTACGCTCTGCTGTTGTTGAGCCAAATATTGGAAATATCCGGCATTTGCGAAAAAGCAAAGCCTGAAATAAGGATAAAAAGTAATAAAAGTTTTTTCATAATCGATTGTTGTTTTATTTAAATACCACTTTGGAAATATCTTTCGGAACAAAATTAGCCCACCAGGTTTCAAAATCCAGTGTACCCGGATAATTTTCCCATCTTCCTTTAAAGGTAACGGTAGCAAGGCTTTCCTTGGTTATAATTTTGTTCATCTGCATCCTTACTTTCCCGGTAAAAATCCCGGAATGTTCTCCGGTACCCAGTTCCTTCATTACAAAATCTGCAAATACAAGCATCTCGTCCGGTGCATTATTGACATTAAATCTCTGGGTAAAGGTAATTTCTCCTGAAAAGCCGGATTTTGTACCTGCAACTTCAGAATGCCCGGAAATAAAATACTGTTCGGGTTTATCCGGATTTTTAGTCGATTTTTCAATCTGTATTTTAATTTCTGCTTTATCGGTGGAGATCTCTCCATAAAAAGGGGTGTTGCCATTCAGCAGAAACCGACTAAAGTCTTCATGCTTTAACGGAAATGGCTTTACCTGTGAAAAAGAAAGAGAAAAGGCAAATGCTATGAGAAAAAACAAAAGGAACTTTTTCATATCAGACGCCAAATTGTGCCAGGTGATGGTTGAGATGCTTGGCAAACATATTGTTCCATTCCTGGGCTTTCAGTTTTCCGAAAGAAAAGGATTCTTTACCGTCGAAAGCGGAGCGTCCGAGCTGCTGGGTTTTCTGGATAAATCCGATCAGCCGCTTTTTCTCTTCGTTAAAATTCTTATGATCCGAAATGATAAACTGAGGAGCCGTCGGCCCGTTCTGCGTATATGCTTTTTCACCAACCACTTTCGGTTTCACAAAATTTTTAAGAATGAATTTTGCAATAGCTCCCGGTTTTTTATGCTTTTCGGGTTCGTAAACCATCTCGTAAGATACGTTGCAGTGGGCCAGCATCTGATCTACTGTCATTTTTCCCCACAAACCTTTGGTTTCCGGTGTAAGTTTGTTTATCCTGTCGATGTAGTGCTGAGCATCTTTTGCGTCAAAAACGTTTTCCATAGTTTATCTGAATGTTGAGAGACAAATATATCAGTTTTTCGATACAGAAACTATATGAAATTAATTTTGTTTCTCGAATTGATATTCGTGATGGAAAGACTGTAAGAAGGATGCCGGAAGTTTTCTGCAGTTAATACCATAACCGGTTGACTTAATTTATTTTTGATATTAAGAAACAATTAAGAAAGCCCGACTTTGCTTAAAACAGTTTTTGAAAACCTGTCTGATCCGAATCCATAGTGTTTTTTACCAAATGCATCCTGCAGCTGAGCGGCATCGTATTTCAAGGCCAGGAAATCAGCCAGCACCTCTTCATCTTCTTCCGTGCTGCTCCATTCGTTCCGTGTTTTTACCGCCATCAGAAATTTATTTTTATTGGTTAAATATAATTTTTCAGCATAGAGGTTGATGATTGAAGTTGGTGTGTTCCTATCAATAGCATCAAGCATTTTTTTATAATTTTTTTCATAGTCCAGAATGGCAAAATACAGACCCCTATTTTCCGGGGCACTTAAAAAAGTGTTTTTTAGCAAAGTCAACGCTCTATTCCTGAATTTTTTTAATTCTTCTGTATCGGTATCGTTTTCCGTAATGAAAATATAATCTTCAATAGATCGTGTTTCCCAGAATATTTTTCTCTTGATAAAGGCAAGATCTGCCGGGCTGCCATTTTCCTGATAAATTTTTTCCAGGATGCTGTAATATGGCAGGTCATATTTTTCATGCGGATTGGAATCAATAATTACCTTGCACGCCTTCTCTGCTTTCTCAAGATCGATTTTCAGCAGCTCGTTGATTACCTTCAGGTTATAGGAATGTTCGTATTCTTCGATCACGAAATAATCCTGAAGCTCACTGAAAAAACCGTTTTCGGCAATAATTTCCAACATATCTTCTTTAAGAGAGGTTCTCAATTGGAAATCGGTTTTTTTCCACATTTTAATCTCTTCCCTTACCAGTCCGGCAATGTGCATTTTCTGGTCAGGATTTCCGGTTTGGTACATTTCTATGATAAAATCATAAAACGTGATCGTAATAGGATGATCGGATCTCAGAAATAAATACCAGTTCTCGGTAGCGAGCTCTTTCCAAAGGTCAAAATCTTTTATTGCATTAATATGGGTGAGAAACCGTTCTTTTAATTTTTTCTGAAAGGTATCCATTCTTGTACCGGAAAATAAGATCTTCATCTGATTGACGTAGATAATATCGTTGATTTTTAAAAACTTCCTGACACTTTCCTTTTTGTCAGGGTTTTGCTGGAGATACTGCTCTACCGGCTCGATTGCTTTTGTAAGAAGATCTACCAGCTTTTTAACTTCCGGCGCGGTAAGGCTTTTTCTTTTTCCAGCTACCGAGGCAATCGTATTTTTAATAAGCTCTGAGATTTCGATTTCCGAAAATTCTTTTTTCTTTTGCCCAAAGCTGAGCATAAACTGCATTTCAGCATCTTTATTTTTTTTGAAGAATTCCAGCAGCCAGGTTTTGAGTTCCTCCGAATTGAGATCTTCCATCGCCCGTTCCGCTTCGGACATTTTCTTCTTAACTCCTTTACGCGAACTTGTTTTGCCGGTTTTATTTTCCGACATAAAAATACCCATGGCCAGCACGTGAAGACAGAAATCCTTACTGCCACATTCACAAGAATATCCGGTAATTTCAGATTTTGAGTTTATTAGCAAACTTACGTCATACGACTCGGTTTCATCATCTACAAAACAGACAAAACGGTTCTTTTCAGTTTCTTCAAATTCTCTTATTGACAGCTTCTTTGCTTTGTTTATTTTTTGTTTTGAAAACTGGTTCTGCAGATCTGAGATATTATACATCGGGAATTTTTCCCCAAAGATAAAAAACGGCTCCTTAAAAAAGAAGCCGTTTCCTGGTAATAATTGTTTTTTATTATTCGGAAATGATCACATTTTCCCCTTTCGTATGCGAATTCATCTGCGGTGCGTAATAGTTCTGAATGGTGGTGATCCCGTTGGAGAACTTTCCGGAAGCATTTGCCACCAGGTCGTACTCAAATACATACTTTCCTTTCGGCATCCGTTCGATGTAGAAATTGGTGGAAGCATCTTTGGTGGACTGATAATACCCCAGATTATTCTTCCACTGATATCCCGAAAGTATATCCACCGGTTCGAAACCTGCCGCCCGCATGTCTTTGACATGAATGAACTCCATCGGCCGGTTGGTATTCAGGATCATTCTCACCGTGACCTTATCCCCTACTTTCAACGGTGTTTCAGGTGTAATTTTCTGAAGTTCTTCTCCGTTTACGGTTTTAATCTTCCTGTATAATTCTTTAATTACGGAAAGATATGTTTCAGAGGATTTTATTTTATCCAGATCTTCGTAATACTGCCAGAACAGTCCGCCCTGTACGATTCCCGGGCCCGGTTTGGTAACAATAACCGTTGCTAAATTTTTATCCACGACATCCGATTTTACGGTTGATTTTATATATCCTGTGGCTTCTGTTTCGGGCTTGAGCTCTTTTCCGCCCCAGACAATGGTTGTTTTATCACTTTCTGCTCCTGTCCAGGATTTCCCAGAATTCAACATCGTATAGATTACTTCTGCCGTTCCTCTGGAGCTGCCCCATGAATTAACTTCCTTTTGGGTAATCAGCCAGATCTTCATTTCTTCAATGAACTTTTGGTCATCAGGGTTCAGTTTATTAAAAGCTTCCAGGGCACCGGTATGGTTTACGACTTTTGAACTGAACCACCCCCAGTCGTTTAGGTTCTGTTTCCAGTAGACGCCCTGGGTCTTTGATTCTACGGAGGTTTCCTTTAAGTAATTCATAATTTTACCGGAAACATCTTTTAATCCGTAATCGTTCATCAGCAATGCTGCACGGTGAAGTCCAAAGAACGTAAAGTCGGTAAGCTTTGCTGTTTTGGCCTTTTGTTTTACAAGGTTTTTTAAAGTGGAGCCTTTTCCTTTTAACGGATAATCTTTTTCCCAGTAACTCCTTGAATCCAGATAATCCAGGGTCCAGTTAGTCCAGACATTTTTCTCTCTCGGATCTGCAAATTTTTCGATTTCGCCGTCGATATATCCGATCAGTTTTTTTACCATTTCTTTCTGATCGGCATTCTGGTAATATACCAAATTGTCTTTTAACCAAAC
Organism: uncultured Chryseobacterium sp.; assembly: GCA_913774355.1. GTDB lineage: Bacteria > Bacteroidota > Bacteroidia > Flavobacteriales > Weeksellaceae > Chryseobacterium. The sequence goes on along the minus strand of CAJYGB010000032.1, from coordinate 11,041 downwards.
ATTGATTTTGCCTAAATTTTTAAGGATATACAACGAGGTAGAATATGATCCGGGATAGCCGGGATACCACGAGAAGCTGCCGTCCGGGTTCTGTAGTTTTTTCAGGTCGTCCCAATCCTGAGTGATTGAATTCTTCATGGTGTTGGCATCAAACAGCAGGGCCAGTTTCTGCATCTGTTCTTTTTCGTTATTGCTTTCCAATACCCAAGGCGTTTCTTCCAGCAGCAATTGTTTCAGGTCCTGGTTTTTTTCAAGATTGGATTTCAGTAAGCCTTTATCCTGATACTTTTCAAATACCGTTTTTATTTTCGGATTGGCTTTAAAAATCTCCGAAGCCACAACATCGGCAAACCACTTGTTGAAGATCACATCCGCAGAATTATTTTGATCATTTTTAAGGCTTGGCAGCGCAAACATAATTTCCCAGATCGGATTCGTGGTCAGTTCAAGGGTATTGGATACATTGGCTATGGTTTTGGAGTCTGCATTTTTAAGGTTTTCCAACTCGAAGGTCTTGGTTTGCCCTTCTTTCACAAAAACCGGAACAGCATCAGTTACCAATATCCTGTTCGGAAGAACGGCAACGGCCTGCTGCTCACCATCCGAATATTTTCCGGCTTTGGCCACAACTTTTAAGATAATGGACGAAACATTTTCCGGAACTTTAACCTTCCAGGTAACTACTGAATTTCCGTTAGCATCCAGTGAAAAGGCCTGTTCTTTATTATATCCTGATACAGCCGTCAGGGCACTTAGTCCGAATTTATCCGAAATATCTTCATTGGTAAAGGCATCCAGGATCTGTAACCCGGCATAACCACTCAGTTTTTTATCGGTTAAGTTGGATAATTTAGACTGTAAGTTCAGCTCATCCCCTTCCCGTAAAAATCTTGGGTAATTCGGTGTTACCGAGAATTCTTTCTGTGTCACCACTTCTTTTTCCAACGTTGCCGCTCTTGCATCTTTTGTGTGTGCCAGGAACATCAGCTTCCATTTGGTGAGTGCTTCCGGAGAGGTGAATTCAAAGCTCACGTTGCCTTCGGAATCGGTCCTTAGATCCGGATAGAAGAAGGCGGTTTCGTTGAGGTTCTGGCGGACGGAAACATTGTTTAAACTTGCTTCCGGCGATGGAGACTCTTCTGTTTTAGGAGCCTTCGCAGGCTCAGGAACTACATTCTGAATGACTGCTATTTTATCTTCCGACATCGCGACTTTGGCCATTGTACTTCTGGCTCTTCCCACAGGCGGTGGCGGAGGAGGTGTATAGGCGGCAGCTTTTACGCCTTCCTGATTAACTAATCCAGTTGTCGTTTCCAAAGTCATTGTATCGGTAAGAAACAAAACTCCGTTGAACCAGTTGAAATAAGGAGGTTCAACCACTTTCGGTTCATAATACATCAGTCTTTTCTGATAATATTTCTGAAGAAGATTGTTTTTAATATCATAAGAAACTATCATGGCAGAAGGTACGTAAAAACGGTACCAATCAAAATTATTTTTAGCCAGCTTATCCAGGGACATATCGTACATATTCGCCAGAACTTCCGCATTAATTTTCTCCCTGTTCTTTCCTGATACTTTTATTGACCATTTCTCTTTAGAACCCGGTTCTATTTTATCTCTGAACGTCACGGTTTCTATGGCTAATTCTTCCACCTCATCATCTTGTACCGGAAGATTTACCGTCTGGGTCTGCACATCATTGAATGCCACTACCTGAAATTGTACGTTCAGGGCCTGCACATTTTTATCTTTGGGAACAGCGGTTACATATTCAAGAATTCCATTTTTAAAATGATGAACTTCAGAAATAGTTTTTCCCGAACCGTCCTGAATAAAAACATTCAGCAGGGCATCAGGTATTGAAGAATAAATATGGAATACGGCCTTTTCTCCCCTTACAAATTTTTTTTCAGGCTGCACAACCGTCAGAAATGTTTTCTGGGAATCCGGCAAGAAATTTTTATTCCATACGCTGAAATTCTGAGCTGCTTTTATGGTGTCACGGCCTTCAATGTTATACAATTCCAATTTATAGGTTCCGGCTTCTAGTTTGCCAAGATCGAGGGCTTCTTCCTGACGTACGGCATCGTTCAGAATTACTGATGAAACTTTAAAATTTGCGGGTTCCTCAGTTTTGTCGTAAAGATCATGAGGAAATCTGCTGATGAATTCTGCTTTTGAAAACTCAGGCAGGTCCTGAACTTCTGATTTAAAATTATCCCTGAAAATCCTGTCGGGTACTTCAAGTTTTGAAAGCTTCACTTTGTAGGATTTTTTAAGATTCTGTTCATTGTAATTTTTGGTTTCAACTTTTACTTTCACAGGTTCTCCGGAAAAGACGTTTTTAATTTCTTCTGCCTGAATATAATGGGAGACCGAAGACACTTTCAGTTCCGTATCAGCGGTTTGTGTTTCTCCGTTGATATCTGTCACTGAAGCTTTGATACGGTAATTATCGATCTGGATTCCTTCCAGCTTTTCATCTTTTTTAAGATCCAGCATAATTACAAATCCTCCTTTCTCATCGGTCTTCACTTCTCCAAGAATCGAATTTTCGTTACCATAATCACCCGGCGGATACCAGCCGAAATATTTCCAGCGGATATTTTGCTTTTTTATTTCGTAATGTAACGTAGCGTTAGTCAGTGCGACTCCGGAGAACATCATTGCCTTTCCTTTCAATTGAATGGTCTGGCCATATCTGTATTCATCCTTCACCGGATCAAAAACCACTTCAAACTTCGGCCTTTTATATTCTTCAACCCGAATGTTCTTATAACCATCATTCGTATCCGTGCGCAGGAAAAAATTTCCGTTCAGCCCACCTTTCGGGAGAACAAAGCTTCCGTGGTACGAACCAAAGTCATTCGTCGTAAAATTCTGAGCAGATACTTCCTGCCCATTGGCATCGGTAAGGGTAATTTTTTGGGTAAGAGCCGGAACGACAGCCTCTACTTCCTTATCTCGTTGAATATTGATGACTTTAAAATAAACGGTCTGACCTGGTCTATAAATGGCACGGTCTGTAAAGATCTGAGATCTGCTCTGTTTTTTATCCTTGCTATCGGTAATTCCACCTGAAATTCTTTCGCCATACACTTCCATGATCTGGAAATCGTTGGTTTCAGGCAGTCGGATAAGAAAAGTCCTGTAATATTCTTTATTATTTGTAGCAGGAAGACCGAAGAGTCCTTTTTCATCGGTTTTCCCATCAGATTTTATGAGTGCTTTATTATTTACGAATTCATAGAAAGCCAAGCTTTTACTCATGACAGGTTTGCCGTTTTCACTGTTTACAAGCTTCGATTCACCGAGAAGTTGTCCTCTTTCTGACTTCGTATGGTAAATAATCCTGTTATCCGAAACCAGGAAATACAAATCTCTCGGATTGTCCGTATCATCATCTTTAATGCCGTCAACAGAATATTCAGCCACATATATTCCTGAAGGAAGAGGCTTTATTTCCAAGGCAGTTTTGTGATTCCTGAAATCTTTCGGATCATTTAATGTATATACTTCTTTTCTAATCAGCGTTTTTTTTATTTTCTTAAATGCATTGTCGTAAGGATTGCGGGTGTACTGTAAAAATGCCGTTAAGTCGTTTTTTACTTCGTAGATATTAATGGAAAAACCTGATACATTTTTGTATTCTGCCACAAAATGAATCGGTTTGGTACTCTGTGTCTGTTTTTCATATTTTATATTCAGGACAGGATTGAGAATCTGTTTTTCCTGACCTTTTATAGCATCTATAAAGGGCGATTTAGGATATTCGGCTTTTGCTTTGCTGATATAAACAAGCGCCTCTTTTTCTTTTTTATCATTGATAAGTTCCTCAACAATATTATTGATGACCACCACTTTATAGTCTCCTTCAATATCCGATTTTAAAAGATCCTGGAGCTGAGCCAGCTTATCTTTGCATCGGTTAAAATCACAATTGGCCTGCAATTTACGATGCATAAAATACAACTTAGAATTCCCTGTATTCTGAGCAATCAATTCATCAAAATCAGCATTAATCCTGGTACGGTTGGCTTCCAGTTCGTTTTTAGTAAAAAAATCGGAGTCGGAAATAAAATCCGTTTGTTTGATCAGATACCAATCCAGCAAGGTCGGAAAATAAGAAATGTATTCTTTGTAAGAAAATATCCTTTCGTATTTCTTCAAAGGAATTTTCTTCATTGCAGATTTCTGCACATTCAGATTTGCATAACTCTTATACAGGTAATTTTTAAAATCAAGTTTGCTCCAGATCTCGATCTGCGAAATATCCTTGGAATTTATATTGGTGCGTCCATCGATTTCCCAAGAATGTTCGTGGTAATAATCCAGGAAAAAACTATTAAGCAGTACCTGGAACACGGTTTTTTCTTCACCAGCAAGTTGTTTTTCTACATTCTGAAGTTTTCCGAAAAGATGGCTTACCGCATTGTTCCCTTCGTCATCAGAGCTTCGGTTTACAATGCTGAATTCTTCTTTTAAAGACTGGATCAGCTGTACAAGGTTATTATCTTTCATAGCCTGTTTTTGTATGTCTAAAACGATCGGGAGATTCGATTTAAATGTCCCTTTTTTAGCATTTTCTGCCACTTTTTTCCATTGTTCGTCATAGTATTTCTGGGCAAAAGCTCCTGAATAGCTCAGCAGCAAGAGCAAAATCAGAAAAATCTTGGAAAATCTTTTCATATATGTTATTTTTGATAAATGAATTCCTTAAAAGTACTGAAAAAATCCGTTATCGATAGTCAGCTTTACGTATCCTTAACGGGAACTCTTTTTTCAGTATTCTTTATGCTGGAACAAAACACATTCCGGTATCCCACAGTATTCTTTATTTTTATTACGTATTTCAGTGGGTATCTTTACACGAAATACCAAAAGACAAGGCATTTTTCTAAGATTTTAATTTTAAATGTGATCGCCGGAATTGTTTGTGCCTTTTTAATTATTCATAACCATAATGGCATACGGCTGATCAAATGGTTTATTATTGTCGTCCTCGGTTTGCTGTACAACAGTTTTTTTTTAGACACCTATATCCGGAAAATCCCTTTGCTGAAAGTATTTTATGTAGGGCTCGTCTGGGCACTGATGAACTGCTGGCTCACCCTGCCGGAATTTGACATCCCAATTTTTTTCATCAGCTTTTTTTACATTACTGCTTTGGTACTGCCTTTTGATATCCGGGATATGAAAATAGATACGGTAAAAACATTTCCAACCCTTATCGGGGTTCAGAACACAAAATACCTGGCTTATGGATTGGTTTCCATCAGCAACCTGCTTTCCGTTTTCTATCTTGACCTGCCTTATTCCACAGCATTTTTTCTTTCGGGAACCGTTACCTATATTCTGATTTATTTTTCTGAAAATAAACGCAGTGATTCTTATTTTTCTTTCGGGGTGGAAACCTGTTCGGCACTTCCTTTTTTATTTTCAGTAATAATGAAGTATTTTTGACAAATGATTATTAAGAAACTTTCCCTGTACAATTTTAAGAACCATACTGAAAAGAGATTTGAATTTTCTCCGCAGATCAACTGTTTTGTGGGAAACAACGGCGCAGGAAAAACCAATATCCTGGATGCGCTCCATTATCTTTCGGTGGGAAAAAGCTTTCTGGGAAATACGGATCTGAACAACATCAAAAACGAAGAGGATTTTTTTACGATTGAAGCGGAAATCGGAAATGAGGACAGCGAAGACATCATTAAAATCCTGCAGCCAAAAGAAAGTAAGAAAATCATCAAAAAAAACGATAAAAGCTACGACCGGATGGCCGACCACATCGGCTACCTGCCCAGCGTAATGATATCGCCTTATGATTCCAACCTGATTTCAGATGCGGGAGAAAGCAGGCGGAAGTTTCTGGACTCCATGATTTCACAAACCGATTCCGAATATCTTTTCAATCTGATCCAGTATCAGAAGACGATCCAGCAGAGGAATGCCCTGCTGAAGTATTTTGCCAAGAACAGAACCTGGGACAGAGATTCACTGGAAATATATGATGAGCCGATCATCCGTTTCGGAACCAAAATTTTCGGAAAAAGAAAGGATTTTGTTGAAAAACTAAACCCAATCGTTAAAAATTTTTATAAAATCATATCTGGTGGTAAAGAAACCGTTTCGGTAATCTATGAATCCCATCTTCTCGAAGATTCTTTAGAAAAACTACTAAAAGAAAGTCTGGAACGGGACAGAATGCTGACATACACTTCAAAAGGCATTCACAAAGACGACCTGCTCTTTGAAATGGATGCTGTTTTGATCAAGAAGATCGGTTCACAGGGCCAGCAGAAATCGTTTTTGGTTTCCCTGAAACTTGCCCAGATGAGCCTGATCAAAGAACTGACAAGAAAAACACCTATCCTTTTGCTGGACGACATTTTCGATAAATTGGACGACAGCCGCGTTTCTCAGCTGATCGAACTGGTAAATCAGGAAAGCTTCGGGCAGATTTTCATTACGGATACGCACCGCGAACGCACGGAAAATGTGGTAAAAAAAATCAATGAAGAGAGTATTATTTTTGAAATTTAGTCATGAAGAAGAAAAAAAAACGTGAATTCCAGTCCTCGGAACTGGTACGGTCTTTTGCTAAAATATATGGCTTTGAAAACAAGCTTTTAGCTTTTGAGATCAAAGACTTCCTGGAGGAATACCTTGACGACACCCTCTTCAATGAAATCGAAAGTGTGAACATCGAAAAGAAATGTGTCATCATCAAAATAAGCTCACCTCTCCTTAAACACGATTTCCAGATGCGTAAGAGCTTTTTTCTTAAGAAATTCCAGGATAAATTCGGAACAGCCGACTTTAATGATCTTCAGATTCTATAGAAATAATACGAATTCATTAAAAATTAATTCAAAACATTGCGAAAATTTTTATATTTGAGCTGTTAACTAAACAAATCAAATCAACATGAAAAAATTACTTTCTACCAAGAAATTATCCAGACAGAATCTGAAAGAAATTAAAGGAAGCGGTGCTACCGGATCAATTTGCTGTGCAAAATATTGCGGAACCGATGAATGTGCCGTTTGGACAGAGCCAAAAGTAAAGTGCCCTTTATTACCGGATTGTGTATAATTAACAGATCAGAGCTACAGCAATGTGGCTCTTTTTTTTAAGTTTAATGATCTTCAGATTTTGTAGCAACCGTATTACTCATCAGCTCGTCCGTTTTTTGATCCAGTCCGGATCTCAGCGGAAGGAAAAACTTCAGCGGATTTTTAATAAAATACCTGAAAATCCCTTTGTAAATTTCACTCACTTGTCCAAGATTCATTTTTCTCGAACGGAAGGCCAGGAACATCGACAGGCTGAAGCTTACCAGGAAATTAAAAAACCCGATCAGACAAACCGTAATCAGTGATATGCAGAACGTATAGGACCCGATAGAGAAATCTTTCCCGTACAGTCCCAGTGCAAAGTTCCCTGCTGCAAAGGTAATGTGGCGGATGTCGAGATCCAGCCCCAGAAACAGTCCGACCGGAGCCGTGGCTCCCAGAAATACCCCGAACCAGAAGTTCGACACAATGCCTGGCCAGTTTTTAGCATAATATTTTGATAAGTTTTTGGCAAATTTATTTCCGAACAATCTCCTGATCGAAAGATTTTTTGAGATCCGTTCCGGGATCTGATAAAACACAGAGTTGTTCCCGATATTTCCGGATATGATTCCCGATATGAAAAGGTAAAACCCGGCAATGCAGGCATGAAGTATCGCCTTCGACTTAAAAGGATCAAGATCTTTCAATAGTTTGTCCGACCGGTCTACTGCCAGATTCTGTGAGAAAAATACGTCGAGCCCGTAAATAATCAGCAGGGCAATCGGGAAAGACAGGAGGACGTTGCCTACAAAAGCAATAAACTGGCTTCGGAACAACTTTGAGACCAAATGTGCGAATTCCGTGCTGTTGCTTTTGATGTTTCCTTCTTCCGACAATACTTTAGTCATGGTCGCAGCCGTCATCGCAGGCTGTTTTGTAGCAAGGGTAAAGCCCATCAGGTAGATCATCACGAAACCCATCGCATAATTCATCGAGTACAGGAAAGCATGGGAAAAATCGCTTCCGGGAATATATCCGTACAGCATTTTGAGAACACATAAAGCGCCAACGATAATTCCGCCACCACTGGCTTTATAGAACATCCGCATGTATTCTTTACGGGTTGAAGTAATGTAGTGTGTTCCGGTCTCCGCGGTATGATTGGTAATTAAATGTGAAATCAGCCGGGTGCTGTCGTTGATAAGATCCGAAATATTGTTCTTATGGGATTTATATCTCAGAACATTAAATACCAGATTTTTGGAATTAATCAATATATCCTCTTCCTTATCGATCACCAGCAATTGTACAATTTCGTAAATCCTCTGGATCTGCTGGCGGATTTTGATGAGCGACTGGTTAATTTTCCCGGAAATCCCATATCTGGAGGAATTTTTAAAAGAGATATTAACGAATTCCAGGCATTGTTCGATATAAATTTTGATCTGCTTGTACCTGCTGTCTTTTGAATGAAGCTGAAGCTCAGCATTTTGTTCCAGTTCTTCGGCAAGCCCTTCAAGTTCATTCTGTAAAGCAAGAAACGGATTGTCAAAATTTTTGTACTGCGGAGCCATCCGTACCACTTCCACTTCCATTGCGGCTCCCGTTACACGCCACGAAAGGATGTTCATGGAGAACAACATTTCCTTTTTCACGCCCGGTCTTGTAATAAAATCATCGATTCCGAGAAGTCTGAAAAGCTCGCTGATTTCCTCTTCCGGAAGATTCTGAAAGTATTTCAGGTCGCTTCGGGGCCTTACACTCACATTGTCGATCATGTACCAGACTGTATTTTCGTTAACGACCGGAGGCAGGATTTTATTCAGAATTCTCTTTTTTAATTCAGGAATAAAGGCATTCTCAGACAGGATGTTGGCTTCCGTCAGCGAAAGATTGAACGGCTTCTCATCAAAGATATGATGCAGGTAATTTTTAAAATGCTCCGTAATTTCGGGATTATCCTTTAAAAAGCTGAGCACTTTCTTAAAATCAGTATTCTTTATACCCTCCAGCAGTTCCGCCAGCGGATCCAGAGCAAGGGTATCATTCTCAAAAGAAAAATATTTTTTAAGAACAGATTCGAAATTTGTACCGGCGTTGAAGAATTTCATGGGTACAAAGATACTATTTCAAACTCACATTCCTCATTTGCCGCATAATCCAATTATGCTTCTTCCTGAGATAAGGCGAGGGATTTTTGGGATCATACTTTTTCGGATTGGGCAGCACAGCGGCAATCCATGCTGCTTCAGAAGCCGTAAGGTTCTTGGACGACTTTCCAAAATAATACTGTGAAGCGGCTTCAATCCCGAAAACTCCTTGCCCCATTTCAATAGAATTCAGGTATCTTTCGAGGATGATGTCCTTGCTCCAGACTTTTTCTATAATAAACGTATAAACCGCTTCCAGTCCTTTTCTCAGCCAGCTTCTGCCCTGCCACAGGAAAATATTTTTAGCCGTCTGCTGGGAAATGGTACTTCCTCCCCTTATTCTTTTTCCCTTTTCATTGTTCTTCATCGCTTTTTCAATCGCCTTGTAGTCGAAACCGTCATGTACGAAGAATTTCTGGTCTTCCGAAGCGATTACTGCTTTTTTCACGTTGCTTCCCATTTCCTCATAGGAAATATAATCGCGCTGCAATCTTCCGTATTCAAAAAGCCCTCCAATCTGGGTAATGGTGATCGGCGGATTGAAGAACCTTCCCCAAACGATGAATACAACGTTAAGAACAAGAATGATGAATATAATCTGTTTAATTCTTTTCCACATACTCTGTAAAATGAGAAGCAAAAATAAGCAAATAGTCTGATTATTTAAGCTCTTTCATATAAGTAAGCTGATAGCCGGGCAGCAATTCCGGGTGAAAAATCTTAATATAGTCTTTCAGGACCAGATCGGACCGTACCACACCGCTTTCAAAAAAGTCATTGGCCTGCCCGCGCTCTTTGCCTGTAATGACGTAAATTTTCCCTTTATTGAAGACATTCAGCTTGCGGTAAAAGGGATTCATGCTAAGCATTTCTTTTCTGGAAGTATGGTTTCCCGCGTTGATCCAGTACTGCACAGTTCCCGACTTGGCAAAGACCTCCTCAAAACTCATGGTTACTGCCTTTTCTTCGGTATTATTCTTTAAGATATAATCCGCATTCGCATCTGAAATAAAGTTGGCAGTCGATGTTTTTCCGCCCGGCAGGTACCAGACATCGCCGTACATTTCATTGGCCAGGACCATCGGTTTTTCCTTTGCTTTCAGAGCCAATTGTTTTAAGTCAGCATAATTTTTTTCTACGTTTTCATACATTCTCTCTGCTTCTCTATCTTTTCCCAGAAGTTTTCCGAAGAGTTTAAGGTAAGCTGTTTTCTGGAGAGGTTTCTGCTCCATGTATTCATCCAAGAAAACCACCCGGATTCCGTTGTTTTCCAGAAGTTGGTAGGTATTGTCGAAACTGGCAATATGATTGGTAAAAATAACATCCGGTTTCAGGGAAATGATCTTTTCAATATCGTATTTCTGATCGCTGCCTACATTCTGTATTTTTCCCTGTTTTAACAGACTCTGAATTCTTTCTGAATAAATGTATTCAGGGCTGGAAATACCAATAAGGAGATCTTCCGCATGCAGTTCACCGATATAGCCTGCCATACTCGCGTTAAGCAGGATAATTTTTTTAAACGGGACCTGATTTTTCTTAATATCGTAGGTGAAATTTCCCGATTTTATATGCAGTTCTCCTTGATTTTCCCTATACTGTAACAAACTGGAAACAGAAACCGTTTCCGGAGACAAAATTTTTTGTTCTCTTTTACAAGACGTTAGCGCTAAAAACGCGGTTAATACTAAAATTCTTGATTTCATCTTTCAAAGAAAAGAAAAAAGTGCTATATTTGCAAACCATTAAACAACGGCCTCGTGGCGCAACTGAATAGCGCATCTGATTACGGCTCAGAAGGTTACAGGTTTGAATCCTGTCGAGGTC
>CAJYGB010000031.1 GCA_913774355.1 uncultured Chryseobacterium sp. | reverse complement strand
TCGTTGTTGTAGTAGTTGATATATTCTTTTATTTCTTTTTTCAATTCGTTAATGGTTTTGAATTTCCTGGTGTAAAACATCTCAGATTTTAACGTCCCGAAGAAATTCTCTATCACGGCATTGTCCAGGCAGTTTCCTTTTCTGGACATACTTTGGATGATTCCTTTTTCTTTCAAAAGTGCTTGATAGGCTTTCATCTGATACTGCCAGCCTTGATCCGAGTGGAGGATGATGTTTTCTGTATTTTTGATTTTCCTGAAGCTTTTCTTTAACATATTCATAACCTGAATAAAGACAGGTCTCTCCGATAGATCGTAACTGATAATCTCTCCGTTATAAAGGTCAATTATCGGAGATAGGTACAGTTTATTTCCAGAGACATTGAACTCCGTCACATCAGTTGCCCATTTCCTGTTCGGTTGGTCTGCCTTGAAGTTTCTCTCCAAAACATTCGGTGCTATACTGCCTTGTTCGCCTCTGTAGGACCGGTATTTCCTAGCCCTAATGATGCTTTTGAGCCCCAAAATTTTCATTAGTCTCATGACTGTCTTGTGATTGATGATAATTCCTTTTTCTTTCATTACCAAAGTGATGCGACGGTATCCAAAACGCCCTTTGTGCCTGTGATAGATCTGTTTTATCAAGGTTTTAATCTCTGCATATTTATCATTCTTCTGAAGCATTTTCTGATGGTAGTAGAAACTACTTCTGGCCATACCTGTACAATCCAGCAGGACTGACAGGTCATATTTTCGCCTTAATTCTTCGATGACCTCTGCTTGTTCTTTTTGAGAGTTAAGGCGTCTAGCTTTTTTAGAAAATCGTTCTCGGCACGCAGTCTTTCATTCTCCAGTAAAAGTTCTTCTTCCCTTGTCAATGGCTTGTCGGACTTCCTTTTCTTACGTTTGTAATCACTCATTTTTTTTGGTCTTCCTTTAGGTTTGTTTTCCAAACCTAAAATACCACTTTTCTCGTAATCACGCTGCCAATTCAACACGGTAGACTGGGCAGGGATATCAAACCTGATACAAGCTTCTCTTTGTGAGATGAACTCCGTACTGATGGCTTTCAACACTTTAAGCTTGAACCCTACAGAATAGCTTTTGTTTTTTCTCGGCTCTAATCCTGATATTCCGTACTTGTTATAAAAGCCGATCCACTTGCGAAGATTACTCTCGTTAAATCCTTTTTCTGTTGCTATAGATTCAATGGAACGATAAGAATTTTTGTGAAGTTCAATGCATTCCAATTTGAAAGCAACGCTAAATTTTTCTTTTCTATACATAAAAAAATGCCCCTAAAAAGTGTCTAACTTTTTGGGGGCAGTCCATTTTAGCAGTGCTTTTTTATTTTCATCTCTTATTCATAACAGTCGGCGCTAACGTCTACACACATCTGGCAGTTCTGAGATAGTGCAAAATATTGGGCACACGTGTTAGAATATTCGGGTCCTGTTCCGTAATTGTTGTTGACAGGGCAGCCTGCACAATTTAGAGAACCTTTGATTTCAATTTTGATATGGTTAACTTTTCCATACCAACAATTTTTTATACGGGATTATTTAGGTATTCAACAGGATTATAATAGTAAAAACACACTTTTCTGCCTCTTAGTTACGTACATTCCGCACACCCTGCCTGTCCACTGTCTAAATCTGTTGAACACTGGTCTCCACCACTACCTGTAATGGTTTTTAAATGCTGTCTGTCTAACTTTTCTAAATTTTTCATATTGTTTAGTTTAAAGTTTACCGATTATTAAGGATTGAAGCACTCAGAACTTACCAAGACACATGATTTACAACGGCTTGGCAATACGTTATAATCTTCACAGGAATACGTATAGCCGTTGGATGGCCCTCCCGGTCCGTATCCTCCTGTAGGACAGCCATTACAGTTAGCAGCTCCGCTGATCTGATAAAGATCTTTTCTCTTCAATTTTTTCAGATTTTTCATAAGTAATTATTTATAGTTTGATAGACTAAATATAATATTTTTCCGTATAAATATTAGAGTTTAAAAAAAATATTTCTTGTTAATGTGAAAAATAACATCACCACAATGTTTCGGGCATAAAGTATTTTACGCATAATGATCCTGAATCTGAAATACTCAAAGTATTATGTGGTATTATTTGTCAGACTATTAGTTGTAAATTATCTTATTCCATTGAGTACTTAAATTTTTGAACCCTTTTCACCGCATTATAAACCATTGAAACATTTTTACAAAATGCAGCCAATCTAAATTATATCCTGAAATATCTCTTGCTCTTTTAAAGATAATTTGTACATTTGTTTCAGTTACAATGAATTTTTTAAGAAACATATCTGATATTTCCGCTCGAAATTTCTCAATTTCGGAAGTTTCTTTTGTTTCTGTTACAATTACTACAACCACTACAATTACCCCATAACGGGGTATATTTTCACATATCATCCGCAGGTATATACTCTTTTGTAAAAGGGTACAATTTCATTTTACTATAACTTAAAAACAAGACCCAATGAAAGTTTTAAAATTCGGAGGAACTTCCGTCGCCCATGCCGGAAATATAGCGAAGGTTGAAAGCATTATAAAAAAAGCGTCTGAAAAAAATAAAATTATGGTGGTGATCTCTGCACTTCATGGAGTGACCGATCAGCTGATACATGCTGCAGAGTCTGCCGCTGATCAGAATAAACATTATATTGAGACTTTAAAAGAGCTTGAAGAAAGGCACCTGGAACTTGTAAAAGAACTTCTCCCGATTTTTGCGCAGAGTTCACTGCTGAGTTTCGTCAAAAAACACTTTAATGATATCGAAGACCTCTGCTACGGAACTTTTGTCTTAGGAGAGTTTACTCCAAAAATCAAAGACCGGATCACTTCTTACGGCGAATTTCTCTCTTCCCGCATCATCCATGCAAAACTTCAGTCCGAAGGCCTGGACGTTTCCTGGATGAACTCTGCCGAACGAATCGTTACCGACAGCAATTTTACCTATGCAAAAGTAAATTCTGAGCTTACGGAAAAAAATATCAGAGAATATTTCATGGAAAACCACAACCGGATTTCCATCGCCCCTGGCTTTATCGCCGGAGATGAAAACGGAAATCTTACCACCCTCGGGCGGGGCGGTTCCGATTATACGGCAGCCATTATTGCTGCAGCCATCGATGCCGAAGAACTTGAGATCTGGACGGATGTGAGCGGAATGATGACGGCAGATCCCAGATTGGTGTCCCGTGCAAAGCCGATCCCGGAAATTTCGTACGCTGAAGCTATGGAACTCTCCCACTTTGGGGCAAAAGTTTTATATCCGCCAACCATTCAGCCGGTCTTGGCGAAAAATATTGATTTGAGAATAAAGAATACTTTCGATCCTGAAGCATACGGGACCTTAATCTCCGGTCATCCCAAAACATCAGATAAAGAGGACCCGCAATTTGCAGTTGGAATTTCAAACATGGATCATATTGCACTGCTGACGCTGGAAGGCAGCGGGATGATCGGGGTTCCGGGATTTTCTGCAAAATTATTTCAGTGCCTCAACCAGGAAGAAATTAGTGTGATTCTCATTACCCAGAGTTCATCGGAACATTCCATTACCGTGGCCATTAACGAGAAAGATGTTTCTTCAGCAAAAAAGGCGATCAGTTCCTCTTTTCAGGATGACCTGAAACTTAAAAGGGTTGAACCTGTAAAAATTGAAACCGGCCTCTGCATTATTGCTTTGGTAGGAGACAATATGAAAAGCAGAAGCGGCGTAAGTGCTAAAATGTTCGGTTGCCTCGGAAATAACGGCATTAACATCCGGGCAATTGCACAGGGATCTTCGGAAAAGAACATCAGTATCGTGATTTCAGAGAAAGATATCCGAAAAGCCGTTAATGTTTTGCATGAAGAAATTTTTGAATCTGAAGTCAAACAGGTTCATCTTTACATCTGCGGAACCGGAAATGTGGGCACAAAATTAATCCGTCAAATTTACGATCAGAGCGAATATCTTAAAGAGAATATGCTTATCAGTCTAAGAATTGCCGGCCTCTGCAACAGCCGCAAAATGCTTTTTTCCAGCAAAGGCATTTCTGAAGCTGAATTTTTAACGTTGAATGAAAACGGAATAGAATTTTCTGAAGAAAAGTTTGCTGATGAAATGATTTCAGGAAATCTGAGAAATTCGGTTTTTGTAGATGTTACTGCAAGCCCGTATGTTCCCCACATTTACGAAAAACTATTAAAACACAGTGTGAATATTGTAGCCTGTAATAAAATTGCGGCTTCTTCAGATTTCGCAAATTATAAGAATTTAAAAAATGTTGCCCGAAACCACAACTGTAAATTTTTCTTTGAAACCAATGTCGGTGCAGGCCTTCCCATTATCGGAACCATTAATGACCTGATCAGAAGCGGTGATAAAATAACGTCCATTCAGGCTGTACTGAGCGGAACATTAAATTTTGTTTTTAATCACTATGACGGAAGCAGATCTTTTTCAGAAGTAGTAGCCCAGGCACAGCGGGAAGGTTACACCGAACCGGATCCCAGGCTTGATCTGGCGGGAACCGATGTTGCCCGTAAAATCTTAATTCTGGCAAGAGAAGCAGGCTATCCTATTGAATTCGGGGCCGTTGAAATTGAAGACTTTCTGCCTGAAGAATGTATGAAAGGGAGTGTAGAAGATTTTTACAAAGCCCTTTTTAAATATGAAGATCACTTTAGAAAGTTGCTTGAAAGTGCGAGATACAGAGGAAAAATTTTGAAATATGTTGCGGAATTCAAAGATGGAAAGGCCAAAATAGGACTGCAGCATGTAGCTCCCGAAAGCGATCTGTTTCATCTGTACGGAAAAGACAATATTGTTATTTTTAAAACCCTGAGGTATTCTGTACAGCCGTTGGTGGTGAAAGGTGCCGGAGCCGGAGCAGAAGTTACGGCCAGTGGTATTTTTGCTGATATTGTCCGCTCCGTTTAAAATATTACTTATGAAAAAAGTCAGATTAAAAGTACCGGCCACCGTTGCCAATTTGGTTTGCGGATTCGATATTCTGGGAATGGCCATCCATAAACCTTATGATGAAATGGAGCTGAAACTGCTGGAAACCCCTGAAGTTATTATTCGGCACAGGGATGATTTCGGATTGCCGGAAGAACCTTCAGCCAATGTAGCCGGCGTTGTATTGCTGAAAATGATTGAACATCTGAACCTGAAGAAAGGCTTTGAAGTAACCATCCGTAAAAGAATAAAACCGGGAAGCGGGCTCGGATCGAGTGCTGCCAGTGCCGCCGGGGCCGTAGTAGGAGCCAATGAGCTTTTGGGAAACATTTTCAAGAGAGAAGAACTGGTTTATTTTGCCATGTTCGGTGAAGAACTTGCTTCCGGCGTAAGACATGCGGATAATATTGCGCCCTGTATCTATGGCGGAATAACTCTGGTTAAATCCTCAGATCCGGTGGATATCATTCCACTCAGTACGCCTGATTTATTTGTAACAGCCGTTCATCCGCAAATTGAAGTAAAAACGTCAGATGCAAGACAGATTTTAAAGACCACGGTTCTCCTGAAGGACGCAATAGCACAATGGGGGAATATTGCCGGACTGATCGCAGGAATTCAGAAAAACGATTATGGACTGATAGGCAGAAGCCTTAAAGATGTTATTATAGAACCCGTAAGAAGCATTCTGATTCCGAAATTTGATGAAATAAAAAAGAAAAGTATGGAATTGAAAGCATTAGGCGGTGGTATTTCAGGCTCAGGACCTTCTGTATTTATGCTGTCTGAAACGGAAAAAGTTTCCCGGTGTATTGCAGAAATGATGAAAGACACTTACGACGGCATCGGGATTGAAAGTATGGTCTGTATTTCAAAAATAAATCCGTCAGGAATTACCATCATGGATTAAAAAGAATAGAAATGAATTATTATAATTTAAAAGATAAAAAAGAAACTGCTGATTTCAAAGCAGCAACTATCAAAGGCCAGGGAAGAGATAAGGGATTGTTTTTCCCTGAATCCATTCCACCGTTCGATCCTCAATGGATTGAAGATCTGCATCAGTTTTCCAATGAAGACATTGCCTTTCAATGTATGAAAGATTTCGTCGGGAATCAGGTCCCGGCAGATATTTTAAGGGCAATCGTCTCAGAAACCGTAAGTTTTGAAATTCCTTTAAAAAAAATCAGCGGAAATATATATTCCCTGGAACTTTTTCATGGACCGACTTTGGCTTTCAAGGACATCGGTGCCAGATTTATGAGCCGCTGCCTGTCTTATTTTCTGAAAGATGAAAATAAAAAAGTTACGGTTTTGGTGGCTACTTCCGGAGATACCGGAGGCGCAGTGGCTCATGGGTTTTATAAAACACCGGGAGTAAATGTCGTGATCTTATATCCGAAAAATAAAGTAAGTATGGTGCAGGAGAAACAACTCACTACACTTGGCGAAAATATTTCCGCACTGGAAGTCAATGGCAGCTTTGACGATTGTCAGAATCTGGTAAAACAGGCTTTTTCGGATCAGGAAATTAATGCAGACTTATTTCTGACCTCAGCCAATTCCATTAATGTGGCCCGATGGCTTCCTCAGCAGGTTTACTATCTGCTGGCATTAAAACAGTGGCAGAAAACGGAAAAGCAGCCACCCGTGATTTCTGTGCCCAGCGGAAATTTCGGAAACATCTGTGCCGGAATTCTTGCCCATTTAAGAGGTTTGCCTGTCGAACATTTTATTGCCGCCTGCAACGAAAACGACAGCGTTCCAAGGTATTTAAAAACCCAGGAGTTACTGTATCATGAAACGGTACCTACGCTTTCCAATGCCATGGACGTCGGAAATCCGAGTAATTTTGTACGGATCTCAGAACTTTTTGATAACAATTTTGAAAATATAAAAAATACCATTTCAGGATATTCTGTTAATGACGAAAAAACATTGCAGACGATCAGGAACGTATACACAAAATATCATTATCTGCTTGAACCCCACAGCGCGATTGCTTATGCTGCCCTTGAGCAATATTTAGAAGAAAATCCCGGGAAGAAAGGCTTTATCCTGGGAACTGCCCATCCGGTAAAATTTCCTGAGGCTATTGAAAAAGCGGTACAGATTGAAATTGATATTCCCGGATCGCTGCAGGGCTTAATGAAAAAAGAGAAAAAAAGTATCGAAATACAGCCGGATTTTGCAGAATTAAAACGATTTTTGCTTACCAAAAGTAAAGGAATATGAGCAGGATTTATCTTGAAAATGTAAAAATATACGCCTATCACGGGGTTTTGCCGGAAGAAAACAGTATCGGGACCTATTACATCCTAAATGCAGAACTTCATACAGACTTGTGGAAAGCGGCAGGATCTGATGATTTGAACGATACGGTAAGCTATGCCGACATCAACGAAATCATCCATACTGAAATGGAGATCAAATCCAAACTGCTGGAGCATGTAGCCGGAAGAATCATTTCCGGAATACACGAAAAATTTCCGCAAATCGATTATATCAAATTAAAAATTACCAAGACGGCCCCGCCCATGAAAGGTGAAATGCAGGGCGCAGGCATCGAACTGGAAAAGAGTTTTAAGCCTGAAAATTAAAACTTCCCGATTTAATTTCTATAAAAATTATTCCTTTGAAAGTCATCAAATTACTATTTCTGATTCTTTTCATCAATGTTTTCGCACAGAACAGTGCGGAAAACCCGGTCCCGGATTACAATTTTCCGAAAATAAAATCGAGCATTACCATGCCCGTAGCCATTCCATTGGCAGAAATCAGCAATATCATCAATGCTTCGGTAAAGGATCTTATTTATCAGGACGATTCTTATACGGATAACAATAATGACCAGTTTAAGGTAAAAGTATGGAAAACCCGGCCCATTCGACTCGTTGGAGGAACAAATCAAAACATACTGATTGAAGTGCCTCTAAAAATATGGGCTGAAAAAGGTATCGGAACGCTGGGTGTCTATACGTATCAGATTACCACTTTTGAAACAGTAATGTCTTTCAGTACCACGATTAATTTTCAAAGTAACTGGACGCTTAAAACGAATACCGAACCCAATGGCTTCCGGTGGGTGGTAAAACCTGTTCTGGACTTTGGGCGGATAAAGATCCCAATTACCGGCCTGGTAGAAAAAAGCCTGATCGAACAGCAACAGAAATTCAGCAAAACCATCGATCAGCAGCTGGCAACCCAGCTGAATTTCCAGCAATATGCTGTCATGGCCTGGAATGCTTTTTCGAATCCGTTCAACATTTCGGAGGAATATAAAACATGGCTTAAAATCACCCCGATCAAAGTCAATATAACACCTTTGAAATTTTACAGTAACCAGATTGGTACCGAGTTAGGAATTGACGTATTTTCCGAAACTTTTACAGGAACACAGCCTGCGTCTTCTCCACTTATAAAGACCGCTGCAAATTTCAGTTCTGTTCCTGCTTTAAACGATACATTCTTACTTCAGACAACGGCGAACATCCCTTTTACGGAAGCCACGGAGATCGCCCGTAATATGTTTTTAAATAGGGAATATAACATCAGAGGTTCTTCCGTGAAAATTAAAGATATTAAAGTATATGGGGTGGACGACAAGGTGATGATAGAAGCGGAAACAGAAGGTTATATAAAAGGAAAGGCTTTTATCTCCGGAATTCCCGTTTATGATGAAGCCCGAAAGAAAATCGTCCTGTCGAATACAAAATTCAATCTCCGGAC
This sequence comes from uncultured Chryseobacterium sp., assembly GCA_913774355.1. Lineage (GTDB taxonomy): Bacteria > Bacteroidota > Bacteroidia > Flavobacteriales > Weeksellaceae > Chryseobacterium. The sequence continues at coordinate 2,610 of CAJYGB010000031.1, read as the reverse complement.
CGCCAATATTTTACAGAAAACGGCAACGCTTCTTTTCCGTGGCAGGATTGTAAAGATGATTGAAGAAGAATACGGAATTCCTACACAGGAATTAGAGAAAAGCTCGAAAAAGAGCATAGAGGAAGCTTTCAATAAAGAATATTATAAAGGATTGAAAATGACTGGAGCCGTGTTTAATCTAAAACCCGGCCGGATTTTTATGAATCCCTACGGAATTACTGCCGTTATTGACACGAATGCGACTTTGAAACTGACCGTAAAAGGAATTTAAAATTTATAACCCATGAATACTTACAAATCGTAGACAGAAACAGAGCATCTAAAGGAGCCCGGCTTTTAAATTATATCATTGATGGAATCTTAGGATATATTGCGGCTCTTTTATTCATTGGATTCTCAGCAATCATCTACACCTTTGTTTCGGGATCCTCATTATTGGTGGTAGGCACAGAAATGAAAAATATAAATCCGCTTCTGGATCGCGGAATTACGTTGAGCTGTTATGTTCTGTTCATGTTTTTGATCGAAACACTTACAAAGGGCAGAAGCATTGGAAAAATGATCACGGGAACACGTGTGATTATGATCGACGGAACAAAACCAACCACTAAAAATTACTTCATTAGAAACATCATCCGAATGCTGCCGTTTATTTATCAGTTATCCTTTTTAGGAGAAAACGGGTTTCATGACAACTGGAGCAATACCAGAGTTGTCAATCTTAAAATTATGAGACTGAAATACAGGCCAAAAGCGATATAGAAAGCATCGGCACGAAAGAAATTCCTTAAAAATTTTTGTTGAAAACTAAATTTTAGTATATTTGCACACCTCAAAAATGGTAAATGGTACTTTGGCCGAGCGGCTAGGCAGTGGTCTGCAACACCATCTACAGCGGTTCGAATCCGCTAGGTACCTCTGAAACCTCCGGTCTTTGATCGGAGGTTTTCTGTTTGAATTCTATCTCTATTTTTTCCTGTAAAATGAATTTCGGATGATAACTGAAAGAAAATTCCCGGCCGGAGCCAGGGAATAATTTGAAAGATATAGTGGTGATTAAATATGTTGGCAAGTTCAAAGAACGTACCAATAATTTAAATACATTAAGTCTGATTTAAGATGGATAAATTTTTAAACGACACTGCCTCCCCAACAATGAACAGAAAGAATGAAAAGATCATCCATTATTTATAGATATTATTTCCTTTATTCTTGTGTGAATAATACTGCTGCAACCTACAATTTATCTCAGTTAATGAAACACTTAGTGACCATAAGAGCTGTGAAGATTTAACCGGACACTTTAGTAAAAAGAATCTTGTAAGCTTAAACGTTGTAAAAAGCAAATGGAAGTTAATTCCTTTAAACAACCTTCTACTAAATACTGCAGGTAAAAAAAATCATAAAAAAACCTCTCATAATGAGAGGCAAACTTACTGAGAATAAATATTGTGTTATTGCTATTGTAAAAATAGAATTATTATAAAGATATTTTTATGACCGAGATCACAACTGGAAAAAAACTTATATTTCTATAAGAATCAAAAACTCATAACAGTAAAATTTAAGCACCGTAAACACGATGTAGACCTATCAATCTTAAAATTTATGATTATAATCTCACAAACATTCTATTTTTCACACAATATTGATTAAATTTGTAAAAAAACTATTAGATGCCATGACATTCAACGAAGCACTTAAACAGAAAAAAAATATTTTGAAAGATACCAGCGAGTTTACCAAGACGCTTTATGATTACGTGATCATCCCTGCATTGGAAGAAGAAGGCAGGAATTACATTGAAGAATTTAAAAATGCTCCTTCTCTTTTCCTGGATGACAGCTGTAAAAATTACAGCAGCAACGCAAGATTTAGAGTATTTCTTCTTCCGAAAAACCAACGATAAAAAGAAGAGATATTAAAATTTTTAAACTTTTCAGGATATTTTTTTCAATAAAAAAAATCCCCGTATTGCTACAGGGATTAAAAAACTAATAACCATGAAAACTCAAATTAAACATGAGTGACTGCAAAGGTATGAAATGTTCTTCTTAAATACACATATTGACATTATAAATTTCATCTATTAACACAACTTTATCATAGGTTAAAAAAAGTTTAATTTATGATAAGCATAACAGACCTTTGTGGAACAACGAATTTATGGTAGTTTTTAATTGAACTTATAAATAGGAACGACCTAAAAAATCAAACAATCATTTAAAAAATGTTAAAAAAATAAGCTCTCATTTCTGAGAGCTTATTTACTTCTGCTTTTATCAATTAATTTTATTCTTTGATAAATTTCTTCTGTACAGTACCTTTTAGATCATCGATATCGATAACGTAAATTCCGTTGATTAACGCATGGACATCAATCTTATTGTTTAAGATAATACCGCTTGATACCAACTGTCCTGTAGCATTATAAATTTTATAATTCGCTTTAGGACTTATGTTTTTAACATTCAGCACTGTTTTTACCGGGTTAGGATAAATCAGGATATCCGTCTGGTTTACAGGGTTAGGTACCGGAAGTTTAGAGATTCTTACCGTATAATCCTCAACTTCACCATTCGGGAAGTTTGTACAGTTTACAGGAATCGC
>CAJYGB010000030.1 GCA_913774355.1 uncultured Chryseobacterium sp. | reverse complement strand
CACAGGACTTTGGCAAAAAGAAACAGGGGAAGAGAAACCGATGATAAGACTTCCGTAAAGCGGTTATAGCTTAAAAGCTTCGGGAAATAAGAGTTTAATTCATTGGCCACAAACTGGCAATAAAAGTATTCAAAACATTTGTATCCCGAGTAATGGTAATAAATCAGAAGAGTCATTATTTCACTTTCGCTCATCTTGCAGGATGGCTTTTGGTATCCGTCACGGACCATTTTATTTTCGAGGATTTTTGAAAACAGTTCTTTTTCAATATTTTTACACAGATCATCCGCTTTTACGAAGATTTCTATCAGAAGGTTTTCATCAAAAAGCATATCTTTGTTTTTCATGAGGTGTATTGATATATTTGTTCACTTCTAAAATATTAATTTTAGACATTAATCACCTCATGATTTTTACCCGAGTTCACGTTAATATTATATTCTTTAAAGTCAAAATTTATTTAAATTCCTGATTATTTTCCTGTGTTTTTAAATTTATTAAATCACTGAAAACAAATTAACTACTATCAAAATTTCATTTAAAAAAAATCCCGATGGCTCAACCTTAAACCAACGGGATTCTTTATTTCATCCGTTTAAATTGTTTTTACAGCAGTTATAAAAACATTCCGCCGGAAGCTTCAATGCGCTGCCCGTTGATCCAGCCCGCATCTTCCGTACAAAGGAATGCTACCACACCTCCGATGTCATCCGGAAGCCCGGCTCTTCCCAAAGCCGTTATTCCAGCTACCATGGCATTTACCTGCTCATCGTCTCTTGTTCTGCCGCCGCCAAAATCCGTTTCGATGGCTCCCGGCGCCACCACATTGGATTTGATTTTTCTTGCGCCCAGTTCTTTGGCCTGGTATTTCGTGAGCATATCTACAGCGGCTTTAATCGATCCGTAGACCGATGATCCGGCCAGGGCAAACCGGGCCAGCCCCGAAGAAATATTGATGATTCCGCCGCCTTCATTCATAAATGGCAAAAACTTCTGGGTTAAAAAGAATACACCTTTGAAATGGATATCCACCACATCATCCAGCTGTTCTTCCGTCACTTCAGAAATTGGCGAATACAAAGCGGTTCCCGCATTGTTTACCAAAAAATCAATATTTCTGCTTCCCGTGTTTTCTTCAAGATGATCGCCCACCGTTTTAATAAAAGCATCAAAGCTATTTACATTTTTGGTATCCAACGGGTAAGCAATGGCCTTTCTTCCCAATGTCCGGATTTCAGCGACCACTTTTTCCGCTTCTTCTTTATTGCTTTTGTAGGTGATAATTACATCCAGTCCTTTCTGTGCGATCTTTATAGCCAAATTTTTCCCTAAGCCCCGGCTTCCTCCGGTTACCAAAGCTATTTTTGTTCTTCTTTCCATTATTAAAACTATTTTTTGATGCTACAAAGTTCATATAATTAGAGGTTACCTTGTTTATCTTATTCAAATATAAATTTGCAAAATTCAAATCAGGAACGGAATTCCAAAGGCGTCAGAGAAGTCTTCTTTTTGAAAAAGTTAGAAAAATGCGCAATTTCTTCAAATCCCAGGGCATAGGCAATCTCAGAAACGTTCCATCTGGTCTGCTTTAAAAGGATCTTGGCTTCCTGTATCATTCTTTCTGCAATAATTTCAGTTGTTGTTTTTCCGGTACTTTCTTTTAATTTTTTGTTCAGATAATTTACATGAACAGCCAATCGGTCAGCATAATCCTTCGCTGTTTTCAGTCGCAGCCGATGATCGGAAGACTCAATCGGAAACTGCCTTTCCAAAAGTTCTAAAAACAGAAAAACTACCCTCATGGAACTATCGTAAGAGGTCGACAATTTAGAAGCCGGCTGCAGCTTCTGGCCGTAATGGATGAGTTCCAGCACATAGTTCCGGATCAGGTCATATTTAAAAATGTAGTCTGAGCTTATTTCCTTTTTAATTTTAATATACAATTGTTCAATTTCATCTGCAAGATTGTCTTCTATTTCAAACAGCGGAACATTCCCCGGCTGAAAAATAGGAAAATCTTCCAGAGTAGTATAAGGTTTATCTTTTATGAAAAAATCTTCGGTAAAAACACAGAAACTCCCAGACTGATCCGGATCTTCCGGGATCCAGTGGTAGGGAACTCTCGGAGTGGCAAACAGTAAAGCATTCTTTTTAATCTGAATTACTTTATCGGCATATTCGGCACGATTCCTTCCTCTGATCAGGCTGATCTTATAGTATTTCCGCCGATTGTAGGGCATCTCCGAGGCAACTTTTACTTTTTCAATAACCTGTGCTATATCAAAGACATTGAAATGACCAATATCTTTATGCGGGCCTTTAGGAAAAACAGCATCCTGATCTGTACCGAGTTTAGCGGCCATTTCACGATAAAAATCGTCAAGCGATGTGTAAGCCGTATAAGTTGTTTTTTCCATAGTCAGGATTTGCAAAATTCAAATGTAAGAAATAAATATTCTTATCGTAAATTCTACAAAATAAAAAAATTCCTCTTTTTTTCATACTAAAGTGATATACTAACCGAATATTTCATAAATTAGTGACAAGCAAATTAAAACAATATTCAAGTATGAAAAACCTAAACCTTATTCACGGAAAAAAACTGAATAAAAAAGCATTGCGCTCTATTTCCGGAGGAGCGATAGCCGATTGTTATGCAGGCGGCTGTCTGGATGAACTATGCCCTCCTCCAGCGAATGAATACGGCTGCACAATAGTTTCAATTTACTGTGCGCAAAAGGAATGCAGACCTGATGACTGCAAAACTTGTGAACCGATAAACTAAAACTATTATACATAATTTATTTAAAATCCATTATTATGAAAAATCAAAACCTAATTAACGGAAAGAAACTGAACAAAAAACAATTGCGATCCATCGCCGGCGGATTACTAAACTGTATGGAGCCGATACTCTGTACCGATCCTCCATGCGATCCAACAATGTCCATGTGTACCAGAATTTCACCAGCATGTGCGCAGGCAGAATGCCGTCCGTAATAATTTTTATTTTACCTTAATCAAAATCTATCAATATGAAAAATCAAAATCTAATCAACGGAAAGAAACTGAACAAAAAACAACTAAAATCGGTCACAGGAGGCTTACGGCAGTGTATTGATCCGTTTACAGGACAATGCGAAGTATATGGCAGACAATGCGCCGAATTTGAATGCCGCTATGTTATCGAACCGTAAAAATCAATACTTGATTTAAGTAAAAACGCTCCGGAAATTACTTTCCGAAGCGTTTTTCTTTATAACTAACTTTAATATTTTCTGTTATACATTGAATCTGAAATGCATGATATCACCATCCTTCACGATGTATTCTTTTCCTTCTACGGATAGCTTTCCGGCTTCTTTTACTTTCACCTCAGAACCGTAATTTACGTAATCGTCATACTTAATCACTTCCGCACGGATGAACCCTTTTTCAAAGTCGGTGTGGATCACTCCGGCAGCCTGCGGGGCTGTCCATCCCTGTCCGATCGTCCAGGCTCTTACCTCTTTTACTCCTGCGGTAAAGTACGTCTGAAGCTTCAGCAGATCGTATGCTTTTCTAATCAGACGGTTCACGCCCGGTTCAGTAAGTCCGAGTTCATCAAGGAAAATCTCTCTTTCCTCGAAAGTTTCCAGTTCGTTGATGTCCGCTTCGATCTGCGCAGCCAATACAACAACTTCTGCCCCTTCATTTTTAGCCATTTCTTCGATCTTGCCGATCCATTCGTTTCCGTTCTTGATGGAGTTTTCGTCTACATTACAGACGTAAAGCACCGGCTTGTTCGTCAACAGCTGAATTTCGCCGATAATTGATTTTGTAGTATCGTCGGTAGCAAATTCTCTTGCGTTCTTACCGTCTTCCAGGAATTTTTCAAGACTCTGAAGGGTCTCATAAACAAGGATGTCATCTTTTTTTCCGGACTTGATGAATTTTTTTGCCTTTTCAACCGCTTTTCCTACGGTCTCCAAATCTTTTAGCTGAAGTTCGATATCAATGATCTCCTTATCTCTCAACGGATCCACCGAACCTTCTACGTGAACGATATTTCCATTATCGAAACATCTTAAAACATGGATAATCGCTTCGCATTCACGGATGTTTGCCAGGAACTGGTTTCCTAACCCTTCTCCTTTGCTGGCCCCTTTTACAAGACCGGCAATGTCTACGATCTCTACTACCGCCGGCAATACTCTCTCAGGCTTTACTATTTTTTCCAGCTCGAACAACCGCTGATCCGGCACGGAAACCGTTCCGAGATTCGGTTCGATGGTACAGAAAGGATAGTTGGCCGACTGGGCTTTGGCATTGCTCAGGCAGTTAAAAAGAGTTGATTTACCTACATTCGGTAAGCCTACGATTCCACATTTCATAACGTAAGATTCAAATTTAATGTTTACCGTCCGGGATTTGATGTTATTAAAACCCTGAACTTTCAGCGGGCAAAGATAGTGATTTTAGCGGGAGTTTCATAATAAAAAAATCTGCCGGGACTCGGCAGATCTTAATAAATTTTCTTTCAGTGGGTGTTTTGTATGTTTACGGATTCGCTCCGGTGGCATCCTGTGCCTGTTCCGCGTCATCCGGTAATGTTTCAAGGGTTTTATCAAGCGTGAATAACGATTCATCGGTCGCTCTGTCGCCACCTGCAATTTTCAGTTTATCGATCAGGTTCATTGCAAAGGTCTCTTCTTCGATCTGTTCTTTCACGAACCACTGAAGGAAATTCCATGAAGCCCAGTCTTTCTCTTCAAAAGCCATATCCACCAGCTTATAAATGGCTGTCGTATTGTCTACTTCATGTTGAAAAACCAGGTCGAAGCAGTTCGTAAGGCTAGTCGGTTCCGCTCCCGGTGCAGGTAGCTCGGTAATTTTCGGCTTTCCGCCTCTGTTCAGCACATACTGCATGAATTTTACCGCGTGGTCTCTTTCTTCCTGTGCGTGACGGAATAAAAAGTTGGAGATTCCGGCATATCCTTTATCGGCCGCCCAGATGCCGTACGAAAAATACGTTCTCGATTGGAGATCTTCCGTGTTCATCTGATCGCTTAATGCCTGTTCAAGTTTAGCCGAAAGTCTGTTGGTATTCATAATTTATATTTTTAAAGTGATTATAAATCTACCGATGCAAAAATGGTTCCGTGAAATTCCGTCTTTTCGGCAAATTCAGTCTGAGCTTTTTATAAAACCCTGAAAGACTATATCTTATACCACAATTTATAGTTATTCTAAACTTCTATCAATGATTTCAGAGCCAAATTTTTAACTTTTGTCTTCTCATCATTTCATTTTTCAGGAGCTTTTTCCCGCTTTCCGTTGCAATCTTTTTTTTCAAAAAAGGATTTCCACTGCAATCGGGGCTAGGGCGGTCGTCTTTTGCTTCTCCCTTAGTCCAGCGTCAATGGTGAATTCGCTTTGCCGGTGAATAGTGAATTTGTTAAAGTTTAATGAGAAAACGAATGCGAATTCAGTATGGATTATTTATTTTTTATCGAAGAAAAATTCAGTATTCACTATTCACTTACGAAGCAAAATTCACCTTTTCACGACCACCCCGTCAAAAATTCCTTTCAGAATTTTCGCCACCCCTCCAAAATTTGGAGGGGAATTGAGATTAAAATATTTACTTTAGACTTTTGATTGTTACTGGATTGCGCAAAGGCACAATTTTTCGTTATAATAATAACGTTGAAAGGCACAGGGAATTTGACGCTGTTAAATTTTAATACCGGTGAAATTGATGCTTTATTGTATCTGCTCTCCTAAAATCATCAGCGTTCTACAATTTTATCAAAGATAAAATCCTTGCAACTTAAGAACGCACAGTATTTAATATTCTTTGCGGCTTTGCGCTTTCCCACATTAACCTAATTTAAATTCACTATTCACTTGCACAGCAAAATTCACCATTCACAATAAACATAGGCCAAAAAAAATTCCCGCAGACTAACTACAGGAATTAAGTTGTTTTACGAAGCAATTCATTATTTCAGCATTTTTGCCGTGTAATCGCTTTCGTTGCCCAACCGGTCAACGGCCTTGATGGCGGCGGCAGTCAATGTTTTTCCGTCTTTCATTTTCGGGATTTCTTTGGAAAGCTGGTCCAGGGTCAGGATTTCGGTTTCCCATCCGCCGTTGTACTGGGTAAAAAGGACCCATTGGAAAACGTCTTTTATATTTTTAACACTCCAACTTACCTGTACAGAACTTCCATTATCTTTGATGAAGAGGCTCGGCGTCTGCAAAGGGATGGTTTTGATCCATGGGGATTTCGGAACAAGCGCTTTTTCTTTGTAGGGTCCGTTTTTCAATACCGGAAGCATATTGGCATTTTTTGTAAGTCCGGCAATGCTCCAGTGGATTTCTCCGGCGTCATTGCCCAAAACCTGTCGGGAAACTTCAATCTGATTTTTAATTTCTGTCGGACGGTCCGGAGAACGGATTTCCACCGTATTCAGTCCCGGCCAGAGATGGCGGTTCATTGTATTTTCTGACTTCCACCAGCTTAATAACGCTTCAAAAGGCTGTCCTTTAGATTCGATCGGCCAGTACAGCTGCGGGGAGAAGTAATCGACCCAGCCTTTATTCAGCCATAACTTAGCATCGGCATACAACTCGTCGTACTGCGAAGAACCGGTAATTCCAGCCGGATACCCCGGCTTCCAGATCCCGAACGGACTGATCCCGAATTTCACATAGTTTTTCTCGGCATGGATCTCTTTATAAATCCGCTCCACAAATTTATTCACATTGTCCCTTCTCCAGTCGGCCCTGCTTAAAGTTCCGCCGCTGCTTACATACGCACTCCACGTTTTATTGTCCGGAAAGTCCGCCCCTTTGTTGTAAGTGGCATACGGATAAAAGTAGTCATCGAAATGTACTGCATCGATGTCGTACCGTTTTACAATATCTTTCACAACATTGGAAACGTGTCCCTGTGTTTTCGGATCGGCGGGATCAAACCAGTACATGCCGTTTTTCAGCCGGATCACAATATCGGAAAGCTTATTCACCATCGACAGGCTGTTCGGCGAACCTCCGTTGGAATGGTGCGCCCGATAAGGATTCAGCCAGACATGTAGCTCCAGTCCTCTTTTGTGTGCTTCTTCAGTCCAGAACTGTAGCGGGTCATAATTCGGATAAGGTGCAACGCCGGTCTGCCCCGTTAGAAAGTAAGACCAGGGCTCTAAGTTACTGGTGTACAAAGCGTCGGCAGAAGGCCGAGCCTGGAAGATGACTGCATTGAAATTATTTTCTCTCAACATATCCAGCATGGCAATCGCTTCTGCCTTCTGCTGTTCTACTGATAAATTGTTTCTTGAGGGCCAGTTGATGTTCGCTACACTCGCAATCCAGGCGCCGCGGAATTCCCTTCTTATTTCGGGAAGAACGGTCCTGAATGTTTCATCCGCCGGCGGAATGGCAGCCACAGGTTTCGGCGGGAGATCCGGTTTTGGTTTTGAAACTGGAGGTTTTACGGGAGTTGCCGCTTTTTGTGATGCACAGGAGGTCAGCGTAACGGCTGAACATAAGATGAGGGTATATTTAATATTCCGGAGGTTCATATAACAAAAATAAGGTTAATCTTTTATTTTTAAATCATACGGATTAATGAAGTTTTACATATTAAAGAGGTCTTATCATTTGAACTAGCTGTTTTTCCAGGAAGAGAGATTTGAATTGATCTGTCTATGAAAAAATGATTCATCTCTGTAGGTTAAATGAAAACCTGTTTAAATTTCTGGTTTATTTTTAACATTAATAGCTTATTTAGATTTACCTTTCATATTTTAACATTAAGAATTTAAGGTATTTTAGCCTGAAAAGATCAATATACAGACTGCCTGGCGATATTCGCTTAAATCAATTGAAATCATCGTATTAAAGTGAAGAATAAACAAAGTTTATTTAATTCAGAAAATTAAGATGAAGAGAATGACGAAAAACATTTTAAGTAAGAATTTAAACATCCTCTAAGTTGACATGATCAAAACAATCCTATTTCTGCAACCGTTCTCTTTGCACAAAGCCTTCCTGATTATCTGCCATTTTTACATGATACCACAAACCGGTCGCAGTAAGAATTTTTACGGGAATTTTGTTACTGATAAACGTCAGGCTTTCATATTTCGTTCCCGGACCTGAACGGAGATTAGTCCCTGCTTTAATCACTTTTTCTTCCGGTATTTTTGCTGTAGCGCCGGAAGCCTGCACCGGACGCTTTCTGATGTACGGATACGGATCCACCGCCCCACCGGTTGTATAGATTCCGAAATGCAAATGGGTCGGACCTCCCGCAGCATTGCCGGTATTTCCAATTCTTCCGAGCGTATCACCGGTTCTTACCTGCCTTCCGCCTTCCGTCAGGATGCTGTCAAGGTGCGCATAATAATAGGAATTTCCCAGGATACCGTCCCTGAGCCAGACCTGCTTCCCACCAAGGCCCTGGTTCCCGGTACGGGTGATGACCCCATCCGTTACCGCAACCACCGGTGTTCCGCGTGATGCAAAGATATCGACACCTTCATGGCTCCTTCCGCCTCCGTCGCGGCTGGCTCCCCAAAAGCTTTGGACGTCACGGTTACCTTTTCCGGCTACTGGAAATGCAATAGACGGCTGGGTATATATTTTCAGTTCAAACGTATTCCGATATCCGATTTCAGGCTGAATAACGACTTTATGTAAACCGCTGTTTTCCGTAAACCTAGTAAATCTTCCGTTTTCCAGAATTTCGCTTTTGGCATTTCCGGCATCTGTACCCGGCTCAAGAACATCAACAAATATTTTTGCCTGTGAAATAACTCCTGGCGCTTCAATTACCAATAGATCGCCTTTTTTCAGTTCGAGTGAATATCCAACAGCTTGCTGTTCCGGCTGATCGGTAAAAAAGGTAAAGCTGTTGCTTTCTCCTATGATAAGACGGTTGGCAATGGCTGAGGAGAAGCTGTTTTTCCATTGCACCATCAGGCTGTCGGCTCCGGAATAGCTGCGCTCGTAGCGGACCCGTTCGGAAGCCTCGAAGATTTTGCCGGGTATTTTCAGTTCTTTGCAGGTGGTTACTGCAAAGATGATGAGGGATAGAAAGAATATTTGTTTGATGGTGTTCATAGTAAACGGAAATACAAAAACTTGGCCGTGAACCAGCCCGGAATATAGTTTTTAACACATTAGACATATGAGATATAGACTAAACTTTGAAAATATTTCAGAACACAGTAGAGGAAAATCGAAGATTTTTAATAATTACGGTATTAACTTGTGTCTTCCGTTTGAATTTTAACCACAAAAGGGACAAAAGAAATTTGTACTATATAAAGAAGTTTAATAATTTATGACGGAGAAAGCGCACAAAATTTTTTAAAAAATCGGAGATTTTTTATTTACCTAATATTATATGTGGATTTCTCCCTTCCAGGGCTTGGATGTTTCCGAATGTTTTGACACCTGGCTGCGCCCGGTGCTGTTGAGAAGCCGCCCTTTCAGGGCTCAATTATAAGGAATGGCGATCCGGGTGTCCGAGCAGAGCCGAAGCCCCGAAATCATCCGGGAAAACCGATATGATCTGCGGGAAATAAAAAAGCCTTCCGCAAGGAAGGCTGTATGGTGTTCTGTTGCAATTGTAAAAAGGCCAATGCTGAGATGAATGTTGAAATTATGCTTTCGCTCCTCTTTCCACTCTTTTTCTTTCTTCTTCAGAAAGGATTTTTTTTCTCATACGGATGAAGTTCGGAGTTACCTCGATGGCTTCGTCACCCTGGATATATTCCATGCATTCTTCCAGAGAGAATAAGATTTTCGGTGCTACACCGGTATCTTTGTCTTTTCCGGAGGCTCTCATGTTGTTCAGCTGTTTTGCTTCCACGATGTTTACCACAAGATCACCCGGTTTGTTCTGTTCCCCGATGATCATTCCTGCATAGATCTCCTCACCCGGATCCACGAAGAATTTCCCTCTGTCCTGAAGTTTAGCGATAGAATATTCGGTAGCCGGTCCCTGGGTCTTGCTGATCAATACCCCGTTGTTTCTTCCAGGAATTGCTCCTTTGAAAGGCTTGTATTCTGTGAAACGGTGGGCCATGATGGCTTCACCGGCAGTAGCCGTAAGCATCTGGGAACGCAATCCGATAAGACCTCTTGAAGGAATCTCGAATTCCATGTGCTGCATTTCCCCTTTGGTTTCCATGATGTGAAGATCCCCTTTTCTCTGGGTAGCCAAGTCGATTACTCTTGAAGCATATTCTTCAGGAACGTCAACCACTAAAGATTCGTAAGGCTCCAGTTTTTGTCCGTTTTCATCTTCTCTCAGGATTACCTGCGGCTGACCGATCGTCATTTCGTACCCTTCTCTTCTCATCGTTTCGATAAGAACCGATAAGTGAAGAATACCTCTACCGAATACAAGGAAGGTATTGGCATCATCCGTCTGCTGAACCCTTAAAGCTAAGTTTTTCTCCAATTCCTTGGTCAATCTTTCTTTCAGGTGATTGGAAGTAACATATTTACCGTCTTTTCCGAAGAACGGAGAGTTGTTGATGGAGAACGTCATGTTCAGGGTAGGCTCGTCGATGGCCGTTCTTTCCAATGGTTCAGGGTTTTCAAGGTCTACAAATGAATCCCCGATCTGGAAGGCATCGAAACCAACCACGGCACAGATATCTCCTGCCTGAACTTCGGTTACTTTTTTCTTTCCTAATCCTTCGAAAACGTAAAGTTCCTTTACTTTTCCTTTTACGATTTTACCGTCTGCCTGGGCAAGACCGATCCATTGTGATTCTTTCAGTTCGCCTCTCGTTACTTTTCCGATCGCAATTCTTCCCAAGAAAGAAGAGAAGTCAAGAGAAGTGATCTGCATCTGAAGGTTCCCCTCGGTTACCTGCGGAGCCGGAACGTACTGTAAGATTCCATCCAGTAACGGCAAGATATCTTCCGTATGCTCCAATGAAGTGTTGAACCATCCCTGTTTTGAAGATCCGTAGAACGTAGGGAAATCCAACTGCTCTTCAGTCGCTTCCAGGTTGAAGAACAGGTCAAACACCTGATCGTGAACTTCGTCCGGACGGCAGTTCGGCTTGTCTACTTTATTGATGACCACCAATGGTCTTAATCCTAATTCCAACGCTTTCTGAAGTACGAAACGGGTTTGCGGCATCGGCCCTTCGAAGGCATCCACCAACAGGATCACCCCGTCTGCCATTTTCAATACCCTTTCCACTTCCCCACCGAAGTCGGCGTGACCGGGGGTATCGATTACGTTGATTTTTGTATCTTTATACGTAACAGAAATATTTTTTGATAAAATGGTAATCCCTCTCTCTCTTTCAAGATCATTGTTATCCATTATCAGTTCTCCACTTTCCTGATTTTCTCTGAAAATGTTCGTAGCATGAATGATTTTATCAACCAGAGTCGTCTTCCCGTGGTCAACGTGTGCGATGATCGCAATATTTCTAATGTTTTGCATGAATGATTTTTACGGGTGCAAAAATAGTGATTTTAAATCAAATACCGTGTATGAAGACTAATAATTTAACAAATTCATAATGAGAACTTTAGTCTGGAAACTAAAAAAGTCGTGTTCAAACCTTCAAGGTTTTTAAAACCTCGAAGGTTTAAGAAAGTCACGTTTTTCGGTTTTGATTAGTTGCCAAAGTAAAGAAGGGCTTTGACACATGAGCCACATGAGATTTCAGATTGATTGATTACGCATATTTCAGAGCACATAAGATTAAAAATCAAAGATTTTTAAATAACGTTTTTTAATGGAATGACCATTCGGTGGCTGAGCGGAGCCGAAGCCACCTTTTTCGATAAACTGCCCAATTATAGCCGCAAAAGTAACAAAAGACATTCATGCTGTATAAAAAAAGCGAAACGATATATTCAGAAAAAGTCCACAAAAGTCTTTAAAAATCAAAAATTTTGGATATGTTAAACTTGACATCAGCGAGGTTGGCTGAAGCTCCCGAAGCCCTGGGAATCAGAGCACGTTGTTCTCATAACTCACGGCCTGTTCTCATTCCCCTCCCGTGGAGGGGTGTCGAAAATTCAAAGGATTTTTGACGGGGTGGTCTGCCTACTGCATCTGCGTGACTGACGGGTTTGTAAGCATATAATAAGTGTGGATGCGAGCCTAGAGGCTTTCGCAAGCAGTAATCTAATCTGTTCAGGAAGCCATATTCCATAGGAATATCATCTGTGTAGAAAAAAAGATTGCCATGAACAGCACGCCGTAGGTGTGCGATCTACCCTGTGCAGCATGTTGGTGAAAGATAGAACTCCGCTGGAGTTCAGCTCCCCTGCTGATATTTTTGCTACACAGATATTGCTCCTCCGGAGCAAATTTGTTTTATAACATTGGAAAAATTGACCATTGACCAACGAAGCAGATTAATGATTAACAAAAGCAAATAACGAATTTTGCTCCGCAAGTCAATGTTGCTGAGCAGGTGAATTTCAGGCTGACGCTAAATTGACCATTGACTAGCGAAGTGAATGACCATTGACTACTAACTCCCGGTGAAAATAAGACCTGCTGCCCTAGCCCTGATAGAAGCGGCTACCCCACAGCGGGGTTGGAGGGTTGGGGCGTGCAAGGATCTGGCGTTGGCGAGCATGGAAGAGCTTTAGCGCGAGGAGTAATAGCGGATAGCAGGATCAAGCTCCCGAAAAATCTTCGGTTGTTGAAGGAGGATAGCAAATAATCATAGCAGTGCGTTTCCATTATTATCTGTTCTCGTGAGTTCGGAAGGGACATAAAAAAGCCCGAATCATTTGATTCAGGCCCTTTTATTGGTCAGTACACTAATTATACCGTTTGTTCTTCGTGTTTTCCCTCATTGATTTCCTCCACCATCTTTTTGTTGAAGGCCGGTAAATCTTTAGGGGTCCTGCTGGTTACCAGTCCGTGGTCAGTGACTACCTCGCTGTCTTCCCACTGTACGCCAGCATTCTTCAGGTCCTGGCTAATGGATTTTACGGAAGTCATGTTTCTGCCTTCCACTACCCCTGCGTTGATCAGGATCTGCGGGCCGTGGCAAATGGCCGCCACCGGTTTGTGCTGCTCAAAGAAATCCCTTACGAAAGACAGGGCCGATTCATTGGTTCTCAACTGATCCGGATTGATCACGCCGCCCGGCAATACCAAAGCATCATAATCGGAAGCAGACGCTTCATCCAACGTTTTATCTACCGGATATTCCTGCCCCCAGTCTTTTTCCGCCCAAGCTTTAATAGAACCGGATTCAGGGCTTACAATATGTGCCGTCCATCCCTGTTGCTCCAAATGTTCTTTCGGTGATTTCAGTTCGCTTTCTTCAAATCCGTGGGTTGCCAAAATGGCGATTTTTTTAGACATAATATTAAATTTTTGGTGTTTACAGTTCAGGTAGAAGAAAAAATGGTGCCGTGTGAAAAATACAAATGCTAAATGTTTGTTAAAAGTAAAAATTAATTTTTGGAATCGGTAGGATTTCAAACGCTATGATCGCAAGGATTTTCTCTGAAATATTGAGCATATTTTTCGTTCGCTAAGGAACTTCGTTCAGCTAATGATAGCTGCAATTATATGAAAACTAAAGATCTGCCGCATCTGCAAAGTCTGCGTTCGAAAAAAGACGTCGATAGGCCCAGCCTCCTTAAAATGGATGTTTCAGTTTCAGAAATGATAAAGCAGCGCGTAAATGATCAGGCCTTGCAGGAGGATGACCAGCCCGGTTTTGATAAGGAAGGACGTTTTGGACGTTTTATGCCGGTAGGAGATCATTCCGAGCAGGGCGCCGGCCGTACCGCCCATGAAGGTTAGGAAAAGGAGTAAAGATTCCGGGATGCGCCGCTGATGCTTTTTGGCCCTGCGTTTGTCGAGACCGAAAGCGAAGAAGGTGATCAGAGTGGAGATGATGAAAAAATACTTCATGAGGGAGCAAAGGTAGGAATATTCCGGGAAGTCTGGTGGTGAATGGTGAATAGTGAATTTAAAGAAGTTTTGCCTGAACACAGAGGTCACGGAGTTTTTTATACACATACCGTTTTCAAGTGTCACTAAGCCGTTTCACTTACAGGAGCACACCGAGTTTCTGATAACCGTAGATTGTTGGAAAACGCAACGGCGCAAGAGAATTTTAAATCTTTACGTGGAAAGGCGCAAGGATTTTATCTTTGATAAAATGGTGGAACGCTAAAAATACCTTAACCGCAATTCCCATCCTTTGGAGGGGTGGCGAAAATCCAAAGGATTTTTGACGGGGTGGTTTGGAGTGAATGGTGAATTTGAAGCAAGCTTTTGCTGAACACGGAGTACACGCAGATCTTTTTATACCAACTATTTTCAACTGTCACTAAGCCGTTTCACTTACAGGAGCACACCAAGTTTCTGATAACCGTTGATTGTTGGAAAAACGCAACGGCGCAAGAGAATTTTAAATCTTTACGTGGAAGGACGCAAGGATTTTATCTTTGATAAAATAGTGGAACGCTAAAATATACCTTAACCGCAATTCCCCTCCGGACCGGAGGGGTGGCGAAAATCCAAAGGATTTTTGACGGGGTGGT
>CAJYGB010000029.1 GCA_913774355.1 uncultured Chryseobacterium sp. | reverse complement strand
CATCTGTTTGAAGAAAGTGGTTAAATCTTCTCCATTCTTAAAGGATTTGTAGAATTCCTTGTTGTTTAATAATTCTTCTTTGTCGATCATAACTATATAGGTTAAAAATAATAAAAAGTTATTTCCGAAAAATTTTTTGAGCTATAAGGGCTCAAAATTTTCCAGAATAACTTTTTAACTTACACAGTTAGTGAGACACTACCGCTAAGGATAAGATTAATGTTTTCATCGTCTTTCCCTTAGCCTTAATCTCAGCCTTAATAAGCTACTTCCATTTTTACTTTTTTGCCCTTTAGTTTTTCGTTGGCAAGCTTTTTCAGAAGACTGTTTACTTTATTCCTGGAAACGGCAACATAGGAAGTGGTGTCTTTTACCTCAATCAGTCCTACATCTTCTTTCTGAAGTTCCCCTTTTTTCAGCAGATAGCCTACGATATCCACTTTGTTGACTTTATCTTTTTTTCCGGCACTGATGTAAATAGTCTGAAACGGTGTTTTTTCCGGAACTTTGGTACATCCTGCAACATTCTCTTCCAAGGTATTGTTTTTAATGAAGGGGAAATTTTCGTCCTCTTTCATAATCAGATAGGCGAAACCTTTGGCGTTCATCCTCGCGGTACGGCCGTTCCTGTGGATAAAGGCATCTTCTTTCGGGGGTAACTGATAGTGAACAATGGATTCAACTTCCGGAATGTCCAGACCTCTTGATGCCAGATCTGTTGTAATTAAAATCCGTGCAGAATCATTTCTGAATTTCAATAAAGCTCGTTCCCTTTCATCCTGTTCCATGCCGCCGTGGAAGGTCTCTCTGTCAATTCCCTTTTCAGCTAAAAGGTCAGAAATACGGTCAACGGCTTCGCGGTGATTGCAGAAAATCAATGTTCTTTTATTTCCTATTTTACAGATTAAATTAAATAAAGTATCCAGTTTCTCTTCCGATGTGGTCATTACTTTTTTAAACTGGATATCCGGTTTGGTTTCACTTAATTTAAGAAAGTCAATAATTTTCTCATTTTTCAGTCCGGTAAAAGCAGGAATTTCATCCATTGCTGTTGCAGAGGTTAACATTCTTTGTGAAAGTCCTTTTAATGAATTGGAAATAAATTCCATATCTTCATGAAAACCGAGTTCCAAAGCTTTATCAAATTCATCCAAAACAAGCGTCTTAATCGTTTTCGGATCGAAATTACGGTTTCTCAAATGGTAAACCACTCTTCCGGGCGTTCCGATCAAAACTGCCGGAGCTTCAATCAGGTTGTTGACTTCAATCTTTTTGTCGTGACCGCCATAACAAACGGATACTTTAAAATCTGTTCCCATGGCTTTAAAAACCTGTTCGATCTGTAAAGCCAGTTCCCGTGCCGGAACCAGGATCAAAGCCTGAATTCCCGAAGCATTCTTTTTTAAATTTCGCAGTACAGGAAATAGAAAAGCCAGCGTTTTTCCCGAACCGGTAGGAGAGAGCAGGATGACATCCTGCTGATTTTCCGTTGTTTTATAAGTGGATTTCTGCATCTGATTCATGTCCTGAATCTGCAGTTTTTGATAAATCGATTCTAATTCCATGGTGCAAATTTAGAATAAAGGAACGGTTAAATGAAATAATCTATTTGTTTAGTCGCTTCATTATTTCATTTCCTCTTGTAAGAGTCACCGGGTAGGCTTCGTCGGGATTGCTGATTGATTTTAGATAGAGATCTTTCCCTATTATAGTATTTCCCTGCAAGAGATTGATAAAACCGGATATTTCGTACATGAAGTTCCTAAGTTTGGCATCTTTATTTTCGTGAGCAGATAAATAAGCTAAAAGTGTTTCTGCAGAGGTCAGTTTGCTGTCTTGATACTGTTTTATATCATACCCCTTAGGCTTGCTGAACCAGTAATCCCAAGAACTGCCATCATTATGTTCATTCCAGGAATATTTAATGAGCTGCAGGGCAGCTTCCAATAAAGCAGAATTTAATTTTTCATTTTGGGGTGCTAGTTTTTCACTTTCTGAAATATAACGGGCAATCGTAACATCTGTACCTTTATCTTTCATTTCCTGAAGAATGTTTTCCTTAAGATATAAGGAATGATTTTTTGAGAAATTCTCATAAGCAAATGAAGTGGAAAAATGGTCCGCAAGATTCTCTATTCGGTACCCTTTTTTTAATTCAGATTTTAGATTAATAGTATAAACCGTTTGATAATCGTGAAAAAGATAAACGTAAATAATTCCTTTTTTTAGATCGCATATCGTAGAATATAATGTATTCAGTTCTCCTTCCTGATGCGTTTTATCAAGGATTTTCTTCAAAAAGTCCACATTGTTTTCCTTTGAACCCGAAAGCATTTCATTGGCAATTTCAGGTCTTCTGCATGATAACTTCCCATTGATCATATTACAATTTGAACTGACCTGAAAATCACCTTTTTTTTCAATAATACCTTTTGGATTGATCAGCACGGAGTTTCCTTCCTTATCAGCTAACAAAACCTGAGATTTGGAAACATAATCATACTTTTTTAAGATTAGAAGGGCTTCTTTTACGGTTTTGCATTTTCCGAGAACTTCCCACATAATATCTCCCGGGTAAGGATTGGTAAGAGCAAGCTTACTGAGATCATAATTGGCTGCCGCATAGTCAAAGAATAACCCATGCTCATTCATTGCTGATGCAATCTGCATATCCGGAGCCCCAAAACAAACAGAAGCATAGCGGTCTTTGGTGGATGGGTTGTACCATACTTTGGTAAAAGGTGTCATATCATCTTCATTGGCTGCTGCAAATACTTCACTTCGTCTGGTGCAAGAGAATATGGTGCAGGCTTTTATTGTGGATATAAAACCGGATGACAGGCTGATTAAGATTAAAAAGAAATATTTCTGCATGATCGAGTTTTTATGGATGTTGTAGTTTGATTGGAAAAAAAATACTTTGTTAAATAATTTTAAAATTAATTGTTGCTTAAAAGACAATCTTTGAAGAATATCAAGATAAAAAGGAGATTCCGGAATGGTAAGATCAGACATCGAAAGCTTCGGCTTTTAAGTTTTTGGTTGATAAATATTGAAAATCAGTTGTTTAAACCATTTTTTTGCCAAATGAGATCTATTGTTTATTTTAAATAAAAGTCATATCTTTGCACCCACTTTTGTGACGAAAAGGTTTGAAGAGTAAACAACTAAAAATTAATTACTTCCGTATTTTTCAATTCACATTTATTCAGACCGTTGAAAGAGAAGGAATACAAATTTTATTAGAATTATGTCAAAAGAGACAAATTCAGCAGAATTATTATTAAATCAAAACGTAGCACCTGAACAATTTGACTGGGATTCTTTCGAATCCGGTCTTGATGCTGATGCTAGAAAAGAGAAAAGCGATCTTGAGGAAATCTACAACGGATCTTTGAACAACCTAAGCGATAACGACGTTTTAGTTGGAAAAGTGGTAAGATTAACAGACAAAGAAGCTATCGTAGACATCAACTTCAAATCTGAAGGTGTTATTTCTCTTAACGAATTCCGTTACAACCAAGGCCTTAAAGTAGGTGACGAGGTAGAAGTGATGGTTGACAGAAGAGAAGACAAAACAGGTCAGTTACAGTTATCTCACAGAAAAGCTAGAACGCTTAAAGCTTGGGATAAAGTAAACGAACTTCACGAAACAGGTGAAATCGTAAACGGTTTTGTTAAGTCCAGAACTAAAGGTGGTATGATCGTTGACGTACACGGAATCGAAGCATTCTTACCAGGTTCTCAGATCGACGTTAAGCCAATTAAAGATTACGATCAGTTCGTAGGGAAAACAATGGAGTTCAAAGTTGTGAAAATCAACCCTGAGTTCAAAAACGTTGTTGTATCTCACAAAGCATTGATCGAAGCAGATATCGAAGGTCAGAAAAAAGAAATCATCGCTCAGCTTGAAAAAGGACAGGTTCTTGAAGGTACCGTTAAGAATATTACTTCTTACGGAGTATTCATCGATCTTGGAGGTGTAGACGGATTGATCCACATTACAGACCTTTCCTGGTCTAGAGTGAACCACCCGTCTGAAATCCTTGAGGACGGACAGACTGTGAAAGTAGTTATCCTTGACTTTGACGATGAGAAAACAAGAATCCAGTTGGGTATGAAGCAATTAGAAGCTCATCCTTGGGATGCTCTTTCTGCTGATATGAAAGTGGGTGACAGAGTAAAAGGAAAAGTAGTGGTTCTTGCTGACTATGGTGCATTCGTAGAAATTGCTCCGGGTGTAGAAGGATTAATCCACGTTTCTGAAATGTCTTGGTCTACTCACCTGAGATCTGCCGGTGACTTCGTGAAAGTAGGTGATGAAGTGGAAGCTGAAGTATTGACTTTAGATAGAGAAGATAGAAAAATCTCTTTGGGTATCAAGCAATTAAGCAAAGATCCATGGGAAAATATCGAAGCTAAATATCCTGTAGGATCCAAGCATGTAGGAACCGTAAGAAACTTCACTAACTTTGGTGTATTCGTAGAGTTAGAAGAAGGAATCGACGGATTAATTTACATCTCTGATCTTTCCTGGACTAAGAAAATCAAGCACCCGTCTGAGTTCTGTGCAGTTGGTGATAAATTAGATGTTATCGTTCTTGAACTGGATATCCAGGCTAGAAGATTATCTCTTGGTCACAAGCAATTGACTGACAACCCTTGGGATGCATTCGAAACCAAATATGCTGAAGGAACGATCCACGCTGGTAAAGCAGTAGAAGTTCACGATAAAGGTGCTTCTGTACAGTTCGAAGATGCTGAGGTTGAAGCTTTCTGCCCATCAAGATTATTAGAGAAGGAAGACGGATCTAAAATCAAAAAAGGTGAAGAAGCTGATTTCAAAGTAATTGAATTCAACAAAGAATTCAAGAGAGTAGTAGTTTCTCATACAGGAATCTTCAGAGATGAAGAGAAGAAAAACATGAGAGAATCTTCTAACAACAGATCTAACAACAATAATATGTCGTCTTCAAACAATGAAGAAAGATCAACTCTTGGAGATATTGATGCATTAGCAGAATTAAAAAGAAAAATGGAAGAAGGTAAATAATCTTTAATTCCATTTTTAAAATATGAGCCACTCAATTGAGTGGCTTTTTTTATTTAATATTATCATTTTTTCAGACTAAAATAGCTTAAAATTGAATAGTTAATTTATAGAAAATAAACAAGTACATGTTAAAGTGGAATTATCTTTAAATAATTTTAAATAAATTGTTATTTTGTTGTTAATTATTTGTAGATTAGCGGCTTTATTAGTGTATATGAAAAAAGTAGCTTTACCCCTTTTATTTGCAGTATCTGCAATCTTTCCTTCCGTTCTTTTTGGACAAGATAACGAGAGATTAATTAAAGATTATATTTCTCAAAACAAAATTAAAGAATATAAGAAATCTGATCTTGCTAACTTTATTATTGATAATGTAGATGAATCACAGTCATTAAATGGAAATATTGTAAAATTTCAACAGACATTTAATGGACTTCCTGTTTACAGTGCAGGAGGTACAATGCTAGTAAGAGATAACAAGATTATTTATTTTAATGATACTTTTTTAAAAGATTATAAATCAGCTGCACCGGCTGTTGCTTCTATAAATAAAAGTGCTGCCTTAAATAAAATAGCACAGAATCTTCAGAAGCAGCAAATTGCAAATTATCCTATTCTCAGCTTTACCGATGCGGATACGGCAGACGGAAAATTTGCAAAACAAAGACTGGTATATATAGAAGATGCCGAAAATCTGAAACTGGCTTATGAGTTTTCTGTTCCTGAACCGGCTTCTGCAAGTTATTGGAACATACTTGTAGATGCATCCAATGGTGAGATTATACGTAAACTGGATTTAAACCTTTCCTGTAATTTCCACAATGATGCATATAGCCACCATGATCATTCTCACGCACAAAATCAATTTATTGGCCCTCTTAATAAGACTACACAGACAGCTGCTTTTTTCTTAGCTCCTGATAATGCTTCGTATAATGTCTTCCCATTACCAATCGAAGCACCTACTTTCGGATCAAGGTCTGTAGTAAACAATCCGTGGATTCTTCAGGCATCACCAGAGGGATGGCATTATGACGGTACGACAAGGTATACCATTACCAGAGGAAATAATGTGTATGCTTATGAAGATACATCAGCATTAAACGTTGCCGGATACTCTCCTGATGCCGGATCTTCCAGAAATTTTGACTATCCTTTTAGTATCAATGCTGATCAGTTTACCAATCAGAATGCATCTATTACTAATTTATTTTATATAAATAACAAAGTTCACGATATTTTCTACAAATTCGGTTTTACACCAGCTTCAAAAAACTTCCAGAATACAAATTTTGGTTTAGGTGGAGTTGGAAACGATTATGTTCAGGCTGAAGCTCAGGATGGCGGAGGAACTAATAATGCAAACTTTTCTACACCGTCAGACGGATCTAAGCCAAGAATGCAAATGTATATGTGGAGTACAATCAGCAGAATCTTTTTCTATAATGCACCAAGCTCAGCTGTTCCAAGGCAACCTGTAGCAGGAACTGCTCAATTCGGTAATCCTTTGGATGCAACAGGTGTAACCGGTAGTGTTAAATTGGCACCAGTATTAGATGCATGTACTGCCTTACCGGTAGGATCGCTGACTGAAAAAATCGGATTGGTTGAGAGAGGCAACTGTAATTTTACTGTGAAAGTTAAAAATGCACAAAATGCAGGGGCAATGGCTGTAATTATTTATAATAATGTTGCAGGGGCTGTTGGAGGAATGTCAGGAACTGATGCAACTATTACTATACCATCAGTATTTATTACGGATACTGAAGGAGAATATATTAAAAGTCAGCTTTCTGCTAACACAACAGTAAATGTAACATTAAAAGATGATCCAGCAAGCAGTATCACTCCTGATGGAAGCTTTGATAACGGTATCGTAACACATGAATACGGACACGGCATTTCTACCCGTCTTACAGGAACAAATGTAGGATGTCTTAGTTCTGCCTCAGATAAAGAGCAGATGGGAGAAGGCTGGTCAGACTTCTTTGCTTTGATGTTAACAAACAAACCTGGAGATAATGCTTCTGTTCCGAGAGGGATTGGTACCTACGCGATAGGACAGGCAACAAGCGGGGGGGGTATCAGACCTGCAAAATATTCTCCTAATTTTGCTGTTAATAACTTTACATATGCATCCACGAATGGGATGGAATATAATAACGGAACGGCTCTTGTTCCGGATGTTCACTCAATAGGATTTGTATGGGCAACCATGCTTTGGGATCTTCACTGGCAATATGTAGCTAAGTATGGCTATTCTTCAGATGTAACGGCTAATACAACCAATGGAAGTTCAAGAGTACTTCAGTTAGTAACGGATGCTTTGAAATTACAGCCTTGTTATCCTACTTTTGTAGAAGGAAGAGATGCTATTTTAGCTGCAGATCAGGCAACAACTCAAGGTGCCGACAGATGTATGATCTGGAGAACTTTTGCTAAAAGAGGTCTTGGAGTGAACGCAAGTGCGGGTTCCAAAACAAATATCAATGACCAGGTTGAAGATTTCTCTGTTCCTGCAGACTGTGTATTAGCAACAGATGAAGTAAAAACGGTTAAAAGCAACATTTCCATTTACCCGAACCCGGCTAAAAATGAATTCTTCATTAATTTCCCAAGCAATACCTTAGGTAAAGTAAGTGTAGAAATTTACGATATGTCAGGAAAATTGGTTTCTTCTGAAGATAAAATATCGCCTGATGCCAAGAAAGCGATTTCAACAGACAGATTGATCAACGGAACCTATATGGTGAAAGTAAAAGGAATCGGTATTGATGCCGCTTCAAAAGTTATTGTCAGAAAATAATTTAATATATAAATGAATTTAAATATCCGGTGTGAGCTAAGCTTACACCGGATATTTTTTTGTCATCTTTACGATCTGCCCGTTTTCAGAATAAGTCGTACCTTTGCAGGCTGTTAAAAAAAATGAATTATGCAGAAGAAAAATATATTGAAAGGGGTTGTATTTGTAGGAATCGGAGCAAGTATATACGGAATGCTGGCTACTTTCGTGAAGCTTGCTTACCAGGAAGGATATACTACATCTGAGGTTACAACGTCTCAGTTTATATTGGGTTTGGTAGGTCTTTTAATATTAAATTTTATACAGACGATCACTTCTAAAAAAACTTTGCCGTCACCTACTTCCAAAGAAGTGAGAAACCTGATGCTGGCAGGAACTTCGCTGGGGTGTACCAGCTTGTTTTACTATATTGCCGTTCAGTACATCAATGTTTCTATTGCGATTGTATTGTTAATGCAGTCGGTATGGTTCAGTGTGGTTGTTGAAAGTGTCCTGACAAAAAAATGGCCTAATACCAGAAAGGTTGTATCGGTAATAATTGTCCTGGCAGGAACCGCTTTAGCAACCAATTTAATGAATGAAAACCTGGATCTCGACTGGAAAGGCATTTTCTGGGGATTGATGGCCGCTGCTTCTTATACCCTTACTATGTTTACGTCCAATACGTTAGCGACACATCTGCCTGTTTTCAGGAAGAGTATTATTATGTTGTGCGGAGGCTCTTTGGTTATCTTCGGTTTTCTTTTGTTTGCCCAAATTGGTCCCTTACACTTTGAAAATCTGAAATCTTTGTATCTGAATTTCACCGAAAATACGGAACATATTCATCCCTTTAATTATTCCATACTTTGGACTTATGGGCTTGTTTTATCACTCTTTGGGACTATTATTCCACCAATCTTGTTCAATATCGGATTTCCGAATGCAGGGCTGGGGTTGGGAAGTATTGTTTCATCTCTGGAACTGCCGGTTTCGGTAACAATGGCTTTTGTACTCCTGGGAGAAAAAGTAATCTTGATCCAGTGGATAGGAATTGCTTTAATTCTTTTTGCGATCGTTCTTATGAATATTCCGAAAAAAGAAGGTAAGACTGAAAAAATAGCATAACAGGGCTAATGAATATCTATAAACCGTTTCCTTTGGAACGGTTTTTTAATTTAACAGTACCAAAATTTATTTTTATGAAATACTTTACAAATCCTTTAGTCGCCGTATTATTGTTCATTGGTTTTTGTCCTGTGTTTTCACAAATCAGGCCGCAGGATGCAGAACTGACCAACTACCAATATCCCTTTGAAGTACATTTTCTACAGTTTACATCTCAGAAAAATAATCTGAAAATGGCATATATGGACGTTAGACCAAAAGCATCGAACGGTAAAACCATTATGCTGCTCCATGGTAAAAACTTTAACGGGGCCTATTGGGAAAGAACGGCAAAAGAGCTTTCAGATAAAGGATTCCGGATTATTATCCCGGACCAGATCGGATTCGGCAAATCCTCAAAACCGCAGAATTATCAGTTTTCATTTTCGCAGCTTGCAGATAATACCAAAGCAATTCTGGATGAACTCAAAATTGACAAAACTATCGTGCTTGGCCATTCAATGGGCGGAATGGTAGCTACCCGCTTTACTTTGCTGTACCCGGAAAGAGTAGAAAAATTAATTCTGGAAAACCCGATCGGGCTGGAAGATTATAAGACCTTTGCATCGTATCAGACCATTGATCAGGCATATCAGTCGGAATTGAAAAATACCGCGGAATCGTATAAGAAGTATCAGCTTACCTTTTATTATGATAACAAATGGAAGGACGAATACCAACCCTGGCTTGATTTAATTGCAGGGTGGACGTTGCATCCGGATTATCCTAAAGTAGCCTGGGACGCAGCTTTAACGTCCGACATGATTTATAATCAGCCGGTTTGTTACGAATTTAAAAACATAAAAGTTCCGACCTTGCTCATCATCGGTACACGCGACAGAACAGCGATAGGAAAGGACCGGGCTCCTAAAGAACTGCAGCCGAAAATGGGACAGTATCAGGAACTGGGAAAGAAAACCCAACAGCAGATTTCCGGTTCAAAATTGGTGGAAATTGAGAATGTGGGACATCTTCCGCATATTGAAGTGTATGATCAGTTCTGGAAGGCTTTGTATGATTTTGTAAAATAAATCCGCGCTTTATATTTGGTCAAAAAGTAAAGATTGACCATTCACTTACGAAGTAAAATTCAACATTTACAATTACACAATATAAAAATGAAAAGAGACCGCTTAAAATTAAACGGTCTCTTTTCGTATCTATTGTTGTCTGAATTATTTCTTCTTGTAAGCAGCGTCCTTAATTCTCGCTTTTTTACCTCTAAGATCTCTGAAATAGTAGATTCTTGATCTTCTAACTCTACCTCTTCTGTCAACTTCAATTTTCTGAAGAGCAGGCATGTTGATCGGGAATACTCTTTCTACCCCTACATCACCGGACATTTTTCTGATGGTGAAAGTCTTTGTAGAACCTGTACCTCTCAACTGGATAACAGTTCCTTTGAAGAACTGGGTTCTTGTTTTTTGACCTTCTTTAATTTCGTAATACACAGTGATCGTATCACCGGCTTTGAATTCAGGGAATTCTTTTTTTGTAATGTACTTGTCTTGTACGTACTTTAATAAATCCATTATTAATAAATAAAATGTTAATGCTAAGCAACTTACACGGACTTCGTCAGAGGTTGAATAACAGGTTGCAAATGTACAAAACATTTTTTTAATTTCCCAAATAATTTATAATGAAATCTTTAGAAAATAACCGATAGTTTAAACCTCGGTAATCCTTACAATTCAATAGAAAAGAAGTGTACAGACTGAAAGAAGCGACAAAGTTTAAACTTTCCCGCTCCTGACAATTTATATCTGCATCCTGAATTTTATTCCTCATCTGTCGATTTCAGTGCCCACGCAATCAGCGGTGCCTGCATAAACAGCCTTCCAAGTCTTGCATTATCGGTATTCAGACCGAATGAGTCCCTTCTGTTTTTATATTGGGCAATATTTCCAGGGAATACGGCAGCGAAAAATCCTGCAACCACTTTTCCCATGGTCTTTCTGTATTTTTTAGGCGTGGCAATCATTGCGGTTCCTAAAGCAATCTCTGCATAGCCGGAATAAACAACGGTATCGTCCTTGTCCAGCGGTACCCATTCCGGCACCTGGGCCTGAAAAGCCTTTCTGGCAAAAGTGAGATGTCCGATTCCTGCGGTGATCAGAAATGCGCCTAACGCAATTCTTGAAATGTCTTTCGTTTCCATATCTTGTAATTTAATTGGTGTAGTATAACCACAACCAAAATCCAGACCACGTTTTTATACCGTTGCTGACAAAATAATCCAGGCAGGATGGAAATTTTTCTTCAAGAGCTTTTTCCGGCTCTCCGCTCATACTCCTCGCGCCAACCTTCTCCAAAGCACGCCACCACCAAATCCATCCACTCCAAAATCCTCCAACTCCGCTGTGGGGTAACCGCTTCGATCCGGGCTAGGGCAGCAGACTTCATTTTTGGCATGAGGCCTTTATTTATTATCTTGGTAGAGATATGAATTGCCTTTTATAGTTATACCGTAGTTAAAACTTCAATAGTCAGAAATCTTTATAAAAGTTTGATGCGTTGGTATCTATTTGATAGTGACTGAAAAAACTTCCAGCCTCCAGCATCGCTCTTCCAGCCTTTTGAATCGGTGTTAACTTAGCCATCAATCTCCTAAAATTGATCCTTCTCCAATGATGTTATTCCCCATTCGTCGGGATATGAGAAAAAGTATTAAATTTAGCCAACAGAAAATCTGATAGTTCATGATAGATAAAAGAGTACAGAATGCAAAGGAAGCCATCGCAGGAATTAAAGATGGTATGACCCTCATGCTGGGTGGTTTCGGCCTTTGCGGAATTCCTGAGAATTCCATCAATGCTTTGGTAGAGAGTGATGTAAAAGATCTTACCTGTATCTCCAACAACGCCGGTGTGGATGATTTCGGGCTTGGCCTGCTGCTTCATAAAAGGCAGATCAAAAAGATGATTTCTTCTTATGTAGGAGAAAATGCAGAGTTTGAAAGACAGATGCTCTCCGGCGAACTGGAAGTTGAACTGACGCCTCAGGGAACGCTGGCGGAAAAATGCAGGGCGGCACAGGCGGGAATTCCGGCATTTTATACCCCGGCAGGCTTCGGAACCGAAGTGGCAGAAGGAAAGGAAGTAAAAGACTTCAAAGGAAAACCGCACATCCTGGAATTTGCCTATGAAGCCGATTTCGCTATCGTAAAAGCCTGGAAAGGCGATCATGCCGGAAACCTTATTTTCAAAGGATCCGCAAGAAACTTCAACCATCCGATGGCCGGAGCCGGAAAAATCACCATTGCCGAAGTAGAAGAGCTTGTAGAGCCGGGCGAACTGGACCCGAACCAAATCCATATCCCCGGAATCATGATCCAAAGGATTTTCCAGGGTGAAAAATTCGAAAAAAGAATCGAACAGCGAACCGTAAGAAAAAAAGATTAAAAATAAAAGACCGTGAAATTTTCACGGTTTTTGTTTTTTATATTCGTTGAAAAAGACAAAGTGTACAACAATAAACAATTCTTTAAACTTCCATCACCCATCATCTATCCATCAAACTCCCATCGTCTTCCTTTCCCCGATCTGCTGTCTCCACATTGCATAATACAGTCCTTTCTCCTCAATCAGGTTAAGGTGCGAACCGGTTTCCACAATTTGTCCGCGTTCCAGCACATAAATCCGGTCGGCATGCATAATGGTGCTTAAACGGTGGGCAATCAGGACCGTAATCTGCTCTTTTTCTTTGGAGATTTCTTTAATGGTTGTCGTAATTTCCTCCTCGGTAATGCTGTCCAGGGCGGAGGTTGCCTCATCAAAAATCAGCAAATGCGGTTTTCTCAATAAAGCCCGGGCAATGGCAATCCGTTGCTTTTCCCCGCCGCTAAGCTTCAGCCCGCCTTCCCCGATCACCGTTTCAATTCCGTTTTCGGCGCGTTCCAGAAGTCCGGTGCAGCTGGATTTTTTCAAAGCCGACTGCAGGTCTTCTTCAGTTGCTGCCGGATTTACAAACAGCAGGTTTTCTTTAATCGTACCTGCAAACAGCTGGGTGTCCTGGGTTACAAAACCGATCTGGTTTCTCAGCTCATCAAAATCAAACTCTTTTCCATCCACATGATTGTAGAAAATAGAACCTTCCTGAGGACGGTAGAGGCCGACAAGCAATTTTACCAGCGTACTTTTTCCGGAACCGCTCGGTCCCACAAAAGCAATGGTTTCACCGTTTTTCACATCAAATGAAATCGAATTCAGGGCCTTATAATGTGCTGTCTGGTGCTGGAAAGAAACTTTTTGGAATTCCAGTTCTTCGATCGCCCCTATCTTCTTCGGGCTTAATGGCTTAGCTTCAACTTCCTTTTTCATTACCCGGTCGAAATTATTGAGGGAAGCCTGTGCTTCACGGTAGGAAATAATGATATTCCCTATTTCCTGCATTGGCCCGAAAATAAAGAATCCGTAAAACATCAGCGAAAGATACTGTCCCGGAGTTACAACGTTTTTAAAAATTAACAGCAATAAGGTGAACGTAATCATCTGCTGTAAAAAATTAACCAATGTTCCCTGCACAAAACTCAGCGAACGTATACTTTTCACTTTTCTCAGTTCCAGGTTAAGGATTTTATAGGTATTGTTGTTCAGGCGTTCCACTTCCTGGTTGGTAAGGCCTAAGCTTTTAACAATCTCAATATTCCGGAGACTTTCTGTTGTGCTGCCTGCCAGATCAGTGGTTTCCTTTACTATATTCTTTTGGATAGTCTTGATTCTCCTGCTCAGCAGGTTTGTAACGACGGCAATAAAAATGATTCCTATGATATATACCGGCATGATCGACCAGTGCAGGCGGATGGCGTACACCGAAACGAAAATGATACTTACCAGAATCCCGAAAAAGATGTTGATGAAATTATTGATAAACTTCACCGTATCTTCACGTACCTTTGTCAGGATAGAAAGCGTTTCACCGCTACGTTGGTCCTCAAATTCATGATACGGCAGTCTCATCGAATGTCTCAGGCCGTCGGTGAAGATTTTGGCTCCGAACTTCTGGATGATCACATTCACCACATAATCCTGGAAAGCCTTGGCGATACGGCTGATCATCGCCGTTCCGATTAAAAGCCCCAGGAAGTAGAAAACGCCATGGTAGATATCGGTGCCATACAGGTAGTCATCCATCGTTCTCGGAAGGGTTTTCTCCTTATCGAAAAAATTAGGATGGGTTACCAGCCGGTCCAGTATATTTCCGGTAATAGCCGGTGAAAACAGTGAAAATACCTGGTTTACAGAGGCTAAGAGCAGGGAAATGAAAATCAGGAGACGGTAGGGTTTCAGGTAATGCAGTAAAACTTTCATAAGTTTACAAATTTACAACAAATTGAGTACGAAAATTTACCTTAGGATAAGAAAGAAAATTATTTCGTAATTCTGAAAAAATGGCTAATTTGGCGGGATAAGATTAAGCTATGCTGACTAAAGAACAAATTGCACAGAGAATTTCCAGAGAAGTAAAGGACGGATATTATGTAAACCTCGGAATCGGGATTCCAACCCTGGTGGCAAACTATGTACCGGATAACCTCTCCGTAGAATTCCAAAGCGAAAACGGGGTATTGGGAATGGGGCCTTTTCCTTTTGAAGGAGAAGAAGATGCAGACGTCATCAATGCCGGAAAACAGACGATCACCATCCTGGACGGAGGTTCCTTCTTCGATTCTGCTTTTAGTTTCGGAATGATCCGTGCGCAGAAAGTGGATTTAACCATTCTCGGAGCTATGGAAGTTGCGGAAAACGGGGATATTGCCAACTGGAAAATTCCGGGAAAAATGGTAAAAGGAATGGGTGGCGCAATGGATCTTGTGGCTTCTGCTGAAAATATCATAGTCGCTATGATGCACGTGAACAAAGCGGGGGAAAGCAAAATCCTTAAAAAGTGTACGCTTCCTTTAACGGGTGTAAACTGTGTAAAAAGAGTCGTTACCGAATTAGCGGTTTTAGATGTTACACCTGCCGGATTCAGGCTTGTTGAAAGAGCACCGGGCGTTTCCGTAGAGCATATCGTAAAATCAACAGAAGCCGAACTGATCATTGAAGGCGAAATCCCGGAAATGCAATTTTAGAGGGCGGCTGGCTGTATACTTTTAGTTTCCGGCAACTACATATAAGAATAGACAAGGCTGTTTCTTTTGAAACAGCCTTTATTTATGCCCTCATTTTCTGTCTGAGCAATGGGTTTTTCCTGAATACTACAGCACTGTAAAAGCTTTCGCAAGCTGATAAATCTGTTAATCCGGCTTATAACCGCCATTTATATTTTAATGAGGTTAATGATTAATTGTAATGAAAGAGTTATGGATTAAATCTTTTTTTCGACAACATAAGCCTTTAAAGCCACAATTTTCCCGTCTTCAAACTGCCAGACATCGCAATAATCATAATGACAGGCAACTCCGTTCTGATCCTTCAGCGTAATTTCACCGGTTACGGCCAGGAAGCGGCCGTCTTCAACAGTCGTGTCGACACTGAATACCGGTGGTTCCCGGTAAAATTCTTTCATGTAATCCCTTACTTCTTCCTTGCCTGAAAGGATCCGTTCGCCTATGAAAACCCAACGGGTATCCTCCGTGCAGTAAGCTAAAAAATCTTCATACTGTCCTTTCTTTACGAACTCATTGGCTTCATGCAACAGTTCTGCATGGCTCATTTTCGACTGGTTTTTTGTTTGATTATTCACCGATTTCAAGAAAAAAGAAATCAATAGCCATCCTGTGCTCCAAAAACCTTCTTCAGAATACTCGTAGTCCGCATAGCAGGCGTATTCCGGATACCATTCTCTTTTTCCGCAACCATTTTAAAAACACCATTAATGGTTTCCGTCGTCACATACGCATTAAGATCGGTCGTTACCGACTGTCCCGTAAAAGCATTGTATTTGGAAATAAGATTGGTCCATACTTTGTCGGCACCGACTTTCCCAAGGGAAGCCTTCACCTTCGGCTGAAAAGCCGTAAACAGCTGGCTTTGGGTTTTGCTCTGAAGATAATTGGTAGCGGCAGTATTGCTTCCCAATAAAATATTTTTGGCATCCGTAATCGTCATGGAAGTAATGGCATTTGTGAAAATCGGAGCGGCCTCCGTTACGGCATCTTCTGCGGCCCGGTTCAGCAGTTTGACTCCCTGATCGGCCAAACTTCCTAATCCTACTGAACGTAAGGTCGCATCGATCTTTCTTAACTTTTCAGGCATCAGAATTTTTACAGCCTCATTTTTAAAGAAACCGTCGGTAACGCCCAGCTTTTTCACGCCTTCATTTACACCCATGCTCAAAGCTTCCTTCAATCCGTAGGAAATCTGTGTAGAAGTAAGGGTTCCTAAATTAACGGAAGAACCTGAATTTGTTTTAGGAGTAGTACTTGCCGTAGAACTGTTTGTGGTTTGAGGTACATTCAGGTCGATACCTGTTTTATCCTTCACTGCGGTTTTAATAGCATCAAAGATCTGTGCCTGTGAAGAAACCGAGAATAAAAGCCCTCCAATCAATAGAAATGTTTTTCTCATCGTTTATTTTTTACAAAATTAGATGTTTTAAGGTTTAATAAGTTAAAGGATCTTATAAATTTTCAGAAAATAAGTATATTCGCTAAAATCTTAAACCCATCAGATGCAGCGTTTTTTACTGATATGTTCGGTATTGCTTTCAGGCTTATTCTTTGCCCAGAACCGATTGAATTTAATTCCTTATCCTCAGAAAGTGGAATTGTTGAAAGGCGAATTTACCATTCCCGGAAAATTTAAGCTCGACCAGAATCTTTCCAGGCTGGAAACCGAATATTTTAAAAAGCAGATCCGGGATGTTTTTACATTTGGTATCGGCAAAAAAGAAACCGCTCATTTGGTAAATGTACCTTTTTCTGCTCCTTCCAAAAGAAATCCGGAAAATGAAGAGAAATATGCCATCGAAATTTCTCCCCGGCAGATTGTAATCAGCTCAAATACGAAACAAGGCTATTTTCTTGCACTTCAGACCTTAATTCAGCTATTCAGGCAATATAAGGATTCAGGAAAAATCCCGGCCATGAAGATTGAAGACGAACCGAAATTCGCCTGGAGGGGAATGCATCTCGACGTCAGCCGTCACTTTTTTACGGTGGAGGAAGTAAAGCAGTACATCGATTATCTCGCCATATATAAGCTGAACACTTTTCACTGGCATTTAACTGATGATCAGGGATGGAGAATTGAGATTAAAAAATATCCCAAGCTTACCCAGATCGGTTCCAAAAGAAAAGAATCTATGATCGGGGCGTATGTTGATAATACTTTTGACGGAAAACCATACGGGCCATACTTTTATACGCAGGATCAGATCAGGGACGTGGTGAAATATGCTCAGGACAGGCATATTACCGTCGTTCCCGAAATTGAAATGCCGGGTCACGCATTGGCTGCTTTATCAGCTTATCCTGAACTTGCCTGTACCAAAGGGCCTTTTGAACCGGCAACCAAATGGGGTGTTTTTGATGATGTATTCTGCCCGAAAGAAGAAACCTTTACCTTTTTAGAAAATGTATTAAATGAAGTGATGCAGCTTTTCCCTTCGCAGTATATTCATATCGGAGGTGACGAATGCCCGAAAACGAGATGGAAGGAATGTGCCCGCTGTCAGGAACTCATTAAAAAATATAATCTTAAAGATGAACACGGGCTGCAAAGTTATTTCATCCAGAGGATTGAAAAATACGTCAATTCCAAAGGCAGGAAAATTATTGGCTGGGATGAAATCCTGGAAGGCGGACTGGCTCCTAATGCAGCGGTAATGAGCTGGACCGGCATTAAAGGTGGAGTAGAAGCGGCCAAGTCCGGGCATTTCGCCGTCATGACACCAGGAGCTTATTGCTATTTCGATCATTACCAGGGAGATCCGGCTACCGAGCCCAACGCTTTCGGTGGCTTTACGCCTTTAGATAAAGTGTATTCTTATCAGCCGGTGCCTGAAGAACTAAATGTAACGCAATCAAAATATATTTTAGGAGTGCAGGCAAATCTCTGGACCGAATACATCCTGGATTTTAAGCAGGTCCAGTATATGATTTTCCCTCGAATGCTTGCCCTTTCCGAAGTAGCCTGGGGAACCTCAGACGCAAAAAATTACAAGGAATTTGAACGCCGGGTGATCAATGAATTTGAAACCCTGGATAAGATGAGCGTACACTATGCAAGAAGCATTTATAACATTAACGGAAAAGTAATGGCTGCCGACAATGGCATAGCGTACGAACTGTCAACGTCGCAAAGTCCAAGTGGAGTCCGGTACACGGTAAACGGGGCAGATCCTTCGGCAGCTTCACCGGCTTACACAAATCCGATTCCTGTTCAGAAATCAATGACCATAAAATCTGCTTATTTTGAAAACAGGCAGCTGAAAAGTGCAATTTCCTC
Organism: uncultured Chryseobacterium sp.; assembly: GCA_913774355.1. Taxonomy (GTDB): domain Bacteria; phylum Bacteroidota; class Bacteroidia; order Flavobacteriales; family Weeksellaceae; genus Chryseobacterium. The sequence goes on along the minus strand of CAJYGB010000029.1, from coordinate 47,472 downwards.
TCAGGATTTCACCGTTTCCAAAACAACCGGCAAAAAAATCACGCTGGAACAGCAACCGAATGAAAACTATTCTTTCGGCGGAGCCTTTACATTGGTAGATGGCATTATCGGAAACCAACGACAGTTGGGAAAAACCTGGCTGGGCTTCCAGGGAAAAGATGTCGTGGCTACCATTGATTTCGGTCAGCTAACTCCGTTTTCGGAAGTGTATTTCAATACGTTGGACAACAAAGGAAGCTGGATCCATTTTGCCAAATCGGCTCATGTTTTTGTTTCCGATAACGGTACAGACTTCAGAATGATCAAAGAGATCGGAAAAGACGAAATCCTTGTTGCAAAAGGAAAAATCAGGCTGCAGTTAGGAAATCAGAAGGCGAAATATTTAAAAATAAAAATAGAAAATGCAGGAATCATTCCTCCCGGAAATCCCGGTGCAGATTCCCAGGCATGGCTTTTTGTTGATGAAATCGGTGTAAATTAGCGGTAAAAATTTTATGATGCAGGATTCAGTGCTTTCTTCAGAATTTACATCCTCTCCGGAACTCGTGGAAAAACTTTATAAAAACGGAGTTACAAAAACCTACCATGAGGGCGATATTATTTTAGATGAAAATTCATCCATCCGCTCGATCCCGATTGTGATGAAAGGAATGATGAAGGTAATCCGTACCGAAGAGGATGGCCGGGAAATCCTTTTATACTACATTACGGCGGGCGAGAGCTGCATCATGTCTTTCCTCGGAGGCATGCATAACGAAAAAAGCATCGTAAAGGCCGAGGTGGAAGAGGATACCGAAATCCTTTTCTTACCTGTCGATAAGGTTTCCCTGTTTATAAAAGAACATCCGGAATGGCTGGATTATATCTTCAGGTTGTATCACAAACGTTTCGAAGAACTTTTAGACATCATCAATGCGATCGCCTTCAAAAAAGTGGATGAAAGGCTGTTGACCCTCCTGTACAAAAAATCTGAAATCCAGGATTCCAAAACATTGATTATTACCCACGAGCAGCTGGCCAACGAACTCGGAACAGCCAGGGTAGTTGTTTCCCGGCTGCTGAAACAGCTCGAAGATTCAGGTAAGCTCCAGCTTGGGCGCAATAAAATTATCCTTTTGTAAGGTACTGTGAATTCGATGATGTTTAATTTATCTGCGGTAGTGTAAGAAGACAAATACGAAAAGATCGGAAATTTTAAATAGAATTTTCTTTTTACGCAGTACAGGCAATATCATTTGATAGTTCATACTGTTATCGATATGTTGACAGATTAGGCGTCCGGGCTTCTCTTTTTCCAGCCTTTAAACTAAAATATGATCTTGTGTAACAAAAGTAGCGGTACACCATCTTTTGTTTCCTCAATTTTGCATCATAAAGTTGAAAAAAATGGAAATATTCGGATATATCGCTTCTGTTTTAATAGGGATTTCATTAGGCTTAATAGGTGGAGGGGGAAGCATTTTTACCGTTCCTGTTCTGGTTTATCTTTTCGGATTGGATGCTTTTCTGGCGACCGAATATTCCCTTTTTATTGTCGGGATCAGCAGTGTGGCCGGTTCGGTTTCTTATTTCAGGAAAGGATTGGTGAACCTCAGGACGGCTTTCATTTTCGGAATTCCCTCCGTTATTTCGATTTTACTTACCCGGAATTATATTTTGCCGTTAATTCCCGATGAGGTCTTTACCTTTAACCATGCAGTACTCACGAAGGACACTTTATTACTGCTGATCTTCGCCGTATTAATGGTGGTGGCTTCCTGGAAAATGATCCGGAAAAGTCCATCATACCAGTCTGAAAATGGGCATATTCAGAAAAACCGTTCGGTTCTGGCAGCAGGCGAAGGTTCGGTAGTTGGAATTTTAACGGGTATGGTCGGTGCAGGCGGCGGATTTATGATCATTCCCGCGCTCGTCAATCTCCTTAAAACTCCGATGAAAGTGGCAGTCGGAACATCGCTTGTCATCATCTCCCTAAATTCGCTCATCGGTTTTTTCTCTACCATGCATCAAGCATCCATCGACTGGAAATTATTGGCAACGGTCTCATCCATTGCTGTTGCCGGGATTGTCATCGGTGCAGAATTATCAAAAAAAATCGACGGGAAAAAACTTAAACCGGTATTCGGATGGTTCATTCTGGTAATGGGAATGTATATTATGATAAAGGAGATCTTCTTTAATTTTTTTGGTAGCTAAGAGCTGTGTTCATAAATTTTGAAAAAAATCGTTTTTACTTAGCTATTTTCCGCTGCAGATTACCACTCTGAGTTAGTCGAAGCATCCGGTAAGGCCGGCCGAAGCAGAAGTGTACGAAGAAAAATAGCCGGATAAGATCCTTCTGTAACAAAAATAGCGGTACTGAAAATCCAGAATCCGGGAATTTGTTTCAGATAAAAAAATAACAATAACATTTAAAATCATAAAAAATGAAAATAGAACAGATGTATACAGGATGTCTCGCACAGGGCGCTTATTACATAATATCAAATGATGAGGCGGCGATTATTGACCCGCTACGGGAAACCCGGCCTTATATTGAGCGGCTGGAAAAAGATAATGTTACCCTCAAATATATTTTCGAAACCCATTTTCATGCAGATTTTGTAAGCGGACATCTGGATTTAAGCAAAAAAACAAAAGCTGCTGTTGTTTACGGTCCTACGGCAAAACCGGAATTTGAAGCCATTATTGCGGAAGACGGTCAGGTTTTTGAAGTGGGAGCCCTCAAGATAAAAGTTCTTCATACACCCGGCCACACCTTGGAAAGTTCTTGTTTCCTTCTGATAGACGAAAACGGTAAGGAAAAAGCATTGTTCAGTGGAGATACCTTGTTTTTGGGAGATGTCGGCCGTCCTGATCTGGCTCAGAAGGCTGCGGATATGACGCAGGAAGAATTGGCAGGGTTGCTTTACGATAGCCTGTACAATAAAATTTTACCCTTGGATGATAACATCACTGTCTATCCGGCACATGGCGCAGGTTCGGCCTGTGGAAAAAATATGCAGAAAGAAACGGTAGATTCTTTGGGAAACCAGAAGAGGACCAACTATGCCCTGAATCAGAAAGACCGGGAAAGCTTTATCAAAGCCGTTACGGACGGATTGCTGCCGCCACCAGCTTACTTCGGGATGAATGTTGCCATGAACAAAAAAGGTTATGACAGTTTCGATGAAGTATTGGCAAACGGTTTACAGGCACTTTCTCCGGAAGAATTTGAAGAAGCTGCAGAACATTACGGAGCTCTGATCCTGGATGTAAGAAGCAACGGGGATTTTGCAGAAGGTTTTATCCCGCAATCCGTTAATATCGGACTGAACGGAGATTTTGCACCTTGGGTCGGCGCTTTGATCGTCGATGTAAAACAGCCGATCCTCCTTGTTACGAATGAAAATGAAGAGGAGGAAGCGGTTACCCACTTGAGCCGTGTAGGATTCGATCATGTGTTGGGATTTCTGAAGGGAGGTTTCCGCGCTTGGAGAAACAGCGGAAAGGAAACGGATTCGGTAAAGAGGATTTCCGCCTTACAATTTGAAAAAGAGATTAGGGAAAAAGAAACCAAAATTATCGACGTAAGAAAGGAAAGCGAATACCAAGCAGAACATGTGGATGGAGCATACAATAGGCCGTTGGCTTATATTAATGAATGGATCGGCCTCATTAATCCGGCGGAACATTTTTACCTTTACTGTGCCGGGGGCTACCGAAGCATGATGGCGGCCAGCATTCTTCAGGCAAGAGGATACAGGAATTTTACGGAAATCGATGGCGGATTTGGCGCCATTGCCCTGACTGAAGTTCCTACAAGTGATTTTGTCTGCCCAAATAAAGTAATGAAGTAATCGTTTAGTAATGATCGCGCTAAAACAATAACTTAGTATAATTAATATCAAAAATATTATCCATGTTAGAAATCATAAAAGATCCCTGGCCATGGTATGTGGCCGGCCCGCTGATCGGTCTTACCGTTCCGGTCCTGCTTATTCTGGGTAACAAATCTTTCGGGATCAGCTCGTCGTTAAGGCATATCTGTGCGGCCTGTATTCCCGCAAAAATCAGCTTTTTCAGATATGACTGGAAAAAAGAACTCTGGAATCTCTTTTTTGTTTTCGGAATTTTCTTGGGCGGGATCATTGCCGCTCAGTTTTTGATGAATCCTGGAGAAATTACCGTCAATCCGGATCTCCGTGCCGAACTGGCTGCCTATGGAATTACGGATTACAGCCATCTTGTTCCCACACAGCTCATGAATTTTGAAAGCCTGTTGACACTGAAGGGCTTTATTACCATGGTTGTCGGCGGATTTTTAGTCGGTTTCGGGACGCGCTACGCCGGCGGATGTACCAGCGGACACGCGATTATGGGACTTTCCAACCTGCAATGGCCGTCTTTGGTAGCCACCATTTGCTTCATGGCAGGAGGTTTTCTGATGGCCAATGTTATTCTGCCGGTAATTCTTTCACTTTAATTTTAAACTTATGGCAACAGAAAAAGATATACGTCACCAGGACAGTGTTTGTACCAACGAAAGCAGGCTTCATCACAAATGGTACTACAATTTGAAATACCTGCTGGTAGGAATTGCGTTCGGAATTGTATTTGTAAAAGCAGAAATTATAAGCTGGTTCAGGATCCAGGAAATGTTCCGGTTTCAGTCGTTCCATATGTACGGTGTTATTGGAAGTGCCATCCTGACGGGAATGATTTCCGTTTTCCTTATCAAAAAAATTAATATTAAGACCATACATGGCGAAAAAATCTCCATTGCTCCAAAAAAATTCAATAAAGGTCAGGTATATGGCGGACTGATCTTCGGATTTGGCTGGGCTGTTACCGGAGCCTGCCCGGGACCTCTTTTCGCGCAGATCGGAACGGGGGCACTGGCGGTAACTGTTACTTTGCTAAGTGCCATTTTCGGAACCTGGGTGTACGGGTATTTCAGGGAAAAGCTTCCTCACTGATTTTTATAAATCATTTTCCGGCGATAGAAAATCTATCGCTTTTTTATTTCGCACCAACAGGAAAATCCTTAATTTGGGACTCAAATAAATCTCATATGCAAAGTAGGAGGAAATTCCTGAAAAAATCAGCAATAGCTTCGCTGGCCCTCACGGTAAATCCATTGGATGTTTTCGCCGGAGAAAAGGTTCAGAATAACAATACCATTACTAATAAACCTATTGTTCTGTCCACCTGGGATTTCGGACTGAGAGCCAATGAGGAGGCCTGGAAAACGTTAGACAACGGCGGCAAAGCACTGGACGCGGTAGAAAGAGGAGTCCGTCTGGTGGAAGATGATCCTACTGAAAGAAGCGTGGGCTATGGCGGCCGGCCGGATAGAGATGGAAGGGTAACGCTGGATGCTTGTATCATGGATGAAAATTACAATATCGGTTCGGTAGCCTGTCTGGAATATATCAAAAACCCAATTTCCGTAGCCCGCGCGGTGATGGAAAAAACACCGCATGTGATGCTGGTTGGCGACGGTGCTTTGCAGTTTGCCGTTTCCCAGGGTTTTAAAAAAGAAAACCTCCTCACGCCCGAATCTGAAAAGGAATGGAAAGACTGGCTGAAAGACAGTAAATACATGCCTATCGTTAATATTGAAAACCACGATACCATCGGAATGATTGCCTTAGATGCCAACGGAAACCTCTCCGGAGCATGTACCACGAGTGGAATGGCCTTCAAAATGCATGGCAGGGTAGGTGATTCCCCGATTATCGGTGCAGGGCTCTTCGTAGACAATGAAGTCGGCGCAGCTACGGCAACCGGTCATGGTGAAGAAGTAATCAGAACGGTAGGAACCCACCTGGTGGTTGAGCTGATGCGCCAGGGAAAAACGCCGCAGCAGGCGTGTAAAGAAGCTGTGGAAAGAATCGTACAGATTACCAAAAGAAGAAATAAAAATCTGAAAGACATCCAGGTCGGGTTTATCGCCCTGAATAAAAAAGGAGAATATGGCTCTTACTGCATCCAGGATGGGTTCAGCTTTGCCGTATACGACCAGAAAGGAAACCGTCTGGAAAAACCCGGATTTGCTCTAAAGTAAACCTTGAATTCTGAACATTAAACTTTAAACGATTAAAATGTCTAAAATAGAAATAGCCTGCTTCAATCCGGAATCCGCCATTACCGCCTTTGAAAACGGAGCCGACCGCATTGAGCTGTGTGACGGATTAAGCGAAGGCGGAACTACGCCTGACTTTGAAACGGTAAAACACCTGCATGAAAAAATCAGTATTCCAATGTTTGTGATGATTCGTCCGCGAGGGGGAGATTTTACGTATACTGATGAGGAATTTGAACAGATGAAATCGGATCTGATTCAATTAAAATCATTAAACGTCGACGGGTTCGTTTTCGGGATTTTAAATGAGAATGATGAGGTGAATGTTGAGCAAAATACAGAGTTAGTGAAAATGGCTAAACCATATCCCTGTACCTTTCACCGCGCCTTCGATCGTGCCAAAGATCTTGAAGATTCCCTGGAAAAAGTGATCGGCTGTGGCTTTAAGACCATTCTTACATCCGGTCAGCAACCGAGTGTTTCCGAAGGCAAAGAAAATCTCAAAAAGCTGGTGGAATTATCCGCCGGAAGAATCGAAATCCTGGTTGGTGGTGGCCTGCGTTCAACAAACATCGAAGAAATCCGGGAGTATACGAAAGCAAAGTATTTCCATTCATCCGCCATCACGGACGGCGGTGCTTTTGCCAGCGCAGAAGAGGTAGTGGCTTTAAAAAATACTTAGCAATTAATTAACGCAAAATTTTATTCATAAGGATGCATATGTTAAGCGGACAAAGCAGGCGGCAAAGCCGCTGATGAAGCGTACGGATAATGCGTTCGCTTCATCAGATCAGCTAGTTGATCCCTCTTTGCTCCCTTGATTTATACATAGAAAAGAATAAACCTTTGCGTTAAATAAAAACACATACCTGGAGAAAATGAAATTGTAATTTTGAAAAATACTTAGCAATTAATTAACGCAAAATTTTATTCATAAGGCTGCATATTTTAAGCGGGCAAAGCAGGCGGAAAAGCCGCTGATGAAGCGTACGGATAATGCGTTCGCTTCATCAGATCAGCTTGCTGATCCCCTCTTTGCTCCCTTGATTTATACATAGAAAAGAATAAACCTTTGCGTTAAATAAAAACACATACCTGGAGAAAATGAAATTGTAATTTTGAAAAATACTTAGCAATTAATTAAACGCAAAGTTTTATTTATAAGGCTGCATATGTTAAGCGGGCAAAGTAAGCGGCAAAGCCGCTGATGAAGCGTACGGATAGTGCGTTCGCTTTATCAGATCAGCGTGTTGATCCCTCTTTTCTTCCTTACTTTACACACAGAAAAAAATAAACCTTTGCGTTAACAAAAACACACACCTATGACAGAAAATGAATTATCTTACAAAATTATTGGAGCCGCATTGGAATTACACCGGAATTTAGGGGTCGGTTTATTAGAGAATACTTACGAAACTGCCCTAGCCTATGAATTAAAAAAATTAGGTATTGCTGTAGAACAACAGGTTACATTACCTCTTATATACAAAGAAGTAACGATCGAAAATGCTTATAAAATAGACCTCGTCATCGAAGGCAAAGTAATTGTTGAAATAAAGTCGGTTATAGAAATACATCCCATATTCCAGGCTCAATTGTTAACGTATTTGAAATTAGCCCATATGAAACTCGGACTTCTGATTAATTTTAATACATTACTTATTAAACATGGAATCCACAGGATTGTAAACAATTTATAATGAACAAAATTTTACTTTTTGCTTTCCTTTTTATTCGGCTTCTGGCCAACGGCCAGAACTCGGAGCGTTCTCTCTCTTCTGAGAACTGGCAGTTTAAGAATTCAAAAGAAGACAAATGGCTTTCAGCTAAAGTTCCGGGAACGGTTCATCTTGATCTGATGGAGAACCACATGATTCCCGATCCTTACACAGACGAAAACGAAAAAAAAGTGCAATGGTTGGAAAATGAAGACTGGGATTATCAGACTCAATTTGCCATTTCTGCAAAAGAATTGGGAAATAAGAATATTGATCTGGTATTCGATGGCCTGGATACCTTCGCTGAAATTTATCTGAACGGAAAACTGCTGAAGAAAACGGACAATATGTTCAGGAAATGGACGGTTCCGGCTAAACAATATCTAAAACAGGGTGAAAACAGTCTTCAGATACAATTTAAATCACCAGTAAATACAGGGAAAGAACTGGCTAAGAAAATTCCTTTTGCCCTGCCGGAATCGCCGAGAAGCGTCGTGCGGAAAGCGCAGTATCAGTTTGGTTGGGACTGGGGCCCAAGACTGGTAACGGCAGGAATCTGGAAAGACGTCAGGCTCAGTTTCTGGGATCAGGCTAGAATGGAAGCCGTGAAGATCGAGCAGTTAAAAATAACGGATAAAAAGGCAGAGCTGGCCATCCACACCGATATTTTTACAGAGAAAGGCGGAAAGTACACTGTTGCGGTGAACGGTAAAACGCATACTTTTTCTCTGAAACAGGGATCAAATACGGTTTCAGTTCCGTATCAGATTCAGGATCCGAAGCTTTGGCAGCCCAACGCATGGGGAAGCCCGAATCTGTACAGTATAAAGATTACCATACAAAAAGATTCAAAACTTATTGCCGGGAAAATGGAACAGATCGGACTGCGGACGGTAGAACTTATGCAGGAAAAAGATGCAGCGGGAAAATCGTTTTACTTTAAAGTGAACGGTCAGCCGATGTATGCCAAAGGAACCAATTGGATTCCCGGGGACAGCTTTTCTCCACGGATGACCAAAGAAAAATATCAGAAGCTGATTAGGGACTGTAAAGAAGCGAATATGAATATGATCCGCGTCTGGGGCGGGGGCATTTATGAGGATGACGAATTCTACAAAGCCTGCGATGAGAACGGAATTCTGGTCTGGCAGGATTTTATGTTTGCGGGAAGCTTTTATCCGGCTGATGAAAACTTCAGGAAAAATGTAGAGGAAGAAGTGAAATATCAGATCAACAGGCTGCAGAATCATCCTTCACTGGCTCTTTGGTGTGGAAATAATGAAATTGATGAAGCAATCGTCAACTGGGGATATCAGAAACAATTTAAATATTCAAAAGAAGACTCGGTGCAGGTCTGGAAAGATTACAAAACCATTTTTCACGAAGTGATTCCGGATGCCATTAAAAAATATGCAACAGCGGATAAACAGCTCTACTGGCCAAGTTCACCTTCCATCGGTTGGGGACATAAAGAAAGCCTGACGGAAGGTGATTCCCATTATTGGGGCGTTTGGTGGGGAGAACAGCCTTTTGAAATCTACAATGAAAAAGTTCCTCGTTTCGCTTCAGAATATGGCTTTCAGGGAATGCCGACTTTAGAAACCACAAAATCGATGTTCTGGGGAAAACCGGATTTAAGTTTACAAAATCCTGTGATCAAAGCGCACGAAAAACATTCCAGAGGTTGGGAGATTATTGAGAATTATATGAAACGGGACTATATCGTTCCGAAAGATTTTGTAAAATACAACTATGTTTCCCAGCTTCTTCAGGCAAGAGGGATGCAGATCGCCATCGAGGCCCACCGCCGGGCTAAACCTTATAATATGGGAACCCTGTACTGGCAGCTCAACGATTGCTGGCCGGTCGTTTCATGGTCGTCCATCGATTATCTGGGAAACTGGAAAGCGTTGCATTATCAGGTAAAAAGAAGCTTTGAAGCGGTGGCTGTCTTAGTGGAGAAAAAAGAAAAAGCATATGATGTTTACCTTTTGAATGACACGTTAACTGACTTCGATGGAGGTTTACAGGCAGAACTTTTAAGTTTTGATGGAATGCCATTATGGGCGTCGGATGCTGCCGATCACTTACCTGCCAATTCATCTGGTAAGCATCTGGCAATAGAAGAATCTGATTTTGCAGGGTTTGATTTATCAGCATCAGTTCTAAGGCTGAGCTTTGACAGCCCTGGGCAAAAAGCTGAAAAATTATTTTATTTCGGCAAACCGAAAGATCTCAAACTTTCAAAACCGACCTTTCAGATTAAAAAAGTCTCTGCTACTGAAATTGAAATTTCCACCGATGTCCTGGCAAAAGATGTTTATCTTATGGGAGACACTCATTTCAGTGATAACTTTTTCGATCTGCTTCCGAATACATCGAAAAAGATCATCCTGTCAAAGCCTGTGGAAAAAATCGAGGTCATGAGCCTTTGGGATACGATGAATAAGTAAAATTCCGGTAAATTCAACCTCATAGGTTTTTGAAAACCTATGAGATTTACACAAAAATCACCTATCAAACCTTTAGAAAAAATAGAGGTGGCGGAAATTTAGGATTTGACGGAGCAATAATGTAGGTTTATTCATGAAAATAATAAAAAAGATTTCCGATTTCCTGTTTTTCATATTCTTCATGGTATTTATACCAGGAATTGTTATGACATGGACCGATTTTAAAATACAAGCTGAACTGCCAATCAACGATTTTGCCGGATTCGTTGTCGATAGTCGTGAGAATATTTTTACAGGAGACAATTTCTACTCGGTTATTCAGAAATATGACAGAGCAGGGAACTTTACAGGATCTTTTAAGGTGAAAGATGCAAAAGGAAAACCTTTTAGATTGGGCATCGATACAAAAGATAATATCATCGTCACGTTGCAGACGGGCAAAAATATTACGCTATATCCTTTTTATCGTGGAGAAAGCAATATCGCCAGATCAGGGAAAAGGAAGGAACCCAATACATTCTTCATCACCCGCAATCATCAAAAATTCGGAAACCTGGACCGATTTTATCCGGCGATCTGGAAATTATCCGGCACAAAAGAAAAAATCGTCGAGCAAGGTCTTTTCCTCCGGTTGCTCAGCTTTCCTTCAATGATAGGAGTTGTTTTAACGGCAGTTGTCTTGAAACTCCTTCTATTTATCGCAGAAAAATGGAGGAAACTCCGATCCGGAATGTAGAGAAATAAAATTTCAGCCGTACCTTTGCTGCAGAATTCTGAAGTATGTTCAATTTTGTTCTGATTGCAGTGTGCATCATCGCGGGAATGGTTTTTAAGGCGACAAAATCCATTCATCCCGACGCTCACAAAGGGATCAACACCTGGATCCTGTACCTTGCGCTTCCGGCCGTTTCTTTCAAATACCTTCCAAAAATACAATGGACGGTCGAAATGCTTTTTCCCGTAGCGGCAACCTTCCTCATATCGGTATTCTGTTTTTTCTTTATGATGGGGTACAGCCGGTACAAAGGCTATTCTGGGCGTTCACGGAGCACACTGGAACTGGTCAGCGGTTACAGCAACACTTCGTTTATCGGCTTTCCGCTGGTGGCCGCATTTTATGGGGAAAACCTTTTAAGCATCGCCGTGATCTGCGACCAGACGATGTTCCTGGCCCTTTCGACGTTAGGCATCATCGCTGCGGTAAAAGGAGGCAGTCGGTCCGGGAAGGTAAATGCAAAGTTTATCCTGAAAAGGCTTGTTACTTTTCCGCCGCTCATCGGTTGTATCGCGGCATTGGTCCTGTCAAGGTTTATTGATTTTTCACCGGCAGAACCTTTCTTTGATAAACTGGCGGCTACCGTAAGTCCGTTGGCTTTATTTTCAGTAGGACTTCAACTGAAATTCAACGGCTGGAAAAAACTTATTCCCCAAATGTCCGTTTCCATGCTCTACAAGCTGATCCTGGCTCCGGCACTGGTTTTAGGCCTTGCAATGTTGGCCGGCATCAAAGGAGATGTTGCTAAAATCACCGTATTTGAAGCCGCCATGCCCACCGTGGTTACCTCAAGCATCATCGCCGAACAGTTCCGGCTCAACACCAAACTCACTAATTTAACCATCGGTTTCAGCATCATCGCCGGACTTTTTACCTCTGCCATCTGGTACTATCTGACCGAATTCTTCTTTTAATCCAGATAAACCCCTACTATTCTCAAAACGATTAAACGCATAAACTTACCAACTCTAAGACCCTCTCATTAATAAGGAGCTTATCCGGCTATCCACTCTTACTCCTCGCACTGCCGCCAGGGCCAACACTTGCTGTGGGGTACCGTTTCTATCCGGGCTGTGACGGGTTGCGCCAGGAAAATATTCTCCATACTTTAAAAAGAAATCTTGGCGAGCGTCACGTTTGAAACATATCTACGATAAAAAGCTCAATTCAGAATTATAATTAATTACAATCACCACTCAATGATCAGCGTTACTGCTCATTTGCTGAGTGAAACGCCCTTGCGCCCGTAAAATATTCTCAATACTTAAAAAAAAACCTTCGCGCACGTCGCGTTTCAAAAACAGATCTCCAATAAAAAACTCATCCATTTAACTTCCTTAAAAATTGCACTTCTCTCCGGAAAATTTTAATTTTACACTTTAAATATTTCTCTTGAATTACGCCCAGATTATTTTACCGTTAAACTTGAAAGGATCCTTTACCTATAAAATTCCTGAAGAATTAATGTCCGGAATCCGGATCGGAATGCGGGTGCTGGTTCCGTTCGGCGGAAAAAAAATCTATACGGGCATTGTCTTTGAACTTCACGACAACACGCCTGAAACATTTATTGCGAAAGAAGTCATCAGTTTGCTGGATGATCAGCCGATCGTTCCGGAGGACCAGATCCGGTTCTGGAACTGGCTGTCCGACTATTACCTGTGCGGACTGGGGGAAATCTACCGTTTTGCGTTTCCTTCTTCCCTGAAACTCGAAAGTGAAACCTACCTGAAGCTGAAACCGAACGTTACCGTTGATTTTGAAAACCTCGATGTCAATGAAATGTACCTCATTCAGGCACTGGAAGTCCGTCAGCTAATTAACCTTACCGATATCGAGGCCTTCATTCCGAAAAAAGACATCGTCAAGACCGTCAATTCATTAATTGATCTGCAGTATATTGAAATTGATGAAAAAATTGCGGAAAAATACAGGGCAAAAGAAATTGCTTACGTAAAAATCAAAGACGGGGTTTTAGAGAATGAAAAACTCACGGAAATCCTGTTGAAATTGAATAAAGCCAGGAAACAGAAAGATCTTTTTCTCCATATCCTTGAAAAACAGAGCGAAAATCCGGATCTTCGCCTGAAAAAATCGGATCTCTTTGAGGACGGTTACTTCGGAAGTTCCCATTTTAAAGCTTTGGCCGATAAAAACCTCGTAGAGGAATATTACATGCAGAAAGACCGGCTGGAAAGCTATGAAGGTGAAATTGAAGCGCTCGAGGAACTTTCCGAAGCCCAGAAAACTGCCAAAACGGAAATCGATGAGGCATTTGAAGATGGAAAGAATGTTCTGCTTCACGGCGTAACTTCATCGGGGAAAACCCATTTGTATTTAGAGAAAATTGAAGAATGTATCAGCGAAGGCCGGAATGTCCTGTTCCTGCTTCCCGAAATATCATTAACCAAACAGATTACCCAGCGGCTGGAAAAAAAATACGGCCGCCAGCTCGGCTTTTATCATCAGAAACTCACTGATTTTGAAAGGGTGGAAGTATGGCGGAGAATCCGGCAAAACGACATTAAAATCCTGATCGGAACCCGGAATGCCTTATTCCTGCCGTTTCAGAATTTAGGACTGATTGTCGTAGATGAAGAACACGATTCCGCCTACAGGCCGAGGGAAGTATCGCCGTATTTCAATGCGAAAGATGCAGCTCTGGTACTTGGGAATTTTTATGGTGCACGTGTCATTCTAGGTTCGGCAACACCTTCCGTAGAAAGTTATTACAATGCAAGGAAGGAAAAAATGAAATACATCTTCCTGGAAGAACGTTTCGGCAACGTCAGCCTGCCGGAATATGAGATCATCAACTTCAAGGAAGCCCAGGATTCCAAAAAAATATCCGGGAATTTTTCGCTGCATCTGATCGATGAAATGAAAAAAGTGCTGGAAGAGCGGAGCCAGGCCATTGTTCTTCACAACCGCCGTGGTTACGCCAACGTGGTGGAATGTGAGACCTGCGGATATGTAAACTACTGTTCCAATTGTGATGTGGTGATGACCTATCACAAGGCTGCCAATGAAATGAAATGCCATTACTGCGGCCAGCGCGCTTCCAAACCGAAAACCTGCCCGAAGTGCCACTCCGAGAACCTCAATGAAAGAGGAGTGGGCGTGGAACAGATTCATGAAGAAGTTTCCAAGCTGTTTCCGGATAACGAAGTGGATCGGATGGACGTGGATTCTATGCGGAAAAAATTTGCTTACGAAAAACTGTACGAAAAAATCGAAGACCGGGAAACCGATATTGTGGTCGGAACTCAGATGATTTCCAAAGGTCTGGACTTCGATCATATCGAACTGGTCGCTATTCCGAAGGCGGATTCTTTACTTTATGTTCAGGATTTCCGGGCGGAAGAAAGAGCGTATCAGCTCATCACCCAGGTTTCCGGAAGAGCGGGAAGGGTTTCCGGAAAAGGAAAAATCCTGATCCAGACCTTTAATCCGGAACATTCCGTTTTCCAGCTGATCAAGATGCATAATCCGGCCAGGATTTATAAATACATCCTGACGGAACGCCAGAAATTCCACTATCCGCCATTTACGAAATTAATTATGATCGAACTGAAGCACCGCCGTGAAGATAAGGCCAACCGTGCTTCCCAGTTTCTGGGTTCCATCCTCAGGAAATATTTGCCGGAAGATTGTATTTTAGGCCCGGAAAAAGCTCAGATTGCCCGGCTCAATAACCTGTACCAGTTTCAGATCATGCTCAAGCTTCCCCGTGGCAAAAAGTATGAGGAATACAAAAAGCTGGTGTTGGCAAGCATTAAAGAATTTGAGGAAATCCCTGCCTATCAAAGTATTAAAAAAGATGTATTTGTTGATTTTTAACATTTTTTAACAAAATTTATAGACTTTTTATAATAGTCTACTGAACTGCCATACAACAATATTTTCTACATTTGGACGTTGATTATATGTTTGGAGTTTAACATTCAATTTAACCCATTGTCTCTTATCCAATCCAAAATATAACAAAAATTGAAAGATCGATGGTAAATTTCAGAAAATATATTTCAGGTGTTGCAGTGTTGGCCTCAGGGTTTTTCCTGGCACAGTCTACTGTATCTACCGTTCTTTATTCTCAGGCATACGAAAATCAGAAGAGCAGTTTAAACTTACCTTCGCCCATCACTTCCATGGTGGAGAAAACCATTTTGTCGCCTAAAGAACTTGTAGACATTAGTGTAAACACAATGATGGCCGATCCGGTGCTGAAAAATGCAACCTGGGGCTTTGTCGTGTACGACCCGAAAACGAAGAAGGTTATTTCTTCGTATAACGAAAATACCCCGCTGGTTCCGGCTTCCACCACCAAATTGCTGACAACGGAAACAGCCATGAGCATGCTGGGTGAGAATTACCGGTGGAATACCCAGCTGGAATATTCCGGAAGTGTGGACGAAAACGGAGTACTGAACGGAAACCTGTATATCCTAGGCAGTGGCGACCCTTCATTGGGAACCAATAAAGGCGGAGCATGGGCTTACCGGGACATCGTGACGGATTTTAAAGAAGGGCTTTCCCGCGAAGGTATCAAAAAGGTAAATGGTGATATTATTATCCAGACAGCGCTTTTCAAAGGCAATATTTCCAGGCTTCCGGAAAATGTTGTCTGGTTGGAAAACAACAATTACTACTTACCGGCAGGAACCACACGCGAGATCAACCCAGCGAACGAAAAACTGATCGTGAAAAAATCAGCAGCTCTTTCGGCAGACAAAAAATTCTTCTACGTTTCTCCATACAATAATCAGATGGTATATGCCGATAAATATGAAGGTGACGGAATGTTAACAACAAAATTGCCTGATGCACCTGCTTATTTAGCCAATACTTTTAGAACCACTTTAGTGAAGAGCGGGATTCCCGTAACCGGAAAAGTAATTCCTAAAATGACGGATGCCAACCCGGAAGGCAGAAAAATGGTTTCCGTGTACAAATCTCCTACCTTGGCAGATATTATTTACTATACCAATCAGCATAGCGATAACGGATTAGCAGAAGCTCTTTTAAAAACAGTAGGTTTTCAGAGTTTAGGTGACCAGACTACCGAATCCGGCAGAAAAGTTGTGACGGAACATCTTAAAAATCATGGGTTTGATATGATGGGTCTTAACTACATCGACGGCAGCGGGCTTTCCAGAAGCAACAATGTAACACCGATTGCCCAGGCTAAATTCCTGACCTCTTTAATGGATGAAAAGTTTTATAAGACCTATCTGAATTCATTACCGGTGGGAGGACAATCCGGAACGCTGAAAAGAATGTTCAACGGTCTTGGAAACGGACAGGTATTTGCCAAAACCGGAACGTTAAACAAGGTGAAAACACTGGCGGGATACCTGAAAACCAACACCGGGAAAACACTGGTTTTTTCTCTGATGGTAAACAATTATGCAGGATCGGTAGATATGGTGAAGAAAAGAATGGAGAAAATTCTGGAGCCTGCACTGGATTTATAGAACATTAAAATTTAATTAAGATAAAGGCCTTTTAATCAACGATTGAAAGGTTTTTTTATATCTTTGATATAATTAATTTAAGAATGAAGAAAATTTACTTTTTGGTACTGAGCGTCTTTGTTTTCCAGCAATTTTGCGCTCAAAGTGATAATATCGAACGAAAAGCCATGATGGCGAAGGAAATGAAATCCTTTGCGCAGAAAATGGCCGTAGGAAACATCAATCCGAACACGCTGAATTACGATCTGCAGTATCAGAGGCTCGATTTAAACATCAATCCGGCAGTCTATAATGTTTCAGGATCGGTAACCTCCCACTTCAAGCCGAACCAGAATATAAGTAATATTTATTTTGATCTTGACAACCAGATGACAGTCTCCCAGGTGCAGTATCATGGGAATACACTGACTTTCCAGCAGCTTTCCAGCAAAGAAGTGAAAATTAATTTTCAGTCGGCACTGGCTGCCAATGTGCTGGATTCTCTTACCATTACCTATTCAGGAGCACCTACGACGGCGAACAATGCCTTCTTTAACGGAACCCAGGGCGGAACGGCGGTACTCTCTACTTTGAGTGAGCCTTACGGGGCACAGGACTGGTTCCCGACCAAGCAGAGTTTAAATGATAAAATCGAAAGGGTAGATGTGAAAATTACCACTCCATCCCAATACAGCGTAGCTTCAAACGGGAAACTGATGTCCGAAACGGTGTTAGGAAACGGACAGAAGCTTACTTTCTGGCGTACTCAATATCCTACTGCAGCATACTTAATAGCATTTTCGGTAACCAATTTTGTGAAACTGACCGATACCATGGGGAATCCCCCTTTTCCGTTCATCAATTATGTTTTTCCGTCCACTTCAACGAATACCACTAATATGAGTAATATCGACTGGACAAAAACCGTGATGAATACTTTTGAAACCTATTTCGGCCCTTATCCTTTCAGAAACGAGAAATACGGGCACATGGAATTTCAGGCGGGCGGTGGAATGGAACATCAGACCATGTCATCGATGGGAGGCTGGAGCAGAGGCCTGATCGCTCATGAGCTGACTCATCAGTGGTTTGGCGATAAGATAACCTGTGGTGCATGGAACGATATCTGGCTGAATGAAGGTTTTGCCACTTACGGAGAGCATCTGGCCAATGAAAAATTACTGATGTCGAATACGGACTTTTTAAATTATCTCTTAGGACAGAAAAATTATATCACCAGTGCTCCCGGTGGAAGTGTATACGTTTCGGATGCCAATTTAACAAATGTAGGAATGATTTTCAATGGAAGGCTGTCTTATTCTAAAGGAGGTTATGTTTTAAGAATGATCAAATGGATTCTTGGGGATGCCGCTTTCTATCAGGCACTTCAGGACTATAATTCAAGGCCGGCTCTGGCATATAATTATGCCAGAACACAGGATTTTAAAACTTCTTTGCTTACCTCTACCGGAAAAGATTTTACCGAGTTTTTCAACGACTGGATTTATGGTGAAGGGTATCCGATCTATGATATCCGCTGGAAACAGGTTGGAAACACCGTGACCTTCAGGGCTGCACAGACGCAGAGCAGTTCAACAGTATCCTTCTTTGAAATGCCGTTGCCGATTAAAGTAAACGGTACCGGAGGGCAGGTTGCTTATTTTGCCTTGAACAATACTTCCAACAACCAGTATTTTACACAGACCGTAAACTTTCCGGTAGCCAGTGTGGAATTCAATTATGAGTACCAGATCCTGGAAAAGAATTCTACGGTAGCTCAGGATAATACGTTAACAGTTTCAGAAACCGGTAAAGATGAGTTTGCTTTATATCCGAATCCTGCTAAAAACGAATTGAATCTGAAAGGAATCGATCAGCCGGCAGATTTCACAATTTATTTCATTGACGGGAAACTGGTGCGAAAAGGAACCTTTCAGCCTGAAAAGCCGATTAACATTTCCGAACTGGTTCCGGGAACCTACATTTTCAGGATTAATGATAAGAAAGTGAAGTTTTTGAAGAAATAAAATTTCCCCTGATACAAATAACAAAGCCGTTTCATAAGTGCGAAACGGCTTTTTTTATTAAATTAGCGCATCTTAAAAATTACTAGAAATGATCTCTGAAAAGTATCTTGAAAATTTACGGAATGAACTACAGAATATTGAGAATGACGGGCTTTACAAAAAAGAACGGATCATCACTTCCCAGCAGAGTGCGGAAATAGAAGCCAACGGAAAAAAGCTTCTGAACTTCTGTGCCAACAATTATCTGGGATTATCCAACAATCCCGAAGTGATGAAAGCTTCCCAGGATATGATCGGATCACACGGTTACGGAATGTCTTCGGTACGTTTTATCTGCGGGACCCAGGATATCCACAAGCAGCTGGAGCAGAAGATTGCCGACTTCCTGGGACTTGAGGATACCATTTTGTATGCTGCCTGTTTTGATGCGAACGGTGGGGTTTTCGAGCCGTTATTTACCGAGGAGGATGCGATTATTTCGGATGAGCTGAACCATGCTTCGATTATCGATGGGGTTCGTTTATGTAAAGCTGCAAGATACCGTTATAAAAACAACAATATGGAAGACCTGGAAGCACAATTAATTGCTGCTTCCGAAAAAAATCACCGGTTTAAAATTATCGTAACCGACGGGGTTTTCTCCATGGACGGAATTGTAGCCGACCTTAAAGGGGTTTGTGACCTGGCCGATAAATACGATGCGCTGGTTATGGTGGACGATTCCCACGCCACAGGATTTATCGGGAAAACGGGACGCGGAACCCACGAAGCAAATGATGTAATGGGTAGGGTAGACATCATTACCTCTACTTTAGGAAAAGCGTTGGGTGGTGCCCTGGGCGGATTTACATCCGGTAAGAAAGAAATCATCGATATGCTGAGACAGCGTTCCAGACCGTATTTATTCTCTAACTCTTTAGCTCCGGGAATTGTAGGAGCGGCACTGAAGGTGCTGGATATGATCTCCGAAGATACTTCCCTTCGCGATAAGGTAATGGAAAATGCCGAATATTTCAGGACGGAAATGAAAGCCAAAGGTTTCGATATTCCGGATGGTGATGCAGCAATTGTTCCGGTAATGCTTTACGATGCGCCTTTAGCCCAGAAAATGGCAGAAAAACTGATGGATGAAGGAATTTACGTAATCGGATTCTTCTATCCGGTCGTACCGAAAGGAAAAGCGAGAATCAGGGTTCAGCTTTCTGCGGCTCATACCAGGGAACATCTGGATAAAGCCATTGCCGCTTTTGAAAAAGTGGGAAAAGAGCTGAATGTAATTTCTTAAAAAATAAATAGCTCTACATTTGTAGAATAAAAACAGGATTTCTTATATTTGTAGAAATCCTGTTTTTTTATGAACAAACTTTATATATCCTTTTTAATGATGCTGTCTCTTATTTCCTGTAAGACAAAACTAAATCAGTATATCCAGGACGAACGGAAAGTCAGCAGGCGGAACGGGAAGTGGGTGGAAGAATATTCGGCAGATGAAGGTACTCTGGTGGCTTCCGGAAGATATAAGAATGGGGAAAAAGTAAGAACCTGGAAAACTTCTTTCAATGGCAGGAAATATCAGAAGGATGTGATCAGGAAAGAGGTGACAAAAACCCAAAAGTATTTTCCCAATGGCAACATCATGGAAAAAGGCAAGTCCAGGCTTGAAATTTCAGATCATGAGCAGCACTGGTTCTATTTCGGCCCTTGGAGATATTATGATGAAAACGGAAAGCTGCTCTACATAAAAGTATACCGGCAGGGACAGAAAACAGACAGTATTTCAATGGTACGGTAACAGATATACTCTGAATTATTTATGGCTTTGGAATCTCATAAAAAGCCATGTTATTTACAGAATAAGTTTTTTCCATTCCGAATATTCTGCATTATGTTTCTAAGTTGATATTGATCATCCTTATTTCACCTTCATTTTTTCGTATAAAACGTTCTTTTTTTGTGAAATAACTTATCTTTGCAAACAAATTTTTAAGATGCTTTACACCATCATCAAAGCGCTTCACATTATCTTTATGGTAAGCTATTTTGCAGGTATTTTTTATCTGGTAAGGATCTTTGTCTATTATAAAGATACCGATGCATTTGCAGAAGATAAAAAACGGATCCTGAGAGAACAATACACCTTCATGGCACGCAGGCTGTGGAACATCATCACGGTTCCGGCAGGGATTATTATGGCAGTCTGCGGGTTGGTGATGATCTTCCTGAATACCGGACTGATGAAAACGCCCTGGTTTCATCTGAAGCTGACATTTCTTGTCGGGCTGACGATTTACCATTACTGGTGCTGGAAAAAAGTGCTTCGGTTAAAAGAATTGAATGGGAATACCCTTGAAACGGCCAACATCAAACTTCGGCAGGCGAATGAAATCGCAACCTTTATTCTCTTCCTGGTCGTTTTCACCGTCATCCTGAAATCGCAGGTTATCGAATACTGGTGGCAATTAATTACCGGATTTTTCGTTCTGGTATTTTTGATCATGATGACCGTTAAGCTGGTCAATAAAAACAAAAAAAGTAATAAATAATAGTGAATGGTGAGAACTTAGTTGTGAATGCTCATCTTCCCTGAACCTTTTGATAAAAACTATGATTGCAATTTTAAAAAAAGAACTCTGGAGTTATTTCGGAAACTGGAGCGCGTGGGTGATCATCGCGGCCTTCAGTCTGATTACGACATTGTTTCTGTTTTTTTTCGAGAACGATTCCAATATTTTTGAAATCGGGATGGCATCCTTACAAAGCTATTTTGTGCTGGTTCCATGGCTGCTGATGTTCATTATTCCGGCACTTTCCATGAAAACCTTTGCGGAAGAACTGCAAACCGGTACCCTGAACTGGCTTTTTTCACAGCCTTTAAAAGTTTCGGACCTTGTATTCGGGAAGTTCCTTTCGGTATGGATTGTCGGGATCTTATGTCTTATTCCTTCGTTAATCTACCTTTATACCGTGTATGTGTTGGGTGTGCCGGAAGGAAACATAGACCTTGGAATGACTTTCGGAAGTTACGCAGGGTTGATCATCCTGATCGCCGCATTTTCCGGTGTGGGAATCCTGGCTTCTTCACTGTCTCAAAACCAGATCATGGCTTATCTGCTGGGTGTGTTTATGTGCTTCATCCTGTATTTCGGGATCGAGCAGCTGGCCAGCTATAAACTGTTGGGTGGTGCCGATTTCATTTTGCAGAATGTCGGTTTTTATCAGCATTTCCTGGGCTTTACGAGAGGGCTTATCGATTTTAAGGATGTGGCCTATTTTGTACTCGTTATTGGAATTACTTTAGTATTGTCAAACCATTTCATTAATAAAAAAAAGTAAAATGATGAAGAAGATACCGTTTAAATCTCCGTTGGGAATTTTACTTTTCGTTATATTGCCTTTGGTGATTATCCTTGCCATTTCCGGAATCAGGCTGGATTTAACCAAGGAAAAAAGATATACGCTGTCCGATAACACCATTAAGGTGCTGGAATCGGTACATAAGCCGCTGGTTGTGGATGTTTACCTGGAAGGGGATTTCCCGGCAAGCTTCAAGCAGCTGCAGAGCGAAACGAAATTCATGCTGGAAGAATTCCGGAAAATAAATCCGAAGATCGATTTTAAATTCATTGATCCGGTAAAAGCGAAAATGTCGAAAGATACCCTGATGGCTATGGGAATGCAACCTTCGGTGCTTCCGGATATTAAAGACGGGAAAGTGTCCCAGATTTATCTTTTCCCTTATGCCGTAGTCAAGTATGATAAAAAGGGAGTCTCTATTCCTTTGGTAGTGCAGCAGACGGGAATCGACGCCGATCAGCAGCTGACGAAATCCATTGAGAATCTTGAATACAACCTCGTTTCCAATATCAAGAATATTTCGGCAGACAAAAGAAAGAAAATCGGAATTCTGATCAATCAGGATGAGCTGAATCCAAGAGAATTCCAGGGCTTTATGCAGTTGGCTACTGAAAGCTATGATGCCGGCCCGATCATTCCTAAAAACAATACTGAATTGACGTTGGCGGATGTTCCTGCTTTAAAGCAAATGAATGCGCTGGTGATTGCAAAACCGAGAAAAGCTTTTACAGACGGTGAAAAGGTTATTCTGGATCAGTACATCATGAACGGCGGGAAAACCCTCTGGATGATCGATGCCGTAAATGCCGAGATGGATACGCTGATGAGATCCCAGAAAGTGATGCCTTTCCCGGTTGATATCAACATGACCGACTTTTTCTTCAATTACGGGGTGAGAATCAATCCTGCTTTGGTGAAGGATGTGAAGAAGTTCGCTTTGTTGAGGCTGGTGACCGGAGAAGTAAGCGGGAACCCTCAGTATACAAGCCTTCCATGGCCGTATTTTCCATTGGGAATTGCGGAAAAGGATAATCCGATCACCAAAAACATCAACCCGGTGAAGTTTGAATTTCCAACGTCCATCGATACCTTGGGCGGAAGAAAGAACATTAAAACCCGCGTCCTTTTTGAATCCAGCGAACGTACTTTGCTGAAACAGGTTCCGAATTACGTAGACCTGAAAGAAATTTCCAGTGTCGACAGCCTCGGGCAGATGGAAAAACCGAGCACTCCGAAAATTTATGCGGTGTCTCTGGAAGGAAAATTCAGTTCGGCCTATGCTTCAAGGATCGAAAGGAAATCATATCCGGGTTTCAAAAGCACAAGCCCGGAAAATAAAATGATTGTCATCGCCGACGGAGACGTAGGCCGAAACAAAGTCCTGAAAGGCGAACCTTTGCCTTTAGGTGTGGATCTGCTAACCAACGAGCAGTTCGGAAACGAGCAGTTTCTGAGAAATGCCTTAGACTATCTATTGGATGACAGCAACCTGATGGAATTAAGAAACCGCAACATTGAAGAAAGGCTTCTGGACCGTCAGCGGATTACCGAAGAAAAAACAAACTGGCAATGGTTCAACCTGCTGCTGCCGTTGTTTATTATAGGAATTCTGGGAGGATTGTTCTTCTGGCTGAGGAAGAAGAAATTTGGATAAATGATATTGAAAAAGAGAAGCTCGGAAGCTTCTCTTTTTTTATTGTCTGTCTTGTAGTTTCACAGGGTTCTGTTTTGAATTGAAAACATCATTTATTTCAATTCTGTTTTTTCCAGATTAAACCAATAAGTAATTTTATAGTTTTTTAAACCATATATCTGAAATTTTTCTTTTAGTCCAATTTCCAGTTAAAATTCTAGCATTTTCGTTTTCTCAATAATTCCTTTAATCAAATCTCTAGCAATTTTCTGATTTGCTTTACTCTTTCAGTTTTTTACTTTAGATTTATGTTATCTTACCAGAACGATTTTACCGGTATGTGTCCCGTTTTCCAGTAATCTATGTGCCTCAGCAGCTTCTGAAAAAGGAAAGGTCTGAAATATGACAGGTTTAAATTGTTTCGATTCGATCAGCGGCCAGACATATTTCTGAACTTCTTTTGCCAGTTGTTTTTTGAATTTATATCCTCTGCTCCGGAGCGTGCTTCCTGTGATCGTCAGACGTTTTGTCATCACTTTCCTGATGTCGAGACTTGTCCCGCTTTCATCTACTGCATTGATGTGGACAAGTCTTCCGTCAGGTTTTAAGATATTGATGTTTTTGGCTAAATAGCTGCCACCAACCATATCCAGAATAACATTTACTCCTTCGTTTTGCAATTCCTCTTCAAAATTCTGAATTTTATAATTAATATATAAATCCGCTCCCAGATAGAGACAGGTCTTACCTTTTTCTTCAGAACCGACGGTGACAATTACTTTCGAGCCTAAAGCATGGGCGATCTGAATCCCGGTGATGCCGATGCCGCTGTTTCCGCCGTGAAGCAGCAACGTCTCTCCGGGCTGAAGATTTCCCCTCTGGAAAATATTGGACCAGACGGTAAACACCGTTTCGGGCAGACTGGCCGCTTCCGCAAAACTCAGCCCATCAGGAACCGGAAGGCACTGTCCTTCACGAACGCTCACGAATTCCGCATATCCGCCGCCTTCCAAAAGTGCGCAGACTTTATCCCCGACTTTAAGATCAGTTACCTCAGGTCCGCATTCAGTCACCGTTCCGGCGACTTCCAAACCTAAAATATCATACGGGACACCGGCCGGAGCGGGATAATTGCCCTCACGCTGGAAAACATCCAGGCGGTTAAGTCCTGCTGCTTTTACTTCTATCAGTACCTGATCTCCCGAGATTTCGGGTGTCGGATATTCTTTTAATGCCAGAACCTCAGGTCCTCCGGGTTTTGTAATAACTACTGCTTCCATTTTTTTACGAAGTTTTATTTTAAACTTTTTTCAGTCCGTTTGGCGAATGACCGATCGGTGCCATCTTCCTGCCGGAAATTATTCCGGTGAGACTTCATAATTTGTGCCGATAAACGTGGGACCTCTAAATAATTAAAAAGCTGCCTGAATTAAACTCAATAAGGCATCCGTTTTTGCCTTCATTCAAAATCATTCAAACAGCTTTTAACATCCGGGACACAAGTCCTGAATTTTTGTTTCAGATAAAAAACTAAAGGGCAGTGGATTCCGTCAGTTCTTTCCAGTTCTCCGCATCCTTCGTCATTGCTTTGAATTTCTTATTCAGAAATTCATTGGTTTCGATACCGAGTAGGAAATGCACCGGTGGATTCTGTTCTCTGCTCAGCCGGATCAGGGCTTCTGTGGCTTTTACCGGATCATTCGGCTGGTTGCCGTTGATTTCGTCGAGGTGTGCCTGTTCCGAACTCCTGGCCGCTTCATAAACCGGAATGGGATTCTGCGGAATCTTCACCGAATCCTTGGCCAGAAAATCCGTCCGGAAATATCCTGGATAGACCACCGTGGCATGAATTCCGAACGCTTTTACTTCTTCCGCAAGCGCTTCGGTGAATCCGGCTACGGCAAATTTGGTAGAACAATAAACGCCCCAGCCCGGGAAATTCCCGGCATAACCACTGATGGATGAGATGTTGAAAATTTTTCCCGATTGCTGTTCCCGCAGGTAAGGCATCGCATTCCGTATCACATTCAGGCTCCCGAAAACATTCACATCAAAATTGGCTCTGGCCTCCTGGTCGGTCAGTTACTCCAGCGTTCCGATCTGGCCGTAACCCGCATTTTTGACGATGACATCCATATTTCCAAAATGTTCCCCCGTTTGGGCAAAAACCCATTTTACGTTGTCATTGTCCGTAATATTCATGTTCAGCGGCAGAAAGTTTTCAGAAGCTTCCCCGAAAGAAGACACGAGCGACTCAACGGTACGGCTGGTGGCCGCTACCCGGTAACCTTCCGACAGTAGTTTTTTTACCAGTTCAAATCCTTTTGAGGCTCCCGTAACGAACCATACTTTGTTTGTTTCCATTTTGTAACTATTTGTTTAATTGATAGGACAAGATCAGAAGATCAGACATGAAAAAAGTAACCGGATCCGCGGAGAGTGTATCTGAATCGTGAATGACCAGCTTTAGATGAAGGCTGACAGCAGGATGATAATTATTTAATATAATATAAGAATATCTGACTTTATATCAATATATTTGCGCCAAATTGTACGTATGAAAACTAGAATGATTATCACGGCACTATGCCTTTTTTCTTCATCATCACTAATGCTGGCTCAGGTAGGCATTAATACCACCACTCCCCAGTCTACTTTGGATGTAAACGGGAATATGAAAATCAGACAGATGCCTACTGCTGCCACTACCACGGGATTCCAGATTCTGGCAGTTAACCAGAATACGGGCGGGGATTTCGAAGTTACCAGAATCAACCCGCAGCTTATCGCAGATCTGGCAACACAAGGGGGCGTAACCGGTATTCCGGCTTCTGTATATTCGGCCAGGAAAACAGCAGGCGTTACGTTAGTGTCGGCAACCGTATTTCCAACCGGTTTCCAGGCCGTCAATTTTGTGAATGCGGAAAGGACGGTAGGTGCTTCAGCCGTATTTACCGATAATGATAATACGTACAACGTTCCCAGTACCGGTATATATGAAATCAATTATACCTTCAGATACGGTCAGGGATTATTTGCACAATTAGTTACTGCAGGAGTAGGCATCGTCCGCACAAGAAATGGTGTTTCAACACTGATTGATGCACGTGCTTTCATGAGCCAAAATCTCGGATTTGCCGAGATGGCGATAGCACAGGAGACATTAAACGGGCTGTATCCGTTTCAGGCAGGAGATAAAATTTCCTTCGGGCTTACAAATTCCACTACTTTAAATCCCACTATACTTGGTGCAAGCACGGCTAATTTTAATATAGCCAAAGTTTCGAACTAATTCAGGACTGCCGGGAAGATCGGGTCCGTCCCGCAATCTTTCGGAAGATATAGTTAAAAAATACGCTCCTCATAACTGAAGGGCGTATTTTTTATTGACAGTTATTGAAAATTCCGGTAATGGTACCGTGTCCTATCGGTTTATCACCCTCGAAAAAGTCGAAATCCATCCCTTCGTACAGGCTTCCCGTCAGCTTTTCCGGCTGAAGCAGGGTAACTTCCGAATTAACGGTATCTCCAGGAAATACCAGGTCTTCTTCGCCGCTGAATTTCTGAATGGCAATAAAAAGGTTTTCATCAAAAGGAAATTTGATGATGGGCCTGTGGTCCGAAGATACAGGTGCAGTAAGCCCGCCCGCTTCAGTAGAATCGTAGGTCAGCAATGCGGTAAAATGGGATTTTGTTTTCATAGCATGGATTTTCAGGATAGCCAGCACAACATTTGTGCCTGTTTATGATCTTATGGGCAGGAAGTCTTATCAAGCACTTCGCTGTAGGCGGCCTTTGAGGGATTTTTATAGACCAGGTGGCCATCGTTTTTCGGATCGGTCAGTTCCCCGTTTTTAAGGTACAGTTTATCGTTTTCGATCTTCATGATCTTCGTCTCCGTCTGTTGGCTTCCTTCAATGGTATAATCGTACAAAAGGTCCATTTCATTTTCTGAAATCAGCTTTCCGGACAGTGTACCGACAGCTCCGTCTTTTTCCCATGGCTGCCACCTCATTTCACCTTTTATTTGGCCCGTTGCAGAGATGCTGAGGTGTACAGAGGTCGTGTCCTTATTTTCTGCTTTTACAAAACAGTAGTCGCCTTTTAATTTTGGTAAAGAAATTTCAGACGTTAGCTTTTCAGTAGTTTTCTCTGTTCCGGCAGGTTGTGGAGCAGACTTGCTTTCTTTGCTGCACGAGAACAGCAGAGACATGAGGCAGAGAATGGCTGATAGGGAAGAAAACTTTTTCATAACATCAGATTTTGATAAGCCAAATATGCTGAATCCTGTCCTAATAAAAAAGAGAAACCCGAAAGTTTCTCTTTATAATATTATTTTTTATTTTGTAAAATATTATCTAATTTTTCTAAAACTTCTAGTTTGTAGTTTTCAAGTTTTGAAGTTAAATCACCTTTGCTGTCTCTTTATCCTGCTTTGATAGATCATCTTTCCAGAAATTATCCTTTATAGCTTTTCTGTATTCTTTTTGAAGAATAAGAAATTTATTAAAATTTTCTCCTAATTCTTTTTCATGAGAGTAAATTACAGCTTTAATATCAAGATAATATTTCTGCATTAAAATACCGGTATTTGATGTCAGTATATAATTATTGCTTTCTACAAATTTTTCTTCTTTTTTTGTTTGGGCGTTAGCAAATAATATAAAGAAGATTGGTAATGGTAAAATTATTTTTTTCATGGTTTAAATTTTTACTAATATACAAATAAATTTTGCGCGAAATTTTCAGTAAAACCAATACTTTTAAATAGGAATTATATGTTTCCCAGCTTAATTATCTGGTAAAAATTCAAAATCTGTGTTTATCTCTTGATACCATAGCAGAACTTCGGATATGAAATTATGATTTATGATTCATATTACTTTATAACTCATACATCTTTTATAAAGTCCTCATACTCGTAATAGAACCTTTCAAAACCATCCATTTTCTCTACAAAAAATTCAAAAACTTCCTGCCAGGTATTTTTATTGAAAATGGAAACGCCATGTTTTTCCACCCAGATCCGCGCCATTACTTTTCCGTTTTCTAATGTGTAATACTCATCTTTGTAAAAATCGCCGATAAAATCTTTCAGGATATCTTCGAGTGACCAGATCTTTTCATAATAGGCATTCCGGAAAATCTCGTCTTTCATTTCGATATCCAGTGAAACTTCCGCCTTTTTATTATCTGCGTAAAATTTGAATGACATATCTTTGATCTTGGTATCGTACAAAATCCATTTTCTGGGGAAAGACTTTCCGAAAGCCGTCCAGAACTCCTTTTTTAACTGCTGTGCTTCCTGTTTGCTGAACATAAGGACAAAGGTAGGGAAAAAATAAAGAGCCAGGTAAAAAGTAACGAAGAGCCAAGGTAAAAGAGCCTGGGGTAAAAGTAAAAGACTTTTGATACTCAGTTTGGAAAAGTTCCAATACTTGATTCTTTTGCCTTTTTGCCTGGCTCTTTTATAATCCATTTTTTTTCTTATTTTTGTTGTAATGCTGTCTAAAAAATCTCAATATGCGTTTAAGGCACTGTCATACCTCGTAGAAAAAAGGAATGACGGTCCTGTTCTTATTTCCGAAATTGCGGATCGCAAGAAAATTCCTTTGAAGTTTTTGGAAAATATTCTGCTGGAACTTAAAAAAGCGGATATCCTCGATAGTAAAAAAGGAAAAGGGGGCGGATATTTTTTTAAGGAAAATCCCGAAAATGTAAAGCTGGCAAAAATTATCCGTCTGGTAAACGGCCCTATTGCACTTTTACCCTGTGTAAGCCTGAATTTTTACGAAAAATGCGACGACTGCAGCGAAGACCACTGCGGCCTGCATGACGTCCTGATCGAAGTTCGTGATGCTTCCCTGAATATTCTGGAGAAAAGGACTTTGATGGATCTGGTGGATTAATCCGGGCCCTTTTTTTGAATAATCAGTCTACTTATTTGGTAGGATAATTATTTTGTCAGATATTTGTATTACTTCAAATGGATAAACTATGATTTCAAAAGAAGAGGCAGATATTCTGAAACAGCTTTCAGCGGAAGAGGGATTGAAATTCATCTCGTCAAAATTTCTGGAAGGAGCTGTATTTTCCACATCGCTGGGCCAGGAGGACCAGGTGATTACCGATATTATTTTCAGAAACCGGCTTCCTGTAAAAGTATTTACGCTGGATACCGGAAGGCTTTTCCCGGAACATTACGAGCTGCTGGCGCAGAACAATTCCAGATATAAAATAAAAACAGAAGTATATTTCCCCGAAAGCAATGATGTGGAACAATATGTTAATGAAAAAGGGATCAATGCTTTTTATCATTCCGTTGAAAACCGGAAAGCCTGTTGTTTTATCCGGAAGGTTAAACCTTTAAATCGTGCTTTGCAGGGTGCGGACGTCTGGATTACCGGCCTGCGTGCGGAACAGTCTGAAAACCGGGAAAATATGCCGGTTATCGAATGGGACGAAGAAAGGCAATTCTATAAGTACAATCCGCTGATGCACTGGAGCTATCAGCAGGTTCTGGATTACCTTGCTGAAAATCAGGTTCAGGAATTGTCCCTGCATAAAAGAGGCTTCATCAGTGTGGGCTGCCAACCCTGCACGAGAGCGATTACAGAAGGGGAAAACCCACGCGCCGGACGCTGGTGGTGGGAAAGTTCACAAAAGGAATGCGGACTGCATTCGCATTAATTCAACCAATTTAAACTTGAAATGACTACATATACATTAGACTACCTGGAACAGCTGGAAGCCGAAAGTATTTACATTATGCGTGAGGTGGCGGCCCAGTTTGAAAAGCCCGCTTTGCTGTTCAGTGGAGGAAAAGATTCTATTACCTTGGTTCATTTAGCAAAAAAAGCTTTTGCACCGATGAAAATTCCGTTTCCGCTGGTGCATATCGATACGGGGCATAACTTCCCGGAAGCCCTTCAGTTCAGGGATGATCTTGCTGAAAGCATCGGTGCCAGGCTCATTGTGAGAAAAGTGGAAGATACCATTAAAGCTAAAAACCTGACCGAACCTAAAGGTAAATTTGCTTCCCGGAACTGGCTGCAGACGCATACGCTGCTGGATACGATCGAAGAGTTTCAGTTTGATGCCTGCATCGGAGGTGCAAGAAGGGATGAAGAGAAGGCCAGGGCGAAAGAACGTTTTTTCTCAGTCCGCGACGAATTCGGACAGTGGGATCCGAAGTTACAGCGCCCTGAGTTGTGGAATATTTATAATGGCAGGATCAGCAAAGGCGAAAATGTACGGGTGTTCCCGATTTCAAACTGGACGGAGCTGGATGTCTGGAATTACATCAGAAAAGAAAATATTCGGCTGCCATCGATTTATTTTGCCCATGACCGCGAAGTTATCGGGCATGAAGGACAGCTGATTGCCGTATCGGATTTTATTCAGATTGATGAAAATGATACGGTAATGACTAAAAAAGTCCGGTACCGGACCGTAGGCGACATGACCTGCACAGCCGCGGTAGAAAGTTCTGCAGAAAATTTGGACGAAGTGATCAACGAAATCACAGCATCCAGGATCTCCGAGCGCGGCGAAACCCGTATCGACGATAAAGTAACGGAAGCCGCAATGGAAGACCGGAAAAAAGGAGGCTATTTTTGATGAGTGATGGGCAATAAGTAATTGGTAATATCACATGCTTATTGGATCATTTGAAATTCTTCGGATAAATTAAAAAATTTAAACAAAATAATGAGGCATTGGTGATTGAAAATTACTCAGTACCCATTACTTATTACCCATAAACAATGGACATACTAAGATTTATAACTGCAGGAAGCGTGGACGACGGGAAAAGCACCCTCATCGGAAGGCTTCTGTACGACAGCAAAAATATACTGATCGACCAGCTGGAAGCCTTGGAAAAGCAATCGAAAAATAAGAATGAAAACGGGGTAGACCTTGCCATTTTAACGGACGGTCTGAGAGCCGAAAGGGAACAGGGGATTACGATTGATGTAGCCTACCGCTATTTTTCGACCCCAAAAAGGAAGTTCATTATTGCCGATGCACCGGGACATATCCAGTACACCAGGAATATGATCACCGGCGCTTCAAATTCACAACTCATCATCATTCTCATTGATGCCAGACAAGGGGTGATCGAGCAGACCAGAAGGCATTCCATCATCGCTTCTTTGTTAAAAATGAAAAATGTAGTGGTAGCCATAAACAAAATGGATCTGGTAGACTATTCCGAGGAAATTTATGACGATATCAAAGCCCAGTACCAACTGGTAGCCCATAAATTAGGACTGGAAAAAGTACAGTATTTTCCGATTTCCGCTTTTCACGGAGACAATATTGTAGAAAGATCCGGAAATATGCTTTGGTATGAAGGCCCCGCGCTGCTGGATTTTCTGGAAACGGTTGAGGTAAACGCTGAAGATTTTGAAAGCCCAAGATTCCAGGTACAGTATGTTATCCGTCCGCAGACGGATGAACTCCATGACTACAGAGGATATGCCGGGGAAGTGATTTCAGGAATCTATCGAAAAGGAGATGAAATTACCGTTCTGCCTCAAAGCATCAGGACCAGAATCTCAAAAATTGAAACCGGCGGAAAAGAAACGGATGCTGTCTTTGCCCATCAGCCGGCCGTTATCCATACGGAAGACGATATCGACATCAGCCGCGGCGAATTCCTCGTAAAAACCAAAGCCTTGCCGGAAGTTAAAAATGAAATAGAAGCCATTGTTTGCTGGCTCGATAAAAAAGAGTTGAATGAAGGAAACAAATATTTCATCCAGCATAAAAGCAGGCTCCTGAAAACCATCGTCAAAGAAATCGACTATAAAATTGATGTCAATACCCTGGAAAAAATACCCGTTTCCGAAAGCGTAAAGCTGAACGAAGTGGTAAAAGTCCGGCTGAAAACCGCGTCACCGCTGGTCTTTGACCGTTTTGAAGACAGCAGATCCACAGGCAACGCCATATTGGTGGATGAAACCAGCAACTCAACGGTGGGCGCGGTGATGATGTTATAATCTCAAAGGATCGTTGATTAAATTTCTGCAATCTAAAAAATTAAGTAAAAATGGTCATCTCGAGGAAAATCCAGCTTCGGCTGAATGTGTTTTTTGCCACGGTTGCAGTCCTGCTGATCGTTGTTTTTTCAATGTATGAAGCGGGCTACCTCAACGAGCTGCTGACCGTTTTGGCAAAGGATAACTATATTTTCTACTGGATGCTTCTGGTAGGGTTTCTGGCGGAAATGGTTGCCGGATCGATGGGTATGGGCTACGGGGTAATCTGCACCACCACGCTTTTATTTATAGGAATCCCTCCGCATGCGGTAAGTGCCAGCATTCATTCGGCGGAGAGCTTTACCACGGCGGCCGGAAGCATCAGCCATATCAAACTGAAAAATGTAAGCAAGAACCTGGTTAGAAGAATGGCTATTCCGGCAGTGGTCGGAGCCATTATCGGGGCGGTTTCCCTCACTTATCTCGGGGAATATTACTCGAAAATTACCAAAACAATCATTTCGTTTTATACGTTATACCTGGGAATTCAGATCTTATCGAATGCCTTTAAGGAAAAGCAGGATAAAAAACTCAAAAGGAAAACCAATCTCACCAAGCTCGGGCTGATCGGTGGGTTTATTGATTCTTTTGCCGGCGGTGGCTGGGGGCCTCTGGTTACCGGAACTTTGATAAAAAATTCCTTTACGCCGCGGTTTGCTGTGGGAAGTTCTACGGTAGCCAAATTTATTTTAACCCTTACGGCAGCCATTACCTTTATTTTCACATTGGGCATCCAGCACTGGAACATCATTCTGGGCCTGCTGATCGGCGGTATCGTCACGGCTCCTTTTTCTGCCATGCTGACGGCAAAACTTCCGGTGAAAAGCATGTTTGTGGTGATCGGAACCTTGGTCATCATCATGAGTTCCATTACCATTTATAAATCAGTTTTTTAGGAGCAAATTCCATGAAATGTTGAAAAATAAAGTTCCGGAATATCTTTTCGGGCCTGAAAATATTCTACATTTACACCGCTAAAAAATTAACAATGAATATACATGTAGTGGCTGTTTTTAAATTTAATGAAAATTACCTGATGGAAGCGGTAGAGCTGTTTCAGATTTTGGTTCGGGAAACCCGCAAGGAAGAAGGCTGCCTTCAGTATGACCTCATCGAAGACAAAGACAACAAAGGAACGTTTTTCATGGTGGAATTATGGGAAAGCGAGGACCACCTGAACCGCCACAACGGGCAGGACCATCTGCTGGATTTCAGAAGGGACGTTTCCAAAATGCTGGAAAGCTCAACAATGGTTTACAAAGGATTTAAAACGCTGTAATTGAGGAATAACATATGCTTGTCCTGAAAGATTACTATTTTTAGGTTAGGCATTGTAATATTAAGGGTTTTGCAATGGTGAAGTATTCAACTAAAATGTTCAGATTGAACAGATGCTCCATTATCGCAAAACCCTTGTTTCCATTTATCTTATCAGCGTTTATAACATTGTCTGGTTTTACTTTAGTTCAGGAACCAGATTTTCATTCATCCACTCTTTAATGGTGGTTGGTTTTAAAGAAGTTTCTGTTTTCAGTTCGGTGTCATGTAAGCCGTTGCCGATTGCCGTCAGCATATCTGTCAGAGCGTTGGCAAATGCTTCGCTTGTATGATGCTTTTCCAAGAGCGTCTTTATATAATCCTCTCCTGAAACCTGCTGAAATCGAATAGTCTTTCCTGTTAATTCGCTCAATTGTGATGCGATCTCATGATAAGTCAGTTCTTCTGGACCATGAACTGCAAACCCTTGAACCCCTGTCCAGCTCTGATCCGCCAGAAATTCTACAGCTTTAGAAGCGATGTCTTTAACGGCAATTTGTGGAAATTTATAATTTCCGTCCATGGGTAAAGAGAAAGTTCCCGTTTCTTTTAGAGAATTCTTTTGATACAGAAGCGTTTCAAAAAATACCGGGCAGCGTAGTGCTCTTACAGATGCGCCTGATCGGCTGATGATATCTTCGCTCTGGTGAAGTGCCGTTATCAGACCTGCCTGCAGATGACTTCCTTTGCCGCCGCCGGACAGATAAACCACCCTTTTTGTCCCGGCATTTTTAATGGCTTTGGAAGCTACTTTTGCAAATTCTTCGTAATAGGCATTTACATCTTTCTGGTTGTTGCTCTGTGGTACACAGAAATAAACCGTTTTACAACCTTGCAGGGCCTCTGTAAAAGCATGTTCGTTCAGTAAAGAGCCTGTGGCAACTTCCACTTTTTCTAAAATAGCGGCCGGTATTTTTTCAGGATCCCTGACAAAAATTTTAACCTGTTGTCCTTGCTCTACCAACTGTTGAAGAATCAGCGAACCCGTATTGCCTGTCGGCGTCGTTACCAAAATCATAATTGAACTTTTTTATTGTTTAATGAAGTACAAAGATGATGAGCCTATTTTTTATAAACGTTGTCTTAGATTAACGTTTTCAGAGCTTTGATTTTAATCTGCTTAACGTTGGAGGAGTCAGGCCCAGATAAGAGGCGACCATTTTGTTCGAAAGTCTGGTCAGTAATTTTGACTGATTGGTTAAAACCCAACGGACTTTTTCTATGGCCTCTAACTTCTGAAAACAATAGATCCGTTCCTGGGATTTGATATAGGCCGATTCCAGAATCTGCCGGTAAATAAAACTGAACTGTGGCACGGTATCTACCAGATGAAAATAATCGTCGCGGTTAATCACCAATAATTCCGAAGGCTCGATGGTCTGCATAAATTCGAAAGCAGGTCTTTGATTAATGAAGCTTGATAACGCAGTTCCGAAGGCCTCTTCAAAATGAAAATACCTTGTGCTTTCTTCTCCATCGTCAGCAATGCTGAAAAGCCTTGTACATCCTTTATTTACAAAATAATAATGCTTGCAGATCTCACCTTCTTTCAGCAGAAGTTCGTTTCGTTTGGTTTTTTTTAATTGAAAATACGAGCAGATATAAGAAAGTGTCTTATCGTCAATTTCTGTTCGGGTTTTGATATATTTTTTTAATTGACTGTACATTTTAAATTTTGATAAGTTAGTTAATGCGGCAGATGACTTCCAAATAACCTGTAGCGTAATCCGGTTTGTTACACCTTACTTGATTAAATTTTTCAGGCCATAGAATAGATCAAAGATAATCATTCTAATTCCAGAACAAACTGGATGATAGCCATGAACCACCAATGAATTCGTCAATTCACAGGTTCTGCTGCTACGTAATTTTGGGGGCGTTCTTCCTTATA
Organism: uncultured Chryseobacterium sp.; assembly: GCA_913774355.1. Lineage (GTDB taxonomy): Bacteria > Bacteroidota > Bacteroidia > Flavobacteriales > Weeksellaceae > Chryseobacterium. Next base: position 11,740 of record CAJYGB010000029.1, on the reverse strand, counting down.
CAAAAAAAAGAAGCTGCCCAAAATTTGGACAACTCCCTTCTTAGAAAAAATAGAAAGTATTATTTTAAAGGTGAATAATCAATTTTAAATTATAATTAGTAAATTAACTATTAACCATTAACCATTAACTTATTTCACGATCAGCTTTTTGGTTTCCGTTTTTCCGCCGAAAGTGATCTTTACTAGGTAACTTCCTGAAGAAAGATGGGAAAGATTCAGGTCCTGCTTGTAGAATCCGGTTTGGTTCGTGAGTTCAGCAGAATACACTCTTTTACCGGACAGGTCATAGACTTCAACCTGGCCTTTGCTGTTTGCTTTTTCTTTTACGTCTAACAAAACCGTAACCTGTTTGTCTGCAGTCGTCGGATTAGGATAAATTCCGAAAGATGCCTTTTTCGCGGCAATGTCCGTGGTTCCTAACGTTGAGGTGATGTTTTTGTATTTGAAATACATGTTTCCGGTAGAGGATCCTTCATTGGAAATGAAATACATCCGGTAATATTCGGAGCCCTGCTTGATGTAATAGACCACATCGTTGTATACTCCCTGGGTCGGCTTCCAGCTGTGGCCGATAGCCGTAATATTGTTGGAGAACGCTGTGGAAGCCGGTACGGAAGACGTAGCAGTAGACTGTGTCTCAGGCTGTACCTTTGCCACGGTGATATTCGTATTCTGGATCACACCCGCCATTCTGTACTTCATTGTGGCAGGTTGTCCTGTGTTGGGATCGGTGTACGGATAATCGGTCCAGTATCTTGTAAACATAAAGTCCCAGTTTGCTTTGGACGGTTCAAGACCGGTTACTTTATCTCCTGTGGCAAACGAAAAATAATTGAAATAGGCATCGTCGGTCCCATTGCCGATGGTTTTGGAAGTTGTAGCATCCCATGACGAAGTGGCGGTATTCCATTTGGCATATTTAAAAGTATACCCTCCGAAATAATCGTCGATCATAAACTTATAATAAGTATTTGTAGAAACATATTTCAGGATGAAGATCACTTTTCCTTCGATGTGGTGATTTCCCGGGTTGTATTCTCCCCAGCCGTAGGTGGCAGTTCCCAGCTCGAAAGCTCCTTTCTGGATGGTCGTTGTGTTATCAGGGTTGTACAATGGTGATCCATAGCCGGCAACACTATTGGTGGTAATGCTGTTCCAGTCGTTCGGATTATTTGAAGCCTGGTACACTTCGATATTCTGCGCATCGTTGATCCGTGTTCCGAAACTCATGCTCGAATTCCTGTAAAAAGCGATGTCCCAGGTATTGGCAGGTTGGGAAACTATGGAATTTGCACTCAGGTCAAAAAACACCCGGTTCTGGTAGCCTGATCCCATCGACATGTTGACTGTAGTATATCCATTGGGATCTGTTTGGGAAAGTACCGTCTGCTGTACCCCAAGAGCGAGCATGGTCGCAAAAAATAACTTTGTTTTCATACGATATAATTAAATTTATTATTTAGAATTATTCTACAAAACTAAATAATTATTTTTAATTATTCTAAATAGATAAAATAATATTTATCATGTTTTAAGATTGGTTTTTATGTGAAAGTCCTTTAATACGCTATTTAGCACTTTATTAAATTTTATTTATTGGTTTTTTTAAAATTTAAAAGGTAAGCTTTATGTTTATAATATGGAGCGAATACTGGAAACTTCTTCTTTCGATGTTCTTAAATATCGGATAATCTTGCTACACGGATATTGATCCGCTGTGAAGACAAAACTGAACTTTAAACTTTTGATTTTTCCGGGAGCAGCTCAATCAACATTTTTTAAGATTAAAAGAAATCCAGATTGAAAAATCTGTAAAAATAAAAAAACTGATCTATGAAATCCATACATTGGTTTAGGGTAAAAAGGGGTTTAATAAATCTATTTCTTAATGAACTTTGATTGTACTATTTCACCTTCCACCGTTTCGATCAGGATGTAATAAACGCCGGTCTGAAGGCTGCTGATATCAAATGATCTTCCGGATACCTTTCCGGCGGCAACCTGCTGCCCTCCCGCAGAATAGATGTGAATTCTTTTCGGTTCTTTTTTAGTAATAAATTCCAGAGCGGTGTTGTCGGCATTCACCGCAAACCGGACGTCTTGTTTTGATTTTACCTGTTGGGAAACGGCAAGACTGGAAGAATTATTGTACACCACGTTATCGATCTGTACGGCAACATGGCTCGTGGAAGGGGTAAATCTGAATACGATATACTGTAAAGCGGAAGCAGGAATGTTAACGCTGATATTCTGCACGGTGCCCACCGCCGACAGCGTCACCGGATTCCCTACGGCCGTAAAGCTGCTCATATCCGTCGCACTGGAAGCCAGACCGATCTGGATGGTTCCCGGACCGGGTGACGGTGAAACCAGCATAGCCTGGAAGATTAAGGTTTTATCACCGCTTGGCGCTGCGATTTGTGGTGTAATCAGATAAGATGGCGTAGAAACGTTGTTTCCGGCATACGACTGCACCATTTTATTATTGGCATCATTGGTATCAGCCGCTATAATCATTCTCGGGGAAACGGGTGGTGGGGTAGAAGTGGGAGAAGCTACAACGGCAGACCAGCCTCCTTGCGGGAACGTAGTATTCCCTGCCGTAAAGTTGTTGAAATTTTCATTAATCGTCGCTACCTGTGCATTCGCTGCAGCCGTAAGCATTAAACCTCCTAAAAGTAGTCTTAACTTCATTTTATTTTTATTTAGAATTATTATATAAAATTATATAATTATTTTTAATTATTCTAAATAAAATGTTATATTTGCTGAAAATTTTTGTGCTTTATGAAGAAGAAACTGCTTTCCGTTCTGTCATTATCCGCTGTGTTCTACGCACATTCGCAGGAAAAGGATTCTCTTAATCAGACGAAAATAGAAGAAGTAGTGATTACCGGACAATATATGCAGCAGTCGATCAACAAATCCATTTATAAGGTTGAGGTTATCGACGCACAGCAGATTAAAAATATGGCAGTGACTACAGCAGCAGAAGTTCTTAATCAAAATCTCAATATTCAGATTGTACCCGATTCAGGAAACGGAAACTCCAGTGCCAATATTCTTGGTCTTAACGGTGCTTATACTAAAATTCTTATTGATAATATTCCGGTAGTCAATGACCGCGGAAGCGGAAACCAGACCGATCTCAGTAAAATGAACGTGAATAATATTGAGCGTATTGAGGTCGTAAAGGGTGCAATGGGGGTAGAATACGGTAATAATGCTGTAACCGGAGTTATTAATATTATCACGAAAAAAACATATTCCAAAAAATTCAACGCCAATATTTCATTACAGGAAGAGACGGTAGGAAAGGATTATGACTGGTTCAAAAAAGGAAACGGCAGACATGTGCAATCCTTGAACCTCGGATACAAGATCAATGACCGCTGGACGGTAACTGCTGACATTAATCACAACGATTTTCAGGGATACAAAGGAAAATACAACGGCTATACCTATTTCAGCGAAAACACAAACGGTTTCAGGGGATATGAATGGCTTCCGAAAGACCTTCTGGTCACCAACGCTGCCATAAGATATGCAAAAAACAATACTTCATTGTTTTATAAAGTCAATTATCTCCGCGAAGAAATTAATTTCTACAGTCAGAATGTAGATGAACTTTCCCTGGGTGGGGGAAAAAGAACCTATATCGGTAATGATAAGGACTATTTTACCAACAGGTGGATTCATCAGTTCAACATTCAGACCAGGTTGGGGAGAATCAATTATTTAGGAGATTTTTCTTATCAGACTCAGGAAAGACAAACCCAGGATTACCAGTACGATGTCCCGGCCAGACAGGAAAGGTCCCGTGATCCGAAGAATACGTATTATGACTCCAAAGTTTTTTATTCCAGAGGGATGTTCAGTAATTTTTTGGACAGTGAAAAGATCAATTTTCAGTTGGGCTATGAGCTGGACAGGACCAGCGGTTTTGCCAACTCCGCTACGTTTCAGAGTATAGAAAAAAGAGACGATGTCAACAGGGCTATTTTCAGCTATGCCAATTTTATCTCAGCAGAATGGAAGGTGTCAGACCAATTCTCGCTAAGGCCTGGATACAGGCTGGCCTTAAGCGACAGGTTCGATTCCCAGAGCAATTATTCACTGACGGCAAGATACAGTACTTCACAGAAATCGGATCTTCGTGCCGTGTTCGGCTCTTCAAACAGGTTTCCGACTTACGAAGAACTTTATACTTACACCGTAGATGCCAATCATGATATCCGCGGAAATGAAAACCTAAGCCCGGAAACAGGCTATTCTGCAGGATTGTTCTGGGATTATAAAATCAATATTGCCAATGCCTGGAAATTCGATATCAGCCTTTCCGGTTTATATCTTGATGTAAAGGACAGAATAGAAAGTGTTATTATCAGCAATAGCCCGTTGAGATATACCTATCTTAATATCAACAAATATAATTCAATTCTTTTTGGAGGCGGTTTCTCTGCAAGACGTGATCATTTTTCTTTAAATGCCGGAATTTCCGTGATGGGAATTTCCCAGGAACTGGTTGCCGGAAACATCACTTCGCCGGATGACTATAATTTCTACGCGGAAGCTAACCTCGCAATAAATTATACACTTCCTCAAACAAAAACTTTATTTGCGCTTTACTACAAATATACCGGAGAGAGAAAACAGTTTGTACAGGAGACAACAGCCAATATTTCTGCAACTCCCAATTTTATTCTTGGGGAAGTAGGCCGTTTTAACATGCTTAATTTCACCGTAACCCAGCCTTTTTTCAAAAACCATTTTGAACTCGGTGCCGGTGTGAAAAATATATTTGATGTAAGCAGCGTGAGGAATTCCATACAGTCCGGTGGAGTACATAATGCGGCAGCATCTGAGCAGAATCTTTTCTACGGCAGAAGTTATTTTGTCCGTTTAAATTATAATTTTTAAAATATTTACCATGAAGAAAATACTATTTGGTTTTTTGTTGGCAACTTTATTTATCAGCCAGTCCTGCATCAATGATAATGAAGATCCGGTTCCTGTTTCTCCGATAGAAGGGAATGTTGCAAATCCGCTGGTAGGAGGGCCGACGCAGCCCAATCAGGTATGGTTTGATCTGAGCGAAAATAAGGAAATTGTTACCAAAAGAACCGACTGGGATCTTGCATTTTACTCAGGGAGTTCCTTTAAAGTTATTCTTAATTCATCCATCATGATGGCAGCCGGAAAAATTCCCAATGCTTCTGATATAGACCTGGTGACCGAATCCGGTGTTTCTGCACTAAAGAACCAGGTACAGGTAGCCACCTTCAACCCATCCAATGAAGCTTATATTGACGATGTGAAAGGAAATTTCCCGACGGGATATACAGCGATAGAAGAAATTAAGGCTGATGATGCTGAAAATGCAGTCTATCTGATTAACATGGGTAAAGAACTTTATACGGGAGCGGTAGCGCAGGGTTCGGTAGTTACCGGCGGTGATTCCAGAGGATGGATGAAGGTTCAGATCGTAAGATCCGGAGAAGGGTATAAAATAAAATATGCTGAGCTTGGGGCCACTACCCATAAAGAAATCACAGTAGCCAAAAATGCTGCATACAATTATAATTTTGTTAGCCTGAAAAACAATAAAGAAGTTTTTATTCAGCCCGAAAAGAAAAAATGGGATCTCTGTTTTAGCGTCTTTACCAATGTCATTGCCGGCGCAGGAAGCTACATTTATGCAGATTTTGTTACCCATAATAATATAGGTGGAGCGGGAGCTTATGAGGTTGTTGTAAATTCAGGATCCGGTGTTGAAGCATATAATAATTTCAAAGCTTCTGATATTGATCCGTCTAAACTGGTTTATAATGACCAAAGGATTATCGGGGCAAACTGGAGAAATCCTGTAGGAGCCAATGGATTGGAAGTATACGGAAACCGTTTCTATATCATTAAAGATGCAACCGGATATTATTTCAAACTAAGATTTACCAGGCTCACCAGCGTACAGGGAGAAAGAGGTTTTCCTCAGTTCGAATACAAACCTTTATAATAAATCAAATAATAAATAGATCATGAAAAAAATCATTCTTGCCGCTTCATTGCTGGTTGCCGTGTACTCATGTAAAAAAGAGGAAAACACCAAAACCGGAAATGCTACGGAAGTCAATTCGGAAACACCAAAATCCAATAATAAAATCGTAACGCTGAACGGAGGCATTACGGAAATCGTAGCCGCTTTGGGACACGAAAAAGAAATCGTAGGAACCGATGTGACCAGCACATATCCCGCATCGTTGAAAAGCACGGCGGTAGATCTTGGACACGTAAGATCAATGACGATCGAGCCGATCATGGCGGTTTCTCCGACCTTAATTCTGGCTTCGGATAAAGACATCAATCCTGCTTTGATGGGAAAAATAAAATCTTCCGGGATCAGAACTGAAATTTTCGATCAGGAATTTACAGTAGACGGTACTAAAAAGTTAATCGCCGAAGTGGCAAAAGCTATCGGAAATGCGGATTACCAGAAGCTCAACGATAAGATCGATGCCGATTTAAAACAGATCCAGCCGATCGCCAAAAAGCCAAAAGTATTATTCATTTATGCCAGAGGAAATATGCTGATGGTTGCCGGGAAGAATACCCCGATGGCCTCGCTGATTGAAATCGCAGGCGGAGAAAATGCGGTAAATGATTTTGAAGATTTCAAACCATTGACCCCGGAAGCGGTGGTAAAAGCAAACCCTGATGTATTGTTTTTCTTTACCAGCGGACTGCAGGGAGCAGGAGGAAATGAAGGGGCCTTAAAGATGCCGGGCGTTTCCCAGACCAATGCCGGGAAAAATAAGAAGATCATTGCCATGGACGGAGGCCTGGTTTCAGGATTCGGGCCGAGACTGGGAGAAGCTGCCGTAGGATTAAACAAACTGCTCATTGAGAACACAAAGTAAATTATACGTTTACGTAACCATAAGTGCCATACTGCTAGCCATCATAGCAGTATGGTCTCTCAACATTGGCGTCTACGATTTCGGCGGGAAACCTGCATTTGAAGTTTTGGGAAAAATGATAAAAAATGATCCGGATCTGGCATTAAGCGACCGGTATGTTATCTGGGACGTACGGGCAGCCCGGATTATCATGGCGATCCTGATCGGAAGCATGCTTGCGGTTTCGGGAACCGGTTTACAGGGATTGTTCAAAAATCCTTTGGCCACGGGAGATTTAATCGGGCTTACATCGGGAGCTACTTTACTTGCTGCTGTTACGATCGTTTTAGGAGGGCACTTCAGACAGTACCTTCCTGAAGCGGTACAGTTTTCACTGGTAGGCATAGCCGCTTTCATCGGTTCTTTTTTATCTATGCTTTTGGTATACAGGATTTCGACAAACGGAGGGAAAACCAATGTCGTCATGATGCTGTTGAGCGGAGTCGCCATTACCGCGATCGGCTTTTCCATCACCGGGTTCCTCATCTATATTTCGAAAGACGACCAGCTGAGAGACTTGACTTTCTGGAACCTGGGAAGCCTGGCTGCCGCAACGTGGACGAAGAATATCATTCTGACGATTGTCCTGCTTATTTCCTATTTCATTTTGCTGCCGAAAGGAAAAGCCTTAAATGCCATGATGCTCGGCGAAAAAGATGCGCAGCATTTGGGAATCAATGTAGAACGGCTGAAAAAGCAGATCATCATCATTACCGCTTTGATGATCGGGAGCTGCGTGGCCTTTTCGGGAACCATCGGTTTTGTAGGCCTTATCGTTCCTTATATATTAAGGTTGTTATTTAAATCCGATTATGCTTTCATTTTGCCACTGTCGGCTATTTTCGGAAGTATTTTACTGCTGACTGCGGATACCTTCAGCAGAAGCATTGTTGAACCTTCGGAACTGCCGATCGGGATTTTGACCGCTTTAATGGGAGGGCCGATCTTTATTTCAATTTTAATTAAATTTAAAAAATCACTGTCATGATCAGGGCGCATCAGATCAGTTACCAATACAAAGACTTCCATATCCTCGATGCGGTGGATGTTCATCTGGAATATGGGGAATTCCTCGCGATTGTCGGGCCGAACGGAGCCGGAAAATCCAGTCTGCTGAGTATGCTGGCGAATGAGGTGAAATCCAGACAGCAGATTGTATTCAAAGATAAAAACATCAGCGACTGGCCGGTGCAGGAATTGTCCAGACACAAGGCAAAGTTCTCCCAGCATAACAGCAACGATATTCCGCTTGAAGTAAAGGATGTTGTGATGATGGGCCGTTACCCGTATTTTGATGCACAGCCGAAACAGGAAGACCTCGAAGCGATGAACAAGATGATGTACGAAACCGATGTCTATCATTTGAAAGACCGTGAATACAACACCTTATCGGGCGGCGAAAAGCAGCGGGTTCACCTTTCGCGGGTGTTGGCTCAGCTTCAGAACAGGATTGCCCACAAGCTTCTATTTCTTGACGAACCCTTAAATAATCTTGACGTAAAACATCAGTACAAAGTGCTCGAAACCATTAAAGAGTTTACGCAAAAAGCCAATTCCGCAGTCGTAGTTCTTCACGACCTGAACCTGGCGGCCCAGTATGCGGATAAGATCTTATTAATGAAATCAGGCAGGGCAGCCGCTTACGGAACACCGGAAGAAGTATTTACGGCTGAAAACATCAGCAATGCCTATAATTTTCCGTGCACGATCTGCGAACATCCTGTCAGCCATAACCCTATGATAATTTTCGGATGATGGAAAAAGACAAACTGAAAATATTAGCTCAGCACCTTGCTCATCCCGAAGGTGAAAAAGGTATTGAGATCGGCGAAATGATGAATGCCACCAACATCGGAATGACTTTAGAAAGCATTCAGGCCCTTCTGATTGAGGATCATGAACATATTCTGGAGATCGGGCACGGAAACGCCGGCCACGTAAAAAGTATCCTGAACAGAGCCCAGAACATACAGTATACGGGAATTGATATTTCCGAAACCATGCACAGGGAAGCTTTAAAACTGAACGGAGCTTTCAGGGATCAGGCAGATTTTATGTTGTATGACGGGGAGAAGCTGCCGTTTGAGGATAAGACTTTCGATAAGATATTCACCGTAAATACCGTCTATTTCTGGAAGCAGCCGGCAGAATACTTAAATGAAATTTACCGGGTTTTGAAAAGGACAGGGACATTTGTTCTGACGTTCGGACAGCGGGATTTCATGGAGAAGCTGCCGTTTACCCAATTCGGTTTTACCCTTTACAATACGGATGAAATGGAGGAGGTTGTATCAAAAAGCTATTTCAAAAGTATGACGGTTTTCGAAAAGCAGGAAGAAGTGAAAAGCAAAACGGGAGACGAAACCATGACAAGACATTACACGATTTTAACCATAAAAAAATAAAAATAATGAGCACATTAGTAAACGACCTGAAAGAAAAATGGGAAGCTCTTAAAGCAGAAAATCCACATCTTAGAATAAGAAATGCTGCGGCAGAATTGGGCGTAAGCGAAGCGGAACTGCTTTCGACGAACGTTGGAGAAGGAGTAACGGTTCTGAGACCGGAATTTCAGCATATTTTAACGGAAGCGGAGCAGCTGGGGAAAGTAATGGCACTTACCCGCAACGACGAATGCGTTCACGAAAGAAAAGGAACCTACCTGAACGGTGATTTCAGCAGTCCGCATGCCCAGCTATTCGTGGGTGAAGATATCGATCTGAGGATTTTCCTCAACCACTGGAAATTCGCTTTTGCTGTAACGGAAGGCGATAAAAAAAGTCTGCAGTTCTTTGGAAAGGACGGATTGGCCCTGCATAAAATTTACCTGACGAAAGACAGCAACGAAACGGCTTTCGATGCCATCGTGGAAAAATATAAAGCCGATGGTCAGAATTCATCTTTTGAATTTGAACCGGTAGCTCCGAAAGCGGAAGAAAAACCGGATTCCGAAATTGATGTGGAAGGATTTCAGCATGCGTGGAAAACATTGAAAGATACGCATGATTTCTTTATGATGACCCGGAAATTCGGCGTAAGCAGAACACAGGCCCTGAGACTGGCGCCGGAAGGTTTTACCAAAAAAATTGACAGCTCGAAAGTGGTGAATGTCCTCGAAGACGCATCTGAAAAACAACTGCCCATCATGATTTTCGTCGGAAACCGGGGAATCATCCAGATCCATACCGGAAATGTCCATAAAACTTTATGGCACCAGCAGTGGTTTAACGTGATGGATCCCGATTTCAACTTACACCTTGACGTTACAAAAATAGCAGAAGCCTGGATCGTGAAAAAACCGACGGAAGACGGTGAGGTTACTGCGATTGAAGTGTTTAATAAGGAAGGGGATTTTATCGTTCAGTTTTTCGGAAAAAGAAAACCGGGAATCCCTGAGCTGCCGGAATGGAAAGATCTTGTGGCAGGGCTGCAAAAATAAATAGTTAGATTATTTTTTTAAGGCCGTTCTGTTTTTTCGCAGGGCGGCTTTTTTTTCAGTTTAACACAAATATCACAAATAATTTCACAAATGACACGGATGATGCTGATCGGATCTTAAGCCCATTGTACATTGGTCTTGTTTTTATACTCCCGCAGATTTGGCTGATTATGAAGATGTATTTGCTTTAAAATGATAAGTTTGTCATTTAAGCTGGATTTAAAGGTTTTTAATTTCAGAAGGTTTATCTTTAAAATTATTGTGATCTTTGTGATTACTGTTAGTGTCATTTGCGTTAAAAAAATTATTCAGTATGAAAAATATTCTTATTTCTGTATTGTGGGTTGCTTTCTGTTCGTTTTCTGCACAGGATTTTAAATCCTATCAGTTTTATGATAAAAAAGGGCAGGAAGTGCCAACGGAAAAACTGCTCAACGAACTGGCGGATTATGATGTGGTTTTCTTCGGTGAGAACCATAACAATTCCATCAATCACTGGCTGCAGCTGAGAGTCACAGAAGCGCTCTGTCAGAAGAAAAACGGGCGGCTGATCTTGGGCGCCGAAATGTTTGAGAGGGATAATCAGTCTCAGTTGAATAAATACCTGAACGGAACTTTTGATGCCAAAACTTTAAAAGATTCAGCGAGGTTATGGAACAATTTTGCCACAGATTACCAGCCGCTGGTGGATTTTGCGAAGGATAAAAAATTACCGTTCATCGCAACCAATGTCCCGAGAAGATATGCTTCCCAGGTTTCAAAAGAAGGACTGGTATCCCTGAATACCCTGCCGGCAAAGGACAAAGCCTATATAGCGCAACTGCCGGTTAAAGTCACTCTTGAAACGCCCGGTTACCCAGAAATGAAAAAAATGATGGGCGACCATACGGAAGAAATGAAAGTGATGAATTTTATTTCCGCCCAGGCCATTAAAGATGCGACCATGGCAGAATCGATCCTGAAAAACCTGCAACCAGGAAAGACGTTCATCCATTACAACGGCAATTACCACAGCAAGGAATTCGGCGGTATTTACTGGTACCTCAAACAGAAAAATCCGGACCTGAAAATGGCAGTGATCTCCGTTTTCGAGTCCGAAGATCCTGAGCTTAAAGTGCCGGAAAAAGACTATATCCCGACGGATTTTAACCTGGTGGTCCCGGCGGATATGACGAAAACGTATTGAAGAACCAGGGAGAAAGTAAAAGGAGCCAGGTTGTTTAAGAGCCTGTTTAAAATTTTAATTCAGCAAATTTTCCGTCATTTCTCTTAATTTTCTGAATTAAATAAACTTTGTTTATTCTTCACTTTAATACGATGATTTCAATTGATTTAATTGAATATTGCC
>CAJYGB010000028.1 GCA_913774355.1 uncultured Chryseobacterium sp. | reverse complement strand
CCCGGCGATATTCAATTAAATCAATTGAAATCATCATATTAAAGTGAAGAATAAACAAAGTTTATTTAATTCAGAAAATTAAGAGAAATGACGGAAAGTTTGCTGAATTAAAATTTAAACAGGCTCTAAGAAAAATTCCGTTCCGTTAATTTGGGGATATTTCCGGAACGGAATCTGTTGTGAGGTAAGCTATTTTTTAGAGAAAGTAAACGGCTTCCTGCTGATATAAAATTTAAAATCTCTGATCATGCCTTTTTTACTCTTATCGATCCGTGGCAATAATCTAATTCCCGATATTTTCACTTCTTCACCCAGATCTATGATTACCGTATGAGGATAAGGCGTCTGCTTTGAAAGCGAAGTCTGCCAGATCACCGATTCCTGATGATCAAACAGCTTATCTGCCGAATTATTGGCCGTGATTACCTCTTCACTATCTGCATAGACCACTTTCCATTTCTGCGGATCTACAGCCTTTCCATCTTCGCCTGTCACTTCGAGTTCCGCCAGTGATGTGGAGGTATCTTTGCTGTCCTGTGCATTGAGAGCGACCAAGGCAATATACCGGGTATTTTGAGGTTTAACGGACGTACTTTTCCAGCCAGGCTCACCGGTAAAACTTCCCGTTGCCACAGGCTGTACATTCCTGAAATCGGGCTGTTCCCCTCCTCTGTTATGAAGCAGTGACGGATCAGCAATGATTTCATAGACCGGTTTTTCCGTAAAGGATATAGTGCGGTTATCTTTAGCCATTACATCATAAACGACGATCTCATTACTTCCTTCTTTCAGGAAAGTCCCCGGAAGGAAAAGCGTCTGCGTAGGACCGATATTCCAGTAATGGCCTAGGTTATGCCCATTGACCCAAACCATCCCTTTTGTCCAGCCGGTAAGGTTCATAAAGGTATCGCCAATGCGGTTGATATTAATATGAGCCTGATACCAGCCAGGCCCCGAAGCCTGACTGTTTTTATATTTTAATCCGTTTTCAGCAGCCAGGTTAACCGGTAAAGCATACATCTTCCAGTTCTTGAGTATGTCTTTTTTGCCGTTGTTTTCAAGGATTACATTTCCGTTGATTCCCTTTCGGTCGATAATGGCCTGCCCGTAGTTTACCCTTCCCGTCGTTTCTACCAGGATATCCAGCTGTACGGGTTTGGAAAAAGACGGAAGTTCTATGTTTTTTTCGTTCAGCCTTCTGTCCAGTTTTCCAATGTATTTTTTATCAAGAAATACCAATGCATAATCATGCGCATCTTCTATATGCAGGACTGACTTTTTACCTGTTGCCGGAATGGTTTTACGATACAGGATGCTTCCCCAGCCCTGATCCAGAAACTCCATGGTTACCGGATCTTCATCTATCACAGGCTTGGGAAGATTATCGAAAACGGAAGCGAAATTTTTCAGGGTAATATCCTGAAAATCAACCATTTCCGACGCCGGTTTAGGAATTTCCGGAATGGATTCTCCCGGGTTAAGGTAATTTTTCAACAGATTGCGGATGGCAAAAAACTTATCGGTAGGTTTTCCGGTTTCATCAATCGGGGCATCATAATCATAAGAAGTTACCGTCGGTGCATACGGCGGAGCATTGGCTCCTGCCCACTGGCCAAAAGAAGTACCTCCGTGTGCCATGTACAGGCTGAAAGATATTCCGCGGTCCATCATATCTTTCAGGCTTCCGATAAAGGTATCCACGCCGCGGGTTTCATGTGGTCTTCCCCATTGGTCGAACCATCCGGTCCAGTATTCACTGCACATCAGAGGAGCGTCCGGATTAACCTGTCTGAATTTTTTAAACTGTTCATCGATATTGGATCCCGCTCCAAAATTTAAGGTACCCGCAACGCCCGGCAGCTGGTAGCGGTCGAAATTGGAAGACCAGTCGCAGCGGAACAGCTGGACCTTGTCGAAGCCGGAACTGCGTACGACATCCCGAACGGCCGCCATATATTGCGAATCGTCTCCCCAGGTTCCGTATTCGTTTTCAACCTGCACCATGATGATGTTCCCTCCATGCTGGATCTGTAGAGGAGCAAGCTGTTCCCCGACTTTTTTCATGTATTTTTTCAGGCCCGACATATACACAGCATCTTTTCCTGTTCTTACCTGAAGGTCTTTTTTCTTAAGCAGCCACCACGGAAGTCCTCCCATGTCCCACTCCGCGCATACATACGGACCGGGACGCACTATACAGAACATACCGTTTTTCTGTACGAGGCGCACAAATTCGGCCACATCATTCTGTCCGGTAAAATCATACTGATTTTCTTTCTGCTCATGAAGATTCCAGAAAATATAGATGCATATGGTGTTCATCCCCATCGCCTTACAGAGCTGTATACGTTCTTCCCAGTATTTTTTGGGAATTCTGGGATAATGCAGTTCGGCTGCCCTTATCAGGAAAGGTTTTCCATTGAGCTCAAAATGACCTTTACCGGCCCGGAAATCCTGAGCACCGGCCGCCTGCTGGGCACTGACCTGAATACATAAAAATATATTCACTAGTAATAAGGTTACTGTTTTTTTTAAATTCATTTCGTAAGATGCTTTTTCTTCCGGTATGGAATGTATGGTTTACCAACCGGACCTTAATTCTATATTATTCAGCTTTTGTTCCGATTTCAATTTTTCCTGGTTTCAAACCCTTTCCTGTTACTTTAAGCGTTATGTTTCCTGGTTTTTCCGTCGACTGGACCGTTACCACAAGCTTTCCTTTAAAAGCTTTCATGACCGGTAAATGGAACATCTGAAGGTTTGTGGCATCGCCGTTGGCCGCCACTTTATACGTTCCGGCACCGGAAACGGAAAAACTGAGATCCTGATCGGCATCAGGACAAAGATTTCCTTCAGCATCTACAACACTTGCGGTAATATATGCAAGATCTTTCCCGTCCGCACCGAGTGTTTTACGGTCGGTTTCCAGTAGAATATGATGAGGCTTTCCGGCAGTTTTTACGGTTTCTTCCGCTACTGCTTTTCCATCGGCATCATAGGCAATTACTTTAATTTCTCCTGGCTGGTAGATTGCGTCTTTCCACATCAGACGGTATCTTGCCGTATTGGAAGTTTTGTTTTTTTCCTGTCTGCCCTGACTTTTTCCATTGATGAAGAGTTCAGCCGAAGGATAGCTGGTGTATACAAATACCGGTGTTACTTTTCCTTCTCTTCCCGGAAACGTCCAGTGCGGAACGATGTGCAGGGTAGATTTTGAAGTGTTCCAGTGGCTCCGGTATAAATAGTACCGGTCCTTTGGAATTCCTGCCAGATCGATGATTCCGAAATAGGAACTGTGGGAAGGCCATTTTTCGTCATAAGGAGTCGGCTCACCCAGATAGTCGAATCCTGTCCACACAAATTCACCGATGACATAAGGCAGATCTTCCTGCTTTACGAATTCATCGTCGGGGATCTGGGACCAGTTGCAGTATTCCAGGTCGTAAGATGAAGATTGGTTATCGTCATACATTTTGTGTTTCTGCGGCTCTGCCGGAAATTTATATACGCCTCTTGAACTTACGGTGGATGCCGTTTCACTGCCGAGGATCATTCCCTGTGGGAGCCTGCCGTAAGCCATTTCGTAATGTTTCGGCTTGTAATTGAATCCGGGGATATCCAGAACGGCCGCAAAATTATTATCCAGAGCATTCTGCAGCCTGTCCATTCCTGCGGTAACCGGACGTGTAGGATCTTCACGGTGGCAGATGTCCTGAAGGAATTTCAGTAATTTCCCGCCTTCTTTGGTACCCTGGTCGGGAACTTCATTTCCGATGCTCCACATCACCACGCTGGGGCTGTTGCGGTTGGCATGGATCATATTGATAAGATCTTTTTCCGCCCATTCGTCGAAAAGGTGGCTGTATCCATTGGTAACTTTCGGAGATTTCCATTCATCAAAAGATTCCACCATCATCATAAAGCCCATTTCATCACAGAGTTTTACCAGTTCAGGTGCAGGCATGTTGTGGGAAGTCCTGATGGCATCCACTCCCATGTCTTTGAGCAAAACCAACTGACGGCGGAGAGCAGCTTCGTTAACAGCCGCTCCTAAAGGACCAAGGTCGTGATGATTGCATACCCCTTTGAATTTCCGGTATGTACCATTGAGGGAAAATCCTTTTTCGGGTTCAAATTTTAGGGTTCTGATGCCGAAACGTGTCGTATACTCATCTTTGAGCTGGTTT
The DNA here is from genome assembly GCA_913774355.1 of uncultured Chryseobacterium sp. GTDB lineage: Bacteria > Bacteroidota > Bacteroidia > Flavobacteriales > Weeksellaceae > Chryseobacterium. The sequence continues at coordinate 35,984 of CAJYGB010000028.1, read as the reverse complement.
CCAGAATACAGTTTACTTTCGGCCATATATAAATTCGGGTTCTCCGGTGACCACAGTGCCGGATTACGTACGATAATCTCCTGATCAAACTCATTTCCGTCGGTATCTTCCAGATTTTTAACCGCCGTAGCCACGATTTCTCCTTTTGCATTTTTAAGTGAGGTTTCCAGGCGAAGGTTTTTAAGATCTCCATTGACTTTGGTCTTTACACTGACTTTGGCAAAATCTTTATCGATTACAGGTGTTGTGATGTAGGTTCCCCATACCGGAATACTCGTATCTTCGGTAATGATCAGATGAATATTACGGTAGAGTCCCGCTCCCGGATACCAGCGTGAAGCCTCCGGTTTATTTTCCAGTCCGATCGCCAGTGTATTCTTCCCTTCTTTCATCTGGTCTGTAATATCCATTGAAAAGGAATTGTAGCCATACGCCCAGTGCCCTACTTCTTTTCCGTTCAGATAAACTACAGGATAGCTCATGGCACCATCGATCAGGAGGGTTGCTTTTTTCCCTTTTTTGAATGCGGGAACCTCAAAAGTATTCCGGTACCAGCCTTTTCCTATAAAGGGAAGTCCTCCTGTCCGGCCGGTTTTAACGGTGGCTTCTTTTTCTCCGTTTTGCACGATCTGAACCTTCTGGCTGTCATTATTTCCGTCAAAAGGTCCTGTAATAGCCCAGTCATGCGGAATGGTAACGGTCTGCCAGTTTTTGTCACTGAAACCGGCCTGTACCGCTTCCGGATGGTCGCCTTTGCTGAATTTCCAGTTTTTATTCAGAAGGTATTCCGTTCGTGTCTGTGCATAGCCGTAAGCCGTACACAAGGCCAGCAGGCCGGTAAATGTAAAGCTGCGGATATGTTTTGGTAAAATCATATTTAAATTATATTAAGAATGAAAATAGTACTATTAAGCTAAATGTAATCAACAAGCTGTACTTTTTGAACCGTATTTTTCAGGGCTCATAAAGATCAGCTTCTTATTTTTCGTTCATGGGTTTGCCTATGGTCGCCAATATTCCGCCATCTACATAAATGATCTGTCCATTGACAAAATCACTCGCTTCAGAGGCCAGGAAAACCGCTGTTCCTGCCAGGTCTTCCGGGTCCCCCCACCTTCCTGCCGGGGTACGGTTGAGGATGAATTCGTTAAAAGGATTTCCGTCTACGCGTATCGGTTCGGTCTGGCTGGTAGCAAAATATCCGGGACCGATTCCGTTGACCTGAATATTGTATCTGGCCCATTCGGTCGCCAGGTTTCTGGTCAGCATTTTCAGTCCGCCTTTGGCAGCCGCATACGCAGAGACATTATCTCTTCCCAGCTCACTCATCATCGAACATATATTGATGATCTTACCGCCATTACGTTCTTTCATCCCCCTAGCAACGAGTTTTGACATGATGAAAACGCCCACCAGATCCACATCAATCACTTTCCTGAAATCTTCCACTTCCATGTCCAGCGCCATGATTCTTTTGATAATCCCGGCATTGTTAACCAGAATATCGATTTTCTGATGCTCCTGAATCATTTTCTCTACATTTTCCTTTGCGGCCTGCTCGTCCGTAACATCAAAGAGATATCCCGAAGCCCGGTATCCTTTCTCCCGGTACCGGTTCAGGGCCTCTTCCAGTTTTAAGGGTGTCGTGCTGGTAATCAGCAGTTCTGCTCCTGCCGCGGCGAGCCCTTCCGCCATTGCCATTCCCAATCCGTGGGTCGCTCCGGTGATCAGTGCCCTCTTTCCATTTAAATCGAATAAACTTTTCATAGCTGTTATTTCATTTGGTCCGGTGATACCACATCCATATCACTGTAATCCAGGTTTTCGCCTGCCATTCCCCAGATAAAAGTATAGCTGGAGGTTCCTGCTCCCGAGTGGATCGACCATTCCGGAGAGATTACGGCCTGATGGTTCTTCATAAAAATATGTCTCGTTTCCTGCGGCTGGCCCATAAAATGGCAAACGGCCTGGCCTTCTTCCAGTTCAAAATAGAAATAGGCCTCCATACGCCTTTCATGGGTATGGGCGGGAAGGGTATTCCAGATGCTTCCGGGGTGCAGTTCGGTCATTCCCATCTGCAGCTGACAGGTTTCCAGTACGGTATTGACGATTAGCTTATTAATGGTTCTCCGGTTGGCATATTTCTGTTCGCCAAGCTCTACAATCTCAGCTTCGGTTTTTGTAATTTTACGGGTAGGATACGCATGATGCGCCGGAGCAGAATTCATGTAAAAATAAGGCTGCCCTGCCTCTGTTCTGTCAAAAATGATTTCTTTGTTTCCTTTCCCGATGTAAAGTGCTTCTTTGTGATCCAGCTCATACACCACTCCGTCTACGGTAACTTTTCCTTTTCCGCCAACATTGATGATGCCTAGCTCTCTTCTGTCCAGAAAATATTCGGATTTAAGCTCATCAATGGTTTCAAGCTTCAGGGGCTGGTTCACCGGAAAAATACCTCCCACCATATAGCGGTCATACATCGTATACACCAGTTTAATGGTATCTTCCTGAAAAAGATCTTCAATGAGGAAATGTTTCCTCAACTGTTCTGTGGTATAATTTTTTACATCTTCAGGGTGATGCGCATATCTGAATTCCGTTTTTGTCATTGTATCGTTATTTATATATTTTTTTAATTGTTTTATTTGGATGAAACCGGCTGAATGCCTTCCAGGGTCGGAATAACGGGAATAATGAATCCCCGGTCATCAAATCTGAGCCGGTCTATGCAAACCTCCCTGTTGTAACCAGCCGCATCGCCCATCGTAATACCGTCCGGAACATTAAACCTGTGATATACGATATACCATTCATCTGTTCGGGGAACCTGAATCACCGAATTATGGCCGGTCGCGTAAATACCTTTTTCAGGAACTTTGCTGATCACGATATTATTTGGGGGAATGGTAAAGGGACCTGCAGGGCTGTTCGAAATTCCATAACGTACCCTGTAGTTTGGGCTCCGGGTATCATCTTCGCTCCAAAGGAAATAATATTTGCCTTTTCTGTAAAATACTTCCGTTCCTTCGCGGAATGTCGCGTCCGGTGTGATGGCTTTCACTGTATTTTTTTTAACCGACAGCCCGTCTTTATTAAGCTCGGCTACAGCAAGATATCCATTACCCCAATACAGATAGGTTTTCCCGGACTTCCGATCGGTAAAAACGTCCGGATCAATTTCCTGTCCTCCTGAAACGCCTTCCGGTTTAAAATGAATTAAAGGTTTTCCCGAATCTTTAAACGGACCATTGGGTTCATCCGAAACAGCCACGCCGATTTTTTGGGCAGCGGTGAAGTAAAAGAAATATTTATATTTTCCATGGATCTTTTTCTCTGCAATTGTCGGTGCCCAGGCATTACGGGGTCCCCACGGCACATCTTTTTTCAGATCCAGAATAATGCCTTCATCTTTCCAGTTGGTAAGATCATCTGAAGAGAATGTTTTGAAATAGGTCCCGCTCCATGAGGTAAAACCATCTGAAGTAAGATACAGATAGTATTTTTTATTTTTCCGGGAATATAAGATTTCGGGGTCGGCGTAGAATCCTTCCAGGGCAGGATTATTATTAACCACAGGAAAATCCGCAGGCTTTTTCCATTTTGAAAACAGACGTTTCAATTCGGTATTGGTGATGGGCATTACCGTACCGTGGCGCGGGTGGAAATCCATGGATATATCCTGATCGATCACGCTGAAATGTTCCAGGTCCGTACTTTTGGTAAACTGGTATTTTCCTTTCATGTACACATCATACATGAGAATATATTCATCCGAATGATTCAGCTTAAATACTCCGGCTCCTTCTACAGCTTCCTTTGTCTGTTGTTTATAATCTTCCTCTTCCGTCCATTTTCCCGAAGTAAGTTTTGTCGCAGTTGCTTCTTTGATGCCATTGCCGTCACCTTCGGTTTTGTAAAAGAGGTGATAAATGCCGTCTTTCAGGATAATATCCCCGTCGATACAGGATTTACCGTTTTTCGGGAAGAAAAGCTGCTGCGGTTTGTTTTCAAAACCGGAAAAATCTTTATTCGCATAAGCATAATAGATGATATCCGGGCCGTTCCCATTTTTCATAGAAAAATAAACCATGTACTTTCCTGCCTCACGGTCATAAATCGTCTGAGGCGCCCATACTCTTTTTAAATCTTCGTTTCCGGAGTAGGCTTTCTGTATATTGATACTGCGGGAGGTCCAGGTAATAAGGTCTTTCGACTGCAGCAGGACAATTCCCCGGTTGGAATCCCAGCCTTTATTTGAGGTCATGTCGGTTGCCACCATATAATAGGTCTTTCCGTCCTCTGATCTAAGAATATGAGGATCCCGTACCCCTCCGGTTGTACTGATCTTTTTTGAATCGATCACCGGCTGATTATCGTTGAGGGCATAGTAATGATAACCATCCCTGCTCACCGCAAAACGGACAGCTTCTTCTTCTTCTACTTTATTTCCGGTGAAGTAAACGAAAAGATAAGCGTTCAGGTCTTTATCGGCAACGGTTTTCGGCATCTGCTGCGAAAAAAGCGGCGTACCGGTCATCACTGTAAATAAGATATATTTTAAAATGTCCGACTTCATAGGTTTTATGTTCAGATTTTAACCAGATTTTTAATATTAGTAAGAAATTACTTTTTTTGTGCCATCTGCGAAATCTACCGTCACAAGGCCGTCGGAAGATGAGGCTATTTTTTTTACCGGCATCAGCTCTTTTTCCGACCATCCACTGCCTGATTTTTTCCAGAGCATCAACGTGGAATAGATGTTTTCTTTTCCGGGACTATAACGGGCCGAAGCATCCAGTACCATGCTTTTTTTACTGACCGGATGAAGATCTTCTGCTGCTACAGCTTCCACCTTTTCCCATCCGGACAGCGGGATCATTGCCAGCTGATAGATTCCGTTATCAATAATGGTTGCCGTAAATTTACCGGTTTTCCGGGTAGATATTTTTATTTTCTGCTTTAATTCGGGAAGTGCATAATGTCCTAAACGCATATCAACAGTTTTCTTGGAATTATTTTTATCTATTCTTAAAATCCCGTCAGGCAATGTGATATCTGCCAGCTGCATGGTGATGTCTGCATCGGTTTCCAGGACAACGTCCCGGTAATAGATGCCGTTTTCATATTTTTTAAAAGTGTAAAGGCGAAAAGGTTCCCATTCATTTTTCTGATTTTTCAGGACGTAGTTCATAGCCACCTCACCGTTCTTGCCGTCTGCCTGCCACGGAAAAGCCGTGTTGTAAGCAAGGCGGTTGTAATTTTCTGAGGAACGGAACTGCTGCCAGTCGTCCGCTGCTTTTTCATGGCACCAGGACCTCATCTCGGCAGCACCGATGGCCGGATAATCCGTAATCATCAGGTTGCTTATTTTCTGGAATCTGTTATAAACCCGGTCTTTTTTAAATTCGGTTTTCCACGGACCGGTATTCTCTGTAGCCGTCCAGAACGGATTGTCTTCAGGAATGAGCAGTGCCAGAAACGCTTTACCCATCCAATAGACACTTCCCCTGCAGCTGTAGATCTGTACTGCCGGTTCAAAATGACCGTAGAATCCCAATGCAGGAACATGATCTTCCATAAAATCAGGATTTTCAAGAAACTGGAGCAATGTGCCGGAAGATATTCTCCTCATCCAGCCACAGTTGATTTCGGTGTCCTTCAGTATACCTAAGAACGGTAAAGGGCTGATGGAGGCAAACCGGTAACTGATGCTTCTTCCCCACATATTCATTTTGCCGTCTTCCGAAAAAGCATAGGGATAGTTTTCACCCATTTCTTTAAAATTGCGGATCAGTTGAGCGGCGATTTCCGGCTCATGCTTTTTACCGTAAAAATCAGACCACAGGATTCCGTACAGCTGAAATGCCCACATGCTGTAATAATCGTAAGCCGGGGAGTCGTTGTACCATCCGTCTGCCCTGTACTGTTCGAGAGATTTGGTAAGATATTCCTTCATCAAAGCCTCGTTAACTTTATATCCATTTTCCCTGAAGAAGCTGAGAATAAAGATGTTGAAAAACCTCCAGTTGGAAGCGATGGTCGGACCATCGCCATAGCTGAGCATGGTAGCCGCCAGCTGATCCTTCTGCTTTTGGGTAAGCGGCTTCCACAATACATCCGGTGCCACAAAAAGAGAAATAGATAATGCCCCGAATTCCACCAGAATCTGGCTGGGACCGCTTTTAGGATCTTTTACCGGAATGTAGGAAGGGCTTGCCGGATCAATCAGATTCAGGATCTGATGGCGGTAATAGTCGGAAAGTTTGATACCGTTGATTTCCAGATCCGGATTTTCCCGCAGGAGTGCGGAGGCAATAAAAAGAGTTCTGCTGAGTCCTTCCAGTTTTTCGGTAGGGATCTGTTTCGGATCTCTGGGATAGCTTTTTCCGGGCTGTTTCGGAAATACCATAGGATCATCAAGGGTATGAACATAGCTGAATGCGCCCTGAAGCATATACTTTGCAGCTTCTTTCCAATGCTCACGGGTCATCCCGGTATACGGACTTCTTTTATAATCCGGATTTTTAACCCTGAAAATTTCCGGAACGGTATTTTTCGCTGACTGGGCATGGAAGTTCCCAGCCATCAGGCTCAAAAAAAGTATTGAAAATATATTACGAATCGTATTCATTCTTTTTTATTTAATTCCTATTATTTTTCATTGGGTTTCCAGTCCAGTACTTTGACGGGAGTAGCTTTTTCGTCAGACAGCCCTTCACCGTCCACCTGCCTGGTTTCCTGTACGAAGAGGCTGATATATTTTTGTGTGCGCCAGAGTTCCGTATCGATATTCGGCTCCCATGATCCTACATTTTCCTCCGAAAGATCTCTGATAAACCATCTTTCTGTAAAAGGAAAGCTGTTTTCAGCCACTGAAATCCTGCTTCCGCGTTCCGCATCCCTGAAGATCAGGTATACTCTTCCAGTTTCAGAAACGGCCAGCTGAGGACGTGCCATAGGAATGGTTTTCGTTCCGCCACCGCTCAGACTGAAGGCCTGTGTCCTGAAATTCATATTATCAACTTCCCAGATATTTCCTTTTTTATAAATAAGATGATATTGCGGGATGAGACTGTTAGGTTCCCGCCAATAGCTTACAATAAAAGGATTTCCCTGAGCATCGGCAGCCATGGAAGTCTGATTGATGAGTTCGCTTTTCTGTGGAATGGAAACAATACGTTCCGCCGTCTCTATGGTCATGGGCAGCTGATATTTTTCCCCGGTGGATTTCTGCCATGTTTTGCCCCCGTCGCGGGAACAGGCATATGAAAGATCGTGGTTGGATGCCACATCGGGCGATTCCCTCCACACCCATGAAAGATGGATGGTTCCCTGCCCGTCGATACAAGCCTGAATGTAAGCATTCCGTTTCCCTTCACCAGTAATGAGATTTTCGTGTAAACGCGTCCATTTTTTTGTTTTACCGTCATATCTGTTGAGGACAAGGTTCCCATTTCCTGAACTTCCGTCCCTGTAGAAAAAGATGAGATCACCTCCGGGAAATCTGTAAAATTCCGGATAGGATACTTTTTCTTCATTTTGTCCCGTCATAGGAAGGCGTTCCGTAAAATCCAGGGAGCCTGGCGCTTTGCTTCGGGCATACTGCAGAGGTGTATCATGATGGTTCCATGCGATATGCAGGTAACCTTCCGCATCGGTCATAATGCTGATGGTATTATGGGCATCCTGTGCATGTCCGGAATAAGAGGTTTCTTTTGTTTCCCATTTTTGCGAATGTATATTTCTTTTCCCGACAATCACCTTTCCCTGCGGATCGTAATAGGCAATGTACTGACTGTTATGATCCGTTACCAATGCATTTTTCCGGAATACCACCGTATTAACGGAGTTTTTTGCCCAGCCTTCCCCTACATAAGATTCTGAAATCTTATTTCCTGAATCATTCTGTACAGCGGAACATCCCGTACATAATGAAAGGATAAGACTTACTAAAATACCACAGTTTTTCTTATTCATTAGTCTAATGATTTACCCAAATATCTTAATAATGCTTCTACGTAATAATAATCGCCATAGGACAGCGGAACATCGACTTCGGTTTTATCGGGCATGTTTCCTACGCCGTGCCTGAGGATAAACCCGCCATTTTCGCCATTACGAGCAAGGTATTGCGGAGAAGAAAGGGTTTTCAGCATTACTTCTGCTGCCTTTGCATAGGTTTCTGATTTTGATTTTGGGACATAGTTTTTAAGCTCCAGGAGGGCAGACGCCATTACGGCTCCCGCAGAAGCATCCCTTTTTGCCCCGGGAATTGCAGGATCGTTGAAATCCCAATACGGTATTTTGTCTGCCGGAAGATTGGGATTATTCAGAATGAAGTCTGCAATTCCCTGCGCCTGTTTCAGAAATTCCGGTTTTTTGGTAAACCTGTACATCACCGTATATCCGTATAATCCCCAGGACTGGCCTCTAGCCCAGGCAGATTCGTCGGCATATCCCTGATCGGTGTTCTTCATTTCCACCCTGCCTGTTTCAGGATCGTATGAAACGACGTGGTAACTGCTGAAATCGGAACGGAAATGGTTTTTGAGTGTTGTTTCAGCATGCTTAAGAGCGACTGCCCTGAACTCCTGATTTTTAAAATGATCTGCCGCCCATAGCAGCATTTCAAGGTTCATCATATTATCAATGATCACCGGGTATTTCCATTTGCTGTTCCACGGTGCGGGATCCCAGGAACGTATGGTCCCGGTAACCGGACTGAACCTGGAAATCAATGACTGTGAAGAGGTATCGATTACTGCTGCATACTGAGACTGGCGGGTAATTTTATAGGCATTCCCAAAACTACAGAACATCATAAACCCTAGATCGTGTGTCGTTTTGTTGTTTTTTTCTTTTTCGAGGACAGCGAGCTTTTTTTCCGCTTCCTGAAGAAAAAATTTTTCACCGGAAGCTTTATAGAGGTAAAAAAGGGTTCCCGGATAAAATCCGCTGCACCACCAGTCTGAACTGCTGGTGATCAGTTTTCCGTTTTCAAGTGTTTTTGGGAAGCGGCCGGCAGGGGTTTCTTTTGCTAAAAACCGGTATTGCTGTTCAGCCGTCTGCAGAGCGGAGGCTGCCCATTCTTTGTCTTCAGATAACAGGAAGACTGGTTTTGTTTTGCAGGAAAACGCACACAGAATAAGTATTCCTGTGATTATACTGCTGATATATCCGGTATTTGTTCGTTTCATATGCCTATCGTTTTTAGTTTCCGGCAGGAATTTTAATGTATTTTTAATGATTCTGAAAAGTTACTTTTAAAGGATGTTTCAGTTTTTCAGCCTGCCGGATAAGCAATTGTTCCCAGTCGTTGAAATTATTGATCTGCCCGCTCTTTTCCCAGGCAAAACCTGCATAATAGGTCACTTTATTTTCAGGCCTGGTTATCATAAGGATGTTGCTCTGGTCCGGTACTTCAGAAATACGTGCAAAAGTGGAAGAAACGGCCGCAGGATCCATCACTACCCCGCTTCCAATGTACGAACCGTCTATTTTTTCCCAATAGCTCATCCATCCTTCCTTTTTTTTGATTTTATATTCTCCTTTTTTATCATGCATGGTAACGCCGACGGTATAGTCTTTCAAAGGCTTTTCAGATTTAAGGCTGATATCAAATTTTGAGAAATTGGATCCTACATCCAGCGTAATTCTTTTTACTTCTGAAGTTTTATAAGGACCATACGGAGCATAGGTCAGCTCAAACACGGTACGCAGCGGGCCTGCCGCTATGGTATTGTATGCTGTATAATTCTGAGAGATGTACAGGCTGTCGTTTTTCCAGACTCCGGTTCCCCCGGTTCCGCGGCTGTCTCCCACATGGTAAGCATCGTATCCTTCTCCATGATCGGTATGGTAATAAAACGGTGTTTTTACATGTCCTGCATACCATTCGTTGATGACGGATTTACCGGTTCTTTTGAACCAGAGGTCAATCCCGCTGGAAATGGTACTTCCCTGAACTTTTTCCAAAGCCTCCTTCTGTCCTTTCGGGCCGTACGTACGGAAGGCCACCCTGTCATTCTCCCAGGTATAATCGTCGCTGCGTTCGGGAACAAACCTGGAATAGGCAACGCTGCTGCTTTGAGGTTCTTGGACATCAGCATCAGAAAAAAGCGTGTACCGGGATGTACTTTTCGCCGGAACATCCGCCTGAAACAAAAACTCATCTGCCTTTCCGTCTTTGTTATAATCTATCCACTGGGTCCTCAGTATTTCGCCGGTTTCCGCACTTTTAATCCTCAGTGCTTTTTGGGACAACCCTTTCAGTTTTGATACCGGAATCCCTATGATTTCTTTCCGCTCAAAGCAGAGATCATTGGTAACTCTTACAGTAAGCGTCAACGTTTTTCCGGAGGGTAACTTACTGAATGAAAACGGAATTATTACTGCCGACAGTGCGAGAAATTTCAGGTTTTTACTATTCATCTGATCATATTTAGAAACTATCTGTTGTATTTTTTATTTAAAATCTTTCAGCGACCAATGGTCTTTCCATCGGATGACAGGTCTTCCGTTTTGGAATTCCAGCGGCAGCCAGATATATCTTCCGTCGATCGGGTTTTTGGGCCTCCAGCGGTCTGCCATGAAAATAAAGGCATCTTTTTTTCCGTGTACCGGAAGAACAAACGTGCTTTGTGAGTGAAAGGTGGTTTCCGCATCTTCACCGATCGCCGGATTACCCAACGATTCCCAAGGCCCCCAAATGGATTTTGCCCGGAACGATCTCGCGGCATTGGGATCCCAGCTGGTACATCCTGAAGTTATAAGATAGTACATTCCGTCTTTTTTGAAAAGGGCCGGTGCTTCATTCTGTCCACCCGGCGCAATTAAGGCATATTTTCCGGTAAACTCTTTATAATCGTCGGTAAGTTCTGAAATATGAAGGGTCATATTTTCTTCGGAAGAATGAATATGGTAAGCCTTTCCGTTGTCATCTACAAAAAGCGTCATGTCCCTGGCCATCTGTCCGTTTTTAAAGTCTCTGCGGATGTACAATCCTTCCTGTACTTCTTTTTCCCATTCGGGTGTCCAGCCTTTCAGGTCTCCTTCCGTGATTTCTTTATGTTTCCATTCTTCTTTAAATCCCAAGGGCCAGTATCCTGCGTCGGGATTATAAGATTTTACGTAAACAAACGGCCCTGCAGGTGTTTTGCTTACGGCAACCGCGGTTTTTGCCGCTTTATATCCCTGGTCTTTAAGTTCCAGGTGAAACCACATGATGTATTCTTTATTTTTTTTATTGTAAATGATCTTCGGTCTCTCGATAATACAGCCGGAAACGATTTCCGATCCCAGATCATTACTTACCGCAAGAGCAACCCCTTCGTATTTCCAGTTGTATAAGTCTCTGGAAGAGTAGCAGGTAACTCCTACCCTCGCGTCATTGGTTTTATCTTTGTGCTCGCCGTACCAATAGTAAGTATTGTTCTGAAAAAGGATTCCGCCACCATGCGCGTTGATCGGATTCCCCTGTGTATCTTTCCATATTTCTCCCGGATGAAATTCCTGAGCGTTCATCCAGGACAGTACACTCATCAGAAGCAGGTAAAAGAGTATATTTTTTTTATTTTTCATATGACTGTTATTTTGTGAAACCATTTTTCAAACTCCATTTTCCTGATCAATTTATCATAATTTATTCAACATCATCTGTGCTTTATAAAACTTTTTTCCTGAAAATCGTTTTTGTAGGAAAAGTAATGCCCTTTGCAGAGCATTACTTAAAAATAAACTATATAAGAAGAAAATTAATGTGTTTTGCATGATATTAATATCCGGGATTCTGTTCAAGAACGGCCTGGCTGTTGAGCTGGATCTCATTCAAGGGGATCGGCAATAAAAGATTGTTTGCCGTAAGCCCTACAATCTGTCTCTGGGACGGGCCGTCGGTATTATGTGCCGCTACCCGCTGAAGCAGGGTTTTGGTTCTTACGAGTTCCTCTCTTCTGTTTTCTTCTGCCAATAATTCCCTTGCCCTTTCGTCAAGCACAAAGTCTAAGGTCATCTGGGAAGCAGATACCTGAGGGGCCTGTGCCCGGGTACGCAGTACGTTGATGGATGCCGCCGCTCCTGAGGTATTTCCCTGTTTTACCTGGGCTTCGGCTTTCAGCAGATAGGTTTCGCCTAACCTCATGATAATAAAATCTTTCCACATTCCGAAACCGAATACGTCATTAGGATCATAAGCACCCCACTTTAAGGTGTATGGATTGATTTTAGCAAGCGTATCAGATTTGGCTATATTGACAGTGGTTCCGTCTGACAAGGTGTATTGTGCATTTTGTCCGTAAGGAACCGGAAGCCCCTTAATGGAATTGTATTTTGAAGCAGGATTGTTAAAATAATGCTGTCTGTGGATGGTATATTTGGAGTTTCTCATATCGCCTTGGGAATATAGCTTGTACAATACCCAGTTATTGAGGCGGATTCTGGAAAGCCCTCTTCCTCCCAGTGTGTCTGCAGGAACCATCCCATTGATATTATGATAACCACCACCCCATACACGACGCTGCTGAGGACTTCCACTGCTTCCGTTCACAACAATGCTCGGGTTTTCATTCTCCAATACCCAGATGGCTTCTTTATTCCCCTGAGACCTGCGCTGGTTTCCTTTGAAGAACATGTCAGAGAAATAATCTCCCGGGTTGCTTGCCTTCACACCATATCTTGCATTGATCAAAGAGTATTTTCCACTGTTGATAATGGCATCGCATTGTGCTTCTGCCAAAGCCGGCTCATTGGTTCTTAAATATACTTTCGCCAATAACTGCCTGGCTACATCTTTTGTTATACGTTGTTCCGGAACAGATTGACTATTAATTTTCCCGTCAACATCCCTTAAATTGCTGACACCATATAAAAGGTCTGTCTTAATCTGTGCATTAACCTGATCAAGCGGAGTTCTAACAAAATCATATCTGGGTGTTATGATAGGTTGAGTAATTAAAGGAACTGCTCCATAAAACGTCACCAAACTATTGTAAGCATAGGCTCTGAAAAATTTAGCTTCTGCGGAGTATACTCTCTTTTCTTCATCAGTCATATCAGAAATAGGAGTATTATCAATATTGTAAATAATAGCATTGGCATTTCTGATGATATTGTAGTTATGCGCCCAAAGCCTAGCCGCCGCCGCGTCTGTAGAGGTAAGCAAAGAATAATTATAATAAGGGATTTCTACTCCCTGTATCTCCTGCGGCCATACAATATCAGTACCTACCTGCCATACAGATACCCAACCTTGCCAATCACTCTGTGTATAGTAGTTGCTTAAGTTCTGGTAGAGCCCAATAACGGCAGCTTGTAATGTAAGCTTATTATCCATTTTGTCAGCACTAATGGCAGATGGCGGATTTTCGTCCAAAAAAGAATCGCTACACGAACTCGCAATGAAAAGCGGTAGCATCAGGATAAATGTTGATTTTATTATTTTTTTCATAATTATCGTTTATAATGTTATGTTTAATCCTATTGCAAAATTACGTGCTAAAGGGTAGTTATTATTAAAATCTCCTGATCCCCTCGGAGACTGATTGCTTTCAGGATCCCAGCCAATCCACTTGGTCCAGGTATACAGATTTCTTCCGGCAACATAGATCACCAGGTTCTGGATCTTTGTTTTCTCTAACAGAGAAGCCGGGAAGTTGTAGCTTAATCTTATGTCTTTAAGCCTTACGTAACTTGCATCTCTTGGAAACCAATATCCTCTTGTATTGTTATAGACTAGTGAAGGCCAATCATTACTTTGATTTTCAGGAGTCCAGTAGCCTACTTGCTGAGGAGTATTTCTCCTTCCGATTTCGTCGCCGTAACTAATGTCATTATTTCCTCTAAGAAGTCCCTGAACCGTCTGGATAAAAATACTTAACGAAACATTTTTATAGGTGAACGTATTAGTAAGTCCTCCTGTCCAATCTGGTAAAGTTTTCCCCTGAATAACCCTATCTTCAGCTGTTATCTTTCCGTCACCGTTCGTGTCTGCAAATTTAATATCTCCCGGTTTTGCAGTAGGATCCCATTTGGAAGGATCTTCCCCTTGCTGCCATATACCGACCATCTTATAGGTATAAACCGCTCCTAAAGATTGCCCGATAAACCATCCGTTGGCAATATCATCTTTGCCATCTCCGTACAGTTCTGTAATCTTGTTCTTGTATGCTGAGAAGACAATACCGGTTTCCCATTTGAAGTTTTCTGTTTTGATGTTTACCGTGTTCAAGGAAACATCTATACCTTTATTCTCCAGCTTTCCGATGTTGTCAATAATGCTACTGGTCCCGGTAATGTTAGGAATGTTTCTTTGCAATAGCAAATCTCTTGTTTTACTCTGGTATAGATCTACGGAACCACTGACTCTGTGGTTTAGGAAACTAAAATCCAAACCGATGTTCATGGTTCTAGTGGTTTCCCATTTCAGATTGGCATTCCCGATGCCTCCCAGATAAGTTCCGGTAAGAACACTACCACTGAACGGATAAAGGGATGTTCCTAAAAGAGTTAATGTTCCATAAGAGTCAATACCAGGATTACCGGTTTCTCCTAAAGAGAATCTCAGTTTCAACTGTTCAATCCAGTTAGAGTTTTTGAGGAAACTTTCATTATTAATATTCCATCCCAAAGCCATTGCCGGAAATACCGCATATTTGCTTGTGTTTGCACCAAATGGGGAAGCACCATCCCTACGGGTGGTAAAACTTAATGAATACCTGCCGTCATAAGAGTAATTGATTCTGCCCATTTGGGAAAGCTGTGATTTTCTCGAAGCAGAAGAGGATGCATTTTTTGATGTGGCAGCTCCGATATTATTGTACGAATAATCATCCGTAAAGAATCCTATTCCCTGAGCCCACGTGTCATTGAATTTCTTTTCATAGACACCATACAATAAAGTTGCATCCACATGATGTTTTCCGAATTCCCGGTTATAGGTCAGGATATTTTCCAAATTCCAGTCATCATATTGGTTATCATATTTCGTTGCAGTTCCAACATTATCGTTTGCTTTTCTTCCCGTATAACTACCGGTAGCATTGGTATTAAGAGCATAGGTGGCAATCATTTTGTAGCTTAACCCTTTAATCCCCGGATTGATTTCCATATATGCATTTCCGGAAAAGTTTTTGGCTACGGACTTACGTTCTGTTGCAAGACCTAACAAAGGATTGGTATACAGCAACTCCGGACTCATCGGGAAAATGTTATAACTTCCATCAGCATTATATGGTACGGAATACGGACTCATGGCGGTAGCATAAAGCAGATTGGCTCTTCCGCCACTATAGTTGTTGTTAACAAAGAAAACATTAGTTCCTGTTTTCAGCCATTTGTTTATTGTAATATCCAAATTGGTTCTGAAGCTGAACCGCTGATACTGATATCCCTTTACTACTCCGTCCTGATCAAGATATCCTCCGGACACGTAATATTTCACATTTTCCGTTCCTCCAGAAATATTCAAATTATGTTCGTTCGTGCTTCCGGGCTGGGTAACGGTCTTCAGCCAATCTGTTGTAATTCCTTTATTATAATTATCGATTTCACTCTGGTTGGGCAGCACTTGTGTTTGTGTTAAACCCCGCTCACGGATATAATCTGCATACTTCTGTAAGTAGGCTTCCGGCCCCAAGGGTGACAGCTTGTGCGCGATGTCATCTATTGAACTGGATACACTATAGCTGATAGACGGTTTTCCGGTTTTTCCTCTTTTGGTCGTAACCAAAATAATACCGTTTGTCCCTGAGGTTCCGTAGATGGCTGCGGCAGAAGCATCTTTCAAGACCTGTATGGATTCTACATCCCGGGGGTTAATATCGTTGTACGAGCCATAAAATATGGAACCATCCATCACAATAAGTGGTGTTTTACTTGCCGTTATAGAATTGAGTCCTCGAACTTGGAAAGATCCTGTACTCCCGGGAACCGAAGATCCTATTGCAATGCTAAGCCCTGCTGTAGTACCCTGCATCGCTTGGGTAATATTGGTTATGGGCAAATTTTGAAAACGATCTTTTGGGACAGAAGCTACAGATCCGGTAATATCTTTCCTTTTCTGCGTTCCATAGCCTACTACCACGACTTCTTCCAGAACTTTAGTCTTGGCAGAGTCACTGGCAGGTTTCGTATTCCCTGTTTTTTGGGCATTCATGACTTCGAACAAAAGAAAAAATGCCGCAGCACAGGTTTTCCCGGAAACAGAGAACCCAATCGGGGCTTTGTTCCTTTTTAGTAAAATTTTATTCATACTCAGTTTTTAAGTTGATTCTATTTAGTTTTATTTTTAATGTATTCAGATTATTACAGGTCTTCAGCCAACGCCGGGGAAAAATGACGGTCGCCCTTTGCTTTGTAATGAACGGGAGAAAGTTTCCTCAATATTTCAGCACTCTGCTCAGGCGTAATATCCCTTTGGGCTTCAGCCAGCATCTCATATCCCACCATAAATTTTTTCACACTTGCCGAACGGAGCAAAGGTGGGTAAAAATGCATATGAAAATGCCACTCCGGATGATTTTCTCCGTCAGTAGGTGCCTGATGGATTCCTGCAGAATACGGAAACGATGTTTCAAAAAGATTATCATACCGTATGGTGAGGTCTTTAAGAATGGCCGCAAACGATTTCTTTTCTTCATCCGACAACTCCAGGATACTGCCGATCTTTCTTTTGCTGATGATCATGGTTTCATAAGGCCATACTGCCCAGAAGGGCACCAGCGCAGTGAAAGATTCATTTTCCAATACGATCCTTTCCGATTTTTCAGTTTCTTTTTTCAGGTAATCTTCCAGCAGCGTCCGTGCATGTTTATCATAATACTTTTTAAGGTTTCGCTGTGTCTTGGCTACCTGCACGGGAACAGAAGACTGTGCCCATACCTGGCCGTGCGGATGCGGATTGCTGCACCCCATCACACTGCCTTTGTTTTCAAAAATCTGCACATGGTTGATGTAATCCATCGCTCCAAGTGTTTTATATTCTTCCTGCCAGACTGTGATGACCTTTTCAATATCTTCCGTTTTCATTTCCGGAAGCGTAAGACTGTGGTCCTCCGAAAAACAGATCACTCTGTTAATTCCTCTTTCAGGGTTTATTCTGAAAAGTTCATCCTGATCCTGCTGGTGAAAATGTACGTCTTCATTTAACAGGGCCGGAAAATCATTTCTAAAGACAAATGCCCCTTGGTAATCCGGGTTTATATCTCCGTTTACTCTGGTATTTCCCGGACACAGGTAACAGGACCCATCGTGTTGGGGGCGTTTTTCTTCAGCCACCGTTTCCTGCTGGCCCTGCCACGGACGTTTGGCTCTTTGTGGAGAAACAAGCACCCATTCGTCCAAAAGAGGATTGTAACGGCGGTGCGGATGCTCAGTACGATTAAATGTGGCTTTCTGATTTTCCTTATATTGGTGGGTGCCTTCTGAAATATTCACCTGATATACTTTCATCTCTATTCCGAAAGTTTCTTTATATTTTTTCTGAACCGAGACAATGATATTGCCGGCTTCCGTTTTTTTAATAAGGTTAATGGAACATCCGCCGAAGCCTCCGCCCATCATTCTCGCCCCGCAGACCCCTTTTTCTTTTAAGGTTTCTTTTACCAGGAAATCCAGTTCCCTGCAGCTTACCTCATAATCCTGAGAAAGGCCTCGATGGGTTTCATTAAGAAGTTCTCCCAATCTTTTAAAGTCCTGGTTCTGCAAAGCAAAGGCGGCTTCTTCTACCCTGCTTATTTCTTCTATTACATACCGGCAACGTCTGAAAATGATTTCCCCCAGGTCTGCCTTCAGGTATTCCAGCATATCATGGGTGACATCCCTGAAATCCTTCACTTCAGCAAAACTGGCCTTTATGATATTGATTCCGCGATCAACTTCATTTCTCCGGTCGTTATAGCCTGACGTCAGATGGCTGTGCTTCACACAGCTGTCGAAAAGCACAAAACAGTGATCGTCGAGCTTTGCATCGTAATAAGCATATTCGAGGGTGGAACAGTTGAGCTTAATTACTTTTTCCTCTTTGCCGAATACAGATGCAAACTGGTCCATAATTCCGCATTTAACCCCGGCAAAATTGTGTTCTGCAGCCTGCCCTATAAGTGTAATTGCCTCTCTGGTAATCCCTAGCTGATAAATACTGTTAAGCATGAAGGCGAATCCGCATTCCAAAGCTGCTGAAGACGAAAGTCCGGCACCCATTGGAATATCGCTGCTTACCGCAATTTTAAAACCCCCGATTTTTTTCCCCTGCTTTTTTATTTCATGAATAACGCCGAGCATATAGTTCACCCACTTTTGTGATACAGGCTTCAGCTCATTATGTATGTTTACTACAAAATGCTGATCCAGATCAGCTGCATAGAATTCACCTGATTCCGAATCGGATAATTTCACGGCAAAGCATATATATTTATCAATGGCTGCCGGAAGTACAAACCCATGGTTGTAATCTACGTGTTCACCAATGATGTTAATTCTGCCCGGAGACATAAAAATAGAGTCCGGATCTTCTCCGAATTGTTTCCGAAATGCCTGTACCGTGGAATTAACCAGTTTATTGTCCATGTTTTTTACTAATTGTTTTCTGTTATCTATTTGTTCTACCGGAGTACGTTGCTGTGCTGTATTATTCATCATCAATCATCATTACATTATTAATTAATTATAACCATACTTTGTATTTATTGCCATCTTACTAAAAGATCACCAAAAAAACCATCAACATTCTTTAATTTTACCTATATCCTTAAAAATTATTTAAAAAAACATATTTAAATGACTTTTAAAAATACCATAAGTAACAGTCTTTTAGTTAAATAACCAGATATGTTAATTATTTGTTAACTGTTTTTGAAATATATAAAGTTTGTGGTACATTGCAAACCAATACCTACCAGTTTTTACAGTTTTACTACCAGATTTAGTATGAAATTCATCCACATCGATAAAGAAAGCTCTGTTGCATTTTACCAGCAAATCATGTCCAGCATTGAAAAAGCTATTATCGAAAAAAAGCTTTTGCGCAACGATAAACTGCCTTCTGTAAATAAAATCTGCATAGAACATAAAATATCCAGAGATACGGTTCTCCTGGCGTATGAAAAGCTTAAAAAGAAAGGTGTTGTGAAATCCATTACAGCCAAAGGCTATTATGTAAGGACGGAAGATTTCAGTTTTGACGAACGGTATTTTCTTCTTTTCGATGAACTGAATATTTTCAAGGAAGATCTTCTTAACTCTTTTCTGAAAGGCCTTGCCGGAAAAGTTCAGGTCGATACATTTTTCCATCATTTTGATCCCGTTATGTTTTCCAAACTGATTTCAGATAATATCGGAAACTACTCAAAATACATTATCCTGGCGGCAAATGTAGAGGGGGTAGAAAGTTCTATTGCCAAACTTCCAAAAAATGATGTATACATCATCGACCAGATGAGGGAATCCCTGAAGATATATTCCGGTATCTACCAGAATTTCGCGGAAAATATCTATACGGCGATGGAATCGGTTTTGGACCTGCTGCAGAAATACAACCGGTATATCCTGATATTTCCCGGCCAGAAAGAACCTTATGATATGGTTACCGGTTTTGAAAAATTCTGTAAACAACATCATAAAAACCATTCGGTTATCCCGGATCTTAAAAATTTCAAACTCAGAAAAGGACAGGTATTCCTTATTCCCAATGACCGGCAGCTGGTGGAGACCATTGAAAAATGCAACCAGAATAGTCTGATCATAGGAGAAGATATCGGCATTATCTCCTATAATGAAACGCCTCTGAAAAAGGTGGTACAAAATGGCATTACCACGCTGTCCACAGATTTTTCGGAAATGGGAAAAAAGCTGGCGCAAATGGTACTGAAGAATGAAAAAAAACAGATTGAAAATAAATCGACCCTCCACCTTCGGAAATCACTGTAAAATTTTTATTAACTTTTGGAATTTGCTTGATTTTGGTACAATTTTCGCGATACTATGGAAACTCTGGAAAATAATTAATTATGGAGAATGTAACAATGCAGACGATTAATCAGGCAAAAGCGACTGAATATTTAAAATTTTTCTACCCACAGCTACGCACCGAAATCATCCAATTGTCCATACAGGATAATTTTGCAGGAATCATACAGTCCAC
The DNA here is from genome assembly GCA_913774355.1 of uncultured Chryseobacterium sp. Taxonomy (GTDB): domain Bacteria; phylum Bacteroidota; class Bacteroidia; order Flavobacteriales; family Weeksellaceae; genus Chryseobacterium. The sequence continues at coordinate 15,850 of CAJYGB010000028.1, read as the reverse complement.
CATCAATTATTTGAGGAGGCTTCTTCAGGAATCGAAAGTAAATATTATGGTCCATCACATCACAATGATGGAAATGATATACAAAAGCGGAGATTCCTATGTAAAAAATATGATCGAAAATCTTTTTATACGATCTTTCGAAAGCTTTAAAAAACGGGCTAAAATTTCACACTGGAAACGTCTTTATCAATATATGCCGGTCACTTTTCAGGTGATTTATAACGATCAGCAGGAACAGGACAAAATATTCTTCGGAAAATAAAAAATGCCCTAAGATTTTATTTTCCCAGGCTTAAGTTTCTTCTGGTAATTTCACCATCTTATTTTTCAGCTTCGTTTTCATATTTTGACGAATCAGCGTAAATATTTACGTTATTTGCAGATATGATGAAAAACGAAACCAAAATCTGCCTATACAGTGCTTTTTTAATCACGTTGGTGGTTAATTCAGCAAAGTTACTGGCACTTAAGAGCGGCGGGATTATTGCCCGTTACTGGACTTTCGATATATGGGAATACAGCTTTCAGTTTGTATACAATATGCTGTTCTGTCTTTTGCTGTTCCGGCTTAATCTCACTGAGAACAGGTTTTTCAGTGTTTACCGGCAAAACCGGCAGTGGGCAACATTTTATACTTTCAATTTGCTGTTGATAATTGCTGCTCTTATTCTGGGAAGCATTATTCATTCTGCACTTTTTGGGAGCGTACATCTGCCCGGGACGATAGCGCGGGGATATTTCATCCGTTTCTTGCTCAGTACGGTCATGGTGGCCGTGATGATCCGGCTTATTCTCCTGATCCGGGAAGGTAAAAAGAAAGATACTGTAAACGAACAGCTTCACACCGCTTACGTAAAAGCCCAGCTGACGCTACTACAGGAGCAGCTGAACCCTCATTTCTTTTTCAATACGCTCAGCAGTATTTCATCCATTATCAGAGAAGATCCTGAGCGCGCTCAGGCTTATATTGTACATCTTTCCAAAGTTTTCCGGTATACACTGGCACATCCGGGAAGTGAACCTGTGTCATTGGAAACGGAACTTCAGCATTTGGGTTCTTATACGGAATTAATAGCCATGCGGCTGGAAAATGCATTTAAGATAGAGATTAATATACGCCCGGATCTTCTGCAGAGTTCCGTTCCTCATCTCTCCCTGCAGCCTTTGGTGGAAAATGCTGTTAAGCACAATACCGCTACCGTTGATAATCCGATCATCCTTGGTATTTTTGATGAAGGGGACGTTCTTGTTATTCAAAACAACTTACAGCCTGCCCATGCAACAGACAGCACGGGGATGGGACTCGCCAATCTTAATGAAAGATTCAGGCTACAGACTTCCCGCGAAATAGAAATCCGCCGTACAGAAAATCATTTCATTGTAAAACTACCGCTGTTATGACCAGAGACCTTAGCATTGTTCTGATAGAAGACGAACCTGCCATCGCCCGAAACCTTGAATATATCATCAGGGAAATACGTCCTGCTGCCCGGATTATCAAGGTCTTGCCCAATATCAAAGAGTCCCTGAGGTGGTTTTCCGCATCAGAAGAGGTATATGATCTGATTTTTTCAGACATCAGGCTTTCCGACGGATTATCTTTTGAAATTTTCAGGAAAATCCCGCTTAAAAAACCGGTAATTTTCGTGACAGCCTATAACGATTATGCTATTGATGCTTTCCGTAACAACGGTATCGATTATGTTTTAAAGCCTTTTGACAAAGAGGAAATACACCGTTCCTTAACAAAATATGAATTTTTTTTTACTTCCGGTACAGAAAAAGAGTCCCGGATCGGGGCTTTGCTGCGACAGCTGCAATCCCCTGTCAAAATTTATAAAAAATCCTTTCTCATCCATTACTGCGGCAGGCTGATTCCGCTGGAAGCTGCTAAAATCCACTGGTTTTATACAGCCCATGAGATCGTATACGCATGTACGGTGCAGGGACAGCAATATATTATCGAGTTTACCTTAGAACAATTGGAGCAGCAACTCGACCCCGGCATATTCTTTCGGGCCAACCGCCAGTTTATCCTCAACCGGAATGCTGTGGAAACGGTAGATTATTTTTTTAACGGCCGGTTGCTGGTCACCATGCATCCGTCATCCGATGAAAAAATTATTGTAAGCAAGGCAAAAGCAATGCTGTTCAGGAAATGGCTGGACCAATAAATAATTTCACCTTGAAATTTGGAAGGCTCACCTTTTTTTATTCCGAAAGAACAGGCCGTTATCAATACATTTGTTTCAGAAAAAACTTAGAGAGATGATTTTAAAAACAAAAAAACAGTTATTTGCATTTGCAGCTTTCTGGATAGGGGCATTATTTGCCCCATTTGCCGCACAGCAGAAAAGCATGCAGGACAGTACACCCGAGCAGCGCGCAAAAATACAGACCGAGTGGATGAAAACCACACTGGGACTGAACAGTTCCCAGGCAACACAGGCCTATAATCTTAACCTTCTTTATGCACAGAAAAATGAACCTGTTCTCAAAAGCAGCGAAGGCAAACTGGCCAAGTTAAAAAAAATGAGACCATTACAGAAAGAAAAAGATGTTGCCTTAAGTAAAATCCTGAATACTGAACAATATAAAAAATACCAGGAACTCAAAGATCAATTAATTAAGAAGCTAAAAGACAAAAAAAGATGAAAAAGCTACTTTTCCCTATGCTGCTGATTCTGTTCATTACAAACTCAGCCTGTTCCTCAACTACAAATACTGATGATGAAATCCGGTCATCTGCCACTAAAACAGACAACAGCCTGGAAGGGCCTATCCAAAAGCCAACCTCCGGCTATGGCTCGGACGGAAGCTATGAAGTAGCGGAAATAGATTTTGATAATCCTCAGTATGCAGGAACCCAGGTTTCGGTTTTTTATCCGCAAGGAACCACTTCTCCCCGTCCCACCATCTTTTTTTCGCATCCATACGGCGGAGAAGATAAAACCTATAATATGGGACTGTATCGTTTTATTGCCAAAAAAGGTTTTGTAGTGGTATTTGTGCCTTACCGCACAATCGACATCAGTGTAGACCACCGCTACCAGACCCTCTGGCAGGGATTTGTGAAGGCTGCTAACGATTACCCGAATATCATCGACACGAAAAAAGTAGGATTTATGGGACATTCATTCGGTGGCGGTGCATCGATCGATCTTGCGTATAAGGCCTTTACGGAAAAAGGCTGGGGCCAGGATGCCCGCTTTCTTTTTACGATGGCACCGTGGTATGCCTTTAACTGGAACAGCCCGCTTACTACCGAACAGCAGCTGCAGAATTTCCCGGCCAATACAAAAATGATCTCCCAGGTCTATGATGAAGATGATGTAAACGACCACCGCCTGGCCATCGACATTTATAAGCACATTAATATCCCCAACAGCGAAAAAGATTTTATCTATGTAAAATCTTCTACCATCAACGGCTATAATTATGTAACGGATCACGCTACGCCAAGTTCCCGAAAAGCCTTCGATGCCCTGGATTATTATGCTGTATACCGGCTGCTCGATGCTATGATGGATTATAGCTTCAACGGAAATGCGAATGCTAAAAATACGGCTTTAGGAAACGGATCTTCCGCTCAGGTAACCATGCCTTCTTACAACGGCCAGACCATGGCACCTCTGGAAGTGACGGATAATCCCGTTCCGAACTATCCGCAAAGTAAATATCAGTTCCCGTGCAGCAGCAGTACAAACCCAAGAATTGCCTACTGTAATTAAATTTCAGAGCCTTTTTGCATCTGTTTTAAGATTAAGGAATGAGAATTCATTTAATTTAAAATCAACGATTTGTTCAATAAGCTGAATTTGGCTAAACTGAATCTAAAACTTTCTCACTATTGAAATTAAGAATAAACTCTGTTTATATGAATGAAGCACATTAAGTTTAAGCCTATAAAATTATTGAGCAAATATAAACAAGCTTAAAAAACAGTTGCTTTAACTAAAGATAAAAAGCTGTCCTCATCACGGACAGCTTTTACTATTTTAAAAATGCTTTTCTAACGGCCTGAAGTTCGTTATCATTCATTCTGGAAGATTTTTTGAGCTTCGCGAGAAAGACATCCACTTCTTCCGCTGTCGAAGGGCAGCCAAGATTTTCCTTTTTATCATTAAATGAATCGGCCAGAACTTCACCTTTGGCATTCAGGATCAGCCAGAAAGGAAGTCCGGCATCTTTCCCTTTGTATCTGTTCATCAGCTCTTCACCGCCGGGATTTTCAAGTTTTTTCTTATCTCCCATTTCCTGCACGTCCACATAAGCGGTAACAAATTTTTTCTCGAAAACAGGCTTTGTTTCCGGAAGTTTCATATTGTTTTCCATCGTATGGCACCATTTGCACCAGGAAGCATGAAACATCAGCAGTACGTTTTTATTTTTAGCCTTCGCTTCTGTTAATGCTTTTTTCAAAATCACATCTGCCTTTTGCTGAGCAAAATTTAACTGAAACAAAAGCAATCCCGCCATCAAAAGTATTCTCGAAAATTTCATAGTAAATCATATTTTACACGAATGTAAAAATTTTCCGGTTTACGAAAACTAATTTACATAACAAATTAACTTTTCAGGAATAAAGAATTTCTATTTTTGCAGATTAGCACATGGTTATGAAGTTTAAAATTTCTTTGTATTGTCTACTGACGGTATGCTTTATCAGCGCACAGGTATCCCATAAAGTGAAGGCTCTGGCAAAACCTTTGGAAAATATTTCTTATGCAGAATCTCTGCATATTGGGATCGGAGGCGAAAGAAGTGTCCTCTATGAGGAATTCAGAAAACTGTCTGAAGCAGCCCGTGCAGATGAACTTTATTACTTTTCTAAAAACGGAAGCAATGCCCTGAGATTGTATTCCGGCGCGGAGCTGTTAAAGAGAAATGATGCCCGGTTTATTACCGTTTACCAATACTACCTTCACCATCCTTTGATTATGAAATATCAGGACGGCTGTATAGGCAGGAAAGATAATATTGCCGGTCATTTGAAAAGGGAACTCTATTCCGCAAAGGAAATTATTGCGGTAAGAGATTCTTTACTAAAGGAGAAAAGATCGGATTTCATCACAAGTCAGCTGAAAAGCATCAGCGATGCTGGTTATGGAAAGCTGAGCCAGAAAAATGCAGCATTTTACATCAAGGAAATTGAAAAAACAGAATCCGGAAAACCGTCTCTATAAATTAAAAATTATAATAACAGTCAGCCATCACCCAATTAATAAAACAACAGAATGAATATACGTTTCTTGCTTTTTCTCTTGTGCTTAGCGTGTACGAAAGGTTTTGCCCAAATTCCTTCCGCAAAGGTTCTGAAAAAAGAATTTCTTTTTACGGAAGGTGCCTATTTCAAACAATGCCACGCCTCTACCATTGCGCAGGCTGCTGACGGAAAATTACTTTCAGCCTGGTTCGGAGGCCCTCACGAAGGAAGCAAAGAGGTAGTGATCTGGGGAATCCGTACGGAAGAAAACAGCTGGAGCCAGCCGGAAATATTGGCGGACGGACGCATTAGTGATTCCGTGCGGTACCCCTGCTGGAACCCCGTACTGTTCAGGGCAAAAAATGAAAAAACGATTTACTTATATTACAAAGTGGGACCCAATCCACGCGAATGGTGGGGGATGGTAAAAACTTCAGAAGATAACGGCAAAACCTGGAGCCAGGCAAAACGTCTTCCGGAATCTATCCTGGGACCTATTAAAAACAAACCTATCGAACTGTCCAATGGCAATATTATTTCTCCTTCCAGTAAGGAAATTGATGAAAACCGATGGACGGCACACGTCGAAATCAGCAAAGATCATCAGAAGAACTGGACTTCTTATCCTATTGATCCTTCATCAAAATTCAATGTGATCCAGCCCAGTATCCTGATGCATAAAGACGGCAGCCTGCAGGCGCTCTGCAGAAGCAAGGAAGGCGTAGTAGCCACCTCATGGTCGAAAGATAACGGAATCACCTGGACCGCATTAGCCGCAACGAAACTTGCCAATCCCAATTCCGGGACGGATGCCATCAGCTGTAAAGATTTTTTCCTTATTGTCTACAATCCGGAACTTCCCGGAAAAGAGTGGTGGGAAGGCCGAACCAAATTGAGGCTGGCTTATTCCTATAACGGTACCGACTGGCAGGATCTGATGTCGCTTGAAGACGAAAAAAAAGGAGAATTCAGCTATCCTACTATTTTTAGGGATAAGAAAGGTCTTGTGCATATAACATATACTTACAACAGAGTGAATATCAAACACTGGATTTTGAAGTTTTAAACTTTCTGATAATTATGTAAAAATCAGCTTAAAGGCTGGAAGAGAAAAACTGGATGCTGGAAGCTTCCTGGCACATGTATGACCAAATGACTTAATTATCAATGATTTTTATTGAGGGCAACTCTACTATGGTTTAATTTTCAGCATTTATATGATATAAAAAAGGGGCGTCTAAAATAGACAGCCCCTTCGTTATAATCATTTTGAAGAATGATTTAAGAAAGCATGAAAATTATTTCTTAATGAATTTAAAGGTCTGCATACCGTTTCCTGTAAATAACTGAATCAGATACATTCCCTGTGGCAATGAATGAACCTCTATGCTTCTTTCTCCCGACTGCAGTTTCTTTTCGGTTACCATTCTTCCGTCAGCAGCAATGATTACCGCTTTAGTAATGGTTTCCGCACCACTGAAATTCAGGATATCTCTCACTGGATTAGGATAGATCTGAAGCGGTGACTTCGATTTTGTATTATCACTAACCCCAAGCGTGCTGTTGATCGCCAGTACTGCCAAGTAAGCCGTCGACTCACAAGTTCCTGATGTCTGCGTAGCATAATAGGTCGTATTGTTTACCAATGCTGTACTGAACGGCAGGCTGTTTATGTGGTTCTGAGCATTTGAAGCTGACGCATACCATTTGATATTCTGACCCGTTACCACTAAAGCACTCAGCGTACTTCCCGGAGCAAAGTTTTGTGATGCTGCGCCGGTAGGAGCTGCTACAGGTGCAGACTGTGTAATGGTAACTGTTCTCGATAGTGTACATCCGTTGGCATCGGTAACGTTTACCGTATAGGTTCCGGCAACCAGCCCTGATGCTGTTGCTCCGGTACCACCTGATGGAGACCAAGAATAGGTATAAGGTGACGTTCCGCCGGTAACAGTAATGGTTGCCGTTCCTGTAGATCCGCCATTACATGCAATATTCGTCTGGGAAGTAGTTGCAGTGAGAGCCGTAGGCTGCGTCACCGTAGCATTAACAGTTGCTGTACATCCGTTCGCATCGGTAATTACCACTGTATACGTTCCCGCTGCTAATCCCGTTCTGTCTTCCGTGGTGACTCCACCACCCCAGTTGAAAGTATAAGGTGCTGTTCCTCCAGCTGGCGTTAAGTTGATCGCTCCGTTGGAAGCTCCGTTACACGCAACATTCGTTACTACCGTTGTTCCGCTTACTGCGCTCGATTGAATAATCGTAACTGTTCTTGTCAGTGTACATCCGTTAGCATCGGTAACAGTCACTGTATAAGTTCCTGCAGAAAGACCGGTAGCTGTTGCCGCTGTTCCGCCTGATGGAGACCATGCATAAGTATATGGTGCTGTTCCGCCTGTTACCGTCACAGTGGCAGTTCCAGTTGATCCTCCGTTACAAAGTACATTGGTTTGTGTAACGGCTGCGCTTAATGTTGTAGGTTGGGTTACCGTAGCGTTAACAGTCGCTGTACATCCGTTCGCATCAGTGATTACTACTGTATACGTTCCCGCTGCTAATCCCGTTCTGTCTTCAGTGGTGATTCCACCACCCCAGTTGAAAGTATATGGTGCTGTTCCTCCTGAAGGTGTTAGGTTGATCGCTCCGTTGGAAGCTCCGTTACACGCAACATTCGTTACTACCGTTGTTCCGCTTACTGCACTGGCAGGTTGGGTTACCGTAGCATTTACCGTTGCTGTACATCCGTTCGCATCAGTGATAATTACCGTATACGTTCCGGCTGCAAGACCTGTTCTGTCTTCTGTTGTAATTCCGCCACCCCAATTGAAAGTATAAGGTGCTGTTCCTCCAGCTGGCGTTAAATTGATCGCTCCGTTGGAAGCGCCGTTACACGCAACATTCGTTACTACCGTTGTTCCGCTTACTGCACTGGCAGGTTGGGTTACTGTAACATTCACTGTGCCGGTACATCCATTGGCATCGGTAATGGTTACCGTATACGTTCCGGCTGCAAGACCCGTTCTGTCTTCTGTTGTGATTCCACCACCCCAATTGAAAGTATATGGTGCTGTTCCTCCTGAAGGTGTTAGGTTGATCGCTCCGTTGGAAGCGCCGTTACACGCAACATTCGTTACTACTGTTGTTCCAGTTACTGCGCTGGCAGGCTGGGTAATTGTGAAATTTCTGGATAAAGTACATCCATTAGCATCGGTAATGGTCACTGTATAAGTTCCTGCAGAAAGACCGGTAGCTGTTGCAGCCGTTCCCCCTACCGGAGACCATGAATAGGTATAAGGTGCTGTTCCGCCTGAAACGGTAACAGCTGCTATTCCTGTTGCACCGCCATTACATGCGATATTCGTCTGGGAAGTAGCTGCAACAAGAGCTGCAGGCTGGGTTATCGTTGCATTTACAGTTCCTGTACATCCGTTAGCATCGGTAATGGTTACCGTGTAGGTTCCCGCTGCTAATCCCGTCCTGTCTTCTGTTGTAATTCCGCCACCCCAATTGAAAGTATAAGGTGCTGTTCCTCCAGCTGGCGTTAAATTGATCGATCCGTTGGAAGCGCCGTTACACGCAACATTAGTTACTACCGTTGTTCCGCTTACTGCACTCGCAGGTTGGGTTACTGTAACATTCACTGTGCCGGTACATCCATTGGCATCGGTAATGGTTACCGTATACGTTCCGGCTGCAAGACCCGTTCTGTCTTCTGTTGTGATTCCGCCACCCCAGTTGAAAGTATATGGTGCTGTTCCTCCTGAAGGTGTTAAGTTGATCGCTCCGTTGGAAGCGCCGTTACACGCAACATTCGTTACTACCGTTGTTCCGCTTACTGCACTTGCAGGTTGTGTTACCGTAGCATTTACCGTTTTAGTACATCCATTAGCATCGGTAATGGTTACCGTATATGTTCCCGCTGCTAATCCCGTTCTGTCTTCTGTTGTGACTCCGCCACCCCAGTTGTAGGTATAAGGTGGGACTCCGCCCGAAACAGTTAAATCGATGGCACCTGTGGCGCTTCCATTACATGCAATATTTGTTATTGTCGTAGAAGATACAATAGCACTCGGCTGAGTTACGATAAAAGTTCTTGTAGTCTGACAGCCTGAATTATCGGTTACCGTCACCGTATAAGATCCTGCTGACAAGCCTGTAGCCATAGAGGCTGTACCTCCGACCGGTGACCAGGAATAAGTATAAGGCGCCGTTCCTCCTGAAGGAACAACAGAAGCAACCCCATTGCTGCCTCCATTACAGGCGACACTCGTTACGCTTCCTGCCGTACTGATACTGGTTACCGTTAATGTAGCCGCATTAGAAGTTGCAGAGCCTGAACCCGTTGCCACCGCACGATACTGGTAACCGTTCATTGCTGATGTAGCCCCCGTGATTGTTAAAGTACTGGTTGTAACTCCTGAATAAGGAGCCGTGTTTGTCAAAGCAATAAAACCGCTTCCGGAATTCTGATACCACTGGTAAGAAGTAGCCCCCGAAGCAGCAACTGTAAAGGTAGTGGTACCACCTGCACATATGGTTCTGTTCGCCGGATTCGTCGTGATTACCGGACTGCTGGCAAGAAATGTGCATCCTGAATATTGCGGCCCTGCAGCAGTACTAAGTGTCCAGTTGGCATTATTCATAACCGCTGTTCTTATATTAGCAACGGTTGATGTTGGAACACCGGTACAGTTAAAATTTCCGGATTTAGCTACTGTGACACCAGACACCGGTCCTGTATAGAATGCATTCGTACCTCCGGTAAGTCCGGGTGGCATTAATGAAGCGTTAGGACTCCCAACGGCATCACTATTCCATCCGGCTGTTGTAGAGCCTGCCGTATAAAAATAATTGATACCGGCAATACAAGTTACATTAGCACCTGTAACACTACCGTTCCCTCCCTGGAATGCAATGATTTGATCTCCAACAGAAGATAATACCAATCCATTGGAGGATGTTCCATCAGTAAGTGCTACAGTACCATTGGGTATAGATGTACTTGTTGCGGGATTATAAACAGAAGCTGACAACGCTGAAATATACACTTCAGTACCGGCCGGCAACGCAGTACCGCTTGTCCATGTAATGGCAGATTCTGTTGATCCGGCTGCTTGCCAGACATTGTTCCCCTGATACCCCCGATCGGTAAAGCTTATTTGTGTTCCGCTAGAAATAGGGGCAAGCAAAACAAAAGAGAATACATCTACCGAAGTAGAACTCGAATCATAAGAGGTAAACGCAATACCTCCGGGGGAGAGAGTCGTCTGAGCTTGGGCATACCCCAGCAGCGACGCTCCCATCATGACGACTGTTTTCGTCAGTTTTCTGATTGTAGAATAAAAATTTTTCATTTTAATATATTTAAGTTATAAATTCAGGAATTGTCCACCCTTTTTCAGCCCAAAAGCGGATAATTTATGCCCGCTCATGAAGGCTTCTTCAGTATAGACAATATCTAATCTCAGATAAGAATTATGATTACATTTCACAACTAATCCGTTTTCCTTATCCAAAGAAATTATGGCTCCGGGAAACCCGGTATGATAATTTATGTTTTGAACAGGTGCAGCTTCCACTACTCTGATATTCCATCCGTTCCATTGGGTATAAGCTCCTTTATTCCACGGGTTGCAGGCCCTTGCCAATGCCTCAATGGTTCCGGCATCCTGTTTTTCCCAGGAAATGCAGACATCTGAAGCACCAGGTTTTGGGTAATACCGCGCCTGGCCTTCGTTCTGCTCTGTTCCTTTAAAATGGCTTTGCAAAAGGTTTAAAAGTTCATTTAAGAGACTGGCTCCTAACCATGACAAATGAGTACAAAGCGCACCATGCGTCATATCTGTAGTAACCGGAATTGTTTTTTTAAGGATAACCGCTCCTCTATCAATATACCGATCGATTACATGAACAGTAATGCCTGACTGCACAGCACGGCTTCTAATGGTTTCAAAAACAGGATCACCTCCACGCATTTCGGGTAAAAGACCATAATGAAAATTGTAAAATTTACCCGGATAGAGATCAAGAATTTCGGCAGAAATTTTCCACGGAAAAGTCATGGTAAAGACGGTATCTGCACCAGAAATATTAATCATTTCTGTTATCTGATCAGAGAAAATCTTTTGATTCATTATAAATAAAGGTATTCCTGCCTGTTTTGAAAGCATAGAACAAAATTCCTTTATTTCAACATTATTTTCCGGTACTCCTAAAGCACAAAGCCGGCCTGCTGCCTGTAAAGACTGCAAAGCCGGAAACGCCATCCGGTTATTACATAAAACTGCTGTTTTAAATAGCTTCGTCATGATTCTAAGCAGGCATAAGCATTAAGCCAGGTATTGGCTTCTACAGTTCGTATGTATTCAATATTCTTTTCCAGTCCTTTGCGTTCCGCATCTGTACCGGAAGCTGCATGAAGGTCTTTTAAAAGACAGTTGCCCGTATTTTCGTCTTTTGAAACGGTGGTATAGTATACTGGAGCCTCCGAAAATCCGCTTTCAGGATTCATATATATTTTTCCGCGTGGCGAATTGATGGTCATCCCGCCAAACATTATGTTTTCCAGCCCTATAAACTGTGCAGCTTCCCATCCCAGTACAGAAAAAAGATTCGCTTTCCCATATTTAATACCGTCCATTATAGTTACAAAGGTTTCATTTTCAGGGATCCTCAAATTTCTGGACCAAGCTACTGCTGCACTCCATTCATATCCTGGATAAGGTATTTTTTCAAGCCATGCCTCATCAGAAGTAAAGCCTGTAGCGTACACTTTGCAATAATCTGCTATATCGCTGCTCCCTGCAAAAAAGTCTTCGGCCATGTCTCCGCAAAAAGTAGCAAGTACGGCCGTTTCCGGTTCTTGCTTAAGAAATTCAACAAGTGGTTTCAGTGTAAATTCTGAACGCTTCAAAGGGGTAATATGATTAAATACTATTGATCCTCCTTTTTCTTCAGCCGCAGCGGCATATACATAGGAAGGGCGATATCCAGCGTCATAAAAGGAACAACTGAATGCAAAATTCCTGAATCCGTCTTCAATGGCCTTCTGTGTAATCACACGGGTACACAAACCGCCCTGCAGAGAGATAAACCACGCGTTGGAAAGTTTTTCGCTGAACGCTGGGAAATGATAACCGCTGTCCAGAACAATCAGGGCTTTGCCCGAAGCTTCAAACAGAGGATGTACGAATTCTGCTGAAAGAGGATTCATATATCCTATGATGACATCGGTTCCGGCCAACAAAAACTGTTCGCACTGATCATAAATTTCCTCGTTTTTTGCAGCAACACCTATTCCTGCCGAAACGATTTCATGGTATCCTTCCAGACCCATATTTTTAAGGGATTGCTTGAAACCGTCCATGATATCAAATGAAAGTGACGGATAAATAACAGACCGTGGTAAAAGTAAAGCTATTTTCATATTTTTGATAAAGTCTCCGGCAAAATAATTCTGCCGGAGATTAAATAAGTACTGATTTTAAGATCTTGAAGGGAAAATTCCGTACATACAGATGATGTAATTAATTCCCAGATACGGCTGACGAATGTTTATCGGCTGACCTAATCCTGAAACGCTTAAAGCGAATGCATTGGGCATGGCTTTCATACTGCTGTCCGGCTGTTCATTAGAATACAAGCCCTGTAATGATGCTAGCGTACTGCCTGCCGGGGAGCCTGTATTTCCCTCATCTGAAAATGTTTTTATAGAAACAGTTTCGGATCCTGCCGTGTGCGTATGCATCGGCATGTGCGGTATGTCGCAGGTCACTGTTTCAGTACCCGTCATCATTCCTAATTGAAATACTTTAGTTCCCGCTCCGGTTCCGGTTCCCATAGCTGTTCTCCCTGCAAAATTCGGCAGCATAAAGTTTGTGGTTCCATTACCTCCGTACATTGTACCTAAAAGAGCAAAAAGTGCCTGGTTGGTATTAATTGCTATTGTCTGCCCCTGACAAAACGCCCAATATTTGGGAGCAAAATTTCCGGCAAACATTCTTATTTCTGACATGGTTCCTTCCATAATAATTGTTTTTTAATAATTTAATGAATTAATCTCTTGTCGGATAAATGCCTTCAAGACAAATAATATAATTGGTTGCCAGCACAGGCTGTATAATACTAAATGGAATATTATTTCCTGCAGCAGATATGGAGCCCGTTGTGGCAGCCGGTGCAATAAAAGTATCCGGCGCCTGAGTAGAGTAAGCTGCGGCTGAACCTGCGAGCACATTACCCGCCGGCGAACCCGTATTGCCTTCATCTGAAAAACAAGGAAACGCAATTGTCGCTGCTGCGGTATGGCTGTGAGCAGGCATTTGTGCTGTAGTCATAGTAACAGTTTCAGTTCCGCCGACCTCTCCTAAATCTATGGGAGAAAGACCTGCTCCCTGACCTGTTCCCACAGCAATCCTCCCACGAAGGTCGGGCACACCAAATGTAGATTGGCCGTTGCCTCCGAAGTTTGTTCCTAATATTGAATATGCTGCTGTATATTGTGATATACTGTAAAGTGTTCCGTTGCAGAAAGCCCATCCTTGCGGAGCGAAGTTTCCACCAAATAAACGGATTTCTCCTATATAACCTTCCATAATGATATCTTTAATTGTTATTAATGTTATTTTAAATTTCAGTGATTATATTATCCTCTTGAAGGAAAAACCCCGTAAAGACAAATTATGTAATTCATTCCCAGCGAAGGCTGAACTAAAGTAAGTGCGTTACTTCCTCCCGAAACACCTATCTGCAATGCCAACGGAATGGGTCTTGTAGTAGAATCTGCAACCTGGTTACTGTACATTAATGCCTTTGATGCAAGAATGTTATTTGCAGGAGTTCCTGAATCCCCCTCATCCGAATACGCAGGAATCACAACATTTCCTGACAAACTGTGGGTATGAGCAGGCAGATTGGCCATGGTAAGCGTTACAGAATTTGTTCCTGTCATTTCTCCCAGCGCATAATAAGATAAACCAGGGCCCTGTCCTACCCCTACAGCCGATCGGCCTGCAAGGTTCGGAAGGCCGAAGGTATTTATACCATCCCCACCATAAGTGGTTCCTAAAATTGAGAATAGTGCCGTGTTTGACCTGATGGCCAATAAAGCACCATTACAATACTGCCAGTTTCTGGGAGCAAAATTTGCGGCAAAAAGTCGGATTTCTCCAATTGTTCCGTCCATAATTATTGGTTTTTAAAAATGAAAAATTTATTAAAAGTGAACTTATTCAGGGAAACTGATCATCAGAATTTGCACATGAATAAATTGCAAGATTTCAGTAAAGGCTCGAGTAATGAAAACATTTCATACAAGTAAAAACAAAAGCATATCTGATAACGATACCTGCATCAAATATTCCTGTAAATCACAAAAAAGTGAGATTGAAATTAAAAAGGGAATTGTTTAAATTAATATTCATGGTAATGACATTTAGTTAGTCTCAGTTTTTATTTGCAGTTACTTCTTTTAAAACAACCACATTTGCATTACAAATTTAATTTTATTATTGATATAATTATCATTTATTAAAAAAAATTAATCCATAATTTATTATAGCTTCATTTTTTTCAAATTTTAAAGTATACTCACCTGCAATTATTATTCGATAAAATTAGGAAATGCAAAATTTCCGGCACTACGTATTTTTACTGAATTTGTATTAAATTTATTTAGAACACAACTCTTTTTTTTAATAAAAAGTTTGCATTTATAAGTAAAGCGGGACTTTAGCTGAAAAGATAAAGAACCCGATTCTATAAGGTTCCGTAACTAAGAAACTCTCTTCTCAAATATTGAAGTCATTTAAACTTTTTTCTTTGGAAAAAAGGCTGGGATTTAAGATATTGTAATTGCAAAAAAAACAACTTAAAATTCCCAGCCGATGTACCATGTACTTGACAAAGATATGATAGAATTTGAAATACTAAAATACATTCCAAAAAACAAAAGAGGTTTTAGCCCCAAGGTCTCTTTTCTTTCGATCGTTAATGCTATTTTGTATAAACTGAAAACCGGCCTTCAATGGTATATGCTTCCTGTAAAAAGTCTTATTTTGGAATCGGATTACAGCCGGAACAGTGTGTATCATCATTTCATGAAATGGAGTGAAATGGGTGTCTGGGAAAAAATATGGACCCGTCTGCTCAAAGCCAGGAGAATAAAGATGGACCTGTCCCATATTAATTTTGATGGCAGCCATACCCCTTGTACCAAAGGAGGAGAAAAGGTTAGCTATCAGGGCAGGAAAAAGAGGAAAACAACCAATGCTTTATATCTTACCGATAAAAACGGGATCCCTCTTGCCATGAGTGAACCTGAAGCAGGCAGTCACCATGACACTTATGATATTGGCACCCATTTTACGGAAGTAATTTCTGTGCTTAAGGCTTCGGAAATTAATATGGACGGCTTGTTTATGAATGCAGATTCGGGTTTTGATTGCCGCCATCTCAGAACATTATGCTCTCAACACGGCATTATCGCGAACTTTGCCAGCAATAAAAGAAACAAAATGACAGCTAATGATGATGATAATTATTTCGATCCGGAGCTTTATGAAGAAAGATATTCTATTGAAAGAACCAACGCCCGGCTGGATAGTTTCAGATCTCTTCTTAACAGACATGATACTACGGTAA
>CAJYGB010000027.1 GCA_913774355.1 uncultured Chryseobacterium sp. | reverse complement strand
GTCCGTCGGGAATCGTAATATCATTGGTAAACCAGGCAAAATAGGTATCGCCGGTATCGGTAGTGGTTTTGGCCAAGCGGCTTTTAAATCCTTTGATGTCTTTGGTTTCGTTCAGGATTTCCCATTTCAGTTGGGGTTCTTCGTAAGTAAAGATGTATTTGCCCACAGGAAGCGAAACCCATACATTTTCTTTCGTTTTGTAAACGCTACCCACCGATTTCGGATATTTAGGAATGGCTCCTGCGCTTGTGGCAATGGTTTCTTTGGAATTTCCTTTATAAAATGCCTGAGCTTCCCGGCTGAAATATACAGATTCCACATTGTTGCACAGTAGGGTAGATGCATAAATGTTGACCTTATCCCGGTTCAGGCTGTCGGAAATCATTTTGATTTCATAATTAACCTCCATTACCGCTTTGTTTTGTGCCGGAATAAAAAGCATGGTGAAAATAAAAAACCAAGCAGACAGAATCTTCATAATTTATAATTGACGTATACAATAATACAAAATTAAATTAATTCATCATTTTGGGAATTTGTAACTTTGTGGCATTGTATGTGCATCTTAGAATATCGCAAATACGGTAGCTGTCTTAATTAAATAAAAAGAAGCCGGGATGGTAGAATTAAAATATTACTTCATCTCATTCTATCTATTAAAATTAAAGAATTTTCATTTCCGTAATTAATATTTTTGCAGAAGCAATTAAAACAAAAATTAATAACCATCAAAACCAGGTTTCATGATAAACCCAAAACATCCTTTACAGAATTACCATACCCAACAGGAATTTTTTCTGAAACATCTTGCAGAAGAAAGCAAAGAATATCACACCTTACACATTTCTTACGGAAATGCCGTATACTTATATTACCAGCTCCAGCTAAATGTTTCAGTGGATGATTATGAAGAATGGCTAAATGAAATAGCAGATGAAGAGGTAAGAAATACGATGAAGTCAAAAGGTTTTGAAGCATGTCGGGAGATTTGTTCGTTTATCAGTTTTATTCAGAAGAAAAGAAATGTTACGGAAGATGAATATATCAGGAAAAAAATGGGCAACGAAGAGTATATTAAATATAAGATGCTCTGCCAGCAAGATTATTAAATATCATCATTACCATAAAAGGCTATTTTCTGTAGAGGAGCCGGCTTTTGAGAAATAAATGGCAGGGAGTAAATGATACTTCTCAAAAATAATGTCTTTTCCATACCGGGTTTTACGGTGCCATCCACAAATGCCGTTGGTTTAGGCTTGATTATTTATTCATTAATTTCTGAATGTAAAAAAGGGTTTGCTTAATACGATCATCGATATTTATATGGGTAACAGTAAGTTGACAGGATAAACTTCTGTGATTCAACATCCCTTCTCCGATTAATTGAAATTTATATTCCTGAAAAACAGTATGATGTGATTTTGTTGTGAATTTTTTCATTTCTTTTCCAACGCCGTGGCGAATTTCTGCATCTATATCAGTAGAGACAGCTGCTCAGGTAAAAAAGATAAGCCATGAAAAATTTATATATACAGCTCCTGCTATTTTTTCCGGTATTCGGATGGGCGCAGGTTCCGGTAGTGGAAACCGGAGACGGAAAAGGCGGTTACGCAAAAAGCAATGAAGTCGTGCTTCAGAAACTGAACATTGATACCAAAATCACCGGACGGATTTCGACAAACACCGTGACAATGGTTTTCAGGAACAATTCCAGCCGGCTGAGAGAAGGCAGGGTAACCTTTCCGCTGCCGGAAGGCGTGAATGCGAGTGGCTATGCCCTGGACATCAACGGGAAGCTCCGAAACGCCGTTCCGGTGGAAAAGGAAAAAGCCAGAGAAGTCTACGAAACCATTAAAAAACGGAATATCGATCCCGGGATTCTCGAAAAGGTGGAAGGGAATAACTTCAGGACGACGGTATATCCGATCGGTGCGAATGGTGGGGAAAGGACGGTTCAGATTACTTATAATTACGAGCTGAAAAAATCCGGAAATACCTATCAATATGTTTTGCCTCTGAATGTTGAAACCGAAATTCCGGAATTCGCTGTGAAAACCACGGTCTTCCAAAGTGCCGATGCACCGCAACTGGTAGAAAGGCCCGACGGAACCTTTGGTTTCATAAAAAACGGAAATGTCTGGACCGCTGAAATCCGTAAAACCAAATTTAAGCCCGCGAATAACCTAAAGGTAAATCTTCCTCAACACGCCGACGGGCAGACTGTGCTGATGCAGAAAGCTTCGGGGGATGCCTTTCATTTTCTGGCAGGCATTGCCGTTGATCCCGCGGAACGGCCGAAAAAACTTCCTCGAAAGCTGGCCCTGGTCTGGGATCATTCGCTTAGTGGGAAAAAACGGGATCATACAAAAGAATGGGCCTTGCTCGAAAGGTATTTTAAAACCAACACCAGCCTCACGGTAAAAATATATTTCCTCAACAACACATTTGAAGAAGGCCAGGTCTTCACCATCGGAAACGGCAACTGGACTGCGCTGAAAGATTACCTGTTAAAAACGGTGTATGATGGCGGTACGGATTTCAGTCAGCTGAAACCGGTGAAAGAGGACGAGATTTTATTTTTTACGGACGGAATGTCTTCATTCGGAGACCTGAAGCTGAGCTGGAATAAACCAACCTACACTATATCTTCATCAGGATCTATAAATGCAAGTCAGTTAAAATTCATCAGCAATGCTACCGGTGGAGAATTTTTAAACCTGAATGAAAACGATCCCGCAAAAGAAGTGAGAAAACTCCTTGTTCAGCCGCTGAAATTTCTGGGAATTGAAGGCAATGATGATCTTTCTGAGGTATATCCATCCTTACCGCAGACCATTTCGCAGGATTTTATGCTGACGGGGATCTTAAAGGGAAATCAATCGGAAGTCTTGGTGAAATTCGGATACGGAAATGAAGTAACGGAAACCCGTACCATCTCTTTAGATCCGGCAGAACAGACCGTCAAGGACTGGGAGATCTCGAAATTCTGGGCACAGAAAAAACTGAACGAGCTGGAAATTTTTGAAAAGAAAAATAAAGAGACCATAAAAGAAATAAGCCGTCAGTTCGGGCTGGTAAGCAACAACATGAGCCTGATGGTGCTGGAAAATGTCCAGGATTATGTCCGGTATGATATTCCGCCGCCTGTTGAGCTGAGAAGTGCCTACGACCAGATCGTGAAAAACAACAGGTCTATGAAAGATGAACGTGTAAAGGACCTGATGGCCGATGCCGAAATGATGATTGAAGACCTGAAAGCCTGGTGGAAAAAAGACTACACCCGTAAAGAAAACCAAAAACGCTATCCTGAACCGGGATATAACGGGACTTCGGATTCTACAGGAAATCAAAGAATTGAAGAAGTGGTCATGATAGGAGCTTCCCGTATAAGGGGAAACAGCAGCATGACTGTGGCGGATGCTGCTCCGCAGGCAGATCAGGCGGTGGATATCCTTGGTTCCAAATCCAAAGACATTCAGGAAGTGGTCGTAACGGAGGCGCTGGGTATGAGAAAAAGAGCGGAGATGACGGCTTCAAGTAATGTCGTTCAGGCTCTTCAGGGCAGAGTCGCCGGAATATCAGTCAGGGGTTGGGGAAGTCAGGCTGATACCATAAAGATCCAGGAGATTTCAGAGGTGGTCAATTCCGGCAGAATAAACGTTATCGACGTAAAATCCAGCGCGGAATACATGAAGCTTTTTGAAAAAGCCAAAGATGCGGAAACCATTTATAAGGTTTATCTGGACAACAGGAGCAGCTATGAAAATCTTCCCCAATATTATTTTGATGTTGCGCAGCTGCTGTTTAGCATCAAAGATAAAAAATCAGGATTAAAAGTATTGAGCTCGATTGCGGACCTCGATATTGAAAACGAAGAACTGTACAAGCTGCTTGCCTATAAGCTGAAACAGGCGGAAGTGTATGATAAGGAACTTTTCGTAACGCAGAAAGTCCTGGAATGGCGGCCTTTCGATCCGCAGAGTTACCGGGATTATGCGCTGGCCCTGGAAGACAACGGGCAGTATCAGCAAGCCCTGGACCATCTGTATTCCATCCTGATGCAGTCGTACACCAAAGAGCTGGCAGACCGGGATGACGGAATCGAGGAAACGGTGCTTATGGAAATCAACGGGCTTATCAGCAGGTATGGGAAAAAGCTGAATCTGAAAAAGATCAATCCTAAGATCATAGCCGATCTGCCGGTCAACATCCGGGTGGTGCTCAACTGGAATAAAGACGATACCGACATCGATCTCTGGGTAACGGATCCGGATAACGAGCGTTGCTATTACGGCCATCCACAAACACGAGCCGGAGGAAGGCTGAGCAATGATTTCACCGGAGGTTTCGGCCCTGAACAGTTTTTGCTTAAAAAAGCCGTAAAAGGGAAATATAAAATCCAGACCAATTTCTTTGGAGAAAGACAGGTTGGAGTGGCCGGACCAACGGCGCTCATGGCGGAAATCTACATCAACTACGCGACGGGAAAACAGGAAAGGAAGACAGTGGTGTTCCAGAATCAGAAAGATAACGAAGGACATGATGACGGAATTCTGATCGGAGAGTTTGAGTTTTAATGGTGAACCTGGTAATTCCGGTGATTGTGGGTTTTTAAGAATATATCAGGTTCTTATTCCGTAGGCGGGCAGATCGGTTTTTAGTGATAAGCCGTTTGATGCGGATGTATGTAATGGTAATCAGGCCCTGCCTGCGGGATTTTTTAGAAAAAGAAGGGTAGAAACACAATAAAAAGGCAATGTAAAGGGTTAGCGTGGTGGTCGGAAGTATTATGAAGAAGATGGAGTCGGGAGCGTCTGCGTAACAGCAGGCGCTTTCTTTTTTCGTAACATTCGTACTCTTCCCGTAAACGTATTGAAATAAGTTCTGATGTTCCTGTTTAAAAATTACGGATATTCCTGTTTTAACGGGCATAATTTGTTTTTAAGGCTTAAAAGATAGTTGTAGCTTATCATAAAATGATTCCTCACACTTATCAATACAAAGTGTTGTTTATATGATAAGTCAAATTATTTCTTTTCATAAATTTTTAGCCATTATTTTGATTTTGTTTGATTATTGAATTGGTGGTATTTGTTATTTTAAATTATTAAATAATCAAATTATTAAATTTAATTCACTATTATCGGTATATAAATATGTATTTTTATGTGATAAAATTAATTTATTTTGAAAAAATGACGGCTGAAACGTAATTTTGGTTAATTTCAAAGCTGTTTTTCTTCTTATTTCACATCGTTTTTTTTCTTTGTTTTTAGTGTAATGATTTGTTATTTAGGATGTTGTAGGTTTAAATTAATTTTTTGTTAACCAATTAAATAATAATTTTATATTTAAACCCGCGGGTATTTATTCAATAATGGTTAAGTTAATTGGAATCAATTACACAATTCGGTAAATCCCGGCGAGTTGTAAAAAGAAAATAAATGAGCAGGAAGAAATCGTTATTTTCCCTTATCCATGATCCGGAAGATCTGATTGAAAATGCTGGCGCCGGTTTATATGATGCGGAGTTGCAGTCATGTTCATTTTTAGTAACCCCAGAAATCGACTTATGAAATCCTTTATTACCGATCAGTTTTTGCTGCAGAATGCCTATGCGGAAGAATTATACTTCAACTACGCGGAAAGACAGCCGATCATCGATTATCACAACCACCTGATCCCGAAAGATATGGCGGAGAACACCGTGTTCGAAAATATCTCGAAGGTCTGGATTGCTGGCGATCATTACAAATGGAGAGCCATGCGCACGTTAGGCGTGAATGAGAAATTCATTACAGGAGATGCTTCCGATAAGGAAAAATTTGAGGCCTGGGCCAAAACCGTTCCGTATACACTAAGAAATCCGCTTTACCACTGGACCCACCTTGAGCTGAAGAGATATTTCGGCATCGA
This sequence comes from uncultured Chryseobacterium sp., assembly GCA_913774355.1. Lineage (GTDB taxonomy): Bacteria > Bacteroidota > Bacteroidia > Flavobacteriales > Weeksellaceae > Chryseobacterium. The sequence goes on along the minus strand of CAJYGB010000027.1, from coordinate 15,144 downwards.
CGAGCTGCTGAGTGAGAAGAACGCTTCGAAAATCTATGAAAATATCAGTGCCCAGCTCCAGACTCCGGAAAAATCAACGCGGGGGCTGCTGGAAATGATGAATGTGGAATCTCTCTGCACTACCGAAGATCCCCTGGATACCCTCAATTACCATCAGGATCTTGCAAAAAGCGGCTGGAAAGTGAAAGTTACCACGGCATTCCGTCCGGATAAAGCCATCCTGATCGAAAACCACAACTTTGCAGATTACATATCAAAATTAGGAGAAGCGGCCGGAATCGAAATTAATTCTTACCGGACCTTATGTGATGCGCTGCTCAAAAGAATCGAATATTTTCATGAAAACGGATGCAGGCTTTGCGACCACGGACTGAACAATATTTCGTTTGAAGAAGCGTCCGAAGCTGAGGTGCAGGCTATTTTTGCCGATAAGCTGGCCGGAAAGGTCATCGCTGAAAAACAGGTCAATCAGTTTAAGACCGCGATCCTGTTATTTTTAGGTGAAACGTATCACGCTTTTGGCTGGGCGCAGCAGTTCCATTTGGGTGCTCTGCGAAACAACAACCACAGAATGCTCAATATTTTAGGACCAGACACGGGCTGGGATTCTATCGGGGACTTTGTTCAGGCGGAAACCCTGTCTAAATTACTGAACGCTCTGGACGGAAAAGATAAATTAACAAAAACCATTCTGTATAACCTAAATCCTGCAGACAACGAGATCTTTGCCTCCATGATCGGAAATTTCAACGACGGAAGCATCAGGGGGAAAGTGCAATTCGGATCGGGATGGTGGTTCCTCGATCAGAAAGACGGCATGATCAAACAGATGAATGCTCTGTCCAATATGAGCTTAATCAGCTGCTTCGTGGGAATGCTGACGGATTCTAGAAGTTTCCTGTCGTTCCCGAGACATGAATATTTCAGAAGGGTGCTGTGTAACCTTTTCGGGGAAGAAATTCAGAAAGGCGAGCTGCCGGACGATATGGAGCACATCGGGAAGATCGTTTCCGATATCTGTTATCACAATGCTAAAAACTATTTTGATTTTTAAATAAATAAAAGGTCTCAAGCAGATTTTGAAGATGACGCAGATTTTTTATCTGAAATGACTTGCTTAATCTGAGGAAGTGTAAATAAGATGTTTTGAGTAAAAAGTCTTTGTGATCTTAGCTGAGTAGAACGCCTTTGCGAACTTAAAAACAGTTAGTAGTCGAAAAAAACTTTGTGGGCTTTGCGTTTAAAACAGCAGCCAGATAAATTAAAAGTTGTAAACACAACTTAATTGAAATAGATAAGATCTCATGCAGATTTTTTTTATCTGAATGACTTGCTTAATCTGAAGAAGTTTAAATAAGATGTTATGAGAGAAAAGTCTTTGCGCTCTTAGCTGAGTAGAACGCCTTTGCGAACTTAAAAACAGTTAGTAGTCGAAAAAAACTTTGTGGGCTTTGCGTTTAAAATAGCAGGCCAAATAAATTAAAAGCTATGAACAAAATACTTACTTTCGGAGAAATCATCATGCGGCTTTCACCGCCCGGCCACCGGACGATGAAGCAGAGCCACGAGATGGAGTTTTTCTTTGGCGGCACCGAATTCAACGTAGCTGCTTCCCTGGCGACCATGGGTTGTGTAGTGAAGCATGTAAGCTGTGTTTCCGACGATTTCGTAGGAGAATCGGCAATGGCTTTCGTGAAAAGCTTCGGGATCGATACCGCTTTCATCACCAAAAACGAACACCCTTTAGGGTTGTATTTCCTGGAAGTAGGGTCTTCAGTCCGTGCAAGCAGGATTGCTTACAACAGGCTGAACGGTTCCTTCGCAAATATCGAAGCCGGAAAGACCGAATGGAAAAAAGCGTTGGAAGACTGCAGCTATTTCCACTGGACCGGCATCAGTCCGGGGATTTCAGAATCCGCTTACGAAAGCCTGAAAGAAGGTTTACATACAGCCCGTGAAATGGGAATTGAAGTGACTACTGATCCTGCATACCGATCCAATCTCTGGAAATATGGCAGAAGCGGAAACGATGTGCTAAAGGAGCTGGTGGGATATTCTACCATTTTTATCGGCGGGGTCAATGAGATCAATGAAATTCTGGGGACATCGTTTTCGCAGGATCAAAACGGGTTTCTGGAAGCCTGCAGTGAATTGCAGCAACAGATTCCTTCCATTCATAAAATTTTTGATAAAATAAGGATTGGTATTACGGCAAGTTCCCAGCAAACCCAGGGAAGAGCCTTGGTAAACGGGAAATATGTTGAAACCGAACTCCTGGAAGTGAATCCCGTCGTTGACCGGATAGGAACCGGGGATGCTTTTGCCGCCGGACTGATCTACGGCCTGCAGCATTTCGATGATGAAAAAGCCCTGAATTTTGCCAATGCGGCCTGCGCGATCAAGCATACGATTTTAGGGGACATCAATTACTGCAGTGCAGAAGACATCCTGGAAGTCATGGCCGGAAATTCCGGAGGAAGAATAAAGAGGTAGCGGCAGGCAGCTGGCTGCTAGCTTTTAGTCATTAGCGCAAAAAGTTCTTTGCAATAATCCGTCTGTATAGTGACCTCTGTAACCTCTTATAAACAGCGCAACTCCGTGGACTTTAAAAGCGATTAGTAGTAAAAGAAAAACTTTGTGACCTCTGTGTTCAAAGATTTAAATATAGTATAAACAACTAGCCCTAAATCTCTGTGGTCTCTTATAAGCAGCGCGGCTCCGTGAACCTTAAAAGCGATTAGCAGTAAAAGAAAAACTTTGTGGCCTCTGTGTTCAAAGTTTTAAAATATAGTATAAATAGCGAATAAAAAACTTCATGGACTTTGCGCTTAAGTAATCACACAAGCTCAAAATAAAATTAAAAATGACGAAAATCCAATCAGTTACTCAAACCATAATCAAGCAGGGTGTTTTGCCTTTGTATTACAACGCCGATGAAGCCATAACTTTAGATGTATTGAGAGCACTTTACAAGGCCGGAATCCGTGCGGTGGAATATACCAGCCGTGGCGAGGCCGCATTAAATAATTTTAAAAAAATGATTGAAACCCGTAATGTGGAAATGCCGGAAATGCTGCTGGGAATCGGAACAATTAAAAACATCCGTCAGGCAGAAGAATATTACGAAGCCGGAGCAGATTTTTTTATCAGTCCGGGTTTTGTAGCGGAGGTTGCCGAATTTTTAATTCCGAAAGATATACTCTACAGTCCGGGCTGCATGACCCCGACGGAGATCATCGAAGCCGAAAATGCAGGGGTAACTTTCATTAAACTCTTTCCGGGAAATATTCTCGGAGCTGGATTTATGAGTGCGGTTAAAGAAGTGTTTCCAAATCTCAAATTTATGCCGACGGGCGGAGTGGATACTACCAGGGAAAGCATTGAAAGCTGGTTCAAAGCAGGGGTTTCGGCAGTGGGTATGGGAAGCAAGCTCGTAAGCAAAGAATTGATGACGGCAAAAGATTATGTAGCTGTTGAAAACGAAACGAAGAAAGTGCTGGAAATTATTCAGACTTTAAATAAATAACGCAAATAAAAAAGATTTTGAGGGCCCCGGATAAGTGAAATGTTTTACAGACTTAAAAACATTGAGTCGTCATAAAATCTTCGCGGGCTTTGCGTTAAAAATAGTATTAAAGAACAAAAAATAACTAAATTCTCAAATGAAGCATGAGTTCAGTTACCTCTCTTAAACCGAGTAATTTCCGTTGGACGATCTGTATGTTGCTGTTTATCGCCACGACGATCAATTATCTGGACCGGCAGGTATTATCCCTTACCTGGAAAGATTTTATCGCTCCGGAATTCCATTGGAACAACAGTGATTACGGGAATATCACAGCCCTGTTTTCTATTTTCTATGCCGTGGGAATGCTGTTCGCCGGGAAATTCGTGGACTGGATGGATACAAAGAAAGGCTTCTTATGGGCCATCGCGATATGGTCGGTCGGGGCAATATTGCATGCCTTCTGCGGAATCGGGACTTCCGGGATCCTTACCGGGAACTGGCTGGCCGGTTTTCAGGGATCGAAGGATCTGATCACCAAAGTTTCGGATACTTCAGCCATCATCAGTACGAGTGTGACCCTGTTTGTGTTTGCACGCTTTGTGCTGGCCATCGGTGAAGCAGGGAACTTTCCGGCTGCAATAAAAACCACGGCAGAGTATTTTCCTAAAAAAGACCGTGCCTTCTCAACCAGCATCTGGAATGCGGGAGCAACAGTGGGGGCTTTGGCTGCACCGATCACGATTCCTTTTATTGCAAAAGCGATGGGCTGGGAGTGGGCATTTATTATCATTGGAGCGTTAGGCTTTTTCTGGATGGGACTTTGGGTCTTCTATTACAAAAAACCGCATGAGCATCACAAAGTGAATGAACATGAGCTGACTTACATCAATCAGGATCACCAAGAGATTCCAGTTGAGGAATCACCGGCTCCCGAAAAGAAATTCTCTTTCCGGGAATGTTTCAGCCACCGGCAGACCTGGGCGTTTGCCTTTGGGAAATTCATGACCGATGGCGTGTGGTGGTTCTTTTTATTCTGGACTCCGGCATATCTGAGCTCCGTGTACCAGATGGATTCTACACAAAGTGCATTTCCTTTATTTGTATTGTATGTGATTACACTGTTATCCATTATTGGGGGGTGGCTTCCCAAATATTTTGTGGAAAAGAGAGGAATGAATGCCTATTCGGGCAGGATGAAAGCAATGCTGATCTTTGCGTTTTTCCCTTTGCTGGCTTTACTGGCGCAGCCTTTAGGTTCGATTACCTACTGGATCCCGGTTTTCATTATCGGAATCGCGGGAGCAGCGCATCAGGCCTGGTCGGCAAATATTTTCTCGACCGTCGGCGATATGTTCCCTAAAAAAGCCATTGCTACCATTACGGGAATTGGGGGAATGGCGGGTGGAATTGGCTCTTTTATTATCAATAAATCTTCAGGGGTACTGTTCGATCATGCTCACAAAGCCTGGTCTACCGTAAATGGAACGCCCTTGCTGGAAAAATATCCGCAGTACATCAACGAAAGATTGCCGGACGGTTTTTTTGAAGACCTGAAAAAATCAGGAGCTGTAGTAGTGGACGGAATTGATAAAGGTTATATGATCATTTTCTCGATCGGTGCTGTGGCTTACCTTATCGCATGGGGTGTGATGAAGGCGCTGGTTCCGAAGTATAAAGAGATTAAATAAGTATTAATTACAAAGCTGTAAAGCAGATCAAGATCTCTGGATTTAAAATAAATCAGGGAAAAAGATAAACAAAAACCAAAGCTAATCTGCTTTGGTTTTTATTTATCTTAAATAATTGGATTTCGATAATATCTAATTTATCTTCATTGGGTTAAGGAGTAGATAAAACTTTAACCGTAATATCAACATAACATACTTACGGCTTCCTTCTTCCTAATTTCTACTTCGGATCCGCGTTAAAATATGAGAAGGTATTAAAAATCTGATGAGGTTGGTTTCGTTGGATGATGTCCTCCGAAAATACACAATGCCGGTAAATCATGAGTAACCGTATTTGTTTTGCCGTTAGCATCCGTTACGGTAAGTTTTACGGTATAGTAGCCGCATGAAGGATAAGCATAGGTAGGAACTTTCTCCGTAGAAGTTGTACCATCGCCGAAATCCCAAAGATAAGAAACTGCATTTTTGGAGTCGTTTTCAAAGCTGAAGGGCTGCTGCTCATTCACAGTACCGTCTTTTGTTGCAACCTTGAAATTAGCGACAGCAGTTTCAGAAGTTTTTGTAGGGATTTCATTATTGTCATTAGAACAACTGGACAAGCAGATGCTAATAACAGAAAGAATAAAGAAAAATCTTTTCATACTGATTAATTTATTTTTATAAATCTAATGATATGCTATATTTATCCGGAATCTTTTAATGATTTTTAATTTTTTTAATTTATCTAAAAAAAAGTCGACTTGGTTTTTATGTGAATATTTTCTGATAATGATCTGAAGTTTCGACGCTGGTTTTTACTGGAGGTGTTTCCGGATGGTCTTCTTTGCCCGGAAAATATTCTCCATAGCCTGAAAATATTTTATCTTTGGGCATGAGCAACAGGAATCGCGGAAAAAATACAGGAGATGAGGTGTTATTCGGATCAGGAAAGCAACTTGATAAGCTGAAATCGGCCGTTCAGGATATGCATTATCTCCTCAGCCGGAAGTATGCAGAAAGGGCAGCTTCGGAACTGGTTGGAAATCATTACCGTTTGAAAACCCGCCAGATCCAGGCGGTTCGTGGTGCGGCAGCTTCAGAATTTCAACTACGGAATAGGGAGGCAAAAGAAGTTCAGCTTCAGGATTTAGAAGATAAGATCATATATCTCGATGGTTTTAATGTTCTTATTTTATTGGAAAGTCTCCTTTCGGGAGCCTATATTTTTGAAGGGATGGATGGCTGTTTCCGGGATCTTTCCGGGGTACACGGCACGTACAAAAAGGTGATGCAGACGCCGGCATCCATTGAGTTGGTAGCCGAATTTTTCAGGAAGTCGGGCGCAGCAGGACTGTTCTGGATTTTCGATAAGCCGGTTTCCAACAGTGGAAGGATCAAACAGATGATCCTGGATTTTGCGGTTGAAAACGATCTGAACTGGAGTGCAGGACTGGAATTTAATCCTGATAAATTCTTGGCCGAAGGTGCTGAAATTGCCGTTTCTTCTGACGCATGGATCCTGGATCACTGTAAAAGCTGGTTCAATCTGATCGGTTATCTGATCAGGGAAGAAAAGCCTGCTGTAAACCTTGTGAAAATATTTTAACCATGGATTTTGAAATATTGGCCCCTCTGTTTTCAAATAGGTGGAAACAAAAGTATCAGGCCGTTTTGGCGGAAGAACATCTTAAAGCCATACAGGAAAATATCCGGAAATTTAAAAACGGTACTTTAGATTGGGATCTGCCCTTCTTTACTGAAGAAATAGAAGCAGATCGGAAAGAAAGTTTCTCTCGGTTCATTTCTATTCTGGAATCCGCAAAATCAGATCAGTTAAAGGCGAAAAGCCTGGAGGAGATTCCCTTCGAGCATTGGCTGAATGTATTGGGGCAAAGGCTTACTTCAGCGAGCCTGCGTGACGAAAATGCGGTCCCTCCGATACGAAAAATATTAATTGAGGCCTGTGAACAACTATTCAACAATGAAATCACCGTTGCCCAGAGAGCCTGGGAAAAACATGCAGGAAGAATGGAAGATTGTTTCTGGGGCGAAGTAAACGGCAATAATCAGCAGAAGCAACAGATGGTGATGGAAAAAATCAGGAATATCCTCGATCACAAAACCTGGTGGAATATTTTCTTTCATTATAAGCACGGGCTCGTATACGAGGTCCGGGAAAAAGAGGGTCATGGTATACGGTGGGGGCAAGGTGGAATCCTGTTTATCGGATTTCTCGAAAACTTTGGTAACGAGTGACCTAAATATCTTCTTTACCTGTGAATAAAAAGTCTTTTTTATCTGTTTTTTGCAAATATTTTTACTGCTTCGTTCGATATATTTAGAATTTTTTTTTATTTATTGCGAATTTATGATTATTTTATTATTTATAAAATTTTAATTTTTGGGTGCTTTTATTAAATAATTTAATTTAATTAGTCTTTATTATTGATAATAATTTGTTTATTTAAGTTTTTTATTAAATAAATCTTTTTGTTATTGAGTGTGATTGATTTTAATTAAATTTACGGCCATAATAAAACTGTTTATCAATGAAAAAATTACTACTTTATTTTTTGTCAGTTCTGGCATCATGTATGGCGAGTGCGCAGGTGGCATCTTATGCTTTTGCGCAGAGTTCAGGAACATATGTTCCGATTACCGGAGGTACAGTACTGGCTACTGCAACCAATGTCAGTGATTTCGATTCGCAAAACTGGACACTCCCTACAGGAACCATTCCTTTTGGTTTCAATTTTAACGGAGCCTTTTATACGGGCCTGAATATCAACAGTAACGGGTATATTACCTTTGGAAGTACAATTCCTCCGACCTATATTACCACCCCTATCAATAGTGCAACTAACTATTCGGGGGCTATCTCAGCATTCGGTGGTGACCTTAATGCTTCTTATGTGGCTGGTGTTATCGGAAGCGAACTGAGATATGAAACCTTAGGAACAGCTCCGAACCGGACATTTGTGGTACAGTTCAAGGAGTGGAGACCATTTTCAAATGCCAGTATAACGGCAGTTGCCAAGATTAGCTTTCAGATCAGGCTGGAAGAAACCACTAATAAAATAACGATGGTTTATAATGACTGTAGTATTGCTGCCGGTAGTTTAACCAATTCTGCTTCAAGGCAGATCGGTCTCCGGGGAGCCAATGCCAATGATTTTAATAACAGGATGAATGCTACCACCGTTTCTTTTAACAGCTCTACTGCCGGAACAACAAATGGTGCTGCCCAATCGTTTAGCTTTAACACTGCTACTGCCACACCCGGTCTTCCTGCAAATGGTTTAACCTATACCTGGACGCCACCGAGTTGTTTTGCACCGTCTGATATCAGCCAGACTGCTGCTTCCACTTCTACGGCTTCTGTTAACTGGAGAGTACCTGTACCTACACCGGGCAACGGATACGAATATTATTATTCTATAGCAGCTACTCCGCCTACGTCAGCCACTGCTCCTATGGGTGCAAGCACAGCTTCTAATGCTTCTTTTTCAGGTTTGGCAACGGGAACAACCTATAATGTATGGGTTCGTTCTTTATGTGATGCTACAAATACCAGCGCATGGTCTGCTGCAGGAACTTTTACCACGCTTTGTAATTCGGTAGCGACTTTAACGGAAAATTTCGATACATACACGACAGGAAATATCGTTCCGCCATGCTGGAGTAAGATTGTCACAGGTAATAATGCGGTTCAGGCTATCGCGTTGGTATCAGGAACTAATAAGAATATTACACAATATAATAATATTGCCGGCGAAGTTAATATTGTTTTGCTGCCACCGTTAAACACTGTCAATGCAGGGTACCAGCTAAAGTTTAAAGTAAGAGCAAACTACGCAACGGTTCTGGATGTAGGATATCTTACGAACGCTTTTGATGCGGGCAGTTTTGTAACGGTGCAGAGTTTAAATGTTACCAATACGGCTTATGGAAATAATACCAATGTACCGTTTCCAACCACCGTGCCTGCTGATGCTAGGGTGGCGGTAAGAATGCCTGCTCAGGCCACCGCTGCTACAGTATATTGGGATGATGTGTCATGGGAACAGGCTGCAGTATGTATTGAGCCTAATTCTCTTACCGTTTCAAATATCACCCAGACAGCGGCGACGGTAAGCTGGAATGCTCCTGTAACAGTTCCTGCAAATGGTTACGAATATTACTATTCTACATCCAATACAACACCTGCTTCCACGACTGCTCCGTTAGGTACCAGTACTGGAACATCGGTAACATTAGGCCTGTCTTCATCAACAACTTATTATGTATGGGTAAGATCTGCGTGCAGCGGATCGGTTAAGAGCGACTGGTCGCCTGCTGCAACCTTCACGACCCTTTGCGATGCGGTTGCCACTTTATATGAGAATTTTGATTCTTACGCTATCGCAGCTATTGTACCTTCATGCTGGGACAGGCTTGTTCTGGGTAATGCTGCCAATCAGGCAATCAACTCTTCAACACCGGCATCCGGAACAAGAAATCTGTATCAGGTCAACAGTGTCAGCGGACAGACCAGTATTGTAATATTGCCGCCATTGAGTACCATCAATTCAGGGTACAGATTACGGTTTAAAGTAAGAGCGTCGCTTCCGGCTATCCTGAATGTAGGATATATGACCAATCCGGCAGATGAAAGTACATTTGTTAATGTACAGACTTTGAATATCTCAAATACCACCTACGGATCGGAAAGCCTCGTGCCTTTTCCGGCATCGGTTCCTGCCAATGCAAGGGTAGCTGTAAGAATGCCCGTACAGACGAACTCTCCAAGCGTATATTGGGATGATGTGTACTGGGAATCCGCACCTTCTCTGGGAACTTCCGAAACAGCAGGCCATAAAAATACCATTGCGTCCTATCCAAATCCTTTCTCCGATGTACTGTATATTTCAGACGTTAAAAATGTAAGATCTATGGCAGTAACGGATATCACCGGAAAAATGGTTAAAACGTTTGATACACCTTCTACAGCACTTCATTTGGATGAACTGCCTTCAGGGATGTATCTTGTCGTTCTGTATATGAATGACGGCACAAAGCAAACCATCAAAGCCATTAAAAAATAAATTTTTAATTCATATACTTTCTAAGGTGGTCTCCGGGCCACCTTTTTTAATGATCAATTTGTTTTCTGTGAAGTTGGGAACACTGATATCGAAAGCTTCTTATATTGTCATTGAATCATACAGGCAGAGTCCTATTGAGACACCGTATCCCGTTTCTTTGCAATAATCCTAGGTGTTTCTATAATATTGCTGGAATTTTAACATAGAATCTCCGGATTAAAAAATATTCTTTACCTGCGTAAAAACATTGCGTATTACCATGATAATTTTGTCGGTGTAATACAAAAGCAATGGAATCTTTTCAGCAACATTTTACGGAAAACGAGTGGGAAGCCTGCCTCAAAGTATTGGATGCTTTAAAGGATGAGCCTTTTCATAACCTGAACAATCAGGTTTTGTCGGGACTCATTACAAAGATTCATAAAAATGCCAAAAAGCAGAACCGCCAGGGAAGTTATTCCCGGATGAAATCAGAAGATCTGAAAGTGAATGCTGGATCTGTCCTCATGAAAAAAGCGTTGGCAGGCATTTTAAAATTTTATGATGACGAAAAAAATGAAACGCAGCTTACCAGGTTGCAGATTCCCAAAAACTGCTACTGCTGTAATCAGAGTTATCAGTACGCCCATTCTTTTTACACAAGATTATGCCCGGGCTGTGCCGAAGAAAATGATGATAAGCGGTTTCTGGCTGCTGATCTGTCCGGACGGAATGTTATTCTGACAGGCGGACGGGTAAAAGTGGGTTTTGCAACAGCTTTAAAATTGCTGAGAAGTGGTGTAAATCTGGTCTATCTAAACGGAGATCATAGTAATAACAATGGAAAAACACATCCTGCTATGATGAGTTGCAGGTTCAAATCCTGCTGATCTCCCTATTGAAACGGCTGCTTGATGGAAGATAATGAACTTTCAGGTCAGAGGTTGCGGCTTCAGACCCCGCCCGTTTCTAAAGAGCGCATGGTCTAAGGGAAAGACGCCGGTTTGCAGCACCGGAGATCCGGGTTCGAATCCTGCTGCGCTCCCAAAACAAAGATCCTCGTACTACCAAAGGAAAAATATATTCTCCTGGAATGAATTGCAGGTTCGATCCCAAACGGAAACAGTAATTTAAACGGAAAAATAATTCAAGCACAGAGACGTTGCCGGTTCAAATCCTGCCTGTTTCCCTTTTTAAAATTTAATATCATGAAAGAACTGAAAGAAATCTTAAACACGGTCCTCAAAGAAAAAAAAGGATACCTTACTTTCCTTACCGGAGCAGGGGTTTCTGCGGAAAGCGGTTTGCCCACTTACCGTTCCGTCGACGGTATCTGGATCAAAGGGACCAAATATCACCGTCCCGAAGAATTCGGAACTTACAAATATTTCAGCCAGAATCAGGAAGAAGTCTGGCAATACAACCTGTTATGGAAGAAAATGATAGAAGAGGCTAAGCCCAATCCCGGACATATGGCCCTTGCGGAAATCGAAAAACTTTTGGGAGACCGCTTCAGGCTGATAACCCAGAATGTTGATGGGCTTCATCAGGAAGCCGGCACGGAAAAAGTTTATGAAATCCATGGAAGCAAACATAAAGTGCGTTGCTCGCAGGAATGCAGCGAACCGTTTGATTTTCCGGAAAACATTCCTTCTAAAGAATATACCGAAGACCTGACACCGGAAGATATCGACAACCTGAAATGCAGGAAATGCGGAAACTGGCTCCGGCCAAATACTTTATGGTTTGACGAAAGCTACAACGAAAAAAATTACTATTTCGATACCGCTTACGATATCGCCGACCATACCGATATTTTATTTGTGATTGGAACATCAGGTTCCACAGCTCTTCCCGTAGGGATTGTTGAAACGGTAAAGATCAGTGCCAAGTGGATCATCCTGATCAATCCGGAAACTGAAACGTATTTTGATTATATTTTAAAAGGGAGTAAAACGTTATATTCCATTCAGGAAAGCAGTTTAAAAGCACTTCCGGAGTTAAAAGCCCTAATAGAGGAAGTCTTAAATAAAAAGGAATAGTCAGGGAAAAACTACATAAAAAATTTTAATCTTTAGCTTTTCAGTTTCCGGACTTGTATTTTAAGACAAAGAAAATTAATAAAAAAACAAAAAATGAACACCTATATCGATATTGGAATTAATCTAACAAATAAACAATTTAATAATGAACACGATGAGGTCATCAATCGTGCACTTGGCAATGGAGTAGAGCAGATGATCCTTACCGGCACCAGTGTCCGCGGAAGTAAGGAATCGGCGGAGATTGCAAAAGACTATCCGGGTATTTTATTTTCAACAGCAGGAATTCATCCCCACGACGCAAAATCATTTAATAACGAAAGTATTAATGAATTGAAGAAATTATTAAAACAGGACTGTGTTGTTTCCGTCGGGGAATGTGGATTGGATTTCGACCGGGATTTTTCGCCGAGACCCGTTCAGGAAAAATGCTACCGTGCCCAGCTGGAACTGGCTGTTGAGGTTAAAAAACCGTTGTTCCTTCATGAAAGAGATGCCTTCAAAAGATTTAATGAAATCACGGATGAATATTTGTCTAAAATTCCAAAAGCGGTAGTACATTGTTTTACCGGAACATTGCAGGAAGCTAAGATTTATCTCGATAAAGGATTTTATCTGGGATTTACAGGAGCGATCAGCGATCAGAACAGATTTAAGCATCTGGAAGAAGTGATCAGGTATGTTCCGCTCGACCGGATGATGATTGAAACCGATGCCCCTTTTATGCTTCCTAAAAATATGCCGCGGATGCAGAGCCGCAGGAATGAACCCGCATTTTTACCGTATATCGCTAATACCATCGCTAGCCTGAAAAGAATACCCATTTCCGAAGTTGCCGATGTGACAACGGAAGTGGCCCTGAGTTTTTTTAGAATACAATCGTAATTAAAAAGTAATCATTGCTTCAGAAATAATTTGTCTTCAGTTTTTATTTGATAAAAAAGATTGGGCTGATCTGCAGAAATCCGAATAACTCATTTTAATTCGTATCTGTTTTTTGGAATTTTCATGTAAATGACGGCCATTATTCCGGATAGATGAGCTGTGCAATAAGAGACAGGTACTTTTCGGTAGTGATTATTCTTTACAGTAATGCTTTTAAAAGAAATGATTAAAAGAAAGCAGCATGTTTTATCATGTAAAACACGCTGCTATGTAAAATTTTAAAAGGTTGAATTTATAAAGTTATACCTTATATACTTTATATGCTTTTTATGGCGGACTCCAGGGCCAGCTCAATCATAGGTTTTAAAGCTTTCTCTCTCTGATCGGCAGAAATATTCTCATGCGTCGGAATAATATCCGAAACGGTAAGAATCGTTGCTGCATTTTTACCCAGATGTCTAGCATTGGCGAATAATCCGAATGCTTCCATTTCTACGGCAGGGCAGTTGTATTTCGTGGCAATAGCAGGAACAGAAGGATCTTTTCTGTAGAAAATATCGCTGCTGTGGATATTGGTTGCCTTTGCCGTTAATGACATTTCTTTTGCCGTTTCATTAATAATACCGAAAATATTCCCCTGGTGGGACAGGATGTCGTCTTCAATTCCCCAGGCATATTTTGCATAGGTGCTCTCACTTGCTGCATGTTCAACGTTTAGAATATCAAAAACTTTAAGGTCGGTCGTATAAGCCCCACAGGTTCCTATTCTGATGATCGTCTCAACTTCATATTCCGTAAACAGTTCGAAAGAATAAATACCTATGCTTGGAAAGCCCATTCCGCTGGCACCTACGGTAATCTCCTTTCCTTTATAAAGGCCGGTGTAATAGAAAATGCCCCGGGTCTGGCTAACCAGCTTTGCATTCTCCAGAAAATTCTCAGCGATATATTTCGCCCGTAACGGATCCCCGGGCTGTAAAACAACTTTGGCGATCTCTCCTTTCTGGGCACTGATGTGAATACTCATAATTTTTTATTTGAAACCGCAAAGATAAGAAAATGCTGATTGCCATACACCCTCCGAAACACGAAGCAGATTTACCATCGGAGGCCTACATTATATATAAGCATCATATACGTTGCTGAACCATTTTCATAAACAGGACTAAAAGCGTTAAGGTTTTAATCAGGTCAACTTTCAACTTTCCATTTTCCATTTTTCCAACCCTTCAACCCTAAAACTCTCTCACGTTCTCATTTTTCTTCAGGAGCCTGATCCGGCTCTCTGCTCATACTCCTCGCGCCTGGCTTTTCCATCTGCCGGCATAACCCGACCCATGTCTTCCCAACGTTCTCCGTCTGCGGCTGTGGGGTAACCGCGTCGATCCGGGCTAGGGTGGTGTTCCTTTCTTCAGAACCTTCGACCAGAATTTACCTTTAATTCTTTGTTTTATTTTCACAGAATTCCACCTTAATTGTTAATCTCCGCCTTAATCTTAAGCTTCTCCCCTTAATGTGGATAAGTATGGCACGGGCGTTAAGCGTCTTTCAGCAAGGGTGTTAAGGCTATAACTTACCCACAAAAACGGATTTGTATGAACATTATGTTAATAATATTTGGAGGGAAGGGGGATAAGTCTCTATCTTTGCCCCACTGAAAAACGAGAGTTATTCGGTAGCGCAGAAGAGCTTTTAGATAAGCAGGAACAATTTTAAGAGAAACTACTTTATATAAAAGAGGGGAGCTTTTTTATTTTATACGTTGATCGTATGAGATAAAAATAAAACGCTTTTCTTTTTTAGAAGATGCTTTTAAGATCAGCTTTAAGATCGAAAACTTTTTTTAAAAAAGAGTTGCGGAATAAAAAAAGAAGTGTATCTTTGCAGTCCCGATAAAGGGAGCGCAGGAGTAGGATGATTTGATTGATTTGGATGTTTGGGGTTAATAAAAAAACTTTAAAATTTATTCAAAAAGATTT
>CAJYGB010000026.1 GCA_913774355.1 uncultured Chryseobacterium sp. | reverse complement strand
ACAAAACCATCTATTTGGCAGTAGGGTTAAATCGTGAAGGGAAAAAAGAAGTGCTGGGAATGTGGCTCGGTAAAAATGAAAGTTCGAGCTTTTGGATGGGGGTTTTAACGGATTTAAAAGCCCGTGGTGTAGAGGATATTCTCATCACCGCTACCGATAACTTAAATGGATTTACTGGGACCATCCGTTCTGTTTTCCCTGAATCTCAAACCCAGATCTGTGTGGTTCACCAGATCAGAAATGCCTGTAAATATGTGGTCTGGAAGGACCGAAAAGAGTTCTCTGCCGATATGAAACATATTTACACTGCTCCAACAAAACAAGCAGCAGAAGCTGCTCTCACTGATTTTGCGGAAAAATGGGAATCCAAATATTCCTACGCCATCAAATCCTGGAGGGATAATTGGGATGAATTGACCGTATTTTTTGAATTTCCTTTAGAAATCCGTAAAATCATTTACACCACCAATTTAATCGAGAATATCAACGGCAAAATCCGAAAATACACCAAAAACAAAATGTCTTTTCCTACGGATGATGCGGTCTTGAAATCTGTTTACCTTGCTTTAAAAGAAGCCACAAAAAAATGGTCGATGCCAATTCAGAATTGGGGCATTGTTCTCAACCAATTTATGCTTATTTTTGAAGAAAGGCTCAGATTATAAAATCCAAGCCCTGACTTTTTAACTTACACACTTTGGGGGATAGTGTCTCCTTAGCCTAAACCTTTACCTATTTTACTCCTTTCACTCTGGTCGGCAATGTATAAACGGATTTGCTGGCTGTAATAAACAATACATCCTTATTTTTCCCTCCGAATGCTATATTGCCTGTCCATTCTTCATCAATAGGAATGTGGTATATTTTTTTACCTTCTTTATTAAAGACATATACACCTTTTCCCGTAAGATAAACATTTCCGTGCTTATCCATCGTCATTCCGTCGGATCCCATTTCACAGAACAGCCTTTTCTCAGACAGTTTTCCTTCCCCCAGAATGTCATAAACATAAGTTTTGCCGGCATCGATATCGGAAACATACAATTTGTTAAACTTGTGGCTTCCGATGATTCCGTTCGGCTGGATAAAGGTTTCTACTTTGGTAACTTTCCCTTCTTTACTTCGGTAATATAAACTTTTATGCGGAATTTCATGTTTGAAATCTACCCAATATTCCCTTTCGTAAAGCGGATCGGTAAAATACATTCCTCCGAATTTATCGTTCCAGATGTCATTAGGGCCGTTTAGCCTTTTGCCTTCAAAATGGCTAAGCATCACTTCTACTTTCTTATCCTTGGAAATTTTCCAGATTTCGCCTTTATCATCGGAACAGGTGATCAGATTGCCGTCCTTATCGAAGTGCGTTCCGTTAGCCCTTCCTGTTTTATCCATAAACTCGACAATCTTATTGGTTTTCCAGTCCCAGTAATAAATTTTATCATTGGGCTGATCGGTAAAATAGACGTTTCCATCCTTATCGGCTGAAGCTCCTTCCGTAAACTTAAACTGATCCGAAACTTTTTCCGGCTTTTTATCTTCATAAAACATACGATTCGTATTTACTGATTTACAGTTCAGTAATACTAAAACCAAACCAATACAGCCGGTTCTCAGGACATTTTTCATACCACGTTATTTTTAAAGGGTACAATTTACGACAAGCCGGAAGAGATTCAAAACTTATTTTCCCTGTTTGATAAATTAAAATTCATTAGTATCATGTCCGAATTGTATCATTCTAAAAGTATATGATATTAGAAAATCATCCCTTTATTTTGAACCTTTGCACTATGATAATTTCAAAGATTTCTTTAGATAAAAAACGTAAGGCAGAATGAGTACACTACACAGCGATTTTCAGGCCTCGGAACCTGAAGAATATTTCAGGGATTCCGTAGGAACAATGGACGAGGCAGGAAAAAGAAAATGGGTTTACCCCCGTAAACCGAAGGGAAAATATACAGACTACAGAAAGTATGTAACGTATGTTTTGCTGATCCTGTTTTTCGGATTACCGTTTGTAAAAATCCATCATAATCCGTTTCTGCTTTTTAATGTGATCGACCGGAAGTTTTTTATTTTCGGGCAGCCGTTTTACCTGCAGGACTTTTTTATCCTCGCACTTGGAGCCGTGACATCCGTTATTTTCGTCAT
Source organism: uncultured Chryseobacterium sp. (assembly GCA_913774355.1). GTDB lineage: Bacteria > Bacteroidota > Bacteroidia > Flavobacteriales > Weeksellaceae > Chryseobacterium. The sequence continues at coordinate 59,474 of CAJYGB010000026.1, read as the reverse complement.
GCTCTTTACCGTTGTTTTCGGAAGAATATTCTGTGGCTGGCTCTGCCCGCAAACCATCTTCATGGAAGGAGTTTTCAGAAAAATCGAATATTGGATCGAAGGAGACCGGAATAAACAGATGAAACTGGACCGTCAGGAATGGGACCGCGAAAAAATAAGAAAACGGCTGACGAAATGGGCAGTTTTTGCCCTGATCTCCCTGCTCATTACCCATTTTATGTTCATGTACATTGTCGGATACGAGGAAGTTTTCAGCATTATTCGGCAGGGTCCGGCAGAACATCCTTTAAAATTCCTGGGCATGATTGCTTTTGCCGCAACGTTTTATTTTGTTTTTGCATGGCTCCGCGAGCAGGTTTGTACACTCGTCTGTCCTTATGGAAGGCTGCAGGGGGTCTTAATAGACAAGCACACCATCAATGTCTATTATGATTTTAAAAGAGGGGAAAACCGCTCAAAATGGAGAAACCATGAAGACCGGAAGACAGCTGGCAAAGGCGACTGTATCGATTGTCAGCAATGCGTAGTAGTATGCCCGACCGGAATCGATATCCGTAACGGCCAGCAGCTGGAATGCGTAAACTGTACCGCCTGCATCGATGCCTGTGATGAAGTGATGGAGAAAGTGGGCCTTCCAAAAGGTCTCATCCGTTATGCCACGGAAGCGGAAATCGAAAACAGAGAAAAATTCAGATTCACGTCAAGAATGAAAGCTACTGCCTTCTGTCTGGCTCTACTGATCGGCTTTTTAGGATTTCTGATGTATGACAGGGGATCAATGGAAGCAAAATTCATTAAGCCTGCAGGATCGACATTTTTTGTAAAAGACGGAAAAATAGCCAACACCTTTATTTATACATTTTTGAATAAGTCCAACGAAAATAAAGTACTGACCATAAAAGTATTACATCCCGCAAATGCGGAAATCGATTTCTTCGGAACAGATAGAATCATTTTAAAAGGTGATCAGATCATAAAGGGAAACATCAATATTTCTTTCCCGGAAAAAGAGATTAAATTTTCAAAGCAGAATATGACCATAGGAGTATTTGATGAAAAAGGAAATATGGTGGATTCTTTTGAAACCGTTTTTGAAGGACCTTTCCAGCTTGTTCTCTAAAGCTATGATTTGTACAATTTGATAAATTGCGTTGGCGTGAGACCTGACGTTTTACGGAACACCCTTACAAAATAGGAATACTCCTCATATCCCAGCCGGAATGCTATATCTACAAGGCTGTCATCAAGATACATCAGCATTCTTTTGGCTTCGAGGACTACCCTTTCCATAATAACCTGGGTTGCCGTCTTTTGTACGACCGTCTGCGTAATGCGGTTCAGATGCTTGGGCGATATATTGAGTAGAGAAGCATAAAATGCAATTGATTTTTGTTTTGTAAGATGCTCCTCTATAAAATTTTCAAAATCCTGATAATGCCTGAAATAAGAAGCGTTCAGAACCGGGTATTCATCTTCGAGCTTCCTGGAAAACAGCCTGGATGAACGGATGAAAAGCTGCGACATCAGGGAAAGAATAAGCGCTTCATTCATGAATTGAGGCATCAGATATTCCCCTTCCAGCATTTTAAAAAGAGGAATATACGCTCCCAATTCCGTTTCATCCAGCTGAAGCTTTCTCGGAAAACTGACAGATCCGAAAAAAGGAAAACCTTTAAGCTTCTGATGTACATAATGAAGTTCATAAAAATCCTGGGAGCAGAAAAAAATATACCCCTCGATGTCATCGGAAAGTTCCCAGCTGTGAACCTGTCCCGGGGACATGAAAAACAGGCTTCCCGGACTCACCTCATACTGATGGAAATCTATTTCATGAACCCCACTGCCTCCCGTAAAAAGAATGGTAGCATAAAAATCGTGGCGGTGCGGCTTTTCAATATGCCGGTGTCCCAGCACCAGGTGCTCCCTCATCCTGTTGAAATAGAAATCTGAAATACCCTTACCCGCCTGAAAGAGATTAATATGGAGAACAGAAATAGAATTCACTCCTTTTATTTTAAATCAAAATTAATAAAAACCGGTATATTTTCCGTGCCATCAAATATGACTTTTTCCCTGATGATAAAGCCGAAACAAAGTTTTTGCCTGATAGACTTGTACGGGGATTTAAAAAATTTTTATCTTTGGAAATTACGATTCCAGAAATGAAGATAAACCTACCCGATAAACTGTATTATTCCATAGGAGAAGTGGCTAAAGCCTTTGATGTAAACACTTCACTGATACGCTATTGGGAACAGGAATTCCCGATCATCAAACCAAAAAAAAACAAAAAAGGCAACCGGTACTTCACTCCGGAGGACATCAAAAACCTTCAGATCATCTACCACCTCGTGAAAGAAAAAGGCTACACCCTCGACGGTGCCAAGATCGCCCTCACCACCAACAGCAAAATCTCCGAAACCGTTACCCTGATCGACAGACTGGAATTTGTGAAGGCTGAATTGCTGAAGCTGAAGGATTCGCTGACGGAGCGGGATAGTGAATAATTAAAATAATTCACCTTTACACTATTTTTAATTTATATTTTAATATAAAAATAAAAACTTCTATCATAAAATAATCCAATTGCAACACCCTCATTGCGAATGCTTAATAAAATCATTAAGTTTATAGCGATGAGAAAAACCGATTACCAGAAACTGGCCGGCATGGGATTATTGCTGGTTATTTTATTTGTCTTTCAGGAGTATACCAGTAAGGGAAAAGAAGATTTTTCCGGGGTAAAGTTTATAACCGTACATCCGGCAGAGATCAATCTTACGGAATTCGATCCGAATGAGCTGGATGCCAAGCAATGGCAGAATATGGGCTTTACTGAAAAACAAGCCATTACGATACTCAATTATAAGAAAATCCTCGGCGGAAAATTTGTTTCAAAGGAACAGCTGAAAAAGTGCTTTGCCATCTCCGCAGATAAATTTTCCATACTTGAACCCTATGTTCTGTTGCCGGAAACCGGAAGGGAAGCAACATCAAGCCGCTTCAACAATCGTGAAAAGAGAACGGTCACCATTTCCGGAAGCTTTAATCCCGACCGTTATTCCGCTGCTGACTGGCAGGAAATGGGCTTCAGTGAAAGACAGGCCGAAGCCATCGTAAAGTACAAACATTACCTGGGCGGAAGTTTCATCAGCAAAGAAAAGTTTAAGGAATGCTTCATCATCAGCGAAGAGAATTTCCTGAAAATGAGCCCTTATTTGCTGCTGCCTGAAAAAACACCGGCCATTTTCGGCAAAGTAAAAAATGCAGCCCCGGGAAAAAATAAGATCAATTATTCCCCGTTCGATCCGAATATGCTGGATCTGGAAGGATGGAAATCCTTTGGCTTTTCACAGAGACAGGCACAGACCATCATCAATTACCGCGACCGGAATCTAAAAGGCAGCTTTAAAAGTTTGGAAGATATTCAGAAATGCTTTGTGATTTCCTCTGAAAAGTTTGCAGAAATGAAGCCGTTTATCAGATTAAACACAGTCCTTGCATCCAATCTTCCCAATCAGAAAACGGAGCCGAAGCAGCAGGAAAAAACGGATTTTTCCAAGACCGATTTAAATTCGATCACGTTCAGGCAGCTTATCGAATTCGGCTTTGATGAAAAAGCAGCCGGATCGATGATCGGTTTCCGGAAAAAGCTGGGCGGCTTCGTCAACAAAGAACAGATCCTCAATACATACAATATCGATAAGGAACTCACGCAGAAGCTCCTGTCCATAGCTCCGCTGAATATCTCAACCGTGCAGAAATATACGCTCACCGATGCCCCGGAAGAATGGCTGAAAAACCATCCTTATTTTAAATATTCTGCTGAAAAGATTATATTTTATCGGCTGAGCGAAAAAGACGAAAGGAAAATCTGGAAATTATTGAAGGTAAAACCTGAATACGAAGCCAGGATGAAGCTCTACCTTAAATAACGTGACTCCAGGTAAAAATCGGATTAACAGGCTGGAAGAAGTAAGCTGGATGCTGGAAGTTCCTATTGTAAGCATTACTCCCAAAAGTACCAATGAGCAAATTAAATCATTCGTTATTAGATAAATAGAAAATTTATTAAAAATATTGGATTACCAGGCTGAACTCCGACCTTTCGTTTCAGTAAACTTCTGAAAAATAAATAAATTTCGGTTGAATTCCCGTTAAATAAAATGGTATGTGTTTTTATTGAGATACCGCGCCCTGGCAAAGCATCTCAATTTTTTAATCGAAGGTCTTGCTGGAGCCTTCTACGAGCTTTAACAAAGCGGCAAGTTCATCATCCGTGAGATCTCTCCATTTTCCGATAGGCAAATCCAGCTTGATGTTCAGCACCCTGATTCTCTTCAGCTTTTTTACTTCATAGCCAAGGTATTCACACATTCTGCGGATCTGGCGGTTTAAACCTTGGGTCAATACAATCCTGAAGTTCATTTCATCGATCTTCTCCACTTCGCATTTTTTGGTGACCGTATCGAGGATCGGCACCCCGTTCCTCATTTTATCCAGAAACTTCGGCGTAATGGGCTTATCGACCCTTACGATGTATTCTTTCCCGTGGTTGTTCCTCGATCTGAGGATCTTATTTACGATATCTCCGTCGCTGGTTAAGAGGATCAGCCCTTCGCTTGGTTTATCGAGCCTTCCGATCGGGAAAATCCGTTTCGGATGTTTGATGTAATCGATGATATTATTCTGTTCACGTTTGGTATCTGTTGTGCAGACAATTCCCACGGGTTTATTGAAGGCAATGTACACATGGTCTTCTTCCGGCTCGCGGATCGGCTTTCCGTCTACCTCGATCACATCTTCGTCGGAAACTTTAGTTCCCATTTCCGGAACCTTCCCGTTGATGGTAATCCTTCTCTCCTCCAGTAATTTGTCTGCCGCCCTCCTTGAGCAGTACCCGACTTCCGATAAATATTTATTGATTCTTGTCTTTTCCATTAATCTTCCCCGTAACCGGTATAATTTTTATTGCCGAAAATCGTTACCCCATAGCTTAATCCGATAAAAAGCGGAGTGGAATTTCCTGTTTTATACGTCTCCACAACAATTCCTCCTTCCTGGCTCAGCCTTTTTGAGTAAGAAACCTGCATTCCGATTCTTCCGCCCCAAAGTTCGGAATCTGAAATGGCGCTGTTATTAATCTGCTTCCCGTAACTCAATTCGATAAAAAGCGGGTTATCCCCCGGCGTAAAAATAATCTTCGGCTGGATCATCAGGTATAACAGGTGATAATTATTTTCGATAAAACTGTATCTAAAACCTGATCCAAATGCAAAGTTAGGCAAAAAATGATACCCTCCGATTGCCGTAACTCCGTAAGTAAGTTTACGGGTAGCTTGCGGCTGGATGTACTGCGTATTATTGGGAATATATTTCTCTTTAACCACTTTAAGACCGGCATGCACAGAAGGATTGAAATAAAATCCCATCGTAGATTTTGTAGAACCAACTTCCTGTGAAAAAACAAACGAAAAGGAAATGGAAGCAACTAATAACAAAAGCTTTTTTTTCATGGTGTATTAAATTTAAAATCATTATCTAGAAAATCGGCTGTGCCATTCTCTATACTGTATTCGCCGATCTTTGTTCTTCTTAACTGCGTAAGATAAGCACCAACGCCCAGTTCCTGTCCGATGTCGTGGGCGAGGCTCCGGATGTAGGTTCCTTTGGAACAACCTACGGTAAAACTCACCAGCGGAAATCCAATTTTAACATCCTTGATATAAAGAATGGTGGTTTTCCGGGATTTCATTTCCACTTCCGCTCCGGCCCTGGCCAGATCGTATGCTCTTTTACCATCGATCTTTATCGCTGAAAAAATAGGCGGCGTCTGGTCGATCTCTCCTATAAATTTTTCCAGAGCGGTTTTTACCTGTTCTTCGGTGATGTGCGAAATATCCCTGTGAAGGATTTCAGGCTTTTCCGTATCATAAGATTCGGTCTGTACCCCGATTTTGATTTCCGTCCAGTATTCTTTCGGGGCATCCTGAATTTCCGGGATCTTCTTGGTGAATTTCCCACAGCAGACGATCAGAAGGCCGGTTGCCCTCGGATCCAGCGTTCCGGCGTGGCCGATCTTGAATTTTTTAGGAAGGCCAAACTCTCTTTTGAGCTTGTATTTCATTTTATTGACGGCCTGAAAAGACGTCCAATCCAAAGGTTTGTCGAGTAAAAATATATGTCCTGATTGTAAGTCTTCTGCGGTCATTCTTAGTGGGTAATGAGTAATTGGAATTTATTTAAAGAAGTAAAAATAAATCAGCAGCGCTACTCCGACAAAAATACGGTACCAGCCCCAAGGCTTAAAGCCATACTTATTTAAAAATCCGATAAAAGCTTTAATGGCGATCAGAGCTACGATAAAAGCCACGACGTTTCCTACAATGAAGACCGTAATGTGCTCCTGAGACTCCATGATCATTTCATAACCTTTCTGCGGATTCAGGGTTTCTTTACCCCACGTTTTTACAAATACCGAATACACCGTTACGGCCAGCATGGTAGGAACGGCCAGAAAGAAAGAAAATTCTGCTGCCGCCTTTCGGGTAAGGCCCTGAGTCATTCCTCCGATAATGGAAGCCGCACTCCGGCTGGTTCCCGGCATCATCGCAAGACACTGCCAGAACCCGATGGTAACCGCTTTTTTTATAGTAATCCCTTTTTCATCATCGATCACCGGATTTTTAAACCACTGATCGGCAAACAACAAGACTATTCCACCCAGTACCAGCACTGAGGAAATGGCAATCTGGTTTCCCAGAACCGCTTCTATTTTATCATCAAAAAGATACCCTAATACCAATGCCGGAATTACAGCAAATGCAAGCTTAAAATAAAACTGAAGGTTTTTCAGATCAAAGAATTTTTTCCAGTAAGCGACAACTACAGAGAGAATGGCGCCGAACTGGATGGAAACCTGAAACATTTTTAAAAATTCGGTTTCTTCAAGCCCCATTAAATTGGCCGTAAATCCCATGTGGGCAGTCGAGGAAATCGGAAGATATTCCGTAAGTCCTTCTACAATAGCAATGATGATTGCTTTGATTAAATCCATAATTAATATAAAATTAAAAGATTAAGAAACTGAGAAATCCTGACCACAAGCCCAATTTCCCAGTTTCTTAATCTCTAAATAAAAATTGATTTTATTTCTTTTTCAGAATGGCATAAACCTCGATCGCAAATCCGACTACAACGAATAATGGAGCAATACGGATCCTTCGGATGGAGAAAATCCCTTCGTTCCAGGCATTCGCATCGTACTTTCCATCTACGGTATTCGCATCCGGGCCCATCATCAGAAGGAAACCGACTACAATACACGCGAAGCCGATCAGCATCCACTTAAAGTTTTGCTTTCCAAAGTAGAACGTGTTTTCCTGTGGCACTTCAGCTGTTTCTTTTCCGAAGCTGTCGGCGGAAAATTTATTTGTTTTTTTGCTCATTGTTAAGAGTAATATAAGTCGTCAACGTTTGATCTTAAGAATCTCCAGGTAGCAATTACCGTACTTAAAACCGTAATGAAAATCCCTACGCCCAATACCAGCAGCACAAGCCAGAAGTATTGGTTGTTATCCTGTACAAAAGCAGATCCGATCTGGCTTGTAAAGTAATACCATACCCCGAAAAGAGCCAGAAGCCCGATTACGGAACCGATGGCTCCTAAAATAACGGCTTCCATGATGAAAGGCTTCAGGATAAATCTCCGCTTCGCCCCTACCAGCTGCATGGTTTTAATGATAAATCTTTTGGAGAATATTTTCAGACGGATGGAATTGTTGATCAGCACCACCGCTAATATTAAAAATAATATGGAAAATCCTAAGATCCATTTAAGAATTCTGCTCAGGTTGTTGTAAACGTCTACCATCAGGGTACTGTCATTTTTCACGTCAATAATCCCCGGCACGGCTTTTATGGCCTTAATGGCTTCATTGATCTTGGCAGGATCTACATATTCCGGTTTTAAGGCAATTTCTACGGAGGAAGGGAAAATATTTTCTTCAAACAGCGCATCCGCATCGATTCCCATACTTTTCTTAGCTTCCTTTGAAGCCATTTCCCTCGTAATGTAAGTTGCTTTTTTTACCGGCGCCAGTGTCTGAATTTCCTTGAAAACCTCGGCTTCCATTTTTGCAATTTTTACAGAATCCTTGGCATCATAATTTTCGTCAAAATAAGCATTCACTACAAGCTGTTCTTTGATATAATCGGAATATTTCTGGGCGTTGATCAGAATAAGCCCCATTAATCCCAACAAAAATAACACTAAGGCAATACTTATTACTACTGTAATATTGCTAGACCTAAGCCTTTTCTTATTAAACTCATCTACCGATTTAGCCATTAATATTAAAATTTTTGGCTAAAATAGAAAAAATCTTCCGAAATTTGGGAACGGAAAAGAGAAATCACTGTTAATAAAATCATAAAAAACATTGAGTGTAAAAGCAAAAAAGCATCTTGGTCAGCACTTCCTGACAGATGAAAACATCGCAAGAAAAATCGTGGACGGCCTTAGTTTTGAAGGCTACCGGAACGTTATGGAAGTGGGTCCGGGAATGGGTGTCCTTACGAAATACCTGTTGGAAAAAGACCAGCAGATTTATCTTGCGGAAATCGATAAAGAATCGATTGAATATCTAAAAGACAACTATGCCAACGTCAACGAAGAAACCTTCGTGGGTGATTTTCTGAAACAGGATTTTCAGTTTATCAACGACGGGCAGATCGCAATTATCGGGAATTTTCCTTACAATATTTCTTCACAGATTTTATTTAAGATTATCGATCATTATGAACTGATTCCTGAAATGGTAGGAATGTTCCAGAAGGAAGTGGCAGAAAGAACGGCTGCTGTTCCGAGAACCAAGGATTACGGGATTCTGTCGGTCCTTATCCAGGCTTATTATGATACGGCATACCTGTTCACGGTTCACGAAAATGTATTCAATCCTCCACCGAAAGTAAAATCGGGGGTGATCCGGATCACAAGAAACCCGAAAGAAGGTCTGGCCGGAAATGAAATTCTTTTCAAGCAGATCGTAAAAGCCGGATTTAACCAAAGAAGGAAAAAACTGTCGAACGCCCTGAAAACCCTTACCATTCCTGAAGCATTGAAAACCCATGAATTCATGGACAAAAGAGCCGAAGAACTCAGTGTAACGGATTTTATTGCGTTTACGCAGCTTTGGAAAGAAAACAAATAGAATTTAATTTTTACGTTTGTCCTAATATTAAATTTGTGAATGATATTCTTACCGGTCATTATATCAGACTGACGTTAATTAAAAGTAATAAAAAAAGGCTGTCCGAAATTGTGGATAGCCTCTTTTATTAAGCTATACAGCAAGTTTATCAGGCCTGATAAATTAATCCGGAAAGTTGTTCCGTTTTTGGCGGTTACGAAAAAGGCTGCCCATTGTGGACAGCCCTTTAATATTTGTATTATCGATTGATTGATTATTTATTCCCTGTTTTTCAGTAGAATCCAGCCGGAATGGTTCATATTGGCTTTTGATTTCGGATACTGGAAATTGAATTTATACCAGTATGTCGCTGTCGGCAATCTTTTTCCTCCAAGCGTTCCGTCCCAGACAGGATTTTGCTTTGAGAACCTGAACAGTTCAGAACCATATCGGTCATAAACAGATCCCGTAAAGTTATTGAATGAGCCGAGTGCTGTAAGATCCAGCGTATCGTTAACACCATCCTGATTCGGTGTGATGATATTGGAAATATTAAAAGTAAAGAACTCCAATGCTCCTACACAATGCGTTCCCACTGTTCTCACCTGAATATTGTAATTCGCATTGTTGATAAGTCCTGGAAATACATTGGAAGCCTGCCATGTAATACCGCCATCTACAGAATATTCCGCCGTCTGAGGGATATTATTGATCATTGGAACTTCTGCAGAAATCGTCAGCGTATTATTGCTGTACTCAAGATTCGTTACATAAGGAGATGCTGCTGCCATTACCTTTGCCGTGAAAGTTCTTTCACAGAATCCGTTTTTGATTTTTACTGAATAAATTCCCCACTGGTCTACATCGATGGTTCTGGTAACGGCACCGGTACTCCAAAGATAAGTATAGTTAGGTCCCGCTCCGGCATCAAGCGTTACCCGGTCTCCTGCACATATTTCCACATCACGTAAAGAAGAAACGATCTCAGGCACCACCTCAACGGTAATTTTAGCAGGCAATAAAGACTTACAGCCTTTCGCTCCTATCGCATATACCTGGAAAGTAGTGGTATTATAAACGGTTGCCGATTGTGTGTTTCCTGTTCCTGAGAAATTTGCCCACTCATACGTCACTCCTCCGCTTGCGGTAAAGTTTACCGTTGTTCCCGGGCACACTTTGATATCTGAAGCCACAAGAGTAGCCGTAGGTCTTGCTTCTTTTGATAATGTTAATTTTACAGTCTTGCTGCAGAAGCCTCCGTTAGAAACCACGACATACAAAATCTGGCCATCGGTACCGTTATAATGAAGAATATCAGTAATATAATTATTGTTCTGGGCAATGGCATCTGCCTGGTTCACATAAAAATGGAATACTGCTCCGGGAGTTGTACTGATCGAAGGCATGGCATCCGTTAGATCGAACCATGTAATGTCCGGCGTGGAACACAGCTGTAAAGTAGCATCCGCTGCTGCCGGTGTGGTTCCTCCATTAATTTTAATACTGGCTTTTCCCGGACAAGGACTTCCCGGAAACGTTACCTGAATTTCGTAGTTCCCAGGTTGTGTCGCCGTGATCGTAGGGGATGTTGCTCCCGGTATTGCTGCACCGTTGAAGAACCATTGGTAATTCATATTGGGATCACTTACAGAAGCCGTAATCACCTGCGGGGTATTGTCACAGACGTTAATTTCTTCAGGCAGTGTGGCCCCAGAAGGATCATGTAATTCAACCCCGATATTAAAAGATCCTCCATCTAAAAATACTGCAGAATCATAACTGCTGTCAATAGCATCCGCTAAAACCATTTTGAAATGATAAGACTGTCCCGGAACTACCGTTGCCGTTGCCTGCAACGGGATTGTTCTTCCGTTGAAATTCGTCTCGATATTGGTCGTATTATAACCTCCAAAAAAAGCAACATTTGGTGCACCACATCCCATATTTGTTCCCGTAAAACTGTTCTGTGGGTGAATATTGGTTACACTTACCGGTCCGGTTCCAGGAGCAGGCAATATAGCCATGTTGACATACGGTCCGCCAGCTACGGGTTTTAACAATAAAGCAAATGCATCTGAGAAACTGCAAGGGAAAGATCCTGTATATTCTTCAGATGCAAAAAGATAATTGAATTTTACCTGGCTTGAAGTCGGAACAAAGTCAAACTCTAAAACAACCGCATCATTGAGTGTTACGGAAGGGCTTGTAGCCGCTACAAGATCAGGATCGCTGCCTGTAGGCAGGTCATCTCCTAAAGTTGTACTTATATAAGCGTTACCCGCTTTTTGAGCATATCCGGTGGATAAGACAATACCATCTTTAAAAGGAAAACTGGTAGTCCCTCTGTTAAAATATCCCCATGATCTGTTGGCGTCGGCTGCAGTAAGGTTCGGACTTACCTGAACATTAGATACATTGGGTGTAACGCATGAATTTGTACCTGAAGAAATCAGGACATCCTTTACCAGCTGCAGGGGTGTATACGCTGATGCAGGATAAGTAGGGGCATTTACATCAATAAAAGCACCCGCTTTCATCGTTAAAGCAGAAGCCTTTTCCTGCTGAGGCTTTCTGTTTAAAGTTTTTTGTGAATACAGTAGACCTGATGAGGAAGCTAAAAAGGAAAACAACAGGAGATATCTCTTCATAATATTTTTGTTTCAACAAATTTAATTTTTTTCTGTTAAAATCGCATATATAAATAGCTTTTTTATGCATAACAATAAAAAAACCTCTCAAAGTGAGAGGTTCTAATTTAAATATCTTTTAATTTCTGTTTTTCAGCAAAATCCATCCGCTACGAAGCTCAAGTTTTTTACTTGCCGGATTTTCCCATTGTACCCGGTACCAGTACGTGGCTGTCGGAAGAACAAGGCTTCCTCTGAGCATTCCGTTCCATACCGTATTGTTTTTACCTGCTTTGAATACTTCCTGCCCGTATCTGTCGAAGATAGATGCTGCGAAATTATTGTAGGTGCTTATTCCGGTAAAGTCAACCGTATCATTTCTACCGTCGGAATTCGGAGTTATGGCATTGGTTACTACAAAAGTGAAAAAGGCAAGAGAAGTGTAACATTTAGCATCTTTTACCCTTACAAGCAAAGTATAGTTTGTATTGTCCAGCACATTGTAAAAAACATTGGAAGCCTGCCAGTTGACTCCTCCGTTGATGGAATATTCTAACGTCCCATTAGTAGGATTCGTTGCAGTCAGGGTAAGTATATTTTTTTCATACGTCACATTCGTAAACTGCGGCAGCGCAGGGTTGATCAGCTGAGCCGAGAATACTTTGGAACAGGTTCCGTTGCTGATTGTTACCGAATATATTCCCGGGGTATTTGCAGAAATAGTCTGTGTGGTTGCCCCCGTATTCCAAATATAGGTATAATTCGGCCCCGATCCGGCATCCAGAATGGCATTGTCTCCTGCACAGGCATACACATCCTGCAGTGTAGAAACGATAGCCGGCACTACTTGTATGGTAATGGAAGTTGGTGTAGCCACTTTACAGCCATTTCCTCCCAATGCATATACAGAATATGTTGTTGTAGCGGTAGGGGAAACAATCTGGGTACTTCCGTTTCCAGGTAATCCCACCCACTCGTAAGTTACACCACCGGTTGCGGTTAAGGTAACGGATTCCCCGGCACATATTTTAGACTTTGAAGCGGCAAGTACAGCTACCGGAGGACCCACAGTTATCGTAATCGTCGCCTGATTTGTAGAAATACAGCCATTGGCTCCTACTGCAAATACCGTATAAGTCGTGGTGCCGGACGGGGAAACCACCTGCGTATTTCCATTTCCTGGAAGACCTCCCCCCCAGTTATAAGTAACCCCTCCCGAAGCGGTTAGGGTAACCGATTCTCCCGGGCAGATCTGTGTCGCTGTGGAAGTTAATGCCGCCACCGGAGCTGTTGTATTCTGGGTTACCGTTACACTGGCCGTATAGCTGCAGTTCAGGTTACCCGGCTGATTAACATTGGTTACCGTTAAAGTATATACGCCTCCAGCATTTACAACAGGAGCCAGAGTATTTCCTCCGGAAACAATATTTCCTCCGCCGGCTGCCGTCCATGCAATCGTGGAACCTGAAGGAATTACAGAAGAGGAGGCATTCAGCGTAATCTGAGGCGTTGTACAGGTAATCTGCTGCGTCGGGTTGATGGTTAATGTCGTCTGTGGCGTTGTCTGAAGCTGTAGCGTAACCACGTATTTACATCCGCCGTTTACTACCAGAACATACATGGTCTGACCTCCTGCACTGTTAAATGATGCAGGATTGGCAATCGTATTGCCATTAGCTGCATTGGCATCGGCTGCATTCAGGTAGTAAGAGAATGTAACGCCTGAAGCCGTTGTGATCTGAGGCTGGGCCTCGGTTAAATTATAATTAATTCCGCCCTGCTGATAGCATTTCAGCAAAGTGGCATTGTTTACAGTGATCGGCTGTGTAACCTGTATGGTAATCGTTGCCGGTGTCTGGGACACACAACCGTTCGCGCCTACTGCATTTACGGTATACGTTGTTGTTGTAGTCGGAGATACGGTTTGGGTGGCACCGTTTCCGGTAAGCCCCGTCCAGTTGTATGTAGCACCTCCCGAAGCGGTTAAGGTTACAGACTGGCCGGCACAGATCAGGGTGCTGGAAGCCGTCAGCCCCGTCGTAGGAGGCGCACTGTCTCCCGTAACCGTTACACTCGCGGTATTGGTACAGGTTAAATTCCCGGGTTGATAGGTATTGGAAATAGTTAAGGTATAGGTACCTGCTGCATTCACGACCGGATTTAAAGTATTTGCTCCCGAAATGATATTTCCGTTGGTCGTTGTCCAGTTGAAGGTAGCCCCGGAAGGATACGTTGAACCGGAAGCATTAAGGGTCACCTGTGGATTTGAACACGTCAGAACCCCCGGTGTCGCAATGGAAGCAGTTATCTGAGCGGCTTTTACCAGTTGCAGTTCGGCAACTTTTGAGCAGAAACCGTTTTTAACCAAAACATATACGGTCTGCCCGGCACTTGGAAAAGCGGTAGGTGTAGTAATTGTATTTCCGTTTCCTGCCAATGCATCGGACTGATTTATATAGTACGAGAAAGTAGCCCCGGGTGTTGTACTGATCGAATTTTGAGCCGAGGTCAAATTAAATACTGCATTCCCCTGTGTATAACAGGCAGTAAGCGTAGCATTCTGTACAGTGGGTGATGTTCCCCCGACTATGGTAACAGAAGCCGTTCCCGGACATGTATTTCCCGGTAAAAATACCTGAACACTGTATGTACCGGGTTGTGTAGCTGTGTAAGAAGTCTGATTGGCGCCGGGAATAGGATTCGATCCCAGATACCACTGGTAGGTGGCACCGCCCCCCTGAACCGAAGCCGTAAAGGTCTGCGGAGCATTATCACATACATTGATCGATGAAGGAAGTGCTACCCCTGCCGGATTCAGCAGCTGAACGCCTATATCAAAAGATCCGGCCTCCAGAAAAACTGCAGAATCAAAGTTGGAATCCTGGTAATCTGCCAATACCATTTTAAAGTGATAGGTCTGTCCTGGAATTACGGTAGCCGTTGCCGTTAAAGGTACCGTTCGCCCGTTGAAATTGGTTTCTACCTGAGGGATATTGTAGCCTCCGAAATAGGCGACATTAGCTGCCCCGCAGGATAATGGTGCTCCGCTCTGATATTGTGTGGCCGGGTGGATATTTGTTACGCTTACCGGTCCTGCTCCTCCCGGAAGAACCGCAAGGTTAGTATAAGGATCTCCTACTTTTTTCAGTAACAGCGCAAAGCCGTCACTGATGGTGCAGGGAAAGTTGGTCTGATATTCTTTAGAAGCAAACAGGTACCTGAAAGTAACTTTTGTAGATGCCGGAACGAAATCAAATTCAATATAAGTGGCATCATTCAGCTGGCTGTTTGGAACCCCTAATGCTGCTGCCAGATCTGCATCTCCTCCCGTTCCGAGAGGATCACTCAGTGTTCCCTGTAAGTCATTTCCAGCTTTTCTCGCATATCCTGTTGTAAGCACGATTCCTTTGGCAAAAGGAAAGTTGGTCGTCGCTTTATTAAAATATCCCCAGCTTCTGTTCTGGTTGGTCACTGCTAAATTCGGAGAAACGGCAACATTCGTAACGTTTGCTGCAGAACAGGTAGACCCACCGCTGATCAGTACGTCTTTTACCAACTGGGTAATACTGAATGCGGATTCAGGATATGCGGCGGTATTTACATCTATAAAAGCGCCGGCCTTCATATTTTCCGCAGTTTTTTTAATGGCTACTCCTTTTGCATCCCTGTTCTGGGCAGAAAGAAAGCCTGCTGCAAAAACTAAAAACAAAGCCAAAAATAAATTTTTTGTCCTCCTATCTAACATTTTAAATTATTTTAAACAAAAATACTATTTTTTTTAATTGAATTTCAATCCCTGGCAAATTGCGTTGCCGTAAATACAATTAATTTAATTTTAAAAAGATTAATTTTCATTCTTTTTAAAACGGAAAAAAGGCCAACAAATTGTCGGCCTTTCTTAAATCTTATTCAAAATTCTTCAGTAAAATCCATCCTGTTTTTACGACAGGTTTTTTACTGGCGGGATCTTCAAAACTTACCTGGTACCAGTATGAAGCGGTATTAAGGCGTTTGCCCTGGAAATAGCCGTCCCAGTATGGCTGCAGTTTACTTTCCCTGTATACTTCTTTTCCATAACGGTCGAAGATGGAAGCTTTGAAATCCTTATTTTCATTTACGCCCCGGAAATCGATAATATCGTTGATATTATCTCCGTTCGGTGTGATCACATTCTGTATAACAAAGGTAAAGTATTCAAGGAAACCTACACAACTTGTATTTTTTACTCTGACCCTAATGGAAATCACCTTATTTCGGGGAACATTGGTGAAAGTATTTGAGCTTTGCCATGTCAGTCCATTATCTATGGAATATTCAAGTGTTCCGTTGCTTGGATTGCTTGCTGTAAGGATCATGGTTCCGTTCTCGTTATAGTTTACATTAATTATTTCAGGAATAACAGCCTGAATTACCTGTACCGTAAACACTTTTGAACATACTCCATTATTGATGGTCACGGCATATGCACCCGGCGTTCCGACTGAAATGGTCTGGGTAGTTGCACCCGTATTCCAAAGGTATGTGTAATTGGGACCTGCTCCGGCATCGAGTGTAATTTTATCGCCCTGGCAGATATAACCGCCTTTCACGTTAGAAACAATAGCAGGTACCACTTCTATTGTAATCGTTGCGGGGGTAGCAGACTGGCAACCGTTTGCAGCAATTCCGTTTACCGTATAGGTTGTCGTTGTATTCGGTGTGACGGTCTTTACATTTCCGTTTCCTGAAAGACCAGACCATACATAAGTAAGCGCGCCTGCGGCTGTAAGTACCACCGATTCGCCCTGACAGATTTTATATCTCGGCGCAGTTAAAGCCACGACAGGCTTTACAAGATCCTCAGCTACGGTTACCGAAGTAGTGGCCGTACAGGTTGCGCCGGGCTGATATATTTTTGTAATTGTTAAGGTATAAGTTCCGCCTTTATTAACGACCGGGCTTGATGTGGTAGCCCCTGAAACGATATTACCTCCTCCTGAAGCCACCCAATTAAAGGTTGCTCCTGACGGATATACCGATGCTCCGGCATTCAGCGTAATCTGTGGGACAGCACAGGTAATCTTTTGTGGAGTCGCGATGGAAGCCGTCATTTGCGGCGCTTTTACCAACTGAAGCTGAGCCACTTTTGAACAGAATCCTTTTGCTACATTTACATAAATAGTCTGCCCTCCTGCACTTGAAAAATTGGTAGGAGTGGTAATATTAGAATTATTTCCGGCAACGGCATCTGCCTGATTGAGATAATATTTAAAGGTTACGCCTGTCGTTGTCGTTAAATACGGTTCTGCCTGGGTAAGGTTGAAAGTGGCATTTCCCGTAGCATAACAGGCAGTGAGTGTGGCATTCTGAACCACAGGGCTTGTACCACCGACAATGGTAACCGTTGCGGAAGCCGGACAGGTATTCCCGGGAACCTGTACCTGGACCTGATATACCCCCGGTGCGGTGGCAACATACGTTCCGCTGGTGGCTCCGTTAATAGCCACGCCATTGAGGTACCACTGGTAAGTTAGCCCCGTTACATTAGAAACCTGTGCTACCAAAGTCTGAGGGGTATTGTCACACATGTTAAGCGTACTCGGCAATACGGCTCCGGTTCCGTCTACAAGCTGAATTCCTATATCGAAAGATCCTCCTTCTATAAATACGGCAGAATCAAACGCGGTGTCTCTGTAATCGGAAAGCACCATCTTGAAATGATAGGATACTCCCGGTGTTACTGTGGCAGTTGCCGTTAAAGGAATGGTTCTCCCTTCGTAATTGGTTACAATATTAGAAGCAGAATTATATCCTGCAAAATAAGTTTCATTAATGGCAGGGCATACTCCTGAAATGGCCGGATGAATATTGGTCATTGATACAGGCCCTGCCCCTCCCGGCAGAATAGCCACATTTACATACGGTCCTCCTGCAGTAGGCTTGATCAACAATGCAAAAGCATCAGAATATTGACAAGGATATGAGCCCGTATATTCTTCAGAAGCAAATATGTAATTGAATTTAACCTGCGAGGAATTTGGTACGAAATCAAATTCCAGCATGACATTATCCTTATAATGGTCGTTGGGATTGGGGTTAGGCACTGCTGCCAGAAGATCGGGATCATCCTGGCCCGCCCCTGTTACTGCCGTACTTACACTGGAGGCAACATTTCCGGCCTGTCTTGCATAACCCGTTGTCAAAACAATCCCGTCCGTAAAAGGGAAATTGGTTGTTCCTTTATGGAAATATCCCCAAAACCGGTCATTATCCGTAGCGGGTTGGTTTGGAGTTACCGTTACATTTGATACGTTAGGAACCGAACAGGTAGATCCACCGTTGATCAGAATATTTTTTACAAGCTGTTCAGGGGTGTAAGTGGATGGGGTATAACCGGCAGCGTTCACATCTATAAAAACACCTGCTTTGTTGTTGGCTGAAGTTACAATATTTTTGGGCGGTTTTCTCTGTCCCAGCAAAGAGGCTGAGACCGTTAGAAACATTAAGATAAAATAGTAGCTTTTTAGTCTATAATTTAACATTTTGATATTGTTTGTTCAAAAATAATGATTTTTTCATTAAAATTCCTCTAAAAAAACACCCACTTTTATCGAAAATTTAATTTTCTATAAAAATACATAAAAAGAGATATTATATCTGTTTAAATAGAAAAAGACTGATAAAATTATCAGTCATTCAGTTTATCATTAATATCACAATTAAGCCTATTCCTTTTTGAGAGCGTCGATCATATTCTGCAGTTCTTCTATTTTGTCCTTTAAAGCCTTTATTTCGTTTTTATTAGAACTTACATTGCTTTTAAGCATGACATTTTTAGCTCTCTCGCTATGATCTTCTTCATCTTCCTCTTCATTAATTTCTTCGATATCTTCCTGGATGTCTTCAATATCTTCGTTAATTTCTTCGATGTCCTCGCTGATCTCTTCGATATCCTCGCTGATTTCCTCAATGTCTTCCTGAATATCTTCAATATCCTCCTGGATATCCTCGATTTTCTCATGGCTTTTATTAACGGACATCTGGATAAAAATAGCAAGATAGATAGCCTCGAGCGAAACTACCGTGGTAAGAATCAGAAGCATTTTATCAAATTCCACCAGATGCAGCAAGGGCAAAAGAAAAGAAATGATAAAAAATAAGGTATGCGCAATCAGCGAAGGAATCGAACCGATCCACCAGGTAATACCGTTTGCAATTTTTTCTAAAACTTCCGTTTTTTCTTCGTACTTTTTCATTGTGTGCTGTTTTTATAGCAATTCTTTAGTAACTCCCAGTCCGAAAAGAGCAAAATCGTATTTTGCAGGGTCCTTATCATCAAATGTCCTGATAATAAGATCAAGTTCTTCCACGGTTTTCCAGTCGTTCTGTGTCCGCGAAATCAGTCCCAGCTTCCGGGAAATATTCCCCGTATGCACATCCAGCGGGATCGAAAGATATTTAGGATCAATATTTTCCCAGATTCCGAAATCCACTCCGCGTTTGTCTTTACGGACCATCCAGCGCAGGAACATAATAATTCTTTTTGTAGATGAATTCTTATAAGGCGAACTCACATGTTTATGGCTCCTGTGTTTTTCAGTTCCCAGAAATTGTGCTCTGAAACGTTCTATGGCATGACCGAAATTCGTTTCCGGATTATGGACGGTGAATAAATCTTCCAGGCTTTCATGTTGGGAATAAATCCTTTTAAACTGATTGATAAAAAATACAAAATCCTCTCCGTTAAAAGTTCTGTGGATGCTTTTATCCTGAATCTCTTTCAGATCTTTTTCAGAATGGTTCAGTACAAAATCATACGGTGAGTTTCCCATGACCTCAAGCATCTTATCCGCCGATTTTATGATAGCTTTCCGGTTTCCCCACGAGATCGTAGCAGCCAGAAATCCTGCAATCTCAATGTCCTGCTGTAAAGAAAAACGGTGCGGGATCCGGATAGGATCATTCTCTATAAATTCCGGATGGTTGTACTGATCCGCCTTTTCATCTAAGAAGATTTTCAATTCTTCAAACTTCAACATACAATTTTAAATTTTTACCGGCTCCAGTGCTTTCGGCAGAAAAGTGTTCGGAAAAATCGTTCTCGCTTCATCCGTAAACACCGTCAAATCGCCATATCTATTGGAAAAATGCCCCAAAATAAGTTTACCTACCTCAGCTTTCTGTGCAATAACCGCTGCTTCCCGGGCGGTGGTATGACCGGTGTAATCGGCCATTTCTTTAAGATCATGCAGAAAGGTAGACTCGTGATACAATACCGTGGCATTCTTTATAACCGGAATCACACTTTCCAGATAGCGGGTGTCGCTGCAGAAAGCATAAGATACCGATGGCGCGGGATCAATGGTAAGGATTTCGTTTTTCAGCACGTAACCATCACTTAACACAAAATCCTTTCCTGCTTTGATGTTATGGTAATCACAGGTTTCAATCTCGCTGTACTTGGCAATTTCCTTCATATTGAGGTGGCGGTCTTTAGGTTTTTCCCTGAAAAGATAGCCGTTGCAGTAGATCCTGTGGTCCAGAGGAATGGTATAAACCTCTACCCTGTTGTCTTCATAAATTTTTTCCGAATAGTTTTTATCCAGCTCATGATATACCACTTCAAAACCGCGGTGGGTTTCCGTAATGGTAAAAATGGTTTCGAGCATTTTCTTAATTCCCAGCGGGCCGTAAACATGCAGCGGCGTTTCCCTTCCCAACAGCCTGAAAGATGCAATAAGACCGGGCAGACCAAAACAGTGGTCGCCATGAAGATGGGAGATAAAAATATGGTTGATTTTTGAAAATTTGGCTTTGGCTTTTCTCAGCTGCACCTGCGTACCTTCCCCGCAGTCGATCAGGAAAGACCGTTCCTCTATTTCCAGGAACTGCGCGGTGGGCGAAGAATTAACCGTAGGAATTGCCGAATTGAAGCCTAATATGGTAAGATAAGTACTCAAATCAATAGTTTATTATATACACAAAGGTACGGATTAAGATTAAGGTTAAAGTTAAGGCAAAAGCTGAAAGTCAGATTGAAAGCCGGATACCTATCACCTCAAACTTTATTTAGCCTTTACCTTTCAGAAACTCAAGAAACAAATCCAGTGCCTGTTTTCGGTGGCTGATTTTATTTTTATCCTGAGGTTCCATTTCAGCAAAGGTCATTTCATAGCCTTCCGGAACAAAAATCGGATCGTAACCGAAGCCTTTGAAACCCTTGTTTTGTTCCAGCAAATTACCGTGAGCCCTTCCGTCGAAGTACTTTGCTCCGTTTTCGTCATAGTAGCAGAGAACGGTGATAAAGTAGGCTTTCCGGTTTTTAATCCCTTCCATTTCACTCAGTACCTTTTCTATATTTTTGGCAAAATCGTGATCGCCTGCATACCTTGCGGAAAAAATCCCGGGCCTTCCGTCCAATAATTCTACGACCAGTCCGCTGTCGTCTCCCAAACTCGGAATTCCTGTTTTTTCAAAGCAGTGTTTGGCTTTAATCAGCGCATTGGCATTGAAGGAGTCCCCGTCTTCTACAATTTCGTCGTGAATATCATAATCCGTCAGGCTTTTGACTATGAAATGATCGCCTAAGATCTGTTGGATCTCCTCTTTTTTATGGATGTTGTGTGTAGCAACCAGTAATTCCATATCCGTTTTCATTTTAATTTATATTGTCTTTAAACACGAAATGCACATATAATTTTCACGGGAACACGAATTTTATCGCTGGTGAAAAATGCAGCAAAATTTAATAATAGCAGATCTACATCTCGGAATAATGAACTTTATACTTTTTCATAAAAAGATAAGAGAACAGGGAAAAGAGAACGATTCCCATTCCCAATATCATCCATTCCGGTATTTTAAAAGCATCCGCGAAACTTTCGTTTTTGGTGTACATCATAAGCAATGTCGAACATAAATTATTAAAACCATGCAGCAACATCGGTAAAAGCAGTGATTTGGTTTTGTAATAAACCAGGCCCAAAACGCACCCCAACAGCACCGCTCCCACAAACTGCCAAGGATTTCCATGAACGAGCCCGAAAATAACAGAAGCGGAGATAATCGCTTTCCAGGGTACCATTCCTTTGTTCATTAATCCTTTCTGGATAATTCCTCTAAAAATGATTTCCTCAAAGATCGGCGCACAGATCACGGCTGTAATAATCATGACTACCGGATCATTCGTCAGCTTATCCATCAGCTGGGTAAAGAATTCATAGTATTTCCCGAAGAACGGCCCGGTGGTGGGAATCTGCGAGGTAATGAATTCTGCAATGAACATCATCCCGACCATCATCGGAAAGATAAGGAGATACGTGTAGAAGTTTGTGGGTGAAAAGTTGAAATTAAGTTTTCTACCCGTCGTCCTGCGGACGATAAAAAAATCGAAAAATGCAATAGCAGAAACAAATCCTGCCGCATTAGTAAGCATAAAGAACCAATCCCGGTACTGCAGGTTTTCCTTAAAGGTAAACATCCAGAAGACATTAAAAAAAGAGGTAACCATGGTCCCGGCAAATAATCCCGCCAACAATACAAGTCCTCCGACCCATGTAAAGGTATACTTCGGATATCTGTCTTCCATAGAGCATCGATGATTTTTAAATTCAAACAAAGATAAATCAAATTATGGGAAAAGTGCATTCCGGCAAAGGAATTGCCTGTAAAACCTGATATATTTTATAATGCCTTATCATGGGATCTGTTTTGTATCAAGTAACTTTGCCTTTTAATTTTTTAATATGGATAAAGCAATGAAGCGGCCGGAAAATGTTAATTTGTCCTTGCTTACCTATGTCTGTTTTACTTTTCTGGGATATTTCATCATAGGATTATCACTTTCTGTCCTTCCCATTTTCATCAATAAAAATCTAGGGTTCAGCCTGTTGATTGCCGGATTGGTAATCAGCCTCCAGTATGTTTCTACTTTTTTTCTGAGAGCATATTCGGGCAAGATCATCGACGGAAAAGGTCCGAAGCCTGCCGTTCTGTTCAGCATGCTGGGATTTTCTCTCACCGGAATTTTCCTGATCCTGGCGTATTATTTTAGGTTTTCGCCTTTTTTAAGTCTGGCATTCCTGATCATCACGCGACTGCTTACCGGCTGTGCGGAAGGGCTTATCGGGGCAAGCCCCATCAACTGGGCGATGATGGCTGTCGGGGAAGAACACACGGCAAAAATCATTTCTTACAACGGCGTTGCTTCTTATGGTGCCCTGGCTATCGGGGCTTCTCTGGGGATTACCATCGAAAAGGATTATAGCCTGTACGGGATCGGGATCCTTTCCATCATTATGGGAATCGCAGGATTTTTATATGCACGGACCAAGGAAAACAAAACCAACCCCAACACACAGGAAGCCCAGTCTTTCTGGAAGGTTCTGGGAAAGGTTGCCCCCTTCGGGGTCTGCCTGGCATTGGGCGGCCTCGGTTTTGCCAGCATATCGACTTTCATTACGCTGTATTATAATTATTTTCACTGGAATAACGGCGCTTTGTGCCTTAGTGTATTCGGCGGGCTTTTCGTATTGGGGAGACTCGTTTTCAGCAATGTGATTAAAAACTATGGCGGAATCAGGGTAGCAATGATATGTCTTCTCGTAGAAACCACCGGTCTTCTGATTATTGCTTTCGGAAACAATCCTGAAATCGCTTTGGTTGGAGCCGGCGTTACAGGCCTTGGCTTTTCTTTGATCTTTCCGGCTTTGGGTGTCGTGGCAATAAAAAGTGTCCCGGCTTCCAACCAGGGCTCCGCTTTGGCAGGATACGGACTTTTCATTGATCTTTCACTAGGCGTTGCCGGACCTTTGATCGGCGGAGTGGCGGATGTTTACGGGATGACGTATATTTTCCCGTTCAGTGCCGGGATGGTTTGTATTGGCCTGGGACTGGCGTATTTACTGAAGAGAAAATCAGATTCGTGAGTTAGCTTTAACAGATTTCTTTTAAACACATTAGACACATCAGTTTTTAGACTACAGCGTTGAAAATATTCAGAACACATAAGAAAGAAAAATCACAGATTTTTTATTTAAATTTTTTAAATCTTGTGAACACCTGTTACGTTTTGTAATAAAATGAAGCGGCATAATTCAAAAAACTTCCAGCTTACTGACATTATTTCTATTTTGGATGCATACTAATATGCGCATTTAAATCTTTTGCCACTTTTGCGGCTAAAGAAAAAATCGATTTTCAGGATTCGACAAAATTCACGATTTTTGCAACTTCAAAATACGATATGTCAGACTTAATCAAAGAAATAGAGAAAAGAAAAACCTTCGGAATTATTTCCCACCCCGATGCCGGGAAGACGACTCTCACGGAGAAGCTGCTGCTTTTCGGGGGTGCGATCCAGGAAGCGGGTGCGGTAAAATCCAACAAGATAAAAAAAGGAGCGACCTCCGACTTTATGGAAATCGAAAGGCAGAGAGGGATCTCCGTAGCGACTTCCGTACTGGCTTTTGAATACAGGGACCATAAAATTAACATTCTGGATACGCCGGGTCACAAGGATTTTGCAGAAGATACCTACAGAACTTTAACCGCTGTAGATTCCGTAATTGTCGTGATCGACGTAGCGAAAGGGGTTGAGGAGCAGACGGAAAAACTGGTTCAGGTATGCCGGATGCGGAATATCCCGATGCTGGTTTTCATCAATAAGCTGGACCGTGAGGGTAAAGATGCCTTCGATCTGCTGGATGAGGTGGAACAGAAACTGGGACTTACGGTTTGTCCGCTTTCTCTGCCAATCGGAATGGGAAGCGATTTCCAGGGAATTTACAACATCTGGGAAAACAACATCCAGTTATTTTTGGAGGAGAAGAAGCAGAAGGTAGGTGAAGCGATTAAGTTTGACGACATCAATGATGCTTCCATCGACGAAGTAATCGGTGAAAAAGCAGCTAAGAATTTACGGGAAGAGCTGGATTTAGTACAATCCGTGTATCCGGAATTCAACCGCGAAGATTATATGAAAGGGGATCTACAGCCTGTTTTCTTCGGTTCGGCCTTAAATAATTTCGGAGTGCGCGAATTGCTGGATGCCTTTATCGATATTGCACCGATGCCACAACCAAAGGAAAGCGATACACGGATAGTAAAACCTGAGGAAAATACCTTCACCGGATTTGTTTTCAAGATCCACGCAAATATGGATCCAAAACACAGGGACCGTCTGGCTTTCGTAAAGATCGTTTCCGGGACCTTTAAAAGAAATGAAAATTACCTGCTGGTAAGAGAAGGCAAAAAAATGAAGTTTTCTTCGCCGAACGCTTTCTTCGCCGATAAAAAAGAAGTGGTGGACGAAAGTTTCCCGGGAGATATCGTAGGCCTCCACGATACCGGGAGCTTCAGGATCGGTGATACGTTAACCGGTGGTGAAAAACTGAGCTTCAAAGGAATTCCGAGCTTTTCTCCGGAACATTTCAGGTATATTAATAATAATGATCCGCTTAAAGCGAAACAATTGGCCAAAGGAATTGATCAGCTGATGGATGAAGGGGTTGCACAGCTGTTTACACTGGAAATGAACGGCCGTAAGATCATCGGAACAGTAGGCGCGCTTCAGTATGAAGTGATCCAGTACCGTCTGGAGCATGAATACGGAGCAAAATGTACGTACGAGCCGCTTTCGATGCACAAAGCCTGCTGGGTGGAAGCGGATGAAAAGTCCGAGGAATTCAAAGAATTTGCAAGGTTAAAACAGCGTTTTTTGGCCAGAGATAAATATAACCAGTTGGTTTTCCTGGCCGATTCTTCATTTACGATCCACATGACGCAGGAAAAATTCCCGAATGTAAAGCTGCATTTCATCAGTGAGTTTAAAAATGCTTAATTAATTTAGAGACCGTTTGCTTTTGAACGGTCTCTAAATTAAATTACTTATTCTAAAGAGTTATTATATTTTCTTTTGTTTTCTTCAACCATTTTCCGGTATTCAGGATTATTAACTTTTCCCTGATACGGATCATTTACATACTCTTTTCTTTTTAATAAATATTGATCTTTTGTAACTGTTATTCCTTTCTTCTGTTCTATCGGCAAACTTTTTTTATTGACAGAGATCAACTCAAAATTTATATAATTATTTATTTCATTAAGTTTTAAAATAAGACCAGGGAGACCTCTAAATTTATAAGGGCCATCGCTGATCGGAATATCATAAGTAAACCATGCTACAAATTTCTTTCCTCCCGCTTCAACAATTGCCTTATAGCATTTATAACCACCAATAGTAGAAATACTATTATTATCTATTTTCCAATTAAGTTTGTCAGGGCTTTCGTATGTATAATAATTTTTTCCTAAATAATTTGATATATAAGTTTTAATTTCATCTTTATATACGTTATGTTTCACCTTAGACCTAGGAAGAGCACCTGGATCTAAAACATTCCCTGTTTTCATGGCATCCTCCAGTTTTTTTCCAAAACCATCAACAGCTTCCTTATAATTTTCACTATAATAAATAGATTTCTTTCCGTTAGTAAGCAATACCATCGGCTCATATATTGATGATAATCTGTTTAAAGTATCCTGCACAAAAATGTAATTATATTTTACCTCAATTTCAGAAGAATCTTTTTTAACTTGACTCCTTGCATAATTTATACAAATAAATGAAAGAAAAATTCTTAAAAGCAGTTTCATAAATATTTAAAATATATCATTAAATAGGCTGTCTTTTTAAACAGCCTATTATTTTTTGTTAAGTCATCGGATTTTCATAGCTGGAATGTCCACAATCCTGATTGTTATACATTTCCCATTCATTATAAAGACAATCTATAGAATCAAACTGGTCATCAAAAATTGTCTGATAAGTTGTTCCACATACAGTCTTGATGGTAATTCTATATTGTTTAAAAACAAAATCTTTTTTAATTTGTTCATTAGAATGGGAATTACATAAAGCAATTTCCTTAGCAGAAATAATTCCAGCAATCATAAATGCTGAAAACAATAATAATTTTTTCACTGTATTTATTTTTAATGTTAAACATTACAAATATAGCTATCTATCTAGTAAGTTAATATACAATTAGTTCTACAAACTTTGTGGAACTTTTCGTACATATTTATTACTTTTGACGAAAATTAACAAATATGAGCGTAGGATCTACTATTAGAAAACTAAGAACACGTCAAAATAAATCTCAACAGGAAATTGCTGATTTACTAAATATTGACAGGAAAACTTATGTCAATTGGGAAAATGATCAAAATGATATAAAATAAGAATACATTCCAAAACTCGCCTCTATTTTTAAAGTTGAAATAAAAGATTTGTTTCATGATTCGGATCCCAAAATTGAAATTATTCAAAATAATCACAACGAAGGTAAAGAAACATCTATCTTAAATGGTGCAATCCTTATTATTACTGACAAAAATAGCGTTGAGGACTTGGTGAATGCTATTAAAAATAAACTTGAAAATAATTAAATAATTATTTTTTTAATTTAATCCGCGGAAAAATTTCTGCGGATTTCTTGTTGTTGGAATACGCGAAGACGCAAAGATTTGATCTTTTATAAAATGGTACACCGCTGATTTCAGAAAGAATAAAATGATAAAGATTAGGATGAGCAGCATAAAAATTTGACACCGTCAAATTCTTTGCACCTTAAAAAGCCGCCTTTTTTATAAAATATAGTGGATTTGCGTTTTCCAACCATATGATCGCCTATATCTTTAAACAAAAAAATCTTGTAAAACTTTTTGTAAAACATTTACAATTAATTGATTTTTAACCATATAAAATTTTACTATATTCATACATCCCATTTACAATCTTTGCAACCGTTCTGACTCTAATTTTACTTCATCGAAAAAATTAATCTTATGAAAAAATTCATTTTACTCGTTGCGGTATCAGGCACGTTCATTATGTGTAAAAAAGGAGAAGCCAATGCTTCGGATCTGGAAAATACCCTTCAGTCGGCGGACAGCACTGTTTCTGCTACTTCCGAAAAGCTGAATGATATCGGCGATAAGGCCAACGCCGCCTTAGATTCCGCGAATGTGAAGATCAAAGATTTTGAAAATGCCAAAAATGAGGTAAAGGATAAAATCGAAAATACTTCAAAGATGGTGGATTCCCTGTCGGAAAAAATTTCTAATGTAGCCTTGGAATCCAAAACGGAGAAGAAGGATTCCGTAAAAAAAGATCAGAAAATCGTGGTGAATGTTCCGGCGCCGAAAGTAATCCGCGAAACCAAAGTGGTGTATAGAGAGAAGCTTAAAAAAGAAAAAAATGAATTGATTGTGCCCATAAACAGGCTGGTGAAAACCGGAACACTGGAAATCAACGTAAATGATGCCGAAACCGCCAAGGAAATCGTAAAGGAAGAAGTGGCCAAGTATGACGGATTTATCAGAAGTGAAAATATTTCGGTAAGCAGCGACGATAAGACGATTGCCTATCTGAAAGTAAAAGTTCCGCTTCAGAAGTTTGACTATCTGATGAGCGACCTGAATTACAATCTGGGGGAAGTGAAAGACAAAAGCATTAATGTTACCGGACAGGAAGTCGTGGAAAATACCATGTGCGAACTTGAAATTACCCTGTATGGGAAAGAAGGCAGCTACAACGAAAACAAAAATCCGGAAACTTTTGGCGAAAAATCTTTTGCGGCCGTTTCATCAGGCTGGAATGTGATCACTTCGATCTTCCTGTTCATCCTTCCGCTCTGGCCTTTATTTTTACTCGGAGCCATCGGTTATTATTTTTATAAAAAGAGAGGTAAAAACACAAATCACCATGAACCTCATTAATTTTGAAAGCCTTTTCCTGAAAAGAAGATGGATTTTAATAATATTTTAATCAAAAATCCGTTTTATGAAAAATTCTTGTGCTTAATTTTACTTTGTTATCAGACGGATGGAAGTCGAATAATCCAATTAAAATTTAACTTTCGGCAAAAATCAATATCCAATAGATAAAGGCAATCATATTTGATTTTAAAATAAAAGATATATATATTATTAATATTTTGTGGTTCGTGTGGATGTAAAAAGGCTCTCAAATCTGAGAGCCTTTTACTATTTCTGTATAATTAAGCAATTACTTTGCAATGCTTCTTGAAATAACGATCTTTTGGATTTCGGAAGTTCCTTCATAGATCTGGGTGATTTTTGCATCCCTCATCATCCTTTCCACATGGTATTCTTTCACATACCCGTATCCTCCGTGGATCTGTACGGCCTCAATTGTTGTATCCATAGCCACCTGAGAAGCGTATAATTTAGCCATAGCCCCGCTTTCGGAAATGTCTTTACCTGCATCTTTTTCTACCGCCGCTTTGTAACACAGCATTCTGGCAGCCGTAATCTGTGTAGCCATATCCGCCAGTTTGAAAGCAATCGCCTGGTGGTTGATGATCTCCGTTCTGAAGGCTTTTCTAGTCTTCGCATATTTCAACGCCAGTTCGTAAGCTCCCGAAGCAATTCCCAAGGCCTGGGATGCGATCCCGATTCTGCCGCCGTTCAAAACAGCCATCGCAAAATTGAATCCGAACCCGTCCTCTCCGATTCTGTTTTCTTTCGGTACTTTTACGTTGTTGAAAATCAAAGAATGCGTATCGCTTCCTCTGATTCCCAGCTTGTCTTCTTTCAGACCGATCTCGAAACCTTCCCATCCTCTTTCCACGATGAAAGCGTTGATTCCTTTATGCTTTTTCTCAGGATCCGTCTGAGCGATCACGATATAGTACGTAGCCGTTCCCCCGTTGGTAATCCAGTTTTTGATTCCGTTTAACAAATAATAATCTCCTTTATCCTCAGCGGTTGTTTTCTGTGAAGTGGCATCAGATCCTGCTTCAGGCTCCGATAAGGCAAATGCCCCGATAACCTGTCCGCTGGCAAGTGGCGTAAGGTATTTTACCTTCTGCTCTTCAGAAGCGAATTTTTCAAGACCGGCACAAACCAATGAATTATTTACGGACATTACCACAGCGGCAGAAGCATCGATCTTGGCGATCTCCTCCATAGCCAAAACGTAGGAAACACTGTCCATTCCGGCACCTCCGTATTTAGGATCCACCATCATTCCCAAAAGACCCATTTCCCCCATTTTCTTTACCTGTTCTGCAGGAAACTTCTGGTCGCGGTCTCTCTCGATTACCCCCGGTAATAGTTCGTTCTGAGCAAAATCCCTTGCTGCCTGCTGAATCATCAGCTGTTCTTCTGATAAATTAAAGTCCATAAAAAAATAATAATTAGATGGTCGCTAATTTACACTTTTTGAGCAAATCTGAAAATAGAATGATAAATTAGAGTATGGCAAATAAAAAGATTCATTTTTAAATATTCATCATATATAAAGGAAGTTTGAATTATTAAATATGTTATGATACACATTTTATTAATTTCTAATTAACACTTAAGATTTTCTCAATTAAAAAAAATTCTTATATTTAAATTTATTAAAATCATACCTCAACGATCATGACAATCAAAAGATTATTCGATATACCACACTATGCCTTAGATAAATATCCGAAGCAGGATATGTTTGTGACGAAGTACCAGGGAGAATGGAAAAAAACATCAACGCAGGAATTTATCAACCAGGCCAACAAAATTTCACGAGGATTGCTGAAACTCGGGATCAAACCCGGAGATAAAATCGCCCTGATCACAACCAATTCCCGTACGGAATGGGCCATTATGGATTTGGGCTTGTCGCAGATCGGTGTGGTTTCAGTTCCTGTATATCCGAATATTTCCCCGGAAGATTATGAGTTTATTTTTAATAATGCGGAAATAAAGTACTGCTTCGTTTCCGATAAGGAACTTTTAAATAAAGTGGTAAAAGTAAAACACAACATCCCTTCTTTACAGGGAGTTTTTACATTCGATAATATTACCGGAGCTGCCAACTGGAAAGAGATTATTGATCTCGGTGAGGATGATTCTACCCAGATTGAAGTGGAAGATCTGTCGAATACCATTAACGCCGAGGATCTGGCGACAATTATTTATACTTCGGGAACTACCGGGAAGCCTAAAGGCGTAATGCTTACCCATCATAACATCGTATCCAATGTGTTGGGTTCAATTCCGAGAATACCCAAGAAAAAAAGCCTGGATTATAAAGACACAAGGGTACTGAGCTTCCTGCCGATCTGCCATATTTTTGAAAGAATGCTGTTCTACCTTTTCCAGTATAACGGTTTTTCAATTTATTTTGCGGAAAGCATCGATAAAATGGGCGAAAATGTGAAAGAAGTAAAGCCTCATTACATGAGTGTGGTTCCCAGACTGGTTGAAAAGGTATATGATAAAATCTATGCAACCGGTTCTTCTGCCGGAGGACTGAAGCAGAAAATATTCTTCTGGGCACTGGACCTGATCTCCAAAAAGAAAATAGTTTCCAAGCCTTCGGGATTAAAAGAAATAATTGCGGACAAGCTGGTATTTAAAAAGTGGAGGGAAGGCCTTGGCGGTGAGATCATCACGTTGGTTTCAGGATCAGCAGCTTTATCGACAAGACTCAACCTGATGTTCCAGAATGCAGGAATTCCGATTCTTGAGGGTTACGGACTTACCGAAACCTCACCGGTGATTTCGGTGAACAGCTTCGAGAAGATGAAAATAGGAACCGTGGGGCTTCCACTTGATAATCTGGATGTTAAAATTCAGGAGGATGGAGAAATTACGGTAAAAGGACCTTCTATTTTCAAAGGATATTTCAAAAACGAAGAAATGTCTAAGGAAGCGTTTACCGATGAAGGCTATTTCAGAACCGGGGATATCGGCCACATCGACAGTGACGGATTTCTGCAGATTACCGACCGTAAAAAGGAAATGTTCAAAACATCCGGCGGAAAATACATTGCTCCCCAGACAATTGAAAACCAAGCAAAAGCTTCCAAATTTATTGAACAGATCATGGTGGTAGGCGACGGTGAAAAGATGCCGTGTGCCCTGATCCAGCCTGATTTTGAATTTGCCAAAAGCTGGGCTATGAGAAACAATCTCAACATAGGGACTACCCCACAGGAAATTGCCAATAGCGCCGAACTGAAAGACAGGATCAAGAAAGAGATTGACAGCATCAACGAACATCTCGGAAACTGGGAACAGATCAAAAAAATCGAGCTTACCCCGGAAATATGGGCCGTTGATACAGGACTGCTGACTCCTACATTGAAACTGAAAAGGAAAGCCATTAAAGAAAAGTTCATCAGTCTTTACAATAAGATGTATGAACATCATGAATAAAGTAAAGCCGCTTCTTTTGAAGCGGTTTTTTTGGGTCGGAAGAAATCTAAATTTTAGGTTGAAAAACATATCCGTATGGAAATATCTAGATCTGGATTCCAACCGGAATGACAATGAATACGGATAATCATACTGTGAATTAATCCTGCCATTGGGTTTTAATATTCTACAAACAAAAAAGCTGCTTCAGTTGAAACAGCTTTTATATTTTTTTTAAATCGTAATTAAATTAGAATTTAATCACCGCATTCATTCTTTCGTTTTCTTCCATTACCAGTTCGTCATCCACAAGGATTTTACCGGAATGCTCATCGATGATAATTTTCTTTCTCTGAGCGATTTCCATCTGCTTCTGAGGCGGAATAGTGAAGAAAGATCCCTTGGGAGCTCCTCTTTCCAAACCTACTACCGCAAGACCGTTTGGAGAGTTGGTTCTGATCCTGTTGTAAGAAGCGAGTAATCTTTCGTCGATTTTTGCCGCATATTCTTTAGACTGCTCGATCAGATATTCCTCTTCTTTCTGGGTTTCGGCGATAAGGCCTTCAAGCTCTTCTTTTTTGAACTTCAGGTGATTCTTCAGATCGTCGATCTTTGAATTCAATTCATCCAAAGTTTCGTTCTTGTGAGCAATTTTAGCACCGAATTCCTTGATTCTTTTTTCAGCAAGCTGGATCTCAAGTTCCTGATATTCCATCTCCTTGCTCAACGCTTCAAATTCTTTATTGTTTCTTACGCTGTCCTGCTGAGATTTGTATTTTTCAATTAAAGTCTTTGCATGGTTGATCACTTCATGCTTCGTCTTGATCTGATCGTCCTGATCTTTGATGTCTGCATGAAATTTTTCAGCTCTTTTTTCAAGACCTTCGATTTCAATCTCAAGATCCTCTACTTCGATTGGCAATTCTCCTCTGGTATTTCGGATTTCGTCCAATCTTGAATCAATGATCTGCAAATCGTATAAAGCTCTTAATTTCTCTTCAACTGAAATATCGTTGGTTTTTGCCATATTCTAAATGAAATAATTTACCGGGTTTGTTTTCTCAATAGATTTTGAGATTGCAAATGTACTAAATTTTTGTGATAAAATTTCAAATAATTGTTGAGTTACAAATTGTTCTGATTCAAAATGTCCGATATCGCAAATCAGCATTTTAGATTCGGCGAGGAAAAAATCATGGTATTTTACGTCTCCCGTAATATAAGCATCACATTTTTTGGAAATTGCAGAGCGGATTCCGCTGGCCCCGGAGCCGCCCAATACACCGACCCTTTTTATTTTCTTGTTATTGAAACCGGAATGGCGGATCATTTCAAGGCCGAATTTTTCCTTGACGAATTTCAGGAAATCTACTTCTTCCATTGGCTCCTCAAAATCGCCGTACATCCCAAGTCCGGAATACTGGTTGGTATTGTCCAGGCTGTAAATCTGGTGCGCCACTTCTTCATAAGGATGGGCAGTTTTCATGGCATTCACGATCTGTCCCTGTTTGTAATCTTCGAAAATAACGGAAACCATATCTTCATCGGTGTTTTCCCGTATATCCTGCTGTCCCGAAAAAGGGCTGGAGCCTTGGATAGGCCTGAATGTCCCGTTCCCATTGATAGTAAAACTGCATTCGTCATAGAAACCGATGTTTCCTGCTCCCGCATTGAAAAGTGCCTCTCTTACTTTGCCCGAATATTCTTTCGGAACGAAAACCGTAAGCTGTTTGAGATTATTTTTTTTAGGCTGTAAAATTTTCAGGTTTGTTAATCCGAGCTGATCACAGATTCCCCGGTTGACACCGAAGAAATCATTGTCGAAAGCGGTATGTACCGCATAAATGGCTATTTTGTTTTCAATGGCTTTGATAACTGCCTTTTCCACATAGTTTTTCCCGGTAAGCGATTTTAATCCCGAAAAAATAATCGGATGAAAGCAGACAATCAGGTTGCAGTTTTTACGGATCGCCTCATCCACCACATTTTCCAGAGCATCGTGACAGACCAGAATCCCGCTTACGTCCCGGTCCCACGATCCGCACAGCAGGCCTACGTTATCAAAATCTTCTGCCTGGCTTATCTTGATCCGTTCCTCAATTTTTGAAATTACCGTTCTCAGTTTCATACGTAAAATTTGTAATCAGGACGAAGATATTAAATTTTATCGATTAATTTCGGTTTTCAAACAACCAAACAGCAGGCAAAAGTCACGTATGGAAAAGCGCAAATAATCCGGAATAAAAAATTAAAGCCTGAATATTCATAAAGTTCAATCTGAAAATGATTACCTTAGTCAGTATAAACAATAATTCAATGGAAAGGGAGCATCAGCTGATTCCGGGAGATCAGCTCTGGAAAAGACACCTGTACAGAATCATTTACAGATCCGACACCAAATTAGGAAAGCTGTTCGATATTATATTGCTTATACTGATTCTCGTCAGTACTTCCATTATCATGATGGAAAGCATTCCAAAGCTGGATAAAAGATTCCATTATACATTTATTATCCTGGAATGGATCATTTCCATCTTTTTTTCCGCAGAATACTTTTCACGGATCGCCGTGGTGAAAAACAAAAGCTGTTATATCTTCAGCTTTTTCGGAATCATCGATTTTTTCGCACTTGTACCGTTTTACCTGAGCTTCCTGTTTCCGGTAACGAAATATTTCCTGATTTTCAGAATGCTCAGAATGCTGAGGGTATTCCGGGTTTTTAACCTGCTGGATTTTATGAACGACGGATCCGTTATTGTACGGGCTTTAAGAAACAGTTCCCGGAAAATATATATCTTTCTCTTATTCCTGATTATATTTTCCGTTATCGTAGGTTCCCTGATGTTTATGGTAGAAGGCGGAAGGCCGGGATTTGAGACGATTCCACAATCGATCTACTGGGCGGTAGTTACGGTAACAACCGTAGGATATGGCGATGTCTCTCCTATTACGCCCATGGGAAAATTCTTTGCTGTGGTTTTAATGTTGGCCGGTTATTCGATTATTGCCGTACCTACGGGAATCGTAACAGCAGAAATGCGTAATAAAAGACAGAATCTTGAAAAAGTATGCGACCGGTGCGGGAATGAAGATATTGATGATGATGCACGGTATTGCAAACAGTGTGGCAAGAAATTAGCTTTGTAACAATTATTAGTAATCTATCAATTAAAATACTACGGAATCATGGAACCTAAAAAGAAAAATAAGCCGAATATGCTGGTCATTATACTTTTTTCAGCAATTGTGTTAATGATTGTTATCTACTTTGTCCTTGTCACCTTCTTCCCTGCTGTTTTCTCAGGGCTTAATACCGGTGATATCCAGCCTGTTCCCGATAAATAAATTTAAGTATTAATTATCTGAAAAATTAAAGGCGGCCTTATTAAAGACCGCCTTTATATATTATCAGTAATCTTAGTTACTTTTTAATGGCTTTAATGGTTTGCTTGGAACCGTCTTTCATAGAAAAGGTTACCATGTAAATGCCCTGTTTTAAATCTCCCAGATGAAGTTCTGAAGAAGGATTATCGATTGTTCTCACCAATCTTCCTGAAATATCAGAAACCGAAACGGTCCTCACATTGGCAACATCGGAAATATTCAGTACTTCCGTGAAAGGATTCGGGTAAAGCCTGATCGTATTTTTGGAATTCGATTTTACGTCGGAAGTTCCCAGTGTTCCTTTAGAAATATTGATGGTAAAAGCGCCTTCAGGCTCATCCGAATAGCCGCTGTAATGCCCTACGTTTATATAATAAGTATTTCCCGCTAATGTAGGAATGGAAATTACTTCAGCAGTTCCTGCGCCTCCGAGATCCATAGAACCTTCGCAGACCAGTGAGGAGCAGCTTCCGCTGAAAACGCCTATTTTAGGATCGAAATCACTTCCGGAAGGCATTGTTACAGAAATATTGAATGTATCACCATCTCCTGTGAATTTAAACCAGGTCCCGTCATTCATCGGAAGACTGCACGCCGTAACAAATCCCCCGTCATTGGTAGCTCCTGCACCATCACTCTGTACATAGGTATACGGAAAGGCAGTTGCTGTAATTGCTCCCGAACAGTTGTCATTTGCAGGAGGCGGAGGATACGTTCCTACACAGATATTGAAGCCGAGATTATTACCTGCTCCGCCATAACTGTATACCCTAACCCAATAGGTTTCTCCTACCGTAAGCCCGGACACCGTGCCGGAAGCCGGATCCGAACAAAGAACATTCGACAAAGCACCACAGCCTCCGCTGAATACCTGGAAATAGGTATCCGTACTGTTTACGGTTCCGGCGGAAACTACATTTAAAAGGGAAATCTTATGTCTGGTAGCAGTCGCGGTAAATTTATACCATACGTCATCATCCGGTGTACCGTAACAAGGAGCCGGATCAGTATTGGAATCCGTTGCACCCAAAGTGTA
This sequence comes from uncultured Chryseobacterium sp., assembly GCA_913774355.1. GTDB lineage: Bacteria > Bacteroidota > Bacteroidia > Flavobacteriales > Weeksellaceae > Chryseobacterium. Next base: position 23,046 of record CAJYGB010000026.1, on the reverse strand, counting down.
TCCTGCCGTTACTGTACCACAGTTGAGGTCCGGATTTACCGTGAGTGCAACTGCCGTAGCACATTCGTCATTAGCCGGTGGCGGTGGTATCGTTGTAAACATCACCTGGTTACATCCTGCGGATTCTCCGGCTGAACCAACTGCCGTTACTTTAAGATAATAGGTCGTTCCGGTAGCCAAAGGCGATGCAGGTGTATAACTGTTGGTTGTTACTGATACCTGATTGGCTATATTGGTTCCTCCTGGAGTAGTTCCCATAGAGACTTTGTAGCTTGTGGCGCCGGAAATATTACCCCACGTTATAGTTGAATTAAGGGGGACAAAATTAGCATTATTAGCGGGATATATTACATAAGGACAGGCAGGAACCGGGCTTGGAACCAGACCGTCGATGGTAATTACAGATTTATAAGCCTTTCTGGTAGCTGATGATGGCGGAGAAGCAGGATTGGGATCGATATAATCGTCTCTGTTCCAAAGAGTAGAGTTCTGAGGTCCAGGATATACGTACATGGATTCATCAAAATTATTCGAATCATAGCCCGGAGAATTTTCTTCTGCCGCCACAATCAGGTTGGAAACATTATTATATGCAAAAGGTGTTGGGAAAGTAATACTGATTACACCATTTGCATTTGTTACATTTCCGGAAAATACCTGGGTAAGCTGGGAGGAAGGAATCCAGTCTGAATCTGTTACAAAAGAAGATTTTGTTGTCAATCCCAGATAAACCGTCCATTGCGATGAGTTGGCAATCGAGGCAGACGGATCAAGATAGAATTTCAGTCCCGTGATGTTTCCAGCCGCATTAGCGTTGATTTCCTGTTTGGTAAAGATCTGCTGTACGTAAGAATATCCGTAATAGGTACTTATCGGAGCGACTCCGACACTGGTGCTTCCGGCTCCAAGGCTTATCTGGGCCGGAAGACTCATACTTAAAAACAATAAGCATGAAAGTAGAAATTTTGTCATAAACTATATATTATCTCGTGTTGAATACTAAATTAACAATAATAATTCAATATGAAGATAATTTTTTCATTAATTATCAAAAAAATAGCGACTGGGAACAGCCGCTATTCTTTAATTTAAAGTTTCTATTAAAAACTATTTTTTAATGGTTTTTATCGTTTGCTTGGATCCGTCTTTCATTTCCAGTGTCACCAGATACATTCCTTGTTTCAATTCTCCCAAATGAAGTTCGGAAGAAGGATTGCTAATGGTTTTAACCAGTCTTCCTGCGACGTCGGTTACCAGAACGTTTTTCACATTAGAAACATCGGAGATATTCAATATCTCTGAGAAAGGATTGGGATATACTTTAATTGTGTTTTTCGTGCCGGAAATTTCGGAAACAGCCAAAGCAGAAGCTGTATTGATGCTGATATCATCCACATACAAATAATACTGGTCTGCATCCGAGTAAGCATTGAAACCAAAATAATAAATTCCGGAAGTTGCAGGCGTAAAATTAACACTTACCGAATGTGCCGTTTTATCATTAATGGATGGATAATCGGCTATCGTATTCGTCATTGCAGAAGCTAAAGGTGAAGTACCATAGGCCACTTTTAATTTTTCAACATAAGTAGTCGAATTATTTCCATACTTATAAGTAATGGTATATTGAACACCTCCTGTAAGATTCAATCCCTGTGTATAGAACCAGGTATTTGCTGCGCTGGAAGAATTATAAGCATATTTCAGAACTTTTGTTGTAAATCCAGGACTGTCCGTAGGTGCATCGGCAGTGGTCCAGACATTTCCGTTTCCTGCATTCTGAACCTGAGTACAATTTGGAAGTGCCGGTGTTGTTACCGATTCAAAGTTCTGAACATAAGGTAATGAAGCAGTAGTACAAAGTGTACTGAAGGTAGCAGGACCAGACCAGATACTCTGTGTTGTTGTACTGCATCTCGATCTCACCCACACATAATAAGTAGAAGCAGCAGTAAGATTACTCAATTGCTTGGAAATTCCTGTAAGTCCGGTAAAGTTAGGTGTTGTTGTAGCGGTTGGAGCTGTATTGATTGTGCTGTAGTACAAATCGTATCCGCCTGCCGGAGCATTGGAAGGAGCCGTCCATGAAACCAAAGCTCCCGCACTAGTAATATTGCTTACCGATATAGCATTAGGCTCCGTACAGGAAGGCGTAATCATCACATTAAAATCATCAAACCCCATATAATATGGCGCACTGGTAACGGCTAATGTTTTTACACCAAAAGTATAATTTCCTGTTGTAGTAGGCACATAGGTTACTTTTACTTTTGTGTAGTTTGTACTGTTAGAACCTCCGGTTGTTGTTTGGGTAGATGTTACAAATGTATTTAAGCCTGTAGCTCCTGTAGCATTCTGATTATTATTAACCAAGACATCACCCTGCCATCCGGAAAGTCCGTCTCCTACATAGTAAAAGGAGAAATCATAAGACTGCCCTGCCGTTAAATAAAATTTAGGTGTCCAAAGTGTTGCAGCATTTGAATACGGATAATAGATCGTCACATAATTGGGAGCTGATCTAGGATCGTTATAAGAATTTCCAGCACTTGTAGCCGTAGTATACTGTTCCGTATTAGAACTTCCACCCCCTACCGACAGCCAGCAGGAAGGCAGAATATTAGTTCCTACAGATGACATACTGTCAAAATTCTCATTCCATGGGAAGGAAGAAATTCCATTGCTTGGTGCAACCAGATTTACAGGAGTTGAATTTGCAGTCATTCCACTTCCTGTACAGGTTACTGCACAATAATAAGTACTGGCCGCTGTAATTGTTGCATTAAGTGTCGGAGAAGTAGCTCCTGATACCGGAGATCCATTAAGATACCATTGATAAGTTATGCCGCTTCCTGCTACACTATTCTGTAAACTCAGAGTTGTATTATAAGGTCCTGCACACGCTGCCGATCCGGAAGAAAGAGTGTTACCCGGGTTAGGAGTTCCCGTACATGGTGTGGAAGTAAACTTCAGCTGCGTCTGATACCTTCTTGAAAGGGTGGAAAACGATGTTGTGCTTCCCGGTATCGCTGAAGAATTACTGGTTCCCATTGCCTGTGCAGTCGATGACGAGTCATACTGCCATGTAAATTCTCCGCCTGTGTAAGGGCTTGTAAGCGTACCTGAAGGTACCCAATCGATATACACTTCAATTGCATTTCCTGCGTAATTGAAAGTATTGCTCGTATTGTTGGTAAGAGTTACCCATCCTGCTGCCGCTGGGAAATTATTGCTGCTATTGATGGTGGCTGTATAGAACAAAGTAGCACCTGCCGTCATAGTATCCCATGAAGTTCCGCTTGCCAGAGCCGTTGCACTACTGTTCTTTAAATACACATTCAGGGTCCAGGCATTGGATCCGGAAACATTGAACGCACTTGCTTTATAATAAGCAATTGAATTGATAGTAGATCCCGAAGGTACCGTCGCTCCCGACAGATCGGCAGCAGTAAGCAGCTGTACAGATTTGGAATAGTGATAAGTACTCGTACCACTTGAACGATAAATCGGATTACCATTATCATAGGCATCACTTGCTGTTGCTCCTGCCCCAATGGTCACTGTCGTCTGCGCCATAAGTCCCAATCCAAAGGACATCATACATGTGAGTAAAAATTTCTTCATTTTGGTAAAAATTAAATTAGTACTATAAAATTATTAAATAACATTTAATTAAATACAAGACAACAAACAAATTTTTACATTTTAATAAAATTTTAAGACTAAAAAATAAAATAAATACATAAAATAATTCTATTTGACAAATATATCATAATTAAATGAAATAATTAAAATACTGATAATCAGTTATTTAAAAATAAATAATAAGTAATTGATTTACAGTTATATATATATTTAAACAAACAAATAAGTCAAAAAAAAATAGCGGCAAAATTGCCGCTATTCTGATGATTGCAATAATCTATCTGAAAAATTATTTTTTAATGGTTTTAATCATTTGTTTGGATCCGTCTTTCATTTCAAGAATTACAAGATACATTCCCTGCTTCAATTCACCGAGATGAAGCTCAGAGGAAGGATTGCTAATGGTTTTTACCAGTCTTCCCGCAACGTCCGTTACCAGAACATTTTTAACATTGGAAATATCGGTAATATTCAGGATGTCAGTGAAAGGGTTTGGATAAACTTTAATGTTCTCTTTAACTGGAGATGCAATATTGTTTGTACTCAATGTAGACGCTAAATTATACATAACATCATCTATTAAAACACTGTAAGCCGGTGTACCTGCGTTTCTTAAAGCTAATGTCGTAACCCCAGCCGGAACTCCAGTAATCGCTAAATAATAATCATCCACTGTTGTAGTACTTGTCGTGGTGTAAGTCCCTAAGGTCACGAAAGTGGAAGCAACTGCAGGATCTGTCATGTATCCAATATCAATTTTTCCTCCAACAGTGTAATTGGCTCTTCCTTTGAATTTAATTGCGTAATTACCAGTGCTTAGTGTAGAGATATTCGGCAATTTTACAATAACAGGTTCTGTTGCGCTGTTCGCGTAGATATATAAATTGTTAGGAGCACTCATTACTGTACTCGCTTGAACATAAGAGTTTGATGAGGTACCAGTTACTAATTTACTCCAGCAATTTGGTAAAATACTACCGCTTGACGAGGTGGAATCAAAGTTTTCAGAGAAGTTTGCCACACCTACGCATAATGTCGTAAATGAAGCAGATAGAGACCACTCGCTTTTGTCAGTTGTACTACATGCAGAACGTACCCAAACATAATAAGTTGTTGATGGTGAAAGTTGAGACAAACTTTTAGAAGTTGTAGTACTTGTTGTTGATGCTTGAGTCGTTGTACCAGGAGCTGTATTTGTTGTACTGTAATATATTTCATAGCCATTTGCCGGAACAGTTGTAGAAGCAGTCCAAGCTACATCCGCAGTTGTTGTAGTAATATTAGATGCTGTAAGAGCTGTTGGCTCCAAACATGTAGGACTTACCTGTATATTAATATCATCTAAATAAATAGATCTGTAAGTACCACCAACTCCATGTCTGAATGCAAGGTACTGGTTACTTCCACTAGGGATATTCACGGTATATTGAGCCATTGATCCGGTCAAAGTAACAGAACTTATTTGAGTAAAAGTAGAAGCATCTGCAGGGTTACTTAAAGTTCCTACCTGAACTGTGTATCCTGACGAACCACCCATTGCCATAAAACGAACTCTGTTGTTTCCATTTGATAAGATGGTGATCTGAGGAGAAACCAGCATACCACCAGCCGTAGTAGCATCACTATTAGAAATATAATATCCTCTAGGTGCAGAAGTAGAATATGATGAAGAAACATATCCATAGCCCGACCAAGATGCAGGCTCAAGATATTTCCAGCAAGCAGGAGCGTTAGTATTGGAACTACTACCTGTAGGTGTATTATCAAAGTTTTCCACTAAAGGTAATGTAGAAACCGGTGTACAAGTTGTTACGAAATATCTTACCGTACAAGGTGTCGCTGGGGCAGCAGTATTTGCAGTATATGCTGTTACCGAATAATAATACAGCGTAGAATTATTTAATGCAGGGGACACATTATAGCTGGTACCGGTAGTTACATTTGCATCAATAACATTGTTGGAGCCAGATGTTGTTCCAATTCTTACCCTATAACCTGTAGCACCAGCAATAGCCGTCCAAGTAATCGTTGGAGTTGTGCTTACATCAGTTTGATTGGCAGTAGGTACAGTAACAGTTGGACAAAGATTCAATGTTGTGAAACTTGCAGAACTGGACCACACCCCTTTATCCGTTCCATTACAATTAGCTCTTACCCAATAATAGTAAGTAGTCGAAGGATTCAGCAAAGATAAATTAGCTGTAGTTACACCAGCCGCAACTGATCCAGAGGGAGTAGCAGTCGAAATAGGCGTAGTTGAAGATGTGCTATAATAATATTCATATCCATTTCCCGGAGCAGTTGTAGAGGCCGTCCAAGTAATTGTTGCCGCATCCGGAGTAATTGCTGAAGAAGCAAGTCCGGAAACTGTTGCCGTACAATTGGCAAGAGTTGTAAAGGTTCCTGTTGCAGTATATCCATTACCGGTTCCTGCCGTATTCGGAATATGAGAATAGATTGATTGTGCTGAACCATTTAAAGCCTGAACCCGTACATGGTAAGTGGTATTTTGCGCTAAATTTGAAAGCGCGGCAGTTGTTGTTGAAACAGGGTTTCCTGCAAAATCTGTCCAATCACAAGCTCCTAACGCTCTGTATTGTATATTATAACCAGTTGCTCCTGTCGGAGCAGTCCAGCTTAGAGTAGCCCCGCTATTGGTAATTGCAGTTGTGGCAGCAAAAGTTCTTACAGGCGCCTGTGTCCCCGGTGTCCACGAGTACTGTAAACCTGTAGGAATTTTCACATTCGCATTGGTTGTTCCTGAAAAAAGCATTGTACTTGAATTAGCATCGCCTGTAACTGCCTTTGACCAATCACAAGTTGTTCCTGCCGGGATATTACCAATCATGAGAGGACTCACATTTGTAGAATATGTCGTACTATTACCTCTTATTCCAACTTGAGGTGTTATTCCGGAAGTGCTAGTTGTTCCAGGATCAGTACAATTTCCATATACAATTTTTATCTCACCTGTTGCATATACTAAACGTATCTGAAAATTTAACTTTTCAGTACTTCTATTGTAGTAATTAGCATGATCGCTATACTGAATTACGAATTCGGTTCCAAGATCCTGATATCTAACTTCAGACACAGCTCCGGTAGCGGTGGATGATGCTCCGTCCTGAGCAAAAGCTGCAATAGCACCTGTACCTCCAGAAGTTGAAAGCGGAGCATAATCATATGCCTGAAGAGCAGAACCAAAAGTTATAAACCCATTACTACTAATATATACACTGGAAACATTTGCTCCTCCAAATGGAAAAGGAGTTGGTAATGTTATCGCAGCTGACATATCACTGTCATATGTGGTATTGGTTCCGGAAGGTAATACTTTAGTACCTCCAGTAATGGGAGTATAAGAAACACCCGTCGTTTTACTAAAAGAATAATTAGCAATATTGGTTTGAGCAGACAACCCCACCCCTGAGGCAAATAAGCACGCCAGTAAAAGTTTTTTCATTATAAGTAAATTAAAATTAGGACCACTAAGATATAAATAATATTAACAATTCATTCATAAATAATCACAATAACCCACAAATTCACCAATTATTGAAGAATTTTTTACTTAAAAAACAAACAATCATTTGATTTTATTGATAAAAATATAATCTCATTAAAAACAACAGTAATCTGACTATCAATTAAATATAAAATACTCACAAACTATTGAATTCTTAAACGGATTTAATTAAGCTTATAAATTACTTCTATTTTATTGTTACCTTTTACTTAAAAAAAAATTAAAATTATTTTAAAAAATTAACAGAAAATAAAAAATATCAATAAACTTTATACATTTACTTATTTTTCTGTAAGATAAAAAAAAATGAAATGGCATTAAAATTAAAAGGCTGTCTCAGATCGAAACAGCCTTAGTTTTATACTTATTTTTTTTTAATTCAGATAAAATTCATACTTATTCAGCAACTGAATTTCCTTAATCAGTTCACCGCTGAGATTTACCGAATGTTTCATAGACTGTACTTCAAGATGCTCTGCTTTGGCATCTTCCTCAACACTTTTAATGTAGAATTTCAATTTCTGGCTTCCCTGATTCTTTTCCAGCACACTTCTGAAAAAATTGAGGTCTTCCGGCCGGAAATCCATAACATCCATCACCAGCGAAATGCTTTTGGCAAAACGCTCAAAGGCTTCCTGCAGCTCAATAACTTCATTTACGTTCACGAAAATCCGACCATCTTTTACCTGGGCAAATTTAATTTTAAAAATCACAAACCGCTGAACTTCCAGCTTTTCTTTCAGTTTCATATAATCGCGGTCTCCCAAACGGAAAGAATAGGATCCCGAATAATCCTCCAGTGTCACAAAAGCCACTTTTTCACCGCTTCTGAAACCGTCCTGCACTCGGTATTCCGTAATAAGACCGGCTACCGTATACTCTTTGCCGGCGCCGCCATTTTCCCTTTCTTTCTGTAACGTTTTCCAGTCTTTCTTTTTTTCTTCAAACAGTTCTTCCTGCTTATTGGCAAAAGCCTGCTCTTTATAAGCATCCACCTCGTCCAGATTCAAAAAATGGAAAACCCCTTTCGGCTCAGCTTTTTTAGTAACCTCTTCTATGATTTCCTCCTCGCCTGTGAGCAATTCATCAGATACAATTTCCACAAGGTCCGCAACATCTTCAGGAACATCCTGCTCGAGGATAGGAACCTCATCCACAACCAGTTTCACTTCTTCATCTTTTTCAAGGACTGCCTTTTTGGAAAGCTGCCCCTGCATAAACTGGAACTGAAACTTAAATTCGTCCAGCGGATGTGCAGACAGATAAAATCCGATGGTTTCTTTTTCTTTGTTCAGCTTGTGCATATTTGGCCATTCCGGACATGGAGCGAGCTTCGGCTGTTCGATCTGGACCTCCTCCGCAAAATCAGCAAAAAGGGAATGTTCCATTTCATTTTTGCTTTCCTGGAAACTCTGTCCGTACCGGATCAGTCTTTCCAGATTGGTTTTTCCTGCCATATCGATGTCGAAATACTGTCCCCGGTGGAAGGTATCGAGTTCATCAAAAGCTCCTGCAAGCACCAGGCTTTCCGCCACCCGCTTGTTCATCTGGGAAGGCAGGATCCTTTCAAAGAAATCATAAATATTTTTAAATCTTCCGTTCTGTCTTTCTCTTGTAATGGCTTCACTAGGGCCCTCCCCGATTCCTTTGATGGCACCCAGCCCGAATCTGATCTGCCCTTTTTCGTTTACCGAGAATTTATACTGCGATTCGTTAACATCCGGGCCTAATACATCAACACCCATACTTTTACAGTCTTCCATGAACATGGTGATGGATTCGGTGTTGTTGATGTTATTGCTCATCACACTCGCCATATATTCCGCAGGATAATTGGCTTTCAGAAAAGCGGTCTGATACGCCACAAACGCATAACAGGTTGAGTGGGATTTGTTAAAGGCATATTCCGCAAACGCTTTCCAGTCGTTCCAGATTTTTTCCAGCCTTCCTTCATCAAGGTTATTTTTTCTTCCGCCTTCAATGAATTTGGGGTACATTTTATTCAGAACATCGATCTGCTTTTTACCCATAGCTTTTCTCAGCGTATCGGCCTCACCTTTGGTAAAGTTGGCCAACTTTTGGGACAGCAGCATTACCTGCTCCTGATATACGGTAATCCCGTAGGTTTCCTTTAAATACTCTTCAGTTTCCGGTAAATCGTACACAATTTCCTCAATGCCGTGCTTCCGGTTGATGAAATTCGGAATGTACTTGATCGGACCCGGACGGTACAGAGCATTCATGGCGATAAGGTCGGCAAAAACCGTAGGCTTCAGCTCCCGCATGTATTTTTGCATTCCGGGGCTTTCATACTGGAAGATGCCGATGGTTCGCCCTTCCTTAAACAGCTGATAGGTTTTCGCATCATCCAGCGGAATCTCATCCGGATTAATATCCAAACCATATCTCGCTTTTACCAGTTTCAGGGCATCTTTGATAATCGTCAGTGTCCTTAATCCCAGGAAGTCCATTTTCAGAAGGCCTGCACTTTCCGCTACCGAGTTGTCAAACTGAGACACCAAAATATCAGCATCTTTTGCTGCGATGGTCACCGGTACCAGGTTACTAACATCTTCAGGCGTAATAATTACCCCGCAGGCGTGGATTCCGGTATTCCGGATACAGCCTTCCATTTTTTTTGCACTGGCAAGAACATTGTGCCGCGGATCTGAAGAACTATCCAACACGGCTCTCATTTCATCAACCAGCATCTGGTCCTCCGGCCTTAATTTATCATATTTGGATAATGCTTTCGCGATATTCATCCCCGGTACGGACGGGATCAGCTTTGCAATATTATTGGTATCCGGAATCGGCAGATCCAGTACCCTTCCGGCATCCTTAATCGCCGATTTACCTCCCAGAACCGAATAGGTAATGATCTGTGCCACCTGATTCTGTCCGTATTTGTCGATTACCCATTTGATAATCTTATCACGCCCTTCATCATCAAAGTCGATATCGATATCGGGCATGGAAACCCTTTCCGGATTCAGGAACCTCTCAAAAAGGAGGTCGTACTTAATCGGGTCTACATTGGTAATTCCGATACAGTATGCCACGGCAGAACCCGCTGCAGAACCACGGCCCGGCCCTACCCAAACGCCCATATTCCGGGCTTCATTACAGAAATCCTGTACGATCAGGAAGTAACCGGGATATCCCGTGTTGGCAATAACTTCCAGTTCGAAGTCGAGACGTTCTTTAATTTCATCGGTAATCTCGGCATATCGCCTTTTTGCACCTTCATAAGTTAGATAGGTCAAATAAGCCATTTCCCCTCGTTTTCCGCCGTCCACCTCATCTTCGGGATGAATGAACTCCTGTGGAATATCGAACTTCGGAAGCAAAACGTCCCTTTTTAAAGTATAGGGCTTGAATTTCGCAAAAAATTCCTCATACGCATCGAAAGCATCAGGATAAGCCAGAAAAGCCTCCTTGATTTCCTCCGAATTTTTAATATAATATTCTTCCGTAGCCAGTCCTCTTCTTTTACCAAAACCTTTTCCGACAGGCGTTGAAAGCTTTTCACCGTCTTTGATGCAGCTTACAATATCCTGAATATTAGAATCGCCTTTATCTGTGTAGAATGTTTCATTCTGGGCTAAAATTTTCACATTGTATTTGTCGGCAAAATGCAGCAGAACATCATTCAAATGTTCTTCTTCTGGCAGCTTGTGATTCTGGAGCTGAACGTAGAAATCATCTCCGAAAGTATCTTTCCACCATCTGAAAAGCTCCTCTCCTTTCTGTTCCCCGGTATTTAAAATCGCATCGGGAATATCCCCGTAAATTCCGGAAGTTAAGGCAATAACTCCTTCTTTATATTGAGCGATAAGATCTCTGCTTACCCTCGGTACACCAAAATAAAACCCTTTCAGGAAACCGATACTTGAAAGTTTGGCTAAATTTTTATATCCGTTAAAATCCTTGGCCAGCAGGACCACCTGTGTCCTGCGGTCGGGATCATCCTTGGTAAACTGCTTCTGTTCGTATCGGTCTGAAATATAGAACTCGCAGCCCACGACAGGAATCAAAGGTTCGGAAACCGGCTCCGGCTCGTTGAATTCCGTTCCGTTTTCTTCGGCTTCCTGCTTTTTGGCTAAATATTCCTTATGTTTTTTCGTACGGTCTCCATTGGCTCCTTCCACCGCCGAAACAAATTTGAAGGCTCCCATCATATTTCCGAGATCCACCATACCGACGGCCGGGAAATTATTATCGGTTGCTTTTTTAATTAAATCGTTAATGCTTGACGTTGCAGTAAGCGTAGAGAACACACTGTGGTTATCGAAATTGAAATATTTTCCGAGATCGATCTCATCAATACTTCCGAAATCCTGCTGCTTTTTCTTGTTATTGAAATCCGCGACCTGCCTTCTGATAACGATATTAAAAGGCTTAATCGGATCCGGATGCAGCGTTTTGAAATACGTAAGCTGGTCTTCGGAAATTTTAAGAATTTCAGCCGGGATGATCCCGATCCTCATCATTTCAAAGAAAACCTGCGCGGTGGCATTTACGTCGGCCGCAGCATTGTGGGCTTCGTCAAATTTATGCCCGTATAATTTTTCGTATAGCTCTTCCAGTTTCGGAGACTTGTATCTTCCGCCTTTTCCGCCGCCTAACTGACAGAAGTCGGTACCCAGAACCATGGTATCAGCCTTGGGTTTTTCCTGAAGATTGTCTTTTATATTTTTCCTGTAAAATTCGGCTCCTACGATGTTGTAATCGAACTCAACATTATGTCCGGAAACCACCCGCACCCTGTTCAATACCTCTGAAAACTCATGCAGTACTTCTTGGAGATCACGCCCTTCGTCATTGGCAATTTTTGTGGTAATCCCGTGAATCCTTGCCGCGTTGAAGGGGATATCGTACCCTTCAGGCTTTATGATATAATCCTGATTTTCAATAAGTGTCCCGTCATCATGATGCAACTGCCACGCAATCTGTACCATTCTTGGCCAGTTGTCTGAGTCTGATAGCGGAGCGTTGAAATTCTTTGGTAAACCTGTGGTTTCTGTGTCAAAAACTAAATACATGTATTATTTCAGCTTTTATTAAAAAAAGAGAATGTAAAGTTACTTCATTTTTTTGATCTTACCGTTAAAACAAGGGTCTTTTTACATGATTTACCGACACTTGCTCCATTGAAAAACAGTAAACTTTATGGTTTGTCTCAATTAGAAATCTTCTTGGAGGCAAAAATCATAACATTGTTTAAATTTTAACTTAAAATATTTAAGACTCATTAAAATTTAATTAAGATTCATTATCTGAAAGCTTATTCGTTATAGATAATCCTGAATCTTGTCTACATTTGTTATGAAATATTTACTTAATCATTAACGGCATGAAAAAACATCTAATTCTGGCAGGGACTTTATTCTGCCTTTCCATGTATGCACAAAAAGGCAATGATCAGCTGAAAAGAGAATTCGAAAAGCAGAAAATAGAAAATGAAAAACAGTTCGATGCTTATGCTGAAAAAATTTACGGGAAAAGCCCGGACAGTGCGACACAGAAAAAAATAGATTCCTTAAAATCCCGGTTGGGCGGCTTTCATTTCGGTGTGCCTTACTTCCTGCAGGAACAGGATACCCGGCAGCTGATGAACGCCAACTCGGATCTGCTGAATACGCCCGGAAATATTTCAGGACTTTCAGGTTCATTCAACGGAGAAAATATAAAATATACCATTTTTGACGGCGGAAGGATCTACGGATCCCATACGGCTTTTAACAATGCACCAGGAAGGGTTACGAACAAAGAGGACAGTTCGCAGAGCTATTCCGATCATTCTACGGGAGTAGGAAGCTTTATCGGAGGAAAAAACGCTCCGCTTACAAACAGCAGCGGCGTTTCGGTAGGAAACGCAAAAGGAGTGGCCATTAATTCCACCATGGACAGCTATATGTTCAGCACCACTACTCTGCCCGGAGATACCTCAACAAGTACGGTGTTTCAGAAAATACAAACGTCCCAACCCAATATTTCGAACCACTCCTATGGAATTAATTCCGGATGGAATGAAAATTACGACAGCAGCGGAAATATTTCTTCATATATCTACAACGGTTCCAAAAGCGGAGGTACGTTTTACGATTTTCAGGGGACTTATGATTCAAACGACTACAATTATGATGCGCTGGTTTACAACAACCCGTCTTTTGTTATCGTGAAATCTGCCGGAAATTCTTTCGGCATGGGCCCTAATGGAACCGGTTCCACTGTTCCCAAATACTACAAAACTTCCAGCGGACAGGCCTCATTCAGTTCCAGCGATACTGTTCCTGCTAATAACTGCTCACTCGGGTACGACTGCATCGGCCCCGGATCCCTGGCAAAAAATATTATCGTGGTGGGCGCTACCGACATTATCGGTTCCAACAATTACCGATATACCAGCGCATCCGATGTAGTACATTCCGATTACAGCAGTGCAGGCCCGAGAGATGACGGCGGTATAAAACCCGATATTTCCACTGTAGGTACTGATGTATATTATGCTTCCACTTCTGCTACAGGAAGCAACGCCTGGGCAGGTGGCAGCGGAACTTCCTTTTCAGCACCGGTTGTAACGGGGATCATCGGGCTGTGGACACAGATTTACAAGCAGCTGTTTAACAATGCAGTATTTAATGCGGCGTCTGCAAAAGTCCTTACCGTACATTCGGCTTCCGAGGCAGGAAATGCAGGTCCGGATCCGTGGTTCGGCTGGGGATTCATCAATGCAAAGAAAGGAGCAGAATTATTGGTCGGAAAAGCGAACAATACCGTTATTTTTAATGATGAAACACTGATCAGCGGTGTGAAAAACAATAAATTGATTACCGCATCCGGAAGTGAGCCTTTGAAAGTGACCGTCAGCTGGATTGACCCTGAATATGAACCTAATTATCAGTTCGTATCGGATGTTTATAATAACAGAACTTCCAAACTGATCAACGATCTTGATGTGAGGATTATTGATACGACGAACAATACCATATATTTTCCATGGAAACTGGATGCCAATAACCCGATGACCCCTGCAACAAAAGCCGACAACACCGTCGACAACGTAGAGCAGGTGGTACTTGATAACCCGGTAGCCGGAAGAGTATACAGGGTTGAAATCAGCAATAAAGGAACATTAGTTGACGATTCCGGCAATCCTGCGCCCCAGAATTATTCCATTATGGCAACAGGTATTAACCAAGCATCCGTTTTAGGGACAAGTGACGTAACGAAAGACAGCGGGATCATCATTGCTCCTACCATTACCAAAGATTATGTAAAAGTATTCAAAGCTCCTGCGCAGTCCATATTTTCAGTTTATGACCTATCCGGAAAAAAACTGCAGTCAGGTACCGTGCAAGGCAACGAACAAAGCCTTGACCTTTCTTCCTACATTAAAGGAATATACATTGTAGAAGTTAAAACCGGTAACAATATCATTTCAAAAAAAATAATTAAAGAATAGAAAATCAATTATTTACTATATTACAACCTATAAAACACTAACAGTTGTTAGTGTTTTATTTTTTTGTTTATCTTTGCCTTCTATGGAAAATACACTTCACGAAAAAGTTTCTCAGGATATTCTGCTAAAGGCTTACAACCATATGATGCTTGCCAAGGCAATGGCAGACATTTATGAAGAAAACCGAAATATTACCAAATATGTTCACAGTACATCAAGAGGACATGAAGCGATCCAGCTGGCAACAGCTTATCAGCTGAAAAAAGAAGACTGGGTTTCTCCTTATTACAGAGACGAAAGTATTCTTTTGGGTATCGGTTTCGAACCTTACCAGCTGATGCTGCAGCTATTGGCAAAAGCGGATGATCCTTTTTCCGGAGGAAGATCGTATTATTCCCATCCTTCCAGCCGCGATGAAGATAAACCGAAAATTATTCATCAGAGTTCGGCAACGGGAATGCAGACCATTCCGACTGCCGGTGTTGCGCAGGGGATCAAATACATTCAGGATTTTAACTTACAGCAGTTTGAGAACAATCCGGTGGTTGTCTGCAGCCTTGGTGACAATTCGGTAACGGAAGGTGAAGTGAGTGAAGCGCTTCAGTTTTCCGCCCTGCACCAGCTTCCTATTATTTTCCTGGTCCAGGACAACGAATGGGGAATCTCCGTAACCAAAGAGGAAGCCAGGACATGCGACGCCTATGAATTTGTAGCGGGCTTTACCGGATTAAGCAGAATGCGGGTAGACGGAACCGATTTTGTTGAAAGCTTCGAGGTCATGAAAAAAGCAGTAGATTTTGTGCGTACCGAAAGGAAACCGCTGGTTGTATGTGCAAAGACCGTTCTGATCGGACACCATACTTCCGGAGTGAGAAGGGAATTTTACAGAGATGAAGAAGACCTGACCAAGCACCGGGCAAAAGATCCGGGAGAAATCCTCAGAAACCATTTGCTGGAATCCGGTGTTGACGAAGAATTATTAAAACAGATTACAAAAAAAGCCCGTCTTGAAGCGGAAGAAGCTTTTGAAAAGGCTAAAAACGCTGAAGACCCGAAGCCTGAAACGGTAATGCAGCACGTTTTTGCCCCGACACCAATTACCGAAGAAACCGGAACACGCGAACCTAAGAACGGGGAAAAGATCGTGATGGTGGATGCTGCCATTCACGCAATCCAGGAACTGATGTGGAAACATCCTGAAGCATTGCTGTATGGACAGGACGTCGGGGAAAGAATCGGCGGGGTCTTCCGTGAAACGGTAACCTTAGGAAAGAAATTCGGGAGCAAAAGGGTATTCAACACTGCAATTCAGGAAGCTTATATTATCGGCTCTACCACCGGAATGAGTGCAGTTGGGCTGAAGCCTATCGTAGAAGTACAGTTTGCCGATTATATTTATCCGGGAATCAACCAGCTGATCACGGAAATTTCAAAATCAAGCTATTTAAGCCAGGGAAAATTCCCGGTCAGCAATATCATCCGTGTCCCGATCGGTGCATACGGCGGCGGCGGACCTTACCACAGCGGAAGCGTGGAAAGTATCCTGGCCAATATCAAAGGGATTAAAATTGCTTACCCGAGCAATGCGGCAGATTTTAAAGGTTTGCTGAAGGCTGCCTATTATGACCCGAACCCGGTAATCATGCTGGAGCACAAAGGCCTTTACTGGAGCAAAGTTCCGGGAACGGAGGATGCCAAAACCATCGAGCCGGCTGAAGATTATATTCTACCTTTCGGAAAAGGAAAAGTGATTATCGAAGCAGATCAGGACGAAACCGAAAAAGGGAGAACCTTATTAATTGTGACCTATGGAATGGGTATATACTGGGCTAAGGAAGCTGCAAAGAACTTCAGCGGAAGGGTTGAAGTTATTGATCTGAGAACTTTGATTCCTCTTGATGAAGAATTGGTTTTCGAAAGAGTGAAAGCCTATGGAAAATGTATCGTCCTGACGGAAGAACAGCTGAACAATTCCTTTGCAGAAGCCTTTGCCCACAGGATTTCCAAAAACTGTTTCCGGTACCTGGATGCTCCGGTGGAAACCATGGGAGCTCTGGATGTTCCGGCAGTTCCGATTAATCTCATCCTCGAAAAGGAAATGCTGCCGAATGCAGAAAAACTGGGTGCAAAAATCGAAGAAATGCTGAACTATTAATTCAGATACAAAATAATTAACCTCTGGAATTCGGAGGTTTTTTTTGTGCCTTGTTCAAAATATCCATCCGTACTCTGTAACCTGACAGCTACCACAAAAACATGGTATCTATTTTGCTTATTTCTTCGCTTACTTCACTAAGTTTATAAAGCGCATGATTACAACAAAATACGTCAATTACAAACAAATTTTCAATCTATCGGGATTCCATGTAATTCTTATCTCCATCTGGTGTACGTTAATTGCGGTGCTTTTTCACTTTTTCCACTGGGACTGGATGATTATCCCATGGGTTCCCGTAGCATTGATCGGAACTGCGGAAGCTTTTCTGGTGGGTTTTAAAAATAACCAGGCGTACGACCGGTTATGGGAAGCCAGAAAAATCTGGGGCGGAATCGTGAATTCAAGCAGAATGTTGGGATCAATGGTCTATGCCTTCCATACCGAACAGGAACAGATGGAAAAATCTGATCTTGAAGACCGCCGGAAAAAAATAGTATGCCGTCATATTGCATGGCTGTATCAATTGCGTGAGCAGCTTCTGATTCCCACCGAATGGGAGCACATTAAAGTAGAAGAAGACCAGTTTAAAAATATCGACCATAAAAGAAACCGCCTGATTAAAGCAGGATTTCCCGATTATGGCAGAACACCTATTTTCCTTAATAAATATTTATCTGAGGAAGAAGTAAGTTTACAATCCCGTTACAAAAATTTTGCAACCTACCTTATTGCCCAACAATCAAAGGATGTGAACGAACTGAAAAACATGAATGCCATTTCAGATTTTAATCAGAAACAGCTGCAGGATTGTTTAAATGAATTTTATGCCCTGCAGGGACAGGCCGAAAGAATTAAAAAGTTTCCGCTTCCCAGACAGTTCGCAAGTACGGCGTTTGTTTTTAATATTATTTTCATTATGCTGCTTCCTTTAGGGCTTGTGAGTGAATTTGCCAAGTTGGGAGACTGGGGAATCTGGGCTTCCATTCCGTTTTGTATAACGATTGGATGGATCTATATAATTATGGAACTGGTTGGCGATTATTCCGAAAATCCTTTTGAAGGACTGATGTTTGACATCCCAATGCTTTCCATCTGCCGGACCATTGAAATTGACCTGCTGCAGATGACAGGCGAAACAGACCTGCCAGATCCGATTGCTTCTAAAAATGGAGTTTTAATTTAAAACTTTTAATATTTAGCTGGAAGTTGAAATGAGAAACCAGTAAGAAGTTAATTCAATATTTTCAGGCGATAGGCTAATACACAATTAGATCCCGAAGGAATAAACAAATACAATCTATTTATATTCGCTGAAAGCTGTGCAAATCCGCGGGAAATATACTCTTAAAAATTATATAACAATCGCTGTAGTATTCTTTACTTCAGAAATCATAAACGAACTGTGGGTACTTGCAATATGCTGTAAGGTCGTAAGCTTTGAAAGCATGAAGTTCCGGTAATCTTCCATATCCTTTACGCCGATCTTTAAAATATAATCGTAATCACCGCTTACATGGAAACATTCGGTGACTTCCTGCAGGTTCATGACTTCTCTTTCAAACTGAAGAACATATTCCTTTTTATGCTGTGCGAGTTTGATATGGCAGAGCACAATGAAATTCCTGTTGATCTTTTTCCTGTCCAGCAGGGCTACATACTTTGAGATCACTCCTGTATTTTCCATTTTCCGGATGCGTTCGTATACAGCTGTAACCGATAATCCGAGCTTATGGGAGAGTTCTTTGGTGGTCTGCTTGGAATCTTCCTGCAAAAAAAGCAGCAGTTTTTGGTCCGTTTCATCGAAATTCATAGATAATTTTTTGTTAAAATTTTACTTTATTCAAATATAATAAACTTTTTTTCTTCTTATTTTAAAAATAATAGATTTATATTCTAACAATTTAAAATTCCATTGTAATAATTCGGAAAGTTAATCATATTTACCGCATAAAATAATGTGTGATATGAAAGACTTTAATGCAGCCAACGAAATTCAGGATTTACAGTATTTTGGAGAATTCGGAGGAGTAAATCCTTCGATTTCAGACAGCTCCACCTATACTTTCCTGTCTGCTAAAACGATGTTTGATACATTTGAAGGAAATGCAGAAGGATGCTATCTTTATTCCCGTCATTCTTCCCCGATGAACCTGTATCTTTCCCAGGCATTGGCAAAACTTGAAAACACCGAAGCAGCCAACGTAACCGCTTCAGGGATGGGAGCCATCACTTCCGTACTGATGCAGGTCTGCAAGAGCGGCGACCATATTATTTCCAGCCGGACGATCTACGGAGGAACGTATGCTTTTATGAAGAATTTCCTTCCCTCTTTTCACATCAATACAACATTTGTAGACATCAGTAATTTTGAGTCGATCGAAAATGCCATCACCGAAAATACCAAAATCATATATTGCGAAAGTGTAAGCAATCCGCTTCTGGAAGTTGCCGACCTGAAAAAGTTGTCTGAAATCTGCAAAAGGCATAACCTGAAAATGATTGTAGACAACACCTTCTCACCACTTTCCATTTCTCCACGGTTACTGGGTGCAGACATCGTGATCCACTCCCTGACGAAGTTTATAAACGGAAGCAGCGATACGGTAGGCGGTGTTTATTGCGGATCCCAGGAATTTATTAACGACACCAAAAATGTAAATACCGGAGCCTGCATGCTGCTGGGCCCGACCATGGATAGCCTGCGTTCTGCAAGTGTTTTAAAAAACCTCAGAACGCTTCATATCCGGATAAAGCAGCATAGCCATAACGCCATGTATCTGGCCCGGAAATTTGAAGAAGACGGATTAAGGGTTGTTTATCCCGGCCTGAAATCCCACAAAAATCACGAACTCATGAAAAGCATGATGCATGAAGAATACGGATTCGGCGGTTTACTGACTTTAGATGCCGGAACCACAGAAAAGGCCAATGAACTGATGGAATTGATGCAGCAGGAAAACCTTGGTTATCTCGCGGTAAGCCTTGGCTTTTACAAAACTTTATTCTCATGCTCCGGAAGCTCCACCTCCTCCGAAATCCCGGAAGAAGAACGCGCGGCCATGGGAATTTCCGACGGACTGATCCGGTTTTCCATAGGACTGGATCATGACATCGAACGAACCTACGAAAAGATGAGAGAATGCATGATAAAAACAGGTGTTCTCAGCCATGAAACCATCTCCATACCCTAATTATTGTAGAAAGCTGTTGTTGATTCGACAGCTTTTTTATTTGATAGATATTAAACACGAAGTTTTTTCACTACTAACTGTATTTAAGTTTCGCAAAACCGTTTCACTTGTAAAAGATCACCGAGATGTTTAATGTCGAAAATTCATCTAAGTTTTTTGGAAACTGACTATTTTTAAGTCCATAAAACTGTTTAATAATAGTAGTCCATCGAGAATACTTCTGTAAATCGAGATTTATGAACACAAAATACCGGTTAATTTTTATGGAAATGATTAGGGAAGGCTTCTTCGGGTTTCATTCTGAAAATATTCAACAGCACCCAGGATTTTAAGAATCCGTAACCGTATGAAAACATCTGAATATAAGTGGCAATGACAGCCATTCCGGTAATGCTTATATTTTTGGTAACCAGCAGGGCGTGGAAAAGCACCATGAAAGTATATAATCCGTAAAAGGCCAGAATAATTCCTTTTCCGAGAATGAAATATTCCAGAAAACCCATGAGGTAGCCGATCAGAAATAAAGTAGGAAAAGCAAATGAAATTTTCACAAAATCAGGATGCCGCTGATTAAGGATCGGACGGGCACAACCAAACTGATATACCTGTCTTGAAAATTTCCCGAAGTCTACCCTGCGCTTATGATACACCGCAATATTATCGAAAAATGCTGTTGTAAAACCGTTTTCCCAAAGGGTCATAGATAAGTCCGGATCTTCACCGATCCGCATTTCGGAAAAGCCTCCTACTCTTTCAAAAACTTCTTTTTTCACGCCCATATTAAAGCTTCTCGGCTGAAACTTGGAAACCGCTTTTTTACTTCCCCGTATTCCGCCCGTAGTAAAAACGGAGGTCATGGAATAAGAAATGGCTTTCTGCATCAGGTTGAATCCTTTATGCGCCTTATCCGCCCCTCCGAAAGCATCGCACGGAATTTCAAGAATATTTTTTTTGATATTTTCGATATAGTCCTTTTCGACAATCACATCGCTGTCTACAAAAACCAGCCATTCGTTTTCAGCTCTCCTGGCACCGTAATTTCTCGATAAACCGGGTCCGGAATTATCTTTACGGAAATATTTAATCTTCAAGAATTCGGTAAAATTCTCAACGGTAGGTTTCAGATCGATCATGGAACCGTCATCTACAATAATGACCTCAAACGCTCTGTCCGTCTGTGCAGTAAGAGAATTTAGGAGCTCAAAAAGTTCGTCCCGGCGGTTAAAAATGGCAACAACAATGGAAATGGTAGGCTTCAAATCTGAAAATTTTTCAAAATTACTTATTCATGGAGGAATGCGCAAAGCATTTATGATAATTTATAAACTGAAAATTTCTTCAGATCGTAATTTAACTCAAAACAATCTACATATATGTACCATAATCAATAATACTGGCGACGTATGAAAATCCTTCGAGAGCCTCAGGATGACACAACGCTAATACTAGCCGGAATTATATTCCGTTTAAATAAATAGTCCGGATTTAAAATAAATACAGAAAACCAATGAAATAAAAAATGAGATGACCGATACACTGAAGAAAATCCACTGAAAAACATTTTTAAAATAGTAATTCTCCAAAGAATACAGAATAAAGAAAAAGACCAGCGAGATGGAAAATCCGATCAGTGAACAGACAATCAGAGTCTGCAACATAATTTTCAGCAGATGGAGGATTTTTAAAAACGAAGAACAGCAGAACGGAAGAAAAAAATAGGAGTACAGCACTTATCTTTTCAGTAAGGTATTTTGTTTTCTTTTTCACCGGCGCCTTTTGGTGGTAGTTTGTTTCCGGTGAGGTTGATGTATTCCCCAGTAAATCCAGAACATCTGTGAGTATATCAAAAAAATCAAGGAAATAGACTGCACCCAAAAGTTTAGACAAAATTAAACAATATTATTAGATGAAAGAGTTCGGTACATTACCGGGCTCTTTCCTTTTAGATTAAGTCTTATTCTGTCGTTGTTGGTAGTATCTCACTAACTGTGTAAGTTAAAAAGTTATTCTGAAAAATTTTTGAGCCCTTACAGCTCAAAAAAATTTTACGGAAATAACTTTTTATTATTTTTAACCTATATAGTTATGATCGACAAAGAAGAATTATTAAACAACAAGGATTTCTACAGATCCTTTAAGAATGGAGAAGATTTAACCACTTTCTTCAAACAGATGCACAAACGTGCTGTAGAACACATGCTGGAAGCAGAACTTGATGCTCATCTGGACAATGAAAAACATGCAAAAACCAAAGACGGCAATTACCGAAACGGCCATGGAAACAAGAAAATTAAGTCCTCATTTGGTGAGAGTGATATAAAAGTTCCCAGAGACCGGGCAGGTAGTTTTGAGCCCGTGTTGGTACCAAAAAGGCACAACATCATTGAAGGTTTGGAGAATATTATCATCTCCTTCTACGCCAAAGGGATGAGTGTTAGCGATATCGAAGAGCAGATCAAAGAACTGTACGATTTTGAAATATCAACTTCTGCTATTTCCAGGATTACCAATGCCGTTGCAAATGAGGTTGTTAGCTGGCAAAACCGTCCGCTGGAAGATTTATATCTCATTGTCTGGATGGACGGAATCGTATTCAAGGTTCGTGAAAACTCCAAAGTCATTAACAAAACCATCTATTTGGCAGTAGGGTTAAATCGTGAAGGGAAAAAAGAAGTTCTTGGAATGTGGCTCGGCAAGAATGAAAGTTCGAGCTTCTGGATGAGTGTTTTAACGGATCTTAAAGCACGTGGTGTGGAGGATATTCTCATCACCGCTACCGATAACTTAAACGGATTTACCCAGACGATCCGTTCGGTTTTTCCTGAATCTCAAACCCAGATCTGTGTAGTCCATCAAATCAGAAATGCCTGTAAATATGTGGTCTGGAAGGACAGAAAAGAATTTTCCGCCGATATGAAACATATTTACACTGCTCCTACAAAACAGGCTGCTCAAGCCGCTCTAAATGATTTTGCAGAAAAATGGGAATCCAAATATTCTTACGCCATCAAATCCTGGAGAGATAATTGGGATGAATTGACCGTATTTTTTGAATTTC
>CAJYGB010000025.1 GCA_913774355.1 uncultured Chryseobacterium sp. | reverse complement strand
TGGAAATCCTTATCTGCTGCAGGTTGCTTTTTTAAATCTGATGGAAAATGCCTGTAAATATTCTGCAGATAAAAGCTGTCATGTAGAAATTGAAACCAACCCGGAACATATAAAAATCCGTTTTATTGATCATGGTATTGGAATTTCTGCAAAAGATCTTTCAAAAATTTTTGATCTTTTTTACCGCGGGGCCAATAAAAGCTTTGAGAAAGGAAACGGAATTGGCCTTTCTATTGTAAAAAGAATTGTAGAGATCCACGAAGGAAAGCTGACTGTAGATTCTGAAATTTCAAACGGAAGTATATTTACCGTAGTATTTCCTTCCAAAAAATAAAAAAAAGCAGTCTGTTCAGACTGCTTTTTCGTTTTATGCTTTCAACCATTCTGAGGATGAAAGATAATTCTGATCAGGGTAATAGATAAACAGACAGTTTTTGCCTTTAATCGTATTGATTATAGCCTGTGTCAGCTCTCTTGGAACGGCAGGGCATCCCCAGCTTCTTCCTATTCTTTTGTGCATCGCAGCAAATGCATCACTTACATAATCCGCCCCATGCATTACAATTGCTCTTCTGTATGCAGCATCATTAAAGCCCTTATCCATTCCTAATAATTTAAGAGAGTATCCGTTATCCCCCTGATAGGTTGCATCTGTGATATAAAATCCAAGACTGCTCTGCAGCGAACTTTCCTTGTTAGAAAAATTCGTCGCAAATTCTTCGCCTGTATTTTTACCGTGTGCTACCAATGAGTTGAACAGTACTTTTTTCTCATTCATGTCGATCACCCAAAGTCTTTTGGTATTGGACGACATAGAAAAATCGCAAACCGTAAGCAGGTGCGATTCCGGGTTAAGCAATCCGGCTTTCTTCATATTTTCAAAACCGGTAAGGGCTTTAAGGAAAACCTCTTCATTAAGTTCGTGGCCCTGTTCAAAGGAAATGGAATGGTATAATTCTTCGGATGAAGACATGGTCTTTTCTGCTTTCACAGAATTCATTTCAACTGATTTCTCAATTCTTTTGGTATTGGTTTCATTCTTCATAACGGCCTTTTCGGGAGACCCGTAAAATGAAGTGGTAATCATGTAAACAATACCGAGTACGCTATAAATTCCTTTCATTAAAAATATTATGTTAAATACAATTGCGGGAACAAATGTATAAAAACATAACAGGACAAGCGTTATAACTCCAAAAAGTTTAACGCTATTTAAGAAACTTTAACGTGCTGGTTTATAGAATTTAAACCACTGTTTATTTTTCAGAATCCGGTACGAATTCTAGGCTTACGGAGTTCATACAATACCGTAATCCGGTGGGTTTGGGACCGTCATCAAAGACGTGACCAAGGTGGGAGGCGCATCTTTGGCAGAGCACTTCTACCCTTTCCATCCCGAAGGCTGTATCTCTTTTATAATATACGCCTTCCTTATCCGCTTCAAAGAAACTGGGCCATCCGCAGCTGCTGGAAAATTTAGCATCCGACCGGAACAGATGGTTTCCGCAAACAGCACAATAATATTCTCCCAACTGATCGAACTCATTGTACTTTCCGGTGAAAGGACGCTCCGTAGCTGCTTCCCTGGATATCGCATACAAATCCGGTGAAAGGATGTCCTTCCATTCCTTATTTGGAATATCCAGTTTACTGCGGTCTGTCCGGGAATAGTATGGATTGTTTTTTGCTTCGTGTTCCATGTCGTCTGTTTAACGGATTGATACCAGCTAAAATCAAACCATAATTGAATGTATGTTTTAAAATTTAACTATTTTTAAGTAAGTAATTACGATTTGTAATCAATAATAAAATTACAAAATACTGACTTTAAACAAGTTATTTTCGAAAGCCATTGAATATTCGTACGATAACAAATTGAATTTGGAAATAAAATCATCAATAATAACCGTATACCTAACTTTATGAATGATGAAGCAAAGAGAAAACAGCTGAATAAATACAAGGCCTTCGCCACCGGGCTGTTTTTATTGATGGCCGTTATTTTTATTATCACGACCATCCTCCAGAAGCGCATGGATTCTCATTGGATCGGCTACGTACGGGCTTTTTCCGAAGCCGCCATGGTAGGCGCCCTCGCCGACTGGTTTGCCGTAACGGCACTGTTCCGCCATCCGCTGGGCCTGCCGATTCCGCACACTAACCTCATTGAGAACAGCAAGCAGCAGCTGGGCGACAACCTGGGCGGATTTGTCGTTGAAAATTTTTTGTCTCCCCAAAATATCCGTCCTTACATCCAGAAACTGAAAATATCCACTTTTGCCGGGGAATGGCTCGGAAAAGAAAAGAACCAGGAAATCCTGATCCGGAATATTTCCGACATCATTCTGGATATTCTCAACAAGCTCAACGATGCGGAGGTCAGCCAATTCATAAGCCGTAAAGTATCTGAAATGGCGGGCGATATCAAGCTCAACAAAATCGTCGGCAACGGGATTATCTATGTTACCGAAAAGAACGACCATCAACGGATGGTAACCAGCCTTTCCTCCCAGATCAAAAATTACATTCTTGAAAACAGCGAACTGATTAAAGAACGGGTCCGTAAAGGAAGCTATACCTTCATCCCTGCTTTTGTCGATAACAAGATTGCCGATAAGGTTACTACCGGGCTCTCCGATTTTTTTGCTGAAATTGAAGAAGACCCGAACCATGAAATCAGAGACCTGATTACGAAGAGAATCCAGGAATTTTCCGCCAACCTGGCTGAAGATCCGCAATGGGAGCAGGAATTCACCACCATTAAAAATGATCTTCTGCAGCCTGAAAAACTAAATGAATATTCCCGCGACATCTGGGCTTCCATAAAAAAGACGGTTACCGAAGAGCTTCAGCAGGATCATTCTGCCCTGAAAACCTATCTTTCCAAAAACCTGAATGAATTTGCCCTGAATTTAAATACCAATGAAATTCTACAAGCCAAAATCGATAATTGGATCCGCGTAACAGCCTACAAATACATTCTGAAAAACACCCATCAGTTCGGCAACCTCATCAGCTCAACGGTCGGCAACTGGCAGGGAAAGGAATTAAGCGAGAAACTGGAGCTGGAAGTCGGTAAAGACCTGCAGTTCATCCGGGTAAATGGAACATTGGTCGGCGGATTGGTTGGGTTGATTATTTATACGGTGGCGCATTTTTTCCTTTGAAGTTGTTTCGCCCTTTCAGGGCTTTTGGGTATCTAAAATTGGGTTGATACAGGGCTTCACCATGTGCTGATGTATGTCGCCCCTTCAGGACTCTGACGATAAAATCAAAGCCTGAATTTAAGATGAATTTTCATGTTGTAGAATAGAAAATATTTGGTCTCGAATCCAAACAAATTTCATTGGACTGCAGACAAATAAAAAGCAACATCAGGCAGATGTTGCTTATACTTTATTAAAATTTCGGTTAATTTTCTTCCCTCTTTGCTACTTTAATGCACTAATCCAATAGCCATTTGCTAACAGACAGCAGCATTATCTAGGCAGGCGGCTCGCTCTTTTGAGCACTTCCCGGTTGATATCGTTGATGAGTTCCGGGCCTTCGTAAATGAAGCCGGTGTACAGTTGAACCAGGCTTGCACCGGCATCTAGCTTTTCAATGGCATCTTTTGCCGAATGGATCCCGCCCACGCCGATAATCGGAAAGGCTCGGTTGCTCTTTTCGGAAAGATAGCGGATCATGCGGGTGCTGCGTTCACGGATCGGTTTTCCGCTCAGGCCGCCGTTGCCGATCTGCGCCAGGACTTCCGGTGACGTTTTCAGTCCTTCCCGGTTTACGGAAGTGTTGGACACAATAACGCCGTCGATTTTCGTTTCTGCGATCAGGTCAATGATCTCATCGAGCTGACGATTATTCAGGTCAGGAGCGATTTTTAAAAGAATCGGTTTCTGAACGCTTTTGGAAAGGTTGATCTTTTTAACTTCGGTAATCAGCTCACGCAGGTATTCCACATCTTCCAGCTTGGCATGGCTCCCTACATTCGGGCAGCTTACGTTGAGCACAAAATAATCGACATGCGGATGCAGGCCTTCAAAGCACTGGAGGTAATCGTTGGTGTACTGTTCTGGAGCCGTATCCGTATTTTTTCCGATGTTTCCACCGATAATGATTTTGCCTTTGTTGCCTTTCAGTTTTTCAATAGCTGCTTCCAGTCCGTCGTTATTGAATCCCATCCGGTTGATGATTCCGCCGTCTTCGATAAGCCGGAACAGCCTTTTTCTAGGATTCCCGGCCTGTGCCTTCGGCGTCACCGTACCGATTTCCACGAATCCGAACCCAAGGTCTGCCAGTTCATTGAACAGCACCGCATTTTTATCGAACCCGGCTGCAAGTCCGACCGGATTTTTGAATTTCAGTCCGAAGACTTCTCTTTCAAGACGTTTGTCTTCGATGGGTTTCGGTAAAAACAATTTAGTCAGAAAGCCGAAATTCTTAAGCATCGAGAAGGTAAAATGATGCACGGCTTCAGGATCGAATCTGAAAAGGATCGGGCGGATCAGCGATTTGTACATGCCTGGTTTTTGAGGTACAAAGATACTGATTTTTAATTGAAATCCTAAATTCTTTGTCAGGCAGGTCGTCTGATTTTTTAATTTGAAAATGGAAGAATTTGGAAATTTGAAAATGAGGCAGGACTCATGAAACTGTCAGCCGATGGACGAAGTACATCTTAATGATTCTTTACATACGCATTCAGGTCAAGCCCGAGGAGATCACCCGCTTCTTTAAACTCTTCGTCTATAGTGGCGGTTACGGTAATTCTTTCGTTAGAAACAGGATGATTGAAAGTAAGCTGATAGGCATGAAGTGGCATTCGGGTCATGTTAAAAGTCTGCAGCAACAATTTGTTCTGCTTGTTGCAACCGTGTTTGCGGCAACCTAAGATCGGATGCAGAATATGCTTAAAATGTTTTCTCAACTGATGAAACCTTCCCGTTTCAGGAATGGCTTCCACCAAACAATACCGGGAAGTCTGATGTTTTAAAAAAGGTAAATCGATCTCCGAAGTCTGTAAGCGGCGATAGTAAGTCACAGCATTTTGCTTTACTTTATTTTCATTAATCAAATCATAGTCGATTGTTTCTTCTTCTTTCGTCCAGCCCCGGAGAATGGCGATGTATTTCTTTTCGACTTCCCTTGTGGCAAACTGCTCACTCATTGCCCTCAGCGTTTCCTTATCTAAAGTAAACAGCAAAACACCTGAAGTTTTCCGGTCCAGACGGTGTACCGGATATACTTTCTGCCCGATCTGATTCTTTAGTTCCTGAACAGCATAGGTATCTGCTGTTCCTGCATAAAAGGATTTATGAACAAGCAGTCCGCTGGGTTTGTTGATGGCAATAAGATGTTCGTCGCGGTAAAGGATTTCTAGCATTCGGCAAAAGTAGAGATTTTTGGCTGATAATCAAGGCAGGACAGAATCCATTCCTTTGCGCCTTCAAACGGCACTCAAACGTTCCTGTTTCTTAATGCGAAAACTCATCACTTTATTCTTCAAACGTAAGGTTGATATTGAAAAACGGTAATAGGCTGTTCTCTATCCTTCCGTTTTCCCTGCTTACTTCGCTTCCGTGGGTTCCGATGTATTCTTCGGCTTCATGCTTTACCTTGAGCAGTTCGAGGGTCTGGCTGAAATTTCTGCAGGTAACTGGGATGTGCCTGAATTCGTCATTCCTTCCCCAATCGAGTTTGATGGCCTTTAATTTTCTGAGGTTTTCATAATGGGTGAAAGGCAGTTCTGAAACGGAATTGTTTTTTAATTCTTCCAAAACGCCTGCATTTACTTTTATATTTTCTCCGTCGAAAGAAAAAGGGAGATCGGCAAAAAACGGAGGCTTGCTGCTGTTTCCGTTATAGGCTCTGGCAATGGCAAAAAGAATGGTGGCTCCTATATTTTCAGGTTTTGAAAGATCTTTTACTTCTTTGATACCGGCTGTCTTTTTATAGGCATTGATTTCGGTAAGTGCAAAATACCTTGCATCCAGAACACCGGGAGAAAGCGCATAAACGGAGGAAAATGTTTCAGGGTGGAGGATGGCATTCCGCAAAGCACCATTTCCCCCCATTGAATGACCTGCAATCCCGCGGCTGGCCTTATTGGCGATGGTCCGGTACCGGCGTTCGATAACATCCACCAGTTCTTTTGACGTAAAATCCGACCAGTTGCCGGAGGAATTTGAATTGGCATAGAAACTCCCTTTGAAGACCGTGCTTTCGTCCGGCATAACAACAATAACAGGTTTAATTTTTTTCAGATGAATGGCCCGGTCGAAAATCCGGTTGATTTTGTCATTGCTTATCAGCAGGCTGTCGCTCCAGAAAAAACCGTGTAAAAAATAAATGACCGGATACCGCCTGGAGGAACTTTCATAGTCTGGAGGCAGATACACCGAAATTCTCCGTTTTGGATTTTCCCCGGCTTTATTGTCCAGGGTTTTTGCCGTGATGTAAGTGGTGACCACTTTACCTGCCGGAATTTCCTGAGCCGATAAGAAATGGGTAAGCAGCAGTAAAATAATAATAAGAAAAACCGGTCTTTTCATTGTAATTGGTTTGATGGTAACAAATATCGCTAAATTATCTCAATTTGAGACAATAATCAACTTAATATATACTGAAATCTTCAAATCTTACTTTATAAAATCCGTCAGGTTTGTACGCTTCCTTTTTCTTAGCCCTGATTGCAGCGGAATTCTTTTCCGGAAGGGTATTGTGCAGGCGAAAAAGATATAGCGGAAAGCAGGTTCCCGGCTCCTGAAATTTAGTCTTATAAATAAAATCCGAAGCTTTTCAGGTTATTTTTTCGTTGTTTATTTTTTGTCCAGTGAGTCTAAAATTTTCTTTACGCCTTCATAATGCCCGGCTCCATAAATTAATGCTATTTTTTGCCTGGAATCATTTTTTATAGCATTCGCTATAAGGTTATTTCGATAATTCAAGACTAAGGTCTCATAAGCTCCGGAATGTTTATCTTTTCTACATTTTGTACTATTTGACACATCAGGTACTGCCAAATCACATTCTTCCAGTTTGACTTCTCCATATTTAGACTCATAATAGTTGATTAGCTCATGAACGGTTGCATCCGTATTTTTACTGTTATTATCATTCAGTTGCCAGTCCGAATAATTGGGCTGAAAAACGATTTTCTTTTTTAACACTATTTTTTTCTCAGTGAGAATTGAGTCCAGTATTTTTTCATATCCCCCGTTTGGCAAAGCAAACCCTATAACTTTTCTCAATTTCATTAAATCTTTTTTTTCAGAATCCTTCATATTTACTTTTTCTGTAAAGAAAAAATAGTTAGACTTACTTAATGAGTCTATCTTATTATTAACATTTACATAGAATTTTTCAGTTCCTATATGATGCATTGGTAAAAAAATGATCTCTTTCTGCTTGTACTTTATTTTTTTTAGAGAAACATTATCATCATATATTCCGTATTTTTGAAGGGCATAATTAAATAATTGATTGCTACAGCTTACTATTGTGAAGTATAAAATTGAAAATAAAATAATCTTTTTCACTATGGAATTTTAAATTAAGAGCTTGTTTAAAAACTGTTTATAAAATAATTTTGAAGATAGACCGGCCAGTGGAATTTATGTTTCACCAAAAAATCAGAATTCATAGCCTAGAACTATCTTCACCTCACTCGCCGGTGATGGTAAGTTATGGAAAATTTTTCACCTGTAAAACGAAAGACCATTATGCACCAAACTCAGATTTATCTACATTCTGGTATTTATAAATTTGTCCAATGGACCAATTAAATACTTAATCATCGATAACCTATATGGTTAAACGGATAATATTCAATAATTTTCAAAAACTTAAATCCTAAACGAATTCATTATTTTAAAAAGAAACTTCCGGCATCCGGCTCCTTTTCCGGTCATGTACCAGGGCACTCCTTTGAGTTCTTATACTATAAGAAACCTAACGGGATTTGAAAACCCGTCAGGTTTATGCGCTGCTTTGTCCTAGCCCTGATTGCAGCGGCATCCTTTTTCCGGGCGGGCCTTTTGCGGTGGCGAAAAAGATACAGCGGAAAGCAGGTTCCCGGCTCCTTATCAACCTGGCCTGCAAAAACTTCCTCCTTCCCTCTTCCAACTTCCCTCTTTTTCACTACTTTTGCAACTTCAGACGTTAAAAAAATTATGGCAAAGCAAGAAGATGTTTTCAAGAAAGTGATTTCTCACGCTAAAGAATACGGTTTTATTTTCCCTTCGAGTGAGATCTACGACGGTTTATCCGCTGTTTATGATTATGGACAGAACGGTGCCGAACTTAAAAATAATATCAAGCAGTACTGGTGGAAAGCGATGGTCCAGCTGAACGAAAATATTGTGGGTATTGATTCGGCCATCCTGATGCACCCGACGACATGGAAGGCATCCGGCCACGTAGATGCTTTCAACGATCCGCTGATTGATAACAAAGATTCCAAGAAACGTTTCAGGGCAGACGTTCTCGTGGAAGATTACTGTGCTAAAATTGAAGACAAAGAGAACAAAGAGATCGAAAAGGCAGCCAAAAGATTCGGTGAGTCATTTGATAAGGATCAGTTTGTGGCAACGAATCCAAAGGTTTTGGAATACAGAGCCAAAAGAGAAGCTATTCTTTCACGACTTGCAAAATCTCTTGAAAATGAAGACCTTGCCGATGTAAAAGCGCTGATTGAGGAACTGGAAATTGCCGATCCCGACACCGGATCCAAAAACTGGACGGAAGTGAGACAGTTCAACCTGATGTTCGGAACCAAGTTAGGGGCTTCCGCAGATTCTGCAATGGATCTTTACTTACGGCCTGAAACCGCGCAGGGGATTTTCGTAAATTTCTTAAATGTACAGAAAACCTCCCGCCATAAGCTTCCTTTCGGGATTGCCCAGATCGGAAAGGCATTCAGAAACGAGATCGTAGCGAGACAGTTTATCTTCAGAATGCGTGAATTCGAGCAGATGGAAATGCAGTTTTTCGTAGCACCGGGCACCGAGCTGGAGTTCTACGAGCAATGGAAGCAGAAACGTCTGAACTGGCATCTGGCTTTAGGATTGGGTGATGAAAATTACAGATTCCACGATCATGAAAAATTAGCGCATTATGCGAATGCTGCGGCTGATATTGAGTTTAATTTTCCATTTGGTTTCAAGGAGCTGGAAGGAATTCACTCCAGAACAGATTTCGATTTGAAGGCGCATGAGGAATTTTCAGGAAGAAAGCTTCAGTTCTTCGATCCGGAAAGAAATGAAAACTATGTTCCGTATGTAGTGGAAACGTCAGTAGGACTGGACCGGTTATTCCTTTCTATTTTCTCTCATTGTCTGAAAGACGAAGTATTGGAAGACGGTTCGGAAAGAACGGTTCTTTCTTTGCCTCCGGCTTTGGCACCGATTAAAGCAGCCATTCTTCCATTAATGAAAAAAGACGGTTTGGCAGAATATGCCGAGCAGATCTTTAATGATTTAAAATACGATTTCAATCTGTTCTACGAGGAAAAAGATGCGATCGGAAAACGTTACAGAAGACAGGATGCCATCGGTACCCCATACTGTATCACGATCGATCACGATTCTTTAACAGATCACACGGTAACGATCAGAGACAGAGACACGATGCAGCAGGAAAGAGTTCCTGTTTCGGAACTGAGAAGAATTATCGACGAAAAGACAAGTTTCAGAAACTTACTTTCAAAAATATAGACAGAAGCCCTGAGAAATCGGGGCTTTTTTATTGGCAGAAGGCAATGGCAAACAGCTTTTCATAATCCTGAAAAGTTTCACCGTAATGATAAAAAGCAGATCACTCTTTTTCGTGTCTGAATTTATTTTAAATTTGTTGAAGACCGATTATTATGACCACTCTTATTTATCTTGCTGCGTTCATCATCATTGCCCTGTCCATTTTTTATATTTTAGGCTATGGATACCTTTTCAACGGAATTTCAAAAACCTATCTGAGGGGAAAGATGAGTGCCAATATCGACGACGGTAAATTTTTCTCCGCCAACCTCATCGCTACGGAATCTCCGGTACTTTGGGAAGAAGATCCTGATTATAACACAAAAGAATTACCTGAAAATATAACCGACAATCTTACCCTTTCGGACACCGCATCTTTTATCGTGATTAAAGACGGAAAATTACTCCACGAGCAATATTGGAAAGGCTATCATGCCTTGTCTGCAACCAATTCTTTTTCCATGGCAAAAGCCGTAACGGTGATGCTGCTGGGAAAAGCCATGGAAGAAGGAAAAGTCAAAAGCATCGACGATCCATTCTCAGACTACTTTGAAGAATTTAAAAATAAAAAATTTGCAGAACAGTTAACATTGAGAAACCTGGCCCAAATGGAATCCGGCCTTGACTGGGACGAAAATTACAAAAACCCTTTCCTCCCCAATGCCAGAGCGTATTACGGAAGAAGCCTGATGAAAGCAATTTTCTCAAGGAAATTTAAACAAAATCCGGGCGAAAGTTTTGAATACCAGAGCGGATCCACCCAGCTTTTAGGTTTTGCCGTGAGAAAAGCGGTCGGACAATCGCTTGCCAGCTACCTTTCCGAAAAATTCTGGATCCCGATGGGCATGGAGCAGAACGCCACCTGGAGCACCGACGAAAGCGGGATGGAAAAAACCTATTGCTGCATCCATTCCAATGCCCGGGATTTTGCCAAGCTGGGACAACTGTTTCTGGATAACGGAAAAGTTAACGGCCAACAGATTCTGAACCCTGATTTAATAGATCTGATGAAAACCCCGACAAAAAACTCAGAAGAAATTTACGGAATGGGCTTCTGGATCAATAATGACAATCCGATTAAACATTATTATTTCCTTGGGCTGCAGGGGCAATATATCATTATGGTTCCGGAGCACAAGATGGTGATCGTAAGAACCGGAAGCTACAACAACCTCCCGAAAACCGATCGGGGACGGCCGCATCAGGTGAAATTCCTGGTGAATGAAACGGTGAAGTTTTTTAGCGGTAATCAGTAATTTTACCATTCTCAAATCCTTTTTTATCAAATATGAATTTAAAAACGAATTCGTCAATATGTAATCTTCGTCAAACGCAGTTATATTTATCTGAAGAGCTCCTCCAATGTTTTGGTAGCGATGAACATTTTTCCGCTGTCAGGAAGTTTTATAAAATCATATTTTTTATAAAAATTTTCCGCTTCTTCATCTATCGGATCTACAACCACTGCGAATGATCCTATTTCCTGCGATATTTCATAACTCCTTTTCAAAGCATCAATCAGTAATATTTTACCGATTCCCTGACGCTGATATTTTTTATCGATGGCTAATCGTCCAAGTAAAGTAACAGGAATAGAATGATATGATTTCGGAAGCTTCTTTTGAATAGGCTCCGGAAAACTTTTTAAAGGAATACTGCTATTTGAAAGTGTATAATATCCTTTAATAGAGGATGCATTTTCAGACAATACAAAGCAGGCAGACAGCTTCCTTTTGACATCCTGTCCCGCCTGTGTTTTTAAATAATTGGTTAAAAGCTCTCTACCACAGTCGAAATCTTCCCGCTTGTGTTTTTTGTCTAAAAGCTCAATCATTTTTTTGAATCTGATATAAACGCGTTATAATCTTGCAGAGCATTTTTTAATGTTTCTGAAGGTTTTTTTGGTTTTGTAATGGCATTGAAAAAAACCCGGCTGTCTTTTTCAGAAGCTATGATCTGTTCTTTTTCCTGAATAATTTCTTTTGCTTTTTCCTGAACGGTCATAATAACAAAGTCTGTCAGACTTCTGAAACCACCTAAAGATGCAGCTTTTTCAAAGAACTGTTTTTGTTCTTTAGAGAGTCTTGCATCAAACCGTGCATGTTCTTTAATTGATACACCCATAACTTAAATTTTTACAAATGTACGGAAATAATCCGTAAATAATAAAATAAACGTACGGTATATATACGTACAATATTAATTAAATATAGTCGGAATTTTTAATGTTATTATTAGTTGATAATTTAAATCTATAAAAAATTGATTTACCTCAACCCATTGTTGATCCGATGTCTCGGCAACCCGATTTCGTGAGCCTGTGGATAAGGTTTCCGTGAGGTCATACTGACATCTTCCCGGATTTTATGATGTACCTGATAATTTTTATCCTCGTCAAAAGAATAGCGCGGATCGGGAATCATTTGCATTTTCGCCATTTTGTGGACGGTAACGGTCGGAAAATGATAATCGATCTCCACCGTTCCGAGCAGCAGGTAACAGCCGCCGCCCTGAAAATCATATTCCTTCAGGCTGTCCGGGAAATGGGCCGTATCGAAATATTCCCCGTTCGCGTCGATCCATGTTCCGAAATACATCGCTCCTTTTTTCGTAGGGACATGCTTTCTGGAAATCAGGTAAGCCAGCATTTTTACCTGACGTTTATGGTACAGCGGCAGATCCTTTACCAACACCGAACCCCGGTATTTGGTCTGCAACAGATCGAACGGCGTGCAGGAAACCGGGAAACCGATGATCTCGATTTCATCAAAAGCATCTTCAAAACGTTCCCTTTTCAGTTCCGGAAGCCTGAATGGCTGCACAGGTTCTTCGATCAGCAGCATTCCGCGGTTTTCCGGCCTGAAATTAGCCAGCAGCATCCGGGCTTCCAACAGCAGTTCATTCTTTTGCTTACCGGTAAAACGGAAGGCCCCGATGAAAATTAATGTTTGTACGGTTTCCACTCCGGCAGGAATACGCCTGATAAAATCTTCCAAAGAAGCATAATCTCCGTCTCTTTCCCGCTCTTCTGCAATTTTGTGGACCATTTTTGTCTCAAGACCTTCCAGCAGGCCAAAGCCTAGATAAATATCATTTCCTTTAAGCGTGGTCTGTACTTCACTCGAATTTATACAGGGAAGCTGGATATTGCCGCCGGACATTTTCGTTTCATGAATGTATACTTCGGTGCGGTAAAACCCGCCCTGGTTATTGATCACTGAAACCATGAATTCCAATGGATAATATACTTTCAAGTAGAGACTCTGATAACTTTCTACCGCATAGGAAGCCGAGTGTGCCTTACAGAACGAGTAGCCGGCAAAAGACTCGATCTGCCGGAAAGCTTCTGCCGTAAGTGCTTCGGAATGTCCCTCCCCTTTGCATTTTTCAAAAAAATTAGCCTTTACTTCATGCAGCTTTCTGATTGATCTTTCCTTTCCACTCATCGCCCTGCGGAGCGTATCGGCATCTGCCAGGGATACCCCTCCGAAATACTGGGCAATTTTAATGACATCTTCCTGGTAAACCATAATTCCGTACGTCTCTTTCAGGTTTTTCTCAAATACCGGATGGAAGTATTCAAACTGATCAGGATGATTATGTCTGAAAATATATTCCCGCATCATTCCGCTTTGGGCCACACCGGGCCGGATGATGGAAGATGCAGCGACCAATATCCTGTAATTATCGCACTTTAGCCTTCTAAGCAGTCCCCTCATTGCCGGAGATTCAATATAAAAACAGCCGATGGTTTTCCCTATGGCCAGGTATTCATTGCATTTTCGTTCATCTTTGGAAATGCTCGTATCCCGGATATCAATATCAATTCCCCGGGTTTTCTTAATG
Organism: uncultured Chryseobacterium sp.; assembly: GCA_913774355.1. Lineage (GTDB taxonomy): Bacteria > Bacteroidota > Bacteroidia > Flavobacteriales > Weeksellaceae > Chryseobacterium. The sequence goes on along the minus strand of CAJYGB010000025.1, from coordinate 23,931 downwards.
AGGGCTACTGTATCATTGATCGTGCCCAATCCGCGCTGGGAAAGGATGTCTAATTTTTCAAGTTTGATGTCTTCTGCCGTATCCATATCGAACTGCGCGATCGGAAAGCCTTTGGGAGGCATTTCCAGTGCGGTAAAGTTAGTAATCGGTTCTTCCGAGATCAGGATTCCGCAGGCGTGCATGCTGCGCTGGTTCGGGAATTTCTCCATCAGCGCACCGTAGCGGTGGACATGTTTGACAATTGAATTCACGTCATGTTTTTCAACAGGATCATTGGCCAGGCTGTCGAGTTCTTCTTTCGGAAGCCCGAAAACCTTACCGACTTCCCGGAAAATCGATTTGTATTTAAACTGAACATTGGTCCCACAGAAGGCGACATATTCTCTTCCATATCTTTTGAAAATATATTCAAGAATCGTATCCCGGTTCTGCCAGCTCCAGTCGATATCGAAATCAGGAGGTGAATTCCGGTTCAGGTTCAGGAAGCGTTCAAAATAAAGATCAAGCTCAAGCGGACAGATATCGGTAATGCCTAAACAGTAACTGACGATAGAATTGGCACCGCTTCCCCTTCCGACATGCATCAATCCCATTCGGTTGCTGTAACGCACAATGTCCCAGGTAATCAGGAAATAGGAGCAGAAATTACGTTCATTTATAACATGTAATTCCCTTTCTACTCTTTGTCTGGCTTCCAAATGATCGGCTCCATATCTTTTTTTTAACCCAAGATAGGCGAGTTTTGTCAGCATCTTCAGGTCGGAAGCTTTTGATTTTGTATAATGCTGTTTGTTCCGGATTTTTTCAAAATCAAATTCAAAACGGCATGTGTCGAGAAGCTTTTGGGTATTCTCAATGATTTCAGGATAATACTGAAAGCCTTCCATAACTTCTCTTTCTGATTTAAAATATTCAGATTTACGGCAGATGTCATGCTCGGTAAGCATAGATAACAAGGTATTCCTGTCGATCGCCCGCAGGATCATATGAAGGTTATATTCTTTCTGGGAACTGAAAGTTACCGGCTGAAGAATTACCATCCGATCCACATGTTTTTTCAGCTCAGGACGCACCAGGAAGTTCAGCTCTTCTTCCCGGATGCCGATATATTCATTTTCTTTAAGTTCTTTCGGCATATTCTGCAATGGGTAAATTACCGATACATTCTCAAAAGAGGGAGCCGTTTCCGAAAGTTCCGCACCTTCACAATTATAAGCCGTGATCAGCCTGTTCACTTCCCCAATGCCGGAAAACTCACGGGCTATAGCGATATACAGCAGCCTGTTTTCTTTCCTGATCTCCATTCCGGCAACAGGTTTGATGCCTGCTTCGTCACATTGTTTTTTAAAATCATAAATGGCCGTGACTGTATTGATGTCGGTAAGCACCAGGGTTTTAATTTCCAGGGCTTTGGCTTTCTGTACAAGTTCTTCTACGGACAAAGTACCGTAACGGAGGCTGTGGAAGGAATGGCAATTGATATACATAGCAAAAAGATTAAAGGGTTGTTTTATTTTCTAAATCGAATCCCGAAGCCCTGCCGACAGCATCTGCTCCGAAACGGTTTTTAAGGTAATCCATGGTCTGGTATAAATTCATCTGTTCTTCGGTGTCTTCAAACAGGTTCATCTGGTGGTTTCCGTGGACCAGGTCGGTAAACCGGAGACCAATCAGCCGGATCCGCATCCTGCGGGTATACAACCGGTTGAAAAGTTCCAGGGCGACTCTTGATAAAGTGTGGTCTGCCGAAGTATAGGCCACCCGGCTCTGTTTGGTTTCGGTGTCGAAATTGGCATAGCGGATCTTCACAACGACTGTTGATGTAAGCCATTTTTCCTGCCTTAGCTGATAGGCCAGCTTTTCCGACATTCGGGTGAGGATTCTTTTTAATTCCGGAACATCGATCGTATCTGTTGAAAACGTGTCTTCCGTAGAAATGGATTTGCGCTCGGAATAAGGGATTACCGGGTTTTCGTCGATGCCGTTGGCTTTTTTCCACAGTTCCTTACCGTTGCTCCCGATCATCTGCTGCAGCATCAGGACAGGCATTTCAGACAGCGTCTGAATCGTACGGATTCCTACCCGGGAGAGAAGCTGAAAAGTTTTATCCCCCACCATCGGAATCTTCCTGACGGAAAGAGGATTTAAAAATGGCCGGATCTCCGTTTCCCGGATTTCCATTTTCCCCGCAGGTTTGGCTTCCCCGGTTCCGATTTTGGAAACGGTTTTGTTGGCAGATAAAGCAAAGCTTATCGGAAGCCCGGTTTCTTTTTTTACAGCCGCTACGATTTCCTGGGTCCACTGATAGCATCCGAAAAATTTATCCATCCCGGAGAGATCCAGGTAAAATTCGTCGATGCTCGCCTTTTCCAGGACCGGAACTCTTTCCTGAATAATATCCGTCACGGTGTGAGATAAATTCGAGTATAGCTCATAGTCGCCTTTAATGATTTTTGCATCGGGACAAAGCCTCAGTGCCATTCGAATCGGCATAGCGGAACGTACCCCGAACTTCCGGGCTTCATAAGAACACGATGCAACTACTCCACGGTCACCGCCTCCGATAATAAGGGGAATACCGTCAAGCTGAGAGTTACTGAGCCTCTCACAGGATACAAAAAATGCATCCAGGTCCATATGTACAATCGCTCGATCCACCCGACAAAATTAGTTACGTTTTTAAACAAAATTTGTATATTTGTCGTTACAAATTATAACAATGTCAGTTTTTTCAGATAACATCAGGTTTTTGAGAGGTAAGAAAGGGGTCACCCAGCAGGATCTGGCGGATACATTAATTATTACCCGGTCGCGGTATGTTTCTTACGAAGACGGACGTTCGGAACCGCCGATTGAAGTAATGGTAAAGATTTCAAAATTTTTTAATGTCAGCATCGATCTTCTGGTCTCAGTAGATATCAGAAAATATCCGCTGGAAGAAATATTAAGGCTGCCGGACAACCGGATTGTCCTTCCGGTGGTGGTGGATCAATTAGGCAACAACAGCATCGAGATCGTTCCGCAGAAAGCGTCGATGGGCTATCTGTCCGGCTACAGCGATCCCGAGTACATTGAAAGCTTACAGCGAATTTCCCTGCCATTTTTAGTCAATGGGAAATACCGGGCTTTTCCCGCCCAAGGAGATTCAATGCCGCCATTTAAAGACGGTTCATATATTATCGGAAAGTATGTTGAGAATATTGAAGATTTAAAACCCAATAAGAGTTATGTTTTTGTAACGCTGAATGACGGGATTTCCTATAAAAGGTTCAAGGCTAAAAAGAAAAAATCAATCACCGTGGCGGCAGACAACTCATTTTATAATCCGTACGATATTCCTTTGGGGGAAATTGTGGAAATCTGGCAGTATGCATCAGGTATCTTCCCGGAAGATTTTGAGCCGGACAATATTGAACATTATAATTTAAAAGATATGTTCTTGGAATTAAGAAGTGATATTAAAAAGCTGAATGATAAAATTTCCCGGTAATTGCATGCTTTAATCGGTATATCTAAATAAATATCTTATTTTATATTTCTCATTTTCAGACTCTTAATATTAAAATTTAATATATTAAGGTGAATAAATTATTACACGTCGAGTTTTGACGCACCGACCTCATACCTTTGCTTCCGGAACATCAACACATTGAGAATATGGACAAAGTAACTTTACAAAGAATTGGAAAGCTTCACCCTTCGGTAAGAGAGGAAGTGAAGCAGATTATTAAGGAATGCGATGAAGCCTTAACCGGAAGGGCAAAAATAAGAATTACCCAGGGTCTAAGGAGTTTTGAAGAACAGGAAAAGCTTTATGCCATCGGAAGGATTACTTCAGGAAAAAAAGTAACCAACGCCAAAGCCGGGCAGAGCATACATAATTACGGACTTGCCGTTGACATCTGTCTGATGGTCGACGGAAAAGCCGCCAGCTGGGATACGGCGAAAGACTGGGACAACGATAAGGTAGCCGACTGGTACGAATGTGTAAAAATTTTCGCCAGACATGGCTGGGACTGGGGCGGCAACTGGAAAAACTTCAAAGACCTTCCGCATTTTGAAAAGAAATATATCACCACGGCAAAAGGCATTGTAAAGACAAGCTGGCGAACCCTGCTGAAAATGAGGACGGATAAAGACGGGTATGTAATCCTATAACTTTTATTAATCTTAACCATACTGAATAGAATTTAAAATTAAGCTAATAACTTTCTGAAAACGAATAACATACATTATGTTTAAAATAAATTCTCCAAATGGAGAATTTATTTTTTAATACGACGAGTTTTGTCGCTTCCCCGTTATACCTTTGCTTCAGAAGAAACACCAAAACAGCTTCATACCACAGGATAAAACCAATAGTTATTATAAGACGCTATTGGTTTTACTTGTCTAAAGTTGCATGATGTTCTATCAAAAAAAGTGAAAAATCATATGAAAAAGACAACCATTCTTTCTTTGGACGGGGGCGGAATCAGGGGAATCATCACCTGCATCATTCTGCGTTACATAGAAGAGCAGCTACAGTTGTACGACAAGCCCAACGCAAGACTCGGCGATTATTTCGACTTTGTTGCGGGAAGCAGCACCGGCGGACTGATTGCGTCTATTATTCTATGCCCCGATGAACACCGTAAAGCAAAATATTCTATCCAGAAAGGGTTAGAATTGTATGCTGAAAAAGGTGGCGACATATTCCAGGTTTCTTTTTGGGAACGCCTGGTAAATCCTTTCGGATTGCTAAACGAAAAAATATCCCAGGAAGCCCTGGAAAAAAACCTAAATGACTTTTTTGGAAATCTGGAATTGAAAGAGCTCATCAAACCCTGCCTGATTACCAGCTACGATATAGAAAATAGGAGAGCGAAATTATTCAATTCCTGGAAAGCCAGCCTGAGTACCGATAATTTTTATGTAAAAGATGTCTGCAGGGCAACCTCCGCGGCGCCTACATATTTCAGTCCGGTACAGATCAAATCCATGTACGGGCAGATCTTCAGCCTGATCGACGGCGGAATGTTTGCGAACAACCCGGCACTCTGCGCCTATGCCGAAGCCCGGAAAATTCCGTTTGCGGAAGTGTTAAAAAATCATCAGAAGGCCAATAAACCTACCGTTAATGATATGATTATGGTTTCCATAGGAACCGGAATCGAAGCCAGGCCGTATTCTTTCAAAAAAATGCAGAAATCAGGAAAACTCGGCTGGGTAAATCCTATTATTGATATTCTGATGTCTGCCAATGCAGAAACCGTAGATTATCAGCTGAGCCAGATGTTCCAGACACTCGGATTAAGAAACCAGAAAAATTATTACCGCCTGAATCCATCGCTGAAAAATGCCTCCCCAGCCATGGATAATGTAAGAAGATCCAATATCGAATCTCTGATACAGGCAGGATTATCCTACATTGATGATAACAGGGAAACCTTGAACCAGATCATACAGAAACTGATTAAAAATAAAATATAAGTCTTTTGCCTTATAATAACAGGGTATAAGCTTTTTTAATTATATTATCTGGTAGATAATAACAATTGGAATAACAGATGAAAACAACTTAACAGCTCTTCTGACGAGTACCACTTTTTTATTTCAGGTTATTCCATGGCATATTTTTATTTAATTGTCTCAATTATCGCATTACAGCAGATAAATGCCGGTTTTAGCACTTGAAAAACATCCGATTTCCAGAACTCCCCCGGTTAACGTAAAATATGAAGTCTTTATCCTCATCAGAAAAGATCTCAAAAAAAAGTTTCCAATTTTTTTTTTAAATAAAAAAATACGTCGAGTTTTGACGCTACCCACTTTTACCTTTGGAAATATAAAACAAAGGCAAGATAAAAATAGAGCTTAATAACTTTTGAATTCAGTATTAATTAAACCAGATCTAACCCCAAAAAACGAAAAAAGAATATGAAAGCAAGAACTTATAACTCAGATGTAAACTGTAATCAGGAACTCTATACTATCGAATGGAGCGACATTGAAAATACAGAGGCAGATTATGACAATTACCTGAATAATCTTAAAAACGTATTTCGTCAGGGTACGAAAATAATATATTCTTAAACAAACATATGGTTCTGCAGCTGTCCGGCATTCTATCACCCCAATAAACCTTTAATGTCTCATTTCTTGAAATTCTCCATTTCACAATATGCCGAACAGCGGGAGCCTTTTTTACCTTTTATAAAAACACATGGAAAAAATATTCACTTTTTAAAATAAAAAAAAATACGTCAAGTTTTGACGCCCGCAACCGTTTTTATCCGTTTTAGAATATATGAAAAAAATATTCACTTTTTAAAATAAAAAAAATAATACGTCAAGTTTTGACGCTAGCAACGTATATCTTTGGAATATAAAACAAAACCCTAGTAAAACAAATCAATAAGACAAGGCACAAAATAAGTCTTACATTAAAACCAAAAGAACACATGAAAACAAAAATCATCACAATCCTGAAAACGTATTCCGAAAGGTTGCGTCAATAACACATCCCTAAAAAAACATACAATTCCGCAGCGGTCCTGCATTTTACTTCCCAGTATTCTTTAATGTCTAAATCCCTTGAACCACCATTCTCAAAATGCTGGACATCCGGAACTGTGTCTTAAAATAAATAATTAACATCTCAACTAACAAAAAAGATTTATGAAAACAAAACAAGAATTGAAACTCCGGTTTGAAAACGGAGACATCCCCAATCAGAATGATTTCTGGGAATGGCAGGATTCTTATTTTCACAAGGAAGATAAGATCCCTGCAGACACTCTCGATTATGACTTCAGTAAAAAGGCCGATCTGGTAGACGGTAAAATACCGGCTTCCCAGCTTCCCAGCTATGTGGATGATGTCCTAGAATACAATCTTTTATCCGAATTTCCAAAAACAGGGGAAACAGGAAAGATTTACATTGAAATACGTACCGGTAAACAGTTCAGGTGGAGCGGTGAACGGTATATCCAGATCATAGATACCTCTGCATTCCAGGATCTGCTTCTTGCCAAGCTCGACAAGCCATCCGAGATCCTCAGCAAACCGGAAAGTAAGCATTTCCTGCCGCTGCTGGAACCTGATAATTCAACGAAAAAAGTTCCGGTAAACGATCTGAAAAAGGATTTTTTCGTTACAGCTTCCACCCTTCTTACCGAAGAAGAAAAGACCAACTGGAGAACTCAAATGAATGGAGGATGGACAACCAATACCATGAGTGTTGGGTATATTATCCCGCCTATTGTAGATCAGACGGATAAGAATACATGGTTTACCCTCAAAGGAACCGGACTGAACCTGAATCCGGCCAATTTCTCAATCAGCCTGATGACGGCAACAGGAGATCTTTTACTGATTGTTCCCAATTCCCAGGTACAGCTGTTCCAGAACGGGACCGATCTTACTTTCTACTACAACTGCAGCAGTTTAGCAGAAGGTGAGTATAAAATAATGATTTCAAATGGTGTCGCATCTTACATTACAAGTTCCACAGTTACCGTAAGCAGCAAATTGTCACAGGTAGACCTATCGGCAACGCAATGGGATAGGAAACTATATAATAATGCAGACAGCAATTCAATATACGGACGCGGGAACACAGGTGTTTTCTCTACTGACCCGAATGTAAAACCGCTTGCAAAAGACAATACGTTCATTGCATCCCTCATTACTAAACCGCTGATCGCCGAGAACCGGGATTTTATTCTGAAGGGTTCTTTTAATCTGATTATTTATAATATAGATTATACAGGAACCCCGGAATATTATTTCGGACTAACAGCCGCAGATACCGTCCCGGAACTTACCAACCAAGCTTCTCCCATGATAAGAATGTCTTATACAGATTACGCAATACGGTGGAGTTGTCAATTAAACGAATCCGGTTTGGGATTCGCTACGGGTTATTATAGCAGCGCTATACAGGGAAATTTCAGCTTTATCAGGAAAGGCAATACGCTTTTCTCTTCTGTTACCTTAAATACAGGAACTTTTACACAAGTAGGAACCATAACCCAGAAAGCCTTAAAATTCGGGATGTTCTGCCAGAACAACAGCTACAAGACCGATGTATCGGCAGTCCTCCAGGAACTTATTATTCTTTAATCTAAACAAAACTTATTAGTATGACAACCAACAACCAACAAAACAATTCGCAAACCCTTTTCAGGTTTGTAAGCTTAAGAAACCCGCAACTGACGGAAACCAAGGATAAAAACCTGGGATTCATCCATAGAAAAGATGGCCTGACAGGTGTTTTCGACTCTGTGGTGGCGGCTGATCCAGGCACATCCGCTACGGCAAAATTCAGCCTGATGGAAAAAGAAGCACGGGCCTTCTCCGTACTGGCCATTAAGGACGAAAATGCCCTTGAAAATGATCCTGCTTATAAAAATGCTTTGAAAGTCGGCCGCAAAATTTCAAAAAGCGAACTGTTAACAGCTGCCGACGAAAGCTTAGCGATATCGGCTTTTGAAAATACGGATGATGCCGCCCTTGCAAAATTATGGAACAACCTGATCTACCAGGTGGTTACCCAAAAGGATTTCTACGTAAAAGAAGCCATCATCCATGTACTGAAAGCCCTTCATTTCGGATTTGTCTGTAAACTGCAGCCTACGGATGAATACCTGAAAATCAACGGTGCGGATTTAAAAGCCAAAGCACTGGAAGCCAAAGTGGTATTGCCTCTTACCCTCTTTGGAGATGGTGCGACTCAAAGCAATTCTCTCAACGGCAATTCTTTCCAGGTGGATGCTTCAGCCATCGGAAAAGGAATCATAGGAAATGACCAGCTGCCTGTAGCCATACAGCAACAGCTCAAAACAGCAGGAGAAGAGATCTTCGAAACCTCCGTTCTGGAATTACAGAAGAATGAATTGATCCAGTTAAAACTGGAACTTGAAAAAATTCAGAAAATTTTTTACAAATTAAAAACGAAGCAACAGGATGCGGCTTATCAGGCTTATAAAGCCAGGTATCAGACTCAGATTGATGAATACCAAGCCGCGTTCGACAGAATAGAAGCGCAGATTCATGAAGGAATGTCCCAGGAGGAGATCGATGCTTTATATGCTACACTTCAGGAACCTTCCATCCCTCTTTTCGAGTTTAAATACAGAAACGAATTAAATTTTGAAGACCTGAGATTTAACCTTTCTCCCGAACTTTTTTCCCTGTTTGTTAAAAAATTTGCATCTGTTAATGAAGATATATTAGGAAAAAGAGATTTAGATTTTTCAAAAATTACGGTTGTCTCGGATAAAGAAATCCTGGTCGAAGAAGTTCCTGTTTTAATTACGGATGAATACGATACTTTCGCTGAAGTTTACGAAAAACTGGATGAAGAAATTTCTTCTAAATCCGAATCAATGCTTTCAAGATCATCTGCACCGGGGCAGGAGTTCGCGAAAATCGGGAATGTACTTGTACCTGTGGCAAAGACTACCTATACCGAAGTTTCCGGCACTTATTATTTAAAAGTTTCCAATAGAAGGACCCTGTTTGTCAACCATAATCTCTTAGCATTTTATTACAATACCGACAGCTCGGCCTTAGGCTTACTTTCTGCAAATGTACAGATGGCCGGAGCCGGACAAAATCTGTCAAAAGACATCGCTGCAATTGAAGTTGTTGATGGAAAGGTGGTTTTCCCGCTGGTGATCGGCAACTTAAAAAGTGTCTCGGACGTTAAGATTACTTTATATTTTAAAAATGGCGAATATACGGTTATCACTCAGAGCAATATTGCTTCCGATGAAACCTATACCGGAAAATTTTCGTTCAAAACCAAAGTAGAGGGAACGGAAGATCCCGGCGACGGAACAGACAGTCCGGGAGAAGGCGGAACCACTCCTGAAACAGGTTCAGATCCTAAAACGGTAACGTTCAGCCGCAAAAATTTCGGTATAAAAAGATTGGGGGTAGCCGATTATCTGAAGGTGGTACAAAGCACCCATGCCTATGTTCCCGGAGAAGTTACCCACATCGAGAATGTGATGGCCAAAGAGTTCAAGCAAAAATCTACGCGAAGACTCAGAAGAAGCGAAATACAGACCACTACTTCAAAATCTACCGAAAGGGAGAATCTGAATGACACGACTTCAACCACCAGAAATGACATGCAGTCTGAAGTAGCCAATGTCATCCAAAACCAGATCAATGCCGAAGCCCATTTCAGCTATGGAAAACTCAATGCATTTCAAGTAGGCGGCAGCTTTGCGACAAGTAATGCCAAAGAGACCAGTACCCGCCAGGCGGTTGCCAAATCCCAGGAAATCACCGAAAAGGCTACGGAAAGGATCCTTACCAAAGTGGCAGAAGAAAGAATTGAAAAAATCATCGAGGAATTCGAAGAAAACAATGCGCATGGTTTCGATAACAGAAACGGTGACAAACATGTAGTGGGCGTCTACCGATGGGTCGATAAAAAGATGAAGAACCAGATCTACAATTATGGCATTCGTACCATGTTTGAATTTATGATTCCTGAACCGGCAAAACTGCACCGTCTGGCTACCTTCGCTACTAAAGAGACGATGAAAGCCCCTGTTGATCCGAGAAAATCCAAAGACCGATGGGAAATGGCAGATCCGAAATCAGCCACCAACGATCAGCTGCAGTATTGGGCAAATTACTATGGGGTGACCTTAACCAAACTTCCTGAATCCAATATCCTTTACACGGCAGAAACCGGACCGCAGAATCTTGATAACAGTGCTTCCCCCAGAACGTTAAGCCTTATGATTCCGGATAATTATAAAGGCTACGAAGCAACCATTACGTATGCATTTTATAACCGGTTCAAGAAGAATTCTTCCCAGCTTACCCTGGACAATTTACAGGGAGGCCTTTTACCGCCTTTCGTCAACCCGAATAAGCAGGGTTGGTACCGAAGTAATCATACCATTACCGGGATCAATGTGGTAGGAAATTACGCAATGCAGTATGCCGGCAGCAACGGGACCACCGATATGTCGTTTGTCGTAAAAATAAAATGTACCCTGTCGGATGCTTACATGGCTTCCTGGAGGCAGGAAAATTTTGATCTGATTATTAAGGCTTATGAGGACGCTTATGAGGCATTCCTTACCAAACAAAAGGAAGCGGACGAAAAGGCAAAAGAGGAAGAAACGGCAAACAAAGAAAAGGTATCCAACTTCTACCGTGATATGGAACGGGTGATCATTAAGCACAACTGTATCGCTTATCTGCTCCAGGATTATCTTAATAATAACACCTTAGGACAGACGCTGACCAATAAGAAACAGACCATGAAGGAGTTCAGTGTGCTTTTGGGTGAAAACCTTGACCAGTACACGGCTTTGGCTAAGTTCCTGGAACAGGCCTTTGAATGGACCATCATGGATTATACGTTCTATCCGTATTACTGGGCAGACCGTGACGAATGGCAGACGATGTATCTGTCGGAAAGCACCGATCCTTTATTCAGAAGCTTCCTGCAGGCAGGGATGGCCAGAGTGGTGGTCACCGTAAACCCGGGCTTTGAAGATGCCGTACAATTCTTCATGGCCACCGGAAAAGTCTGGAACGGCGGTGAAGTCCCTGTGATCGGAGATCCGATGTACATGAGCATTGTTGATGAAATGCGTCAGCCTATGGGCTTAAAACAGGGCAAAGCGTGGATTACCACCTTACCGACATCGCTCAATATCTTACAGAAAGATGGTGCAGGATTAGAGACTCTTACGGCATTACCGTTCTCGGAAGAAGACCCCAAAGAATTTGAAGTTCCTGCTGACGTGGTCACAGAAAGCGATTTTGCATTCAGTAGTGCCCAATTGAATTCAGGAGACGATAAGTTTATCGACCATATCGAACTGAACGGCGGATTTCTTCAGCTGACCAATGACGACAATCCGAAAGAAGTGATCGCCCAGCTGCCTTTGGCAGAACTGAAAAAAGCACTTCAGTAAATTCTGTTTAATCTTAAATAAGAAGGCAGAGTGGACCACTCTGCCTTTTTTATTAATCTTAAAATTTTTAAAATGAAAAATACAGAATACAAAGATGTTTTCGACTTCGGGGAAGAGGCTTTGTCGATGGAGGATAAGTTTTCAGCACCCTCATTTCCTTCATTTAAGAATGCCTTTACCCTGGGGGAAAATATACGGGGCATGACCAACGTGAGCCCGCTGGCAACGGTGAAATTTTTCAATCAGACCTCGGATGACCTTCTGACAAAATATTATCCGGATTCAGAAAATGTTCAAAAAGGCAATACCAATGTAATTACTGATGCAGATATCTCAAACAGTGAGCTCAACCGTTTTGAAGAGGATTATTATTTTGACAATAACCATAACGGCAAGTTTGGAGACTCCGGAGATATATTAGCATTTAAACTTGTGCTTTTCATCTCAACTGACGGACTTAAAATAAGAGAGTCCTATGAAGTTACTGAACCCAAGAATGATGAAATAATCTTATTTCTTGAAACAGATGGCGGTCTAAGCAAACAGGTGCTTTTTGGAAAAATGTCTGAAAAAGTAAGAAAGCAGTTTACCGATAAAAATGGGAATTTAAAAAGTAATCTTTATGATAATGAAATCCTCAAAGGGGTACGAAAATACTATAAAGATGCCAATCAGGAAGTCATAGAAAAATTAATAAAGAATGGGTATATCGAAGAAAGTATTATTAAAGAAGGTTTCTTTAAAGTGCTGAAGTATCTGGGAATTGCCACAAATGCTTTACCTAAGATAACAGGCTGGATTTTAGGAAAATTGGGGAGCTGGATCGATTATCTAAAAATTGATGAGCAATTCTGGGATACGGAAAATGAGAATTATTTTCTTAAAAAGGAAAATATTATTGAAAATTTTACCATTTCTACGGAAACCATAAAAAAAATTGAAGAATTATTAAATAATCAAGATGACCTTTCTGTAGCAGATTTGATGCCTGAAGCTATAGAAGAAGGCATTCAGTATATTGTATCGAAAACCAAAACCACCATAGAGCAATACAACGAATTTGTAAAAGAAAAAATTGAAGAATTATATAGCGCTTTTGACAATCCTACAGCTGATTTTATTTTTAAGGACTTAGCCGAAGGATTTGCTTTCTTATGCGGAATCTGGAATGGAGCAGTCGATTTTATTTCAGGTACTTTCAAGTTTGCTGCATTGCTCCTGCAAGCCCCTTTCAATATTGTAAGCGAATTTCAGACAACGCTTGAACTTGTTGATAATTTTTGGGATACCATTACCACTAAGATTTTTTGGGTTAATTTATGGGAAAGCACCAAAGAAACATATACTAAAATAAAAAATGAATTAACTAATTTAGATTCTGCAAATTTCAACTGGGTGAAAATTGCTTATTTCACAGGATTTGGTTTAGCTACGATCGTCTCTTTCTTTATACCTGTTGCTCAAATTGCCAATGTTGCAAAAGCCGGAAAAATTGGAGAAATAATTGCTAAATTTACCAGTGAAATCAGTAGTGTTTTTGTAAAAGGCGCAAACATTATCGGACAAAAATCCGCACAGGCTTTTGAGAACTCCATCAAGATCATTCGTGAGATGTTAGCATTATTCTCAAAGGGCAAAAAGAAACTTACCGCTTTCTTTGAAAATGTCTGGAAAAAGATTGTGGAATGGTTTAAGAAAAATAAGAATTTGCTAGAAGCTACATGGATAAAAGCTCAAAAAATCTTTTCTCAAGACTCAAAATATGATGCTCTATATAGAGACATTACAAAAAAATTTTTCATTCAAAATGGAGGTGTAATGTCGGAATCACAATTTTTAAAGTTAGCATCAAAAATAAAAGAAGCTTTTAAAATAGATATGCTTACTATTGATAAAAATAGCGAAAAATATGCGGTGTTATTTAAAAAATGGCAACAAAACCCTATATATGCTGTCTTCCATGAATCTACATTTGTAAACGGAAGGTATGGAGTAGTTTTGGAGGGTCCGGCTATTTACTTCTTTAAAGGTATTGCAAAAGGTTCTTTTGGGATGGATTTAATTGTAGAAATTACAGCTTATACAGTACAGCATGAACTTCTTCATTTAAAACTTTGGCATAAAATGGTTATTGAGTTCCCTGAACTAGCTAGTCTCTATCGAAAAATACCAAGAGTTTTGGATGAATTGAATGTAGTAGGTGAAATGTTAAAACAAAATGCCAAAAAAATTGGAAAATGGGATATTAATGATATTCAAAATGATATAGATATAATTAATGATAATCCAAAATGGAAATCGTTTATACAAGAACATTTTGGAAAAGATAACATAGAACTTGCAGATTTAAAAAACTGGGATTTAAGCAAACATTTAAAAAAGTTATAATATGATACATACAAAAAAACAAGTAGAAAATGTAATTCGTATGCTGTTAAGTGATATTCAAAGAGAATATTACACGAAAAATAATATATATGTAAAATATGAAAACAATCATAAAATTCCTATTTTAAACAAAACTATTGCAAATTGCTGGCATATTGCCGTAGACGTGCATGATGATCAATTTAATAAAGATGAGCCAGCGTCAATAATAATGTATATAAATGACGATACATTAGAATTTGAAGGATACTTAGATTGTTCTATGGGAAGACCAATTCCATTATTACCAAAAAAAGATTCGAATGGAAAATTTTATCTAAGTAAACCCTAATTCTTACGACCGCCACTTAAATGAGGCGGTTTGTTTATTTCTAAAATTTCATATTAGCCAAAATATTATTCTGCAAATTCTGTACAAACCTATCATAACTCAATTAAGATTTTACGTGATATGCTATCATTATTCTCACAGGGCAAAGAAAAATCTACCACCTTCTTTGAAAAGATCTGAAAAAGTTTCTTAAATAGTTCAAGAAGAACAAGAAATTGGATAAAGTCAGTGAAATTGCCTATAAATCCCTAACCGATTGGATAAAGAAATGTACGTTTGGAAGCAGATTCTTGCAAATCGTGGAAAGTGGACAGAAGCAGAACTTAAAGATTCTCTTGATTATATCAACAGAATCAGAACAGAACAATATGGATTGAAACCTATTATAAATAAATAAATATGAAACATACGAAACAAGAAATGTTAATAATAGCATTAAAAATTTTAAAAGACTTAAATCCTCAATATTTTAAAGACGAAAATCTAAAAAAAATAATTTATCATGAAAATGATGAATTATCTAGACCAAAAGGTAAAATTGCTAATACATGGGTTGCAATTGTTGATGAACCTATTTTTGATACGAGTGAATTTCTAACTATTTCAGATGATACAGGAGAGCCGTTATATTATCAAAATGCTAATATGATTATTCATGAGATACAAAAGGATAATAATGGAAATTACTTTTAATTGAACTTCAGCAGTTATTTATGACTGCTTTTTTATTATAAAACTATCTATCAAATTTTGTAAAGATCTTATATGAAAGAGTTACTTTTTTATAGAAGACAGCTCATACATCATAGGTTTTAAATCTGTGCTTTTTAGCAGAGACTTTTTATCATATATAACAATATTTATTATCAGCTTCTGTCAACTATACAGTAGATCAAGCGTATAAAAGTGATTTACACTTTATTAAAAATGATATTCCGCTGGCAACAGTGAAATTTTTCAATCAGACTTCAGATGATCTTTTGACAAAATATTATCCGGATTCAGGACCCATCATTGAAGGAAGTTTTGCCGTGGTTCAGGATATTGGAAGCGATCCGGAGCCTGTCATCACAAAAACGGTAAAAGATTTTTATTATTATGGTCTAGAAGAGGCTAATAATTTTGCATTCAGGGTCATTCTTTTTTCCTCGGCTGATGTTACGAAGCTCAAAGAATCCTTTGAAGTTTCCGCTCCTTCAGGAAGGGAAATCCTGATGTTTGTGGAAGATAACCGAAGCGATAAAGTAAGCGGTACCTATGGTGCCATAAAAATCTCAGCAGACGTTTTATCTTTTCTGAATAAAAGCGGAAGGCTGGAATATGACCTTTATAATAACCGTGAAGTTTATACCGAGATCAAAAAGGTGATTCCCGAGCTGGATGACGACCAGATAAAATTGCTTTTTCAAAAAGGTTACATCGAAGACATCCGCGTCGATATTGCCAAAACGTATTTCAAACTGGCTTCTTTTTTTTCCAGTGGAATTTCATTGATTAATCCGAGTTTAGGAATCCTTACCAATGATGCATTGCGCGCAGCAACCAGTATTCTCCTGGAAAAAGTAATCCTTCTCATTGAAAAGACAAAGCTCGGCGAGAACCGGTGGCAGCCTAAGCCCCCGAAACTGGAAAACGGAGAAACTGATGGAAGCTATACTTATCAGCCCCTTATTTCTTCGGGAAAAGACGGCAACGGCTCGGTAAATTTCAGTGAAGTTACCGGCCTTTTAAAGAATATGCTGAAAGAACAGAACGATACGGTCAGGCTGGTGCTGAATATCAAAAAGGATTTCGGAAAAAACAGTCAGCCGAAAGGTTTTTTAGAACTTCTGTATAACCTGTATTTGAGCGCTTACGACATCATGTATGATGTCATTACAGGTCTTGATGAAATCTCCGATCTTGACATCCTCAAATATGGAGCCCGGACCTACAATGCACTTTTATGCGGGGTATGGAACGGATTGGTAGATTCGGTTTCCGGATTATTGGCCATGGTAAAAATGATCTATGACGGCATTACCCTGGGTAAAGATTTTGCGCAGAACATCGAAAAATATCTTCCCACTCTTTTGGAACAGTTTGATGAAGCGGTACAGGCTATCAAAAACATCAGCTTTTCCGACACGGCCAAATATATCCATACCAAATTAAAGCAAATAAACCTTACATTTGATCCGGTTGCCTGTTCTTATTTTGTCGGATATGCTTATGGTTTTATTATTTCTTTGATTATTGAAATTATTTTAACGGTAGTTGTTACAGGCGGCACCGTAACCATACCATTGATTATAGAAAAGCTAGAAGAAGCGTTATTTGGTATTTTCCGACTGGGATGGGGATTTACAAAAGGGGTGGCAAAAAAGGTCAGGACGTTTAGTAAATTTGTGGTGAAGTCTGTTAGAGATCTTATAAAAGGATTTCAGGAGCTTGTCAATTTTTTAAAGAAAGGTGGAGAAGGAATTAAAAGGCTAATTGATGATTTTTTTGTAGCATTTAAGGAGTATTATAATGAATTAAAAAACCTTCATATTATCCCAAATAATCAAGCTGAAATTAATTTATTTAAAAAGTTAATGTCAGCCTTTTATAAAGAATATAGAATATTACTTCTTGAATCTAAAAGTTTAGATAAAGTAGTTGCTTCTTGGAAAAATCTTAATGCAATGAGTGATTTATCGGTAGCTGATATGAAGGAAATGCTTGCTATTAGAGTAAAGTTTTTAGGAAATAATGATGGTGCAAACGTTGCAATAATGAGACAGAAAATTAGGGTTAATGGAAAAATTGAAGTGTTAGAATATAAATCTTTAGCAGGAAAGGGTGGAGCTCCAGAAGGATTTTGTCCACGTGTTGAAAAAAGTTATCTTGAAGCAAAATTAGATCTCAAAGGTAAAGAATTTGATATTCACTTTAAGGACGATATTCAAAACAGGCTCTATGATTCTGAACACAATATGTTTTTTCAAAATGATAAGGATCTACAAATGTATTTTACCAGATATGGAAAAAATAATGTTGAGGTATTAGAAACACATATAAAGACACTTTATGAGCCATGTCCTTCTTGCCAGAAACAACTTCTAATCCGTAAAGAGATGTATAAAATTAAAGATATAAAAGTAGAAGCTGTAAGATTTAATAATCAAAGATATGTTCAAAATAATAGGAATCTTATAGATATGGGTATAGTAATAATAAACTAATTAATATGGAAATTAAGTATTTAAAAAAACTGGAAAATAATAAAACTATAAATTGGGACACGATCAAAGGTGTTTCCGATAGTGAAATTAAGAACGTAGAGAATAGATTTGGAATAAAATTTCCTCTTGCATTTAAAGAATATCTTTATTTGGCTGGTGATTCTTCCGGAGGATTAAGACTTGCTGATGGTAATGGTTCTTTAGCTGTTTTGACAAAAGACGATGTAAGAAAAAAATTAGAAAAATCGATACAGGAATTTCAAATACCTATAAAAAGGCCGTTTTGGGTTTTCTCTGAAAAGGATGGATTTCAACAGTTCTTTTTTATTTATCTCGATGAAAATTCAGAAAATCCTCCTGTCTGGTTTACAACTTATGGCGATGAAGAAGATGGTCCCAATGTAATCATAAAACTTAGCGATACTTTTAGTCAGTTTATTGATGATTTGATTGATCGCTCTATCCTTTTTGCTCAGAGAGGATATTAAAAAATCTTTTACTCTAATCCACTTCCGAACTAAGAAGTGGGTTTTTCATTTTAGAATCTTTCACTCATGTTAGGGATAAGAGCGAACCTGAAATCGTAATATTCAGTAAGTTGTAGTGGTCTATTAAAATTGATCAATGGTTTTGAGGAACTTATAAAATTCCTGAAGGGTGAAAAAGGCAGCTTCAAGAAAATTATTGATGAAGTTTTTGAAGCGAGTAATATTAAAAAAATAGGTTTTCAAGGTGGTAAAATTCTTTCAGAGTCCGAAATAGAAGATTGGGCAAAACTGGTTATGAAAAAGTACGGAACAAAATTATTAAAAGTTGATAAGTTTGATGATGTAGATGTATTGGCTTCATTTAGCCCCAATACAAACACAATAAAATATACAGATGAAGTAACGGAGTATTTTATGACCCATGAATCTTTTCATGCTCAAGAAATGCATGAAATTGGTTTTGCAAAGTATACTGAACATGGTCATATAGTAGGTACTCCATGGACAATTGAAAATAGAATACATGAATATCAGAGAGAAAAATATGTGTATGAAAAATTAGTAAAAAATAAAGAAAAATATAAATTTAACAATGACGAAGTAGAAAATCCTCCTCATGGGCATGCTTTTCGGTATTACGATTATATTACATATAATTTAGAAATTTTACTGAAAAAGAATAATATTCCTTTCCCACATTAAAAATTATTTAAAATGAAAGAACAAGAATTAATAAAAAAGGTTCAAGATTATCTTTTAGAGACAAATACTATTTTTGTTGATAATAGTATTGAATATGCCGGTGTTAGAGAAAATCATATAATTTCAAATGAAAACCCTAAAGACTATTATCTTTTAAGCTATCATGCAATTGCTGACAAAAATGATAAATATAGTACAAAATCATATTTTATACTGATAGATAAAATATCTGAGAAGATATCTTATATGATAGGGCCACAATATTTGAAGAAAGTAGAAGAATAATCTTTTAATTAAATCCATTTCTGAAATTAGTAAGAAATGGATTTTTCTTATTAAACACATCATACATAACAGAATATTTAATGGCACATGAACATTATCATGCAGAAGAAATGTTTAAAATAGGTTTTCCAGAGTATGTAAAAGATGCTCCATTGGCAGGGGTTAAGGAAGAGGATTATACTGTTGAAAATTGGATTAGATTATATAAAAGAGAAAAGTACGTTTATGATAATTTAGTAAAAAATGCTAAAAAATTTAAATTTAATGAGCAAGAAATATCAACACCTCCTTTTGGACATGCTTTTCAGTATTTTGATGGAGAGATCGTTTTTAAACTAGAGATAAGAAATATTCCAATACCAAAAAATTAGTATTATGATAGAACAAAAATTAGAACAAAAATTAGAGCAGTTTTTAAAAGAAAATAACAGAAAATATTATAAAGGTTCTATTAAATATTTAGGCTTAAGAGAGGGAGGAACAATTGATAGAAAAATTAAAAACTTCCATATAGTCTCTTATATGGTTTCCATCTCAGATCAACTTTATGATGGTGATGCCTTTTTTAGTGCTCGTTTCGATGAAAAAGATTATCGTTTAGTAGACATTGTAGGTCCCCAATCCTGGGAAAATTTTGAATAAGAATGTATCAAAACAAAAATTAAATTCATAATTGTCTGTGATTCTTAAAGGTAATTAAAAAACTTGTTTTCTATCGTAATCCACTTCTTATTAAATAAGAAGTGGATTTTATGTATACTATTTTATCTTTTCGCTGAATACTGAAATTATTATCAAAACACTGGTCAGTGGAGGCGTATTGGATATACCGATTATCATAGAGAAGTTTGAAGAAGCTATTTTCGGTATTTTCCGGCTGGGTTGGGGATTTGCGAAAGGGGTAGCAAAGAAGATCAGGACGTTTAGTAGATTTTTAGTGAAGTCTGTTAAAGATCTGATTAAGGGGTTTGAGGAACTTATAAAATTCCTGAAGGGTGAAAAAGGTAGCTTCAAGAAAATTATTGATGAGGTTTTTGAATCAAGTAATATTAAAAAAATAGGTTTTCAAGGAGGTAAAATTCTTTCAGAATCTGAAATAGAAGATTGGGCAAAACTTGTCATGAAAAAGTAGGGCACAAAATTATTAAAAGTTGATAAATTTGATAAACCAGATATTTTAGCAGCTTTTGACCCCAATACAAATACCATAAAATATACGGATAATGTAACGGAGTATCTAATGGCACACGAACATTACCATGCAGAAGAAATGTACAAGATAGGTTTTGATAAATATGTAAAAGATGCGCCTTTAGCACACGTAAAAGAGGTAGATTACACTGCAAAAAATTGGCAAAGTATTTATAAACGAGAAAAATATGTGTATGATCAAATTAATAAAAATGCTAAAGTTTTTAATCTTAATGTACAAGAAATATGGCATAGTTGGGCATATATAGAAGAAATCAAATTTAAATTAACAGAATTGAATATTAAAATCCCTAAATAATATGAATACAGACGAATTAATAAAAAAAGTAAAGGATTATCTAATAAAAAAATATTAGCTACATTGATGGCAGTATTAAATACAATGGTTTTAGAGAAAACTTTAAGCAAGTTGATGGAAGTGAAAAATCAGTATATGCTGCTTCTTTTATGGCATCAATTAGTAATCAGCAATATGGTGGTGAAGCTTTTTACTTTGTACATATTGATGCCAAAACGGATAAACTTGCTTACATTATTGGGCCACAATCTTTGAAGAAAGTAGAAGAATAATCTTTTAATTAAATCCATTTCTGAAATTAGTAAGAAGTGGATTTTTCTTATGAAACAAATCATATATAAAAGAGTGTTTAATGGTACACGAAAATTATCATGTAGAAGAAATGTACAAGATAGGTTTTGATAAATATGTGAAAGATGCGCCTTTAGAACATGTAAAAGAGGTGGATTACACTGCAAAAAATTGGCAAAGTATTTATAAACGAGAAAAATATGTGTACGATAGATTAGTACAAAATGCAAAAAAATTTAATTTGAATGAAAATGAAGTCTCAAACCCTCCCTTTGGACACGCCTTTCAATACTTAGATGGTATAATTTTAATAATGGAAAAAAAGAACATATCAATACCAAAAACTTAAAAATTATGATAGATAAAAAGCTAGAACAAAAATTAGAACAGTTTTTAAAAGAAAATGATAGACAATATTTTCATGATTCTATTGAATATCTTGGCTTAAGAGAGCGCGGAACACTAGATGGTAAAATAAAGAATTTCCATATAGTTTCATATATGGCTTCTGTACTGGATCAGCCTTATAATGGAAATCAATTATATTTTGCTAATTTTGATGAAGAAACATATCGCCTAGTTGGAATATTAGGACCACAATCTTATGAAGATTTAGAAAAAGATTGATAATTAGAACTAAAAACTGAATTCATAGTTGCCCTCAATTTCCTAAGACAATTGAAAATTAATTTTCTATTACAAATCCACTTATTAATAAATACGATAAGTGGATTTGTGTATTATATATAGATTTATTATCTCGCTGATTACCTAAATTATTGTCGGAATACTGGTCAGCGGAGGCGTATTGGATATACCGGTTATCATAGAGAAGCTTGAAGAAGCTATTTTCGGCATCTTCCGGCTGGGTTGGGGATTTGCGAAAGGGGTGGCAAAGAAAATCAGGACGTTCAGTAGATTTGTAGTGAAGTCTGTTAAAGATCTGATTAAGGGGTTTGAGGAACTTATAAAATTCCTGAAGGGTGAAAAAGGTAGCTTTAAGAAAATAATTGATAAAGTTTTTGAAATAACGAAAAAAAGAATTTAAAGAGCTAAAAAGAAAATTAGAATTTTTTAAAGAAGGACTTAGAATATTAGGATATGAAAATTAAAGTTGTAAATGTTTTCAAGTTAAACAATCCTTCAAAAATTATTTTTGATGTAGAAATTATAGAAGGAGATAAATTTATTAAAGAACAAAAATTTATAAATTCAGACCATAATCTAAAATTTACAGTAGTCTCTGTAGGACATGTTAATCCTCCAGTTAATAGTTTTTATCCATTAATAGTAAATACTGATTCTACGAATATTTTTATCTATAAAGATAAAGTTTTTGTTAGGGATTAATTTATACTTAATTCTGCTGAGATAATATCTTATAGTTTTGTGATTCGTGTGGATTTTTTGAATAATATTGATTTTAAAAAAGAATAGGATTAAATAATAAAATGAAAATATTGTTTAGTGTAAAATATAATTCAACCTGGGATAATGAAAATAAGCCTTTGCAGTTTTCAGAAGGAAATGTTGACAGACCATTATCTATAAAATGGAAGATACAAGAAACCGATTATGAAATAGTTAGCAATCAGGTCAATTTTATATCTCGTATTTTTGCTTTTCAAGATCTTATAATGGTCTGTTATTCTAAGAATTCAAAAGACCATAGTTTTCCTAACAATCTTGTTATATACAATTTGAAAAAAGAAATAATCAAGATATTGCCTCCACCAATTCCTATAAATTGGGACAAAATTTCCCCAGTTTATTCAATTGGTGAAATAAAAGAAATTGATGGAGAAAAATATATAGCTGTATATATAGATACAGACAATTATTTTAGTAGAGAACAAAGTGTGATCGGATTTATAGAAATTAGATGGTTAAACTTAAACACTTTCGAATACCATCCGACAGAACACAATCTTATAAAAGATTATGGAAGATAGATCACAGCCCATTTTTTAGGGAGTTTATATACAAATAATCAATAGTTGTCTTTATTCTTACTAAGTAAACAACCAAAGCTAATTTTTTATCTGGAATCCGTCTAACTGGGGCGGATTCTTGATATAAACTGTTTTTCATTTAGCTGATTACTGAAATTATTATCAGAATACCAGTCAACGACAAATAGATTTATGGCTACCCGGAGGTTATTCGGAGGCTGTTGTAGACGCAATTAAAAAAGGGAATTATAAAGAAATTAGTTTAAATTTAAAATATGCAAGCATTAATAAAAAGAAACTGGCAATATATTTTATATAAGGAAAGCCAAAAGTATTTCCTGGAAGTTGTTTGCGGAGGTGCTGCAATGTTCGAATTGAAAATAGCACTGAATAGCGAAGAGATAGATAATTATTTATATCATGGAGAAATATTTATAGATAAATTAGCGGAAAAAATCAGAAATTCTCCGGGCGAATATTTAGCTAGAAAAGCTGAATAGTGATTATATACATCCTGATTTTTCAGGAAAAAAGCATAAAATTTATGTTTTAAAGTAGTCTTATCTTAATAAAATTATCTTCTGAACTACAGTAAGAAGTGAATTTTTGTTTAATTATTGAGAAATATTAAACGCTACAATATCTTGCAATTTTACGATTCATTTGTAATATAATCATCTTGATTAAAAAACTAGAGATCATTAATTAAAACACTATGGAAATTAAATATTTGAAAAAATTAAAAAACAATAAAACCATTAATGGAAGAACTATTGATGGTGTTTCCGAGAGTGAAATTAAGAACGTAGAGAATAGATTTGGAATAAAATTTCCTCTTGCAT
>CAJYGB010000024.1 GCA_913774355.1 uncultured Chryseobacterium sp. | reverse complement strand
GTTTAAAATTTTAATTCAGCAAATTTTCCGTCATTTCTCTTAATTTTCTGAATTAAATAAACTTTGTTTATTCTTCACTTTAATACGATGATTTCAATTGATTTAATTGAATATTGCCGGGCAACCGACATATTGATTTTTTAAGTTAAAATGCCTTAAATTCTTAATGTTAAAATAGAAAAAGGTAAATTTAAACAGGCTCTAAGTGGGAAGATTATTTTCTAATTTAACGTGAACCCGATGATGCTTAATTTGTTTTCAGTTATTAAAATAAAAAACACAGGAAATGATCTGGAATTTTAATTAGCGTTTTTTCTTTGCGATCATTTGATATTTGAGACTGTTATCGATATGGTGATCGAAGAAACTTTCAGTCTTCAGCTTCCCTTCTTACAGCCTTTAAACTCAGTTTTTACTTCGGGTTCACGTTAATTTAGCTTCTGCGAATCCTTCCGGGCTGCTCTCTAATACCAGGTCTGGATCCCTGCGGGATGACAGTGTGTTTTTGGCTGCGAATAGTATGATTGATTTTTAATGAAGATCATCGATGAATTTTCCGCACTTTTGTCATTCCAGGAATCTGGACGTAGTATTAGAGATTCGCATAGAGCGATTGTTTAAACCACAGATCTGCTCAGATTTTCACAGATGATGGCGCATAATTCATGATGCGTTTTTATTTCGTATTTTAAATTTATAAAGTAAGCTTTAATGCCCTATTGTCATTCCGGTAGGAATTTCAATCCGAATCTTTCCGTATCGCTTTTCAGTATTACATTCCATAGGGAATCTGGAAAATCGTGTCTGGTTATGTCAAAACTTAAAAAACATCGTTTATCTTTGTCCAAGATTCCTTAGCATGAAAAAACTTTCTCTTCTATTGATCCTTTATGTCGGATTCATCCATGCCCAAAAACTGACTGCCGATGAGGTTAAGCTGATTAACCAGGGCGACATCAATACTGCTTTGCCGATTTACCAGACTACCGATGAGCATCAGCATAAAATATTGCTGAGCCTTTCCTCTGAAATTGATCCCCTGGATAAGAATACGGCAGTTCTGGTAAAGAGAATGAAGAAAGCTTTGCTGTCAACGGATGGTGGAGTAGGTATTGCGGCACCACAGGTCGGGATCAACCGGAAAGTAATCTGGGTACAGCGTTTCGACAAGCCGGGAGAGCCGCTGGAATATTTCATCAATCCAGTGGTTACCTGGAAATCCGAAATCCAGAACCTCGGTCCGGAAGGCGACCTCTCCATTCCCGAATTCAGGGATCAGTTTTACCGGAGCCAGGTCATTCAACTGGAGTACGTTGATCTGAAAGGCCGAAAATATTCGGAAATTGTCGAAGGATTTACCGCCGTGATTTTCCAGCATGAAATCGATCATCTATCCGGAATTCTGATTATTGATAAAAAGGAAAAAGAATCCAATGATCACTATCAGAAGGTGGAGGCTTTTAAGAAGGTGATGCTGTGATAAATTAATGTGAACTGAAGTAGAACCGGATTAAAAGGCTGGAAGAAGGATGCTGGATGCTGGATGCTGGAAGTCTCTTAAGTCATGATACTTTCCAAAAGTCTTGTATATTAAAATGACTTTTTTTCATTAGGCTGAAAATTTTATTAAATTCTCATCATTCTTATTTATTCGGTCTTTTCAAAACGAATTATATATGATCAAATTCACGTTGTTTTAACGTTCTTCCAATTTCTTATTATCTTATTGGTCACCAATTGAATGCTGCTTTAAGCCTATTTAAAAAAGATTTTTTGTACCTGTTTTTTAATCTGATTTTTTCTCCCTCTTTATGACCGAAAGGAAGAGAAGGGCCTTTAATGCCAAATGGAGACACGATATCATGATGGTTATAATAATAGTCTTCACTGTTATCGGAATAACGTCCTGCACACAAAAGCTGGATAATGGTTTTGTTCATGTGAATACATTCCACGGAAATGTCGATCCAAACCGGTATTTTGCCTTTTCTGTACAAGAGTTCAGCAACATCTGTATCTTTCAACATTTCAAGTTTCCGATTATTGTCTTCAGGATAAATATCAAATCCTTTAAGATGAGGATCGTCACAGGAGACGTTGAGCGAAACACAATAGGTAAAGCTTTCTGGAAGATCATCTGCAACATAATTTTTTGCAAATTCGTAACACTTGATTGTGGATTTTCGCAAGAGATCCAGAAACTCGAATTCTTTCATGAAATTAATTATTTATTTAGATAATTATTGTATTGGATTTCTAAATCAAAAATAAATGATTTGATTTTATTATTAATAGCAATCCAACAGTTGTCTATAATACATTGAATAACATGATTTAAATATGCTGGGGAGTCCACATTTTAAGAAATTTAAATTTTTTGGGATATTCTTCTCTTGGAGAAAAGGCTAATGCAACTTCCTGATTATCCAATGCGGATTCTGTTAACAGGACAAAATCATTTTCATTTTTAAGATTTTCAAATTCTGTTGTATTGGCTGTGCATACGACTTTCCTAAAAATACCGTTCATCCATTTCTTCATATCTTCACTATTTTCATATTTCTTATAACATGCCAGTGACGCGTGAGCAGCGATAACGGGAACCAGCTTATCCGGAACATTATTCATGATAATAATGTACATTTTCATATCAAAAGTTTAGAAGGATAAAGATAAGATTAATATCTCCTGATCTCCACACACGAAACACTTTTGATTTTAATCTTTCTACCCACTTTTTTCAGCAGTCCCGTTTCCGGGTTTCTCCTGAATACGACAACAGTACCGGTTCCGGCGTTGGTGGCAATTAAAAATTTGCCATCTGGATCCAGATTGAACACCCGCGGGTGTTTTCCTTTGGTAGACTGGTAGCCGATGGTTTTTAAAGTTCCGTCATCCCGGATTGAAAAAATAGCTATGTTATTTTCGTTTCCGCGGTTGGAAGCATATAGGAATCTGCCGTCGGGTGAAACGTGCACATCCGAACTTTCAAAATTTTCCCTGTATTTTTCAGAATGGGTATTGATGCGCTGCAGACTGTTCAGCTTTCCGTGGTCATACGAATAAACATCTATTGCGCCGCCCATTTCTTCAATACAGTAGGCAAATTTCCCGTTAGGATGAAAGGTGAGGTGTCTCGGCCCGCTTCCCGGAACCGTTGCCGTGAAAGGAATGGCTGCAGGTTGTAGCGGCCGGTCTTTCTCGGTTTCAAACCGATAGGTCCTGATCTTATCCGCTCCCAGATCCGGTAGAAAAATATAGCTGAAATCCGGAGAGAAAACGGTGGAATGGATGTGCGCCCGTTCCTGCCTGTTCTTGTCGATACTTCCTTCGGTAAATTGGAAATTCTGGACATAAGGATGGATCTGTCCGTCCTCAGAAATCGGATATACCGAAACGCTCCCTTCCGTATAATTTCCGTTCACCAGCCATTTTCCGCTTGGGTGGACGGTAAGATAAACGGGATTTTCGCCGCCGCTTTTCTGTCTGCTGATCAGCGTGAGCAATTTTTTTTCGGGATCAAATGCAAAGCTGCTGACACTTCCTCCGTTCTTCGTCTTGCTTTCGGTGCAGGCAAAAACGTATTTTCCATTGGACGATACCGTAAGAAAAGAAGGATTGAGCATTCCGGTAAATGAAGTAACTTTCGATAACTTCCCGCTGAGGGTATCCAGTTCGTAAACAAACAATCCCTCCGTATTTTTATCCCGGTTGAAAGAACCGAAGAAAGCATAGGTGTGCTGGGCATGAATCTTGGATAAACTTATTATAGAAATGATAAGCAAAAGGATTGGTTTCACAAGTAGCGTTTTACAATATTGAAAATTTCGAATAGCAAACATACTGATAATTTTGATCAGTCATTTCCGGGGACAAAATGAAGTATGGTTAATTCTGTTAATTTTTTCACAAAAAAAATCTGCTTCCTAAAAAGCAGATTTCCTATTATTCAAAAGATATACTCTTAATTATTCGTTACCGAAAGTTTAACTTCGATGTTATTTCTTGTCGCATTGGAATACGGACAAATCTCGTGTGCCTTTTCCGTCAGCGACCGGGCTTCTTCAATAGAAACTTCAGGAATATTCACATCCAGCTGAACGGCAAGTCCGAAGCCACCATTGTCAATCTGGCCGATGCTTACTTCTGCGGTTACGGTGGTTTCTCCGGTTTTTATCTTTGAAAGGGAAATAATCCTGTTCAGGGCACTGTCGAAACAGGCGGCATAGCCTGCGGCAAACAGCATTTCAGGATTAGTGAAATCGTCGGTGGCACCGCCAAGTGCCTTTGGCATCTTTACTTCCAGGTCAAGGACTCCGTTCTCGCTCTTTACTTTTCCGTTTCTGCCTCCTGTGGCGGTAACTTTTGTTGTGTATAAGGTTTTCATTTATTTTTCTAATTTGCTTAATATTTTTTGTACGCTTTCCTTCAGTGCCATCCAGTCTTCAGGCGAAGCGTCCACTTTTTTATGGATTTTCCCGGGAATCTCACAGGCTTTCTGCTTCAGGGCTTTCCCGGAATCAGTAATATAAACTTCAACCACCCGTTCATCTTCTTTCTTTCGCTCCCTGCGGATGAAGCCTTTGTTTTCCAGTCTTTTAAGGAGCGGCGTCAAAGTGCCACTGTCCAGGTACAGCTTTTCGCCGATATGGTTTACAGGAAGCCCGTCGTTCTCCCAGAGTACCATCATAACGAGATACTGCGGATAGGTCATATCAAGCTCTTCCAGAAACGGGCGGTACATGCCCGTAATTTCTTTGGCAATCACATACAGCGGAAAGCAGAGCTGATTTTCCAGTTTTAAAGGTTCCTGTTTTTCCATGTTTTGAAAATGAAAAGTTTACTGTTATTTTCTGATGATAAATTCCTCCATTGGAATTCTTACTTTCTTCATGTGGGACAGCCAGTCATTTTTCTCGTCTCTGTAACCCAGATACAGCAGGCTCACACTTTTTAGTCCTAAATCTCTTAATCCTAAAATTTCATCCACCACCTCATTGCTGAACCCTTCTGCCGGCGTACTGTCGATTTTCAGTTCCGCTGCCTGTGCCATGGCCAGTCCTAAAGCGATATAGGTTTGTCTGGCCGTATGTGCAAAATGCTCATCCGGGGTCTGCGCTCCGTAGATTTCTTTGATTTTATCAGTGTAGCTCGAAAAACGGCCTCTCGGCAGATCTCTAACATCGGTATGGTGGTCATATACCTTGTCGATTTTTTCATCGGAATAGCTGTCCCAGGCGGCAAAAACCAGTACGTGGGAAGAATCCCTCATCACTTCAGGATTCAATGCGCCCTGAACCATTTTTTCCTTTAATTCCTGATTTTCCACTACGATAACGCGAAAAGGCTGCAGTCCTGATGAAGTAGGGGCAAGCCTCGCCGACTCCAGGATTTTATTTAAATCTTCTTCCGATACTTTTTTGGTCGGATCATAAGCTTTTACCGCATGTCTCCAGTTTAAATCTTCTATTAATGACATTGTTTTAAATTTTTAGTGAATTTTATACTGCAAAGATATTGCCAAATTAAATTGTGTGCAATTTAATTTTGTTAAATTTTATTTAAATTAACTTTGGAAAAGCTTTTCAACGGTAAAAAAAACCAGCCATGGCAATAAGCCAAGGCCGGACATTGAAATACAATTGAGTACAAATTCTTATTGATTGGTTATTTAATCCTTTTAATAATATTGGTTTTATTTTCAATCCCGATGTCAAAAGATATGTTTTTTTTAAGACTCAGATCAGCCTTTTCCATCAGGCTTTTATAATCGGGAGATTTTTTTGAAATATAAAATACCTGTGCACTTATCCCGATGGAAATCCGCATCTGCTCTTCCGGGTGTTCGGGATCTTCGATAATGTTTGTGATGGAAGAATCATTATACCAGGTTAAATTCTGAGGGGACGAATTTCCAGAACAGGAAGCTGTTATCATGAGGAAACAGATTGTGTGGATTAACAATTTCATTTTATATCAGTTAAGCTTACGTAAAAAGGCAAGAGCTGTATCGTAATCATTTTAACTTAAAATCCACAACTGGCCACGCTTGGTGCCGGGCTTGGAGAGCATCCGGAAAGAGACGCGAAAGTAGTCAGTACACAATTGGTATTCACATAATTGTTGTCATACAGTAAAGATCCCGATGGGCTTCTGTAGTACACATTTCCTGCCGTGTTGGCGTAAGAGGAAGCCGAGGCAGAGCCGCAGCTGGTATTTACACAAGCATTTCTCCACGCCGTATCCGTTACCGGTCCGCTGGTGAAAAGGGAAGGATCGATGATTCTTTTTTCAACTGTACCTGAAGAATTTTTGAAGCTGACCAATATGGCCACATGGTATCCCCAGGATACACAGCAGGTGCCGGTAGAAGCTTTCAGGTTTCCGTAGACGAATTGTTTTTCACAGTCGTAACCGGCGTTAAGAAGGATCTGTCTCATTTTATGAGCCCTGGCATAACATCCGTCGACGGCATATCTGAAGGTGATGCAGGGAGAAGATGCGGTAGATGTTCCGCAGGACTGGTTCTTAATCTGGGTGAAAAGGCTGTTCAGCGTCGCCTGGTTCGGAATCACGCTTACGGCTTTCTGTGCTTCCGTACTTGTTTCCCTGATAAGCAGCGATTTAAAATAACGTATATCTTCTTCCGTCGGTTGGCCTACTTTTACAATTTCATTAGTATTGGCTTTCAGGAAAATTTGGATTGGGGTTTCATTTTTTACGGCTTCCCCAATCATGGAAATGTAGGCTGCATTTTCTTTGCTGTCCCGGATTTCAAAATTCTGGGCGGTAATGATAAAGTTCACCCGGTATTTGCCGTTTTCTTTTTCCATGGTTACCGGAACCGTTCTTCCGAAGTTTTGGACATTTTCACTGAATTCTTTTGCAAGCACAGGATCCTGGCCCGCATTGGAATCTGCACAGGCATTGAAGGACGCAATGGTCACAAATGCTATCATGGATAACAGAAGTTGTTTCATAGTTTTATTTTGTTTGGTTAGTATTTAGTGAATATTAGTTCACTGTATTGTGATATTAAATGTAGTAAAAAAAAGGATACAAAAAAGATTTTTATTAAAAAAATAACCGGATGCTGAATATTTACAGGAATATAGGTAAATTCCTGTTATTTAAAGGAATAACAAGAGATACGGAAAGCAGAAAATTCTGTGGGACACCGGTTTTTAAAATGTGCGAATGGTTTATTCTTTCACCAGATTGCTGCTTAAAATGATGTTTTTGATTTCTTTTTCAAAGTAATAGTACAGATCACTGTTTTCATTCATCTGGTTTTCCAGGATAATAAGGCTTACTTCACTTTTGGGAAAGTAAACATTGAGCGAAGCAAAACCGTCACCCAAACCCGTATGCCCGAAGTATGGAATTTCCTGATCGTCTACTATTCTGATATTGTAACCATAACCAACTTTATCTTTTCCGAATACATCATGTTGGGATTTTGCAGATGGAGTGGTCATCAACCGGTACATTTCAGGAGTCAGGATTTTTCCTTTGTGAAGGGCATCATTCCATATCGAGAGGTCTTTTACGGTCGTGATAATGCCGTCTGCCGGCAGGTTTTCGTCCGTAATAAAAGATTCTTCAACCGCGCTGAACACATTACGGTCTGCCATGTGTCCGGTTACCAGTTTTCTTTTATCTTCTTTGGAGTAGCAAAAAGTATCATTCATGCCCAGTTTCAGGAATAAATTTTCAGCTGCAGATTTATAGGACTGCCCCGACACTTTTTCTAGGATTTTTCCTAAAAGAATATTGGAAAGATTGCCATATTTGAAATCCGATCCGGGCTTAAACGCCAGCGGTTTGTTAAGATCCGTAATTCCATGGGTGTGGTTTAGCAGCTGATGGACGGTAACAGAATTTGCCCAGGGCTGGGTAAGGTCATCCAGATACCTTCCGACAGGTGCCTGCAGATCGACTTTTCCTTTCTCTGCTTCCTGCAACACCAAGACGGCTGTTATCTGTTTTGTATTCGACATGATTTCGAACTGATCATCTATCTTCAGCGGGACCGGATTGTAGATGTCCTTAATCCCGTAAGCTCTGGAATATTGTACTTTCCCTTTTTTGGTAATCAGGACAACGCCGTTAAAGTTTCTGGGATTTTTAGTACCGATCAGGCTGTCGATCTCAAAAACATATTGATCTTGCGCAAATGAGTTGATGAAGGATAAAAACAAGAGAAGGCAGATGCATTTAAAAGTCCGTGTCATTAAGTTTTTATTTAAGCGGCAAAAATAAAATTAATAATTCAATACTGCCTTAAAAATCAGGAAACGGGAAAAAAAAATATCCCGCCATACAGATGACGGGATAAGTTATTGATGAAACAAAAGCGGTTTAAAAAACCACCTGATGTTTTACTGTTATCGTTACAAATTATTGAATTGCAGTTCCGCTTCAAAAACCTCTTCAAAATGTTTCCGGATTTTCGCTTTGATCCCTTCCATTTCCTCAGGTTCAAGTTCCCTTTCAAGCTCCCTTTTCAGCGAAGTCACCTGCTTGTCTTTGATCCCGCACGGAATGATGTATTCAAAATACCGCATATCGGTGTTTACGTTTAAGGCAAAACCATGCAGTGTTACCCAGCGGGACGCTTTTACGCCCATTGCACAGATTTTCCGGGCGTACGGTTTTCCCACATCCAGCCATACACCGGTTTCACCCGGGGAACGTTCTCCTTTCAGACCGTATTCGGCGATGGTGCGGATGATGACTTCCTCCAGGTTCCGCATGTATTTGTGGATATCGGTAAAGAAATTTTCCAGGTCCAGGATCGGATAGCCGACAATCTGTCCGTAACCGTGATAGGTAATATCGCCGCCGCGGTTGACTTTCACAAAAGTGGCATCGATTTCCTTCAGCTTATCGATTCCGGCAAGCATATTTTCTTCGTGGCCACTTTTCCCCAGCGTATAAACGTGCGGATGCTCCACCAGTAAAAAATGGTTGGGCGTTGCCAGATGCTGCTCGGCAGGAAGATCACGGTTTTTGATTTTAAGATCAATGATGTTCTTCATCAGCGATTCCTGGTAATCCCAGGCTGACTGGTATTCGCGGGTTCCTAAATCTTCAAATGCGACGGTTTTATTCTGAATGGTATTCATATCGTTTTTTGACTGTACAAATTTAGTGATTTTTACCCGTTAATGGAACGGATGAAATCAGCGGCTTTGTTCTTCCAGTCTTCATGCTGTAAAAGGACATTTACAAACGCAGTTCCGATAATTCCGCCGTCCGCTTTTTCGGTCACGTTTTCAAAATCTTCCCTGGATTTGATGCCAAAACCGATCATCACCGGATTTTTCAGCGGAAGAGCAGCCAGCCTTGAGAGGTAACTTTCATTTTTCAGAACCGTATTTTCATTTCCTGTGGTGGATGAGGAACTGACGGCGTACAGAAATCCCGAGCTTAAAGAATCTAGGTACAGGATCCTTTCATCCGAAGTTTCCGGAGTGACCAGGAAGGTGAAGTTCAGCTGGTACTGTTGTAAAACGTCACGGTATTTTTTCTCAAATTCGATCGGCGGTAAATCGGGAATAATCAGTCCTGACACCCCGCTTTCCGAACATTCCCGGCAGAAATTCTCAAATCCGAAACTCAGAACGGGATTGATGTATCCCATTAAAATCACGGGAACAGTAATTTCGTCTTTAACGGATTTTAGCTGGGCAAACAGTTTTTCGATCGTCATTCCGTTTTGCAGGGCGCGTTCATGGGCCTGCTGGATCACCGGGCCGTCCGCTATCGGATCCGAATATGGCATCCCGATTTCCATCATGTCGGCTCCCGAAGCCTGGATCAGTCTTACAATATCGGCAGTATCTTCCAGTTGCGGAACTCCTGCGGTAAAGTAGATGTTTAGTTTTTTTTGAGGCTGGAAGTCGGAGGCCGGGTGCTGGATGTTATTATCATTCATAAAGTTAGTTTAGCTTAAATTGATTTATTTTTATTTTGGATTAATCCTCCATCTTCCTGCTTCCTTCATCCAGCTTTTTCAAATACGTTTCCATATCCTTATCGCCGCGGCCGCTCAGGCAGATGACCACAATATCGTTCTCGTCAAATTCCTTTTTATCCAAGACAGCCAGGGCATGGGCGCTTTCCAGTGCAGGGATAATACCTTCCAGTTTAGTGAGTTCAAAGGCCGACTGTAATGCTTCGTCATCCGTAATGCTGAAAAATTCCGCGCGTTTTTCCATGAACAGGTTGGCGTGGAAGGGTCCGATTCCCGGATAATCCAGTCCTGCGGAAATGGAGTGCGGTTCGATCACCTGTCCGTCCGGTGTCTGCATCACCAGGCTTTTGCTGCCATGTAGAACGCCTAATGTTCCAAGAAAAGTCGTCGCAGCCGATTTCCCGGAGTCCACGCCGAAACCTCCGGCTTCAGCTGCAATGATTCTGACATCTGCCTCGTTGACGAAATGGTAAAAGGTTCCCGCTGCGTTGCTTCCGCCGCCGACACAGGCAATCACATAATCCGGATTTTCCCGCCCGGCCTGCTCCAGAAGCTGTTCTTTGATTTCCTTTGAAATAATGCTCTGAAACCTTGCCACCAAGTCCGGAAAAGGATGGGGACCAACCACGCTCCCGATCACGTAATGGGTAGTTACGGGATTATTGATCCAGTCTCGCAGGGCTTCATTCACCGCGTCTTTCAGGGTTTTCGAACCTGAAGTGGCGGGAACGACTTTTGCCCCAAGCATTTTCATCCGCGCTACATTCGGGGCCTGCCGCTGGATATCCACTTCTCCCATATAAACGATGCATTCCAGTCCCAGCAACGCGCAGGCCGTTGCGGTGGCCACGCCGTGCTGTCCGGCACCGGTTTCTGCAATAATCCTGTTTTTCCCGAGCCGTTTGGCCAATAAAACCTGCCCCAAAGCATTATTGATTTTATGTGCTCCGGTATGGTTGAGGTCTTCCCGTTTCAGGTATATTTTGGTATTGTACTTCTTGCTTAAATTCCTCGAAAAATACAAAGGTGTTGCACGGCCGACATAATTTTTCAGCAGCTCCTTGTATTCCTGTTGGAAACCTTCCGACTCAATAATATCGATGTAGCTTTTTTGTAATTCTTCTACATTCGGATACAGCATCTCGGGGATGAATGCCCCTCCGAATTCTCCGTAATATCCGTTTTCATCCGGGTTTTTATAATTCATTTTGTTCTTATTTCTTTTTTAATTTTTTTTATTTTCTCCAAATCCTTACTACCCGGTTCAATTTCAAATTTTGAATTTATATCCAAAGCAAAAGGTTGCTGATGCAATGTCTTTATGTTATCAAAATTTTCATCTGAAATCCCGCCGCTTAAAAAATAGGGAAGGGGAATATCTATTGTATTCAATACATTCCAGTCGAATGTTTTCCCGGTCCCGCCGAATGCTTTGGAATCGGTATCAAACAGCAGATAGTTGACCGTCGGCAAAATGCTGTCGATGATTTCCTGTAATTCATCCCGGCTCTGATCTCCTACCCGGATGGCTTTAATAATTCCGGTTTTGGGATGGATTAATTTTCTTAGTTCAGCAATAAAATATTCATCCTCATCACCATGCAGCTGAATAAAATCTAGTTTTGCCGTTTCTGCTGTTTCTGTAATTTTTTCCAGGCTTTCGTTTACAAAAACCCCGACTTTTGCCTGATGCCTAATCCTTGAAATTTCTTCCAACGTCAGATGATTCAGTACATACCGCGGTGATTTTTTATAGAAAATGAAACCAAGGAAATCGGTTTCCATCAAAATCAGTTCCTGAATTTGTTCGATCTGAGTCAATCCACAAACTTTAAGTTTTAGCTGATGGCTTTTGGCTAATGGTTTCTGGCTTTCCATCATTGTGATATTAATAAACTGTTATATTGTTACATTGGAAATAAATGCTGTGAATTTATTTCCCGGGTTTTCGTCTTTCATAAAGTATTCACCCATTAAAAATCCGTCAAAGCCTTTTTCTTTCAGGTATTTAAAATCTTTTTCGCTGTAAATGCCGCTTTCGGCCACAGATAGAATTCCTTCAGGTAGTTTGTTTTTAAGATCAACGGAATGCTGGAGGTCCACTTTGAAATCTTTCAGGTTCCTGTTGTTAATGCCTGCAAAATCAATGTCATTGCTAATATGTTTCAATTCTTCCTCCGAATGGATTTCAAGTAGTACCTCCAGTCCGAGTTCATGAGAGAGAGCCGTAAATTCCTGCACCTGCTGAGGGGAAAGACAGGCGGCGATGAGTAAAATAACATCTGCACCGATAGATTTGGCTTCATAGAACTGGTATTCGTCTACCATAAAATCCTTTCGCAAAACAGGAATATCGATATGGTTTCTGATGCTTAAAATATCATCAAAACTTCCGCCGAAAAACTCCCGGTCCGTCAGAACCGAAACTGCGCTGGCCCCGGAATTTTCGTAAGCAGAGGCCACTTCCAGCGGTGAAACTTTGGCATTGATGATTCCTTTGGAAGGAGATTGCCTTTTAAATTCAGCAATGATTCCGCTTTTGGTTTTTAAGGTTTCCTTTAACGAAAAACCCTTTCTCCCGAAAAATTCCGAATCTTTGAGTTGCTGAACCGGAACTTTCGATTTCGATAAGGCTACTTCTTCTTTTTTCTTTTGGATGATTTTATCTAAAATATTCATAACCGGTCATTTATTCATTCAACAACAATTTCAGGCTTTGCAAAGCTTTTCCGCCGTATAAACTCTCTTTCGCCATGGAAAGGCAGTCTTCATAACTTCCGAATTTAGCGGTGTAAAATAAGGCAACCGCTGCATTGGCCAATACCACGGAATTCTGTTCATCCGTTCCTTTGCCTTCAAGGATATTCCTGAAAATCTTTGCCGTTTCCTCTGGCGTATCGGCAGCCTGGATGCTTTCGGGTGTTACAGCTGAAAAACTTAAATCTTCGGTTGTATATACCGCTTCGCCTTCTTTGCTGATGATCTTGCTGTCACCTGTCAGACTGATTTCATCATAGCCGTCCATGCCGTGAACCAAAGTAAACTGGCGGCTGTCTTTTTGGAGAAGGTACTGGTAAATCCGTGCAATCTCAAGATTATAAACGCCAATCACCGAAAACTGCGGCTTCACCGGATTTACCAGCGGGCCGAGGAGATTGAAAAAAGTTCTCAGTCCCAATGATTTCCTCAGCGCACCGACGGATTGCAGGGCCGGATGAAAATACGGAGCGTGCAAAAAGCAGATATTGGCTTTATCCAGTTCTTCCTGAAGCTTTTCAGAACTGTTTTTAAATTCATAGCCCAGCGCTTCCAGCACATTGGATGATCCCGTGATGGTAGAAGCCCCGTAATTTCCGTGTTTCGTTACTTTCTGTCCGGTGCCGGCTACCACAAAGCTCGCCAGGGTAGAGATATTAATGGTGTTTTTGCCGTCACCTCCGGTTCCTACGATATCGATGGTATCTTCTGCATCAACATTCACCGGAACGGCCATTTGCAGAAGGGCTTCACGGAAACCTTCCAGTTCCGGCAGGGTAATATTCCGCATCAGAAAAACGGTTACGAAAGCCGTTACTTCCGTTGCGTTGAATTTATTTTGTGCAATTTCAATCATGATGGCCTTCGCCTGCGATTTGGAAAGCGTATGGTGATTGAAAAGATATTGAAGAATTTCTTTCATCTGAGGTTTCTTTTTATTGTTTTAGGTGTCATTTTTTTACTTCGAATTTAATAGACATTCTATTGATTCATAATGTAATCGATCTGCTAATCGGATTAAAAGATCATTACTTCCTAAACTTAAATTTATATTTCTGCCGTAATAAAAAGCATCATATAAATCAAAATCTGTTCTTTGTATTTCAAATAAATGAAGATAAAGTTCGATTCTTTCATTTACTTTAAAATCTTTTAAATCATTTGAATTTAAGGTTTGGGCAAACAATTCAATTTGATAGGCAGTCCAGTTAAAAATATCGGTCTTTATCTTTTCAAAAATATTAGTACTGCAATTTCTTATGATATACATTAGATCATTAGTACCATGATGATCATTCCACCAGTCGCTGTCAAAATTCTCATGTTCAAGCAGATAAGCATAAATTTCCAACAACTCAGAATCTTTACTTTTTGTTTTGTTATTTACATTTGAACTGAATATTTCGTCAAATTCTATTCTGGTCATTTAATTATTTAAAAAATTTCGGATAATCACTTCCCCTTCTGGGGTAAGAATGCTTTCCGGGTGAAACTGGACCCCGTGCACATCGTAAGTTTTATGCTGCAGGGCCATGATCATGCCGTCTTTGTCTACAGCGGTGATTTCCAGTTCTTCCGGTAGATCCTCACGGTTTACCACCCAGCTGTGGTATCGTCCGACTTCAATCCCGCTGGAAAGGTTCCTGAAAATTTTTGTATCATCCTTTACAAAATCTGCGGGTGTAGCGACCCCATGATAAATTTCGGTAAGGTTGATCAGACTCCCACCGAAAGCCTCTGCAATCGCCTGTTGACCAAGGCATACACCCAGGATACTTTTAGTTGGTGCGTATTCTCTGATTACGTCCAGTAAAATTCCCGCTTCTTCAGGAATTCCAGGACCGGGCGAAAGCACGATCTTATCATATTGGTCAATCTCAGCCAGAGTAATCTGGTCATTCTTCACTACGTCCACTTTGGTATCAAGAATTCTTTCGATCATCTGAACGAGGTTATAGGTAAAGCTGTCGTAGTTATCGAATACAAGGATTCTGGCGGTTGACAGTTGATTAACGGTTGATGGTTCGGTATGTGTCATTTTGTTCTTCTTTATTAGTATTTTTCTACCAGTCTTTCTGCTTTCTCTACAGCCTTTTTCAGCGCATTCAGCTTATTGTTTACTTCCTGAAGCTCACTTTCGGGATTGGATTTCGCTACCAGTCCGGCACCGGCCTGGTAATATAAAGTGTTGTTTTTGCTTAAAAAAGTACGGATCATAATGGCCTGGTTGCATTCGCCGTCGAGACCGATCATTCCGATGCAGCCGCCGTAATAGCCGCGGGAATCCTTTTCGTATTTATCAATCAGCTGTAAGGCTTTATGCTTCGGGGCTCCGCTCAACGTTCCCTGTGGGAAAGTGGTTGCCACCATTTCAAAGGGATTGGTCTGTTCCGCCAGATCAGCCGTTACTTCGCTCACCATGTGGATAACGTGGGAAAAAAGCTGGATTTCCTTTAATTTAGTTACCGTAACGTTTTTTCCGAGTTTTCCAAGATCATTTCTGGCCAGATCTACCAGCATGGTGTGTTCTGCATTTTCTTTTTCATCATTTTTCAGGGCTTCAATCGACTGAAGATCGGTTTCAAGATGTCCGGTTCTTTTGAAAGTCCCTGCAATCGGATGGATGACGGCCTTGTTATTTTTGATGATCAGCTGGCTCTCCGGGCTGGAGCCGAAGAGTTTATAACTTCCGTAGTCGAAAAAGAAAAGGTAAGGTGAGGGATTGATGTTTCTCAGAGCCCGGTACACATTGAATTCATCCCCTTTGAATTTCTGTTCAAACCTTCTGCTTAAAACCAGCTGGAAGACATCGCCCCGCATGCAGTGCTTCTGGGCGGTCTTTACCAGATCGGTGTATTCTTCATCGGTGATGTTTGAAGTTTCCCCGCCGTCCTTTTCAAAAGGATAAATAACGGAATTGTGGTTTTTGATCAGACTTTCCAGCACATACAGTTCAGGTTTTACGCCTTCCATCTGGTTTTCGATGATGTGCATTTCATCATTGTAATGGTTAATGGCAATAACATACTGATACAGCCGGTACCGTAGCACAGGAATTTCCACCTCAGGACTCTGGGGTTTGAAACTCAGGTTTTCAAAAAACTGGACGGCTTCAAAACTGGTGTATCCGAAAAGGCTCTGTGCCGTTTTTTCAATCGGATCACTTGTGCTTCCACATTCAAATACATGGGCAAAATCCTGTAGTATTTCAGTGATGTTCTGTCCGCCGATGGATTGCTTTACCGGTTCCTGGCCGGGAAGTTTCACTTCAAAATCCGTTAAGGTTTTAATCTCGATTCCGGCAATGGCATTAACGGCAATAAATGAAAAATTGTTGTCGATATTCTTGGAATCCGAGCTTTCCAGCAGGATCGTATCCCTGAACTGATCGCGGATCTGGAGATAAATCGTCATTGGCGTCTGGAGATCGCCCAGGGTTTTTCTTGAAACGGTTTTTACTTTTATTTTTTTACTGAACATCTGCAGTTTATTTTTAATTGGGATTAAATAAAAAAGACTTCAACGGTATCCGTCAAAGTCTCTTTGTATATTGTTTTATTATTGATGCGTTAAGATGGATTAACAGCACGACAACAGCCTCAGACCCGACGAAGAGTTTGAAAGCCACCACCAAATATTGTTGCTGTTACTAAACATGGTACAAATGTATATATTTTTTTAATACGAAAAACAAAATGATTAAAATAAATCTCAAACCTTACAACAAATCCCGTTCCTTTTTTGTAGTTTGTTAAAATTTCCTGCCTCTTGATCTCAAAGCCCGTTTAAATTTTAACTCAGAAATTTTTCGTTCTCTCTCTTCATCTTAATTTTCTGAATTAAAATAAACTTTGTTTATCCTTCACTTTTACCGCTGCAGAATCTTTGCCTGAAAAACTCAATTTTAATGGTTAAAAACGGTATGCATTAAAGTTGACTTTTTTAAGCTAAAATATCTTAAGTGCTTAATGTTGGAATTAAGCTAAAAGATTTAAATTAAAGCTCTAGAAAGATCTGTTTTCAAGCTGATTAAGCCTTTCCCGATATTCAGGATCATCGTATTCTTTCAAATAGTTTTGGAGGGCAGAGCGGTAGTGGCTGATAAATTCAGGATTCCCGGGATCGGCTTCGTATTGTATCCTTGCTTTTTCAACGGGTTTACGTTTTTCGTATTTCAGCAGCATCTTTCCTTCATCGGATCTGTCATAAAGGATCACGATGTTTTTTTCATAGCCTGGAATGAATTTTACGGGAAACCGTGTTTCTTTACGGGGAATCCTGATCGCATTCTCAATAGGGTAAATGGCTGCTGTTGTCGTAGAAAAGAAAGTCGTAACATAGCTGCCGTCCTGTTTCTTCACAATGGCTTCGTAATCATGGATATACCGATCATTAAGGGTAGAGCTGGTCTCCACATCGGAGGTAATAACAGCCGTGCTTTCTGTGCCGTATTTATTTAAAAACCATGCGTTCAGGAACTGTCCTCCTATCACATTTCCAATGGACAAAATAAAGGCAATGCCCAACAAGTACCATTTTTTGGTAAGAGCGGATAACCCCCCGAAAATGATAAATAAAAACACCACCGTCAGAAAACCGTGATGGCTCATGAAAAAGAGAATTTTTGAAATGAAAACCATGTTTTAATTTTAAAAAACAATATTAAAGATAATCATTCCTGAATTTATTCTTGCGTAAATATCTTTAAATGGACATTTATCATGAGTTTGAACGTTTATTTTTTATATTTTTGTCTAAATTTTTATAGGAAAAAATAATGAAAAAAGTATTAGCAATCGCGTTTATCGGTGGCTTGGTAGCAGCAAGCTGCTCAAAGAAGCCAAATCATGACTTACAGGACAGCAACACGATGTTGCCTGAACCGGATGCCCCTACGGTAGTGGATTCCACCGCCAGAAAAACAGAAAATTCCCAGGTGAATGCAGCGGAATCTTTACCGGCCAGCCAGGCAAAACCAGATACGGCTACGGCTGCCAAAAAATAATTACGGGAATGGTGAGAAATCTGTTTTTAGCAGGAGGTATGGCCATGCTGATGTTTTCCTGTTCTAAAAAAGAAACCTCTTCTGCTGATTCCGGTGCAGAAACAGCACAGGCTCCGGATCCCGGAAAAAGCAATCTTTCCGGGGACCAGATCATCGAGACGCTGGACTGTTCCGGATGCCACGCCGTAAACGAAAAGATGATCGGCCCGTCGTATCAGCAGATTGCAGACAAATATTCTGAAAAAGATACGGAACTGCTGGCCTCCAAGATCATTGAAGGTGGCAGCGGAGTCTGGGGCGGGGTACCGATGTCTCCTCATCCTCAGGTTTCTAAAGAAGATGCCAAAAAAATGGTGAAGTATATTTTAAGCCTGAAAAAATAAGGAATGGCTGAAAAGTCTAACCTGCACCCCAGGAATCTCCACCGGGATCCGTACGATTTCGATCAGCTGATTGCCGGTGTACCCGAACTGAAACCATATGTTTTTGTGAACGCTTATCAAAGTGTAACGATTAATTTCAGCCTTCCGCAGGCCGTTAAGCTCCTGAACAAAGCTTTGTTGTTACACTTTTATAAGGTTCAGCACTGGGATATTCCCGATACCAATCTATGTCCGCCGATTCCCGGCCGGGCAGATTACATTCATTACATTGCCGATCTGCTGGCGGAATCTTTCGGTGAACTTCCGGAAAGCCAAAAGATACAAGGTCTTGACATTGGGACGGGTGCCAATCTGGTATATCCTTTAATTGCGCACCGGTCATACGGCTGGACCATGCTCGGAACCGATATTAATGAATACTCTTTAAGTAATGCAGCAAAAATTCTGGATTACAATCCGGATCTGTTACCGGTTATCCGTCTGAAGAAACAGCAGGAACCGGATCATATTTTTAAAAATATCATTGAACCTGAAGACCGGTTTGCCTTTTCCATGTGTAACCCGCCTTTCCACGATTCCGAAGTTTCGGCCTTGAAAGGAAACCTGAGAAAAACAAAGAATCTGAGCAAATCAAAAGTCCGTAAACCCGTCCTGAATTTTGGAGGACAGCAGTCCGAACTGTGGTGTGAAGGTGGTGAGTTGGCATTTATCACGAAAATGATACTGGAAAGCAGGCTGTATCCTTCACAGGTCCTGTGGTTTACCTGTCT
This sequence comes from uncultured Chryseobacterium sp., assembly GCA_913774355.1. Classification (GTDB taxonomy): domain Bacteria; phylum Bacteroidota; class Bacteroidia; order Flavobacteriales; family Weeksellaceae; genus Chryseobacterium. The sequence goes on along the minus strand of CAJYGB010000024.1, from coordinate 42,392 downwards.
GGTTTCCAAAAAAGACAACCTCTTTAAACTCACTTCTCTGCTGAAGAAGGTAAAAGCTGTAGAATTCAGGGTAATTGAAATGGCGCAGGGCCAAAAGATAAGCCGGGTGCTTGCATGGACATTTGTTCCGCAGCAAAAGCAGAAGAACTGGCTGAATGTTAACCAAAAGCAAACACCTTACGGATGGTAAGGTGCTTAGAGCATTGTGTTTCTAGAATCATCCTGAAAAATCGGGTTTTTGTATTTTTTTTCTCTAACCCGCCCGTATCAATTAATTCCGGCATATTCAGCTAGGACATAATAAAAATACGGGGAAACAAAGTCATCATTTTTTCATACTTTATTTATTTTTGATTCGTGGTGTAATCCAAAGATAGTGATTTTTAATTCATTATTTAGTGAAATTTTAAATTTAATTTTAAATTTTTTATACCATTTGATATCTGATTAATTACTTTTTTAAATATTTTTGATTTAATGGATATCATATTTGATCCAACTTTTAAACTTAATTATTATAAATAATCACTAAATTTGTACGCTTTTAGAAAAATAAGAAATGCAATTATCAGAACAGGAAATCATTAGAAGAGAAAAGCTGAATAAGCTTGTTGAAATGGGAATTAATGCATTCCCGGCGAATGAATATGTCATTACAGATACTACAGAATCGATAAAACAGGATTTCGCAGAAAGTAAACAGGTAAAAATCGCTGGAAGATTGATGTCCAGAAGAATTCAGGGGAAAGCTTCTTTTGCTGAATTGCAGGATTCTACCGGACGCATCCAGGTGTACTTTAACCGGGATGAAATCTGTACCGGGGAAGATAAAACATTGTACAATGAAGTGTATAAGCACCTTTTGGATATAGGCGACATCATCGGGGTAGAAGGCGAACTTTTCACTACACAGGTAGGCGAAAAGACGGTTCTGGTAAAGAACTTTACGCTTCTTACCAAATCTTTGCGGCCGCTCCCTCAACCGCGAACCGATGAAAATGGAGTCGTTTATGATGCCTTCAACGATCCGGAAATGAGATACAGACAGCGTTATGTAGACCTGACGGTAAACCCTCAGGTAAAGGAGGTTTTTGTGAAAAGAACAAAACTTTTCAACGCGATGAGGACATTCTTTAATGATGCCGGATATTTTGAAGTAGAGACGCCGATTCTGCAGGCCATCCCTGGAGGAGCGGCAGCAAGGCCGTTTATTACGCATCACAATGCCTTGGATATTCCGTTATATTTAAGAATTGCCAACGAATTATACCTGAAAAGACTGATCGTAGGAGGTTTCGACGGGGTGTATGAATTCTCCAAAAACTTCAGGAATGAAGGGATGGACCGTACCCATAACCCGGAATTCACCGCTATGGAAATCTATGTGGCGTATAAAGATTATAACTGGATGATGGATTTCACGGAGAAGTTATTGGAATTCTGTGCTGTTCAGGTAAATGGAACGACCAAAGCGACTTTCGGTGAGCACGAGGTAGATTTCAAGGCACCTTACCAGAGAATTTCAATGACGGATGCGATTCTTAAATTCACAGGTTTCGATATTACCGGTAAAACGGAACAGGAGTTATTCGACTTTGCCAAATCAATCGGTATTGAAGTGAATGAAACGATGGGGAAAGGAAAACTGATCGATGAAATATTCGGTGAGAAATGTGAAGGAAACTTTATCCAGCCGACCTTTATTACCGATTATCCGGTTGAAATGTCACCTTTAACCAAAAAGCACCGAAGCAAAGAAGGTCTTACGGAACGTTTCGAGCTGATGGTCTGCGGAAAAGAAATTGCCAATGCCTATTCCGAGCTTAATGACCCGATCGACCAGAGAGAACGTTTTGAAGATCAGCTTAAGTTATCCGAGAAAGGAGATGATGAAGCAGGGCAGTTTATCGACGAGGACTTCCTGAGAGCATTGGAATACGGAATGCCGCCGACCTCAGGATTGGGAATCGGTATGGACAGACTTATCATGTTCCTTACCAATAACGCTTCCATTCAGGAAGTATTGTTTTTCCCGCAGATGAGACCGGAAAAAGCAGTGCCGCAGATCGAACTTGGAGAGGATGAAAAAGTGATTCTGGAAATTTTAAACTCCCGTGAAGAGCCGTTTTCATTGGCTGAGGTAAAAGAAAGAAGTCAGTTGTCCGGTAAAAAATGGGATAAAGCCTCCAAAGTATTAACAAAGAATAATCTCGTAAAGGTCGAGAAAACAGATGAGAATATTTTGATGAAACTGATGTAAGTTTTATCAGGTAAAAATACTGGAAGGTCGTCGTCAGACGACCTTTTTTAATTTACTTTTCATAAAATATTTTTTTTAAATGCCCATATTGGGATTAAAAAAATTATTGTACATTTGTGTGAATTAAAAAGTATGTTTTCTGCAAGCTTGATCCATCATCATTTTAAAAGGGACCCTTTGTAAAAATCATTACGGTATCCGAAAAAAAATTCAAGAAAGCAGTTGAAAATTAATCAAAGCAGAATAATATTTTCATCTGGAATGCTTAATTATTAGGGGGGTAGATTAATAATGTATTTCAGTGCCGGTGGAAGCAAGCTTTCGCCGGTTTCTTTATTTCTGGCATGTCATGACTTTCATATCAGATTTTACATTTGTCTGTGAAAAGTAATATCTGATTTCACTGAATTAAAAATTTATAAAGACTGCCAACAAACTATTTTCCTCAATTTCCCGTTTAATGAAAAACAAATAAGATGAGAATTCTTATCATATTGATTTTCTTATGTCTTAACAGTAAGGCACAGATGCTCACTTCGGTATATTTTGATTATAACAGTACGAAACTCAGCAAAGATTCAGAAAAAAAACTTGACAGCCTAAGCCGTTTAAACACGGAGTTGAAATTCAGGATTTTCGGAAATTGTGATGTTTCCGGAACTTCACATTATAATCAAATATTGTCGGAAAACCGTGCGCGCAGTGTCAGTGCCTATCTTCAGAAAAAAATCGGACGTAATATCGAACTGCAGAGTGTAACAGGGCTGGGAAAGGAAAAACAGATCAACGACAACAGTACGGAGGAGTTGCGCAGCAGAAACAGAAGGGTCGACATATTCATTGATCGCGTGATGGCATCTGGGGAAATTAGATCCGGAAAAATATATGCGAGTTTCTTTAGTAAAAAGATTTCTGAGATGAAAGTAAAAGATACGTTTTCCTTACCCCAGGTGAATTTTATCGGAGGACGTCACGTCTGGCTTCCCAAAGCAAATAAAGTTCTCGCCCAGCTTGCGGATCTTTTAAAGAATAATTCGTCTCTTGAAGTGGAATTGCAGGGGCATATCTGCTGTGACTATGATAATTTTGACGGTCAGGACCTTGATCTGAAAACATTCAATCTATCATTCACTAGGGCTAATGCGATCAAAGAATTCCTGGAACTGCAGGGAATTCATTCTTTCAGGATCAAAGCGACCGGCCAGGGACACCTCAATCCTGTGGTTTATCCCGAACGTACGGAAGACGACTTCAGCAAAAACCGGAGGGTAGAAATTGTCCTACTTAAAAAGTAGGAGGCTGGAAGAGGAAATCCGTATTTACTGTTGATGGTTTTTAATTTAAAATAGTAACGGATTGGTATTTTTGTAAATGAATCTGATAAAGCAGCCTGCAAAAGTCTGTGAGAATCAGCGTTATTTGGAGGCGTCTTTCCAATCTCTTCTCTTCTAATACAATGTTTGGGTTCTCTACAGACAGGACGTTGAATCTTAGCTGATATTTCACGGCATTCTTATCTGCCAGACATTAATTACGGCTTAATCGGTGTTTCAGGTTTTGCTGTTTCTTTAAGCTGTCTTCTCTGTTTACTGAAAGAAACCATTAAGTAAAACAGAAAGGGAAGAATAAATAGCGAACCCAGCATCAGTGCCCATGCCAGAGCATTAATAGTCTTCGGGGCGGCGACATGCTCCAGCAGAGAAAGGTGCTGCCCGTTTCCAAACAAAATGATGTTGGGATTGTGCTGATATGTTGCAGCTACAAGAATCATAATCACCTGAAAGCCTGCCAGGGCACGAACAGGGAGCATTTTTCCGGTATGTATCGCTCTCAGAATCAGCAACAGGCAGATGGTTGCAAATCCGGTTGCCATAATTCCCAATGGCTTGGAAAATACCCACATAACGAGAGGGATTCCTGAAATATAGGCGGTTACAAAAACCAAAATCCCGGTAATGACTACGAAAACCATGGTCTGTTTCGATTTTTTGACCATCAGTTTGAGTTCAATGCGGTCGCAGGTCTCCCTTAATGCAAAAACAGAGGCCAGATAAGCACAGATCGAGATGGTGAATAATCCCACAGCCACGCCGAACCAGTTCAGCCAGCTGAAGATATACAGGTCAAGGAAATTATTCGCGTCAGGCTGAATGGAACGTGAAATTGTAGCCGCAGCAATCAGCCCGAGGAAAAACGGTGTGAACAGGCTTGAGAAATAGAAAATCTGTGTGTATACCTTCTGCCATTCATCTTTTATCGCATCATAATGCCGGAACGTGAAAGAGGTTCCCCGTGCGATGATACCGATAAGCATCATCACCAGCGGAATATGAAGGTATGTGGAAAGAGTAGTATAGACTTCAGGAAACCCGACAAATAAAATGACGACCGCAATAATCAGCCACATGTGATTGGCTTCCCATACCGGAGCAATGGATTCGTACATGATCACCTGTGTTTTCGGACGGTTTTTTTTCCTGGTCATCAGTTCCACAATTCCAGCACCAAAGTCAGCCCCGCCCAAAATAACATAAAGGCAGATGGAAAGCCAGAGAAAACCTATTACTACATATATCATGATTATTTGCTTTTAGGGTTAAAATTAGGATCATTCGGATCATATAATTTCGGGACCATTTTGATCTGACGACTTAATAGAAAGGCCATCAGAAGGGAGAGAGAAGCGAAAACTGCTGTAAAGAAATAAAACGAATACTGGATACCCGGCATTGGTGTTACAGCGTCCACCGTGCGCATGATTCCGTAGATAATCCACGGTTGCCGTCCCACTTCGGTTACCGTCCAGCCGGCTTCCAGGGCAATATATCCAAAAGGTGTCGCGATTAAAAAGGTTTTCAGCAGCCAGCTTTCGGTCAGCCATTCTTTTTTGAAAAACGTTGCATATAAAAAAAGAGCTCCGATGATGATCATAATACCCCCAAAGAAAATCATGGTCTGAAAGGCGTAATGCACTACCGCTACCGGAGGCCATTCGTTTTTTGGGAAGTCCTTAAGGCCTTTTACTTCGCTGTTGAAATCGCTGCTTACAAGGAAGCTTAAGAGCTTCGGGATTTTGAGGGCATATTTTATTTCTTCTTTCTTTTCATCGGGAATTCCGCCGATGACGAAAGCCGCTCCTTTTTCTGTTTCAAAATGAGCTTCCATCGCCGCTAATTTGATTGGCTGCCGTTCAGCCACTGACTTAGCTGCGGTATCGCCGCTTAAAGGTGCTCCGAATGCTCCGATCAGGGCAAATCCTGCTGCAATTTTAAATGCTTTCGTATGGAATTCCACATTCTTTTTTTTCAGGATCATAAAAGCGTGAACCCCCGCAACGGCAAACCCTGTGGCACAAAAGGCAGCTACCGTCATGTGCAGTGCCTGTGAGAACCACGCCTCATTAAACATCGCTTTTATAGGATCTATATTTACATATTCCCCATTGATGTAATCGAATCCTGCGGGAGAATTCATCCAGGCATTGGCAGCAACCACGAGAATACCCGAAACCAGTCCGCTCAGCCCTACCAAAAATCCACAGAACCAGTGGAACCATTTATTGAACCGGTCCCATCCATACAGGAAAAAGCCAATGGCTATGGCTTCTATGAAGAAAGCGGTTCCTTCCAGCGAAAAAGGCATTCCGAAAATCGGCCCGGCGTGTTTCATGAATTGAGGCCAGAGAAGTCCGAGCTCAAAAGAAAGCATGGTTCCGGAAACCGCACCTGTTGCAAAGAGAATCGCTACGCCTTTGCTCCAGGCTTTCGTTAATCCCTTGTAGACTTCATCTTTTGTTTTTAAATACTTCCAGTGCGCAAAAGCCATAAGAAAAGGCATCACCATACCGACACAGGAAAAAATGATATGAAATCCCAGTGACATGGCCATCTGGGCGCGGGCTGCAAGAAAGTCGTCCATGAATTGAATTTTTGGGTAATTAAAGGTACGTATAAATTGGAGAAGCACCGTATGATTTACAACAGCAATCATTTGAGAAATAGATCTTAACTTTGATATTTTTTAAATAAAATACTCCTTTTTATTTATCGGAAAATGCTGTCTTTTTTGACATATTTTAACTTTCACAACTCGAAAAAAATCACGATATTTGTAGGTCTCTGCGTACAGCAGAATTTTTTAATATTTATATGAGTCAGAAACAATATACAGCGAGTAGTATTCAGGCATTAGAAGGAATGGAGCATGTACGTATGCGTCCTTCGATGTACATTGGTGATGTGGGAGTAAGAGGTCTCCATCATTTGGTTTATGAAGTAGTAGATAACTCTATTGATGAAGCGTTGGCAGGGTACTGCGACACGATTTTCGTCAGCATCAAAGAAGGAAACGGGATTGAGGTTAGCGATAACGGTAGAGGGATCCCGGTAGATTTCCACGAAAAGGAGCAAAAATCTGCGCTTGAAGTTGTAATGACCAAAATCGGGGCCGGAGGTAAATTCGATAAAGATTCCTATAAAGTTTCCGGAGGTCTTCACGGGGTGGGTGTATCTTGTGTGAATGCCCTTTCCAACGAAATGGTGACTACCGTTTACAGAGACGGAAACGTTTATCAGCAAATCTATTCCAGAGGAAAAGCACAAACGGGTGTCGAAGAGATCGGCCACAGCGACCAGAGAGGGACCAAGCAGTTTTTCCAGCCAGACGATACGATTTTTACCGAACTCGTTTATAATTACGATACATTGGCAAGCCGTCTGCGCGAGCTTTCCTATTTAAATAAAGGCATTACCATTACCCTGACCGACGAAAGGGAAAAACTGGAAGACGGATCTTTCAGAACGGAAGTTTTCCACTCCGAAGGAGGGTTGAAGGAGTTCGTAGCCTATATCGACGGAAACCGTGAATCGATCATGGAAAACGTAATCTTCATGGAAGGGGAAAGAGACGATATTCCGGTGGAAGTAGCCATGCGTTACAACACCTCGTTTACAGAAAATCTTCACTCTTATGTAAATAACATCAATACCCATGAAGGAGGAACCCACCTTGCCGGTTTCAGACGTGCTTTAACGAGAACACTGAAAAAATATGCTGACGAATTAGGGCTTCCTGCCAAGGAAAAAGTTGAAATTACAGGAGATGATTTCCGTGAAGGATTAACGGCTGTAATCTCCGTAAAAGTAATGGAGCCTCAGTTTGAAGGGCAAACCAAAACAAAACTTGGGAACTCCGAAGTTTCCGGTGCGGTGGATAAAATCGTAGGGGAAATGCTGACGAACTTCCTTGAAGAAAATCCTAACGAGGCCAAGATCATCGTACAGAAAGTCGTATTGGCCGCAAAAGCCAGACAGGCTGCAAAAAAAGCCCGTGAAATGGTTCAGCGAAAATCTCCGATGGGAGGTTCCGGGCTGCCGGGTAAACTTTCAGACTGCTCTTCTAAAGATCCTGCCGAATCAGAATTATTCCTGGTGGAGGGGGATTCTGCGGGTGGAACGGCTAAGCAAGGTCGCGACAGACACTTCCAGGCAATCCTTCCATTAAGAGGTAAAATCCTGAACGTGGAAAAAGCGATGTTGCACAAGGTTTACGATAACGAGGAGATTAAGAATATCTATACGGCTTTAGGTGTTTCCGTAGGAACGGAAGAGGACAGTAAAGCATTGAATATGTCTAAGCTGAGATACCATAAGATCGTTATTATGACGGATGCCGATATCGACGGTTCCCACATTTCGACCCTTATCCTTACCTTCTTCTTCAGGTATATGAAGGAACTGATTGAAAACGGATATATTTATATTGCACAGCCTCCTTTATATCTATTGAAAAGAGGTAACAAGAAGCAGTATGCCTATAATGAAAAAGAACGTGAAGAATTTACGCTGGAAATGTCTCCGGATGGAAGAGGAGTGGAAATTCAGCGCTATAAAGGTCTTGGGGAAATGAATCCTGAGCAGCTGTGGGAAACTACGCTTAACCCTGAACACAGGATACTGAAACAGGTCACTATCGATAATGCCGTAGAAGCGGACAACGTTTTCTCTATGCTGATGGGAGATGAAGTTCCGCCAAGAAGGGATTTCATTGAAAAAAATGCCAAGTATGCCAAGATCGATGCTTAATTGTATTTGATATATCTAAAAAAGACTTCAGCAATGAAGTCTTTTTTTTGTCCCTACCTATCTTATGAGTAAAACAATAAAAAAGTATTTTGACAGTTATTATATTTTGTTATTTTTGCCATAATTTTAATAGCCATGATGAAAATCCTTTGTATTGGAGCCCTTTCGATAGCCTCTTTTTACCACACGCAGAACTTTCCCGTTTCTGCAATTCCTGAAAATCTTAAGAAAAATGCAGACGCCGTAATCCGGAAAGATTTCACGACTGTTCAGATCAACAAAATTGATGACATAAAATACCAGTTTTATACAGTAACCACCGTTCTTACCAAAGATGGGGATGATAATGCGCTCGTTTTTATTCCATATGATAAAGGGAACAGCATTTCGGATGTTAAAGTGAATATTTATGATGAGGGCGGGAAGAAGATTAAATCGTTTTCCAAATCGGACTTTGGGGATTTTGCCAATAACAATCAGGGGACTTTTTATTCGGACAACCGGGTAATGGCTTTATCTTACACGCCGACCCAATATCCGTACACGGTTGAATTTTCTTACCAGTTGGGTGATGACAATACCGTTTTTATACCGGATTTTCTCCCTTTTAGGTCCAATAATGTTTCCCTGGAGGAAGCACAGATGAAGATTATCAACAAATCCGGGATCGAACTTAAAACCAAAACCTATCCTTCCGCATACAATTACACATCGGTTTCCGAAAGTGATAATGCAGGTGAGAAAATATATGCATATAAAAATGTTCCGGCTATTGAAGAGGCTTTTTTATCCCCGCAACCGATAAAAATTTTACCGAAAGTAAGCTTTGCGCTGACGAAGTTTAACCTTGAAGGAAAACAGGGCAGCATCAACAGCTGGAGCGATTTCGGTTCATGGTATTACAACAGTATTTTGCAGCCTGTTTCTTTGTCTACACCTGCTATTAAGGCGGAAGTTGCCGCATTGAATCTTCAGGGAACCAAAGAAGAAAAAGTAAAAAAGCTCTACCAGTACATGCAGGCCAAAACACGGTATATTTTCGTGGCACTGGGAATCGGCGGATGGCAGCCGATGCTTCCGGATGAAGTTCAGAAAAAAGGATATGGTGACTGTAAAGGTCTGACCAACTACATGAAAACACTGCTGGATGAAGCGGGGATTCTGTCGTATTATTCGGTGGTCAATTCCGGTTCTTCACCGGTTTCATTTGATAAGGACTTTCCGAAAATGGGAGGCAACCACGTCATTCTCATGGTTCCAACCGAAAAAGGAAATATTTGGCTGGAAAATACTTCCCAGCAGGTGGCATTCAATCATTTAAGCTATAATACGACCGACCGGAATGTTCTTTCCATTCGGAAAAGCGGAATCGAACTAATCGAGACGCCGGTATATACGGCAGATCAAAGCAAAGAAAAACAGCTTCTTAAAATAAAACTGAATGAAGACAACAGCATCTCGGGAGAAGGAAACTTTGCCTATACCGGGATCCAATACGACAACAACCTTGCGTTGGCAACCATGTCGCCGAAAGACAGGAACGAAGCCGTAAAAAACCTTCTTGATGTCCTGCATTTCGAAAAAATCGAACTGAAGAATTTCCTGAATGATAAAGACAATGCCGTTGCGAAGTTCGATCTTGATTTCAAAGCAAACAATTATTCCAAAAATGCAGGAAGCAGCATGATCTTCAGAGCAGTGCCGATTTATTCCGACAATGTGTACAAAGCAGATGAAAAAAGAGCGTTGCCATTCGAGCTGAGACAGTCTTTTGAAGATGAATACGAAATCAGTTTTGCCATTCCCAAAAATTATAAAATAGAAGAACTCCCTGAAAACGTAACGCTGAATTCAGAATTCGGGACTTACAAGCTCAGCTTTGTGAAGAATGGAGAAGAGCTGAAAGTAAGCCGTACCATCAGAATCAATAAAGGATTGTATCCGAAAGAAAAATACAACGATTACGTCAGTTTCAGGAAGAAAACGATTAACATCGACAATTCAAAAATTTTAATTTCTAAAATTTAACATGAAAAAATTATTTCTAATTGCTGTATACTCAATGAACTTCATGTTTATTGATGCGCAGAAACATGCATTTCTCGAATATCCCAAGCTCAATGAGGCAGATTTATCTAGACAAAAATCCACGCTGGACGAAAATGCACCTGCGGAAATTATATATAAATCCTTACACTTCAGTATCGACAACAATACCGGGAATCTTATCAAGCAGGCTTTTTACAGGGTGAAAATCTATGACAAAGATAAGGCGGAAGATTGGCTGAACCTGGAAGTCCCTTTATATCAGGGTGGAAGCGAACAGGAAACGCTTTCAAAAATAAAGGCTTTTACGTATAATCTCGAAAATGGAGCGTCCGTTGCTACGAAAGTTGATAAAAGTTCAAAATATAAGAGCAAGGAAAGCAAATATGTCTCGGTTACCAAATTTGCATTTCCCAATGTGAAAAACGGATCCGTGATTGAATATCAGTATGAAGTAACTTCTCCGTTCCTGTTTGTCATTCCGGAAATCATGATTGAAACAGATACTCCTTCTTTGTATACGGAATATGTACTGGACAGCCCGTCCAACATTTCCTATAACGTAAATTATACAGGTTTCTTAACTCCGAAATACAGGGAAGTGGACGAAAGAACAATGTATGGCACAAATTACAGGACCTACCGTTTCGGATATGAAAATGTAAAAGGTTTCAAAACGGAAAAATTCGTACGAAATGACCGTAATTACAGGACGAAAATCGCGGCTGAACTGCATTCCACCAATTTCCGGGAACTGAAGCTGTATTCTTCTTCATGGGAGCAGATTAAGGAAAGGCTGTATGATAATGAAGATTTTGGCGGCGAATTGAAGAAAACAAGATTTGCAAAAGACAATATGCCGGCCGGAATTTCAGGGATTTCCAATGAGGTTGAAAAAGCCAATGCTATATTTAAATATGTTAAAAATACCTTTACCTGGAATAATGACAGAGGATTATATGTAGAAGACGGGATTAAAAAAATGATTGAGACCAAAACAGGGAATGCTGCAGAAATCAATCTTTTTCTGGTGATGATGCTTCGTGAAGCGGGAATTAAAGCAGATCCCCTTGCCATTTCTACGGTAAACCACGGACTCATCAACATCGCTTCGCCCAATGTTTCCAATATGAATTTTGTGATTGCCGCGATCCAGACCAAAGACGGATTCCATCTGTTTGATGCCACTTCAAAGCAATCTTCGATGGACCAGCTGCCCCCGAGAGACTGGAATGAATTCGGAATCCTGATGGCAAAAGAAAAAGTTCAGCAGTTGTCCATGGTCAATGCCAAAACGAGTTTTACATATCTTACCGCAGAGGCTAAGCTAAATGCCGACGGAAGTATATCCGGGATATATTCGGATAAAGATACCGGAACGTACGCGATGTTCGCTAAGGAAAGCTATGATGACAACGCCGATAAGTATAAGAAACAATACAAGGAAAATTTCGCTATCGATTTTACGGACATCGATTCCAAAGTGTTTGAAAATGGGGATTTTGAAAGTACGATGAAGTTTTCTTCCGATAACCTGATCGACAGGATCGGGAAGAAAATGATCATCAACCCGATGCTGTTCCTTAATAAAAATTCCAATGAATTCGACCAGACGGAAGAACGGAAATACCTGATTGATTTTGTTTCGCCTTTTACCAAAATAAAAAAGATTATTTTTGAGATTCCCGAAGGCTATGCCGTTGAAGAAATGCCGAAGAACAAAAAAATCGTTACGGACGATAAGGAGATCGAATACAGCTACATCGCAGAGCAGAAGGGAAACAGGATTGAAGTAATTTCTACCACAAAAATTCTAAGCCCCAATTATCCTAAAGAATATTATCCTGCATTTAAGCAGATCTGGGGTGTTGCCTCCAAACAGGAAAACCAGGTCATCAGCCTGGTGAAGAAATAAAAAACGTACTTTATAAAAATAAATCCGAAACCATTCATTTTTTGAATGGTTTTTGCATATTAGAAGGAAAATTAAGAATATGAAAAACATTATTGCCGTTCTGGCTATTTCTTCCCTGCTGGCCGTGTCAGCCTGTAAAAAAACGGAAAACAACAATACCGTAGCCGGTAATACCGAAGCTGTTGAAGCGGAAAGATTTACCGTAGACTCTGTTAAGATTAATGATTCCATTAAAATTAACGATTCTCTCAGCGTAAAATATTCATCCAGAATGCTGGTTTTCCCAACTCTGAAAGATAAGACGTTGCTGGACAGCATTTATTTTACCGAAAAAAATATAAGCGACTTCTCTAAAAACGGGCTTCGTAATTACCTTCAGAAAAGTAAAAACGAGTATTTCAACCAGATCAGGAAAGATTCCAAAGACTGGGGTTCCGATCTTACCTTTGCGCAGGAATGGTACGAGGATCGCGGAATGAATATAAAATCAAATAGTAATGATTATTTACATATTGAATACGTCTGGGGATCGTATTCAGGCGGGGCTCACGATAATTACGGTTTTTCCGAAAGGGTTTTCGACCTGAAAAATAAGAAAAGGGTAGTGCTGAAAGACATTACGGCTATGCCTGTCAATAAGCTGGAGGCACTGCTTATGAAAAACATCAATAGAATAAACAGCGGAACCACCGATAACAAAGGGGAGGTGAACAATTCCGAAATGCTGCTGGTGGATAAGATCCCGGCAACGGAAAATTTCTATTTCGATAACAAAAACCTGTATTTCCATTACAGCCCTTACGAAATCGCAGCTTTTGCGGCAGGAGATATTACGATTCCTGTTTCATGGGGCGATCTGAAAGGAACGCTGAATCCTGAATTTATGAAAAGAATGAAAATTAACTAATATTAATGCTTCCGGATCAGGAAGCATTTTTTATTTTTGCATCAATGGAAAAAACAGCCTTCATCATCAATCCTTTTTCGGCAAAGAAAAACTATCAGCCGTTTCTCAATGAACTGAAATCGAAGGTAAAAGATCCTTTGTATTTCATTTCAGATTCTATTGCTGGAACCGATGAATTTATCCGGAACCATTTTGAAACGGTTGATCTGTTTGTAGCGATCGGAGGGGACGGAACCATTTCTACGGTAGCCGCGAACCTCATCGGTACCGAAAAGATTCTGGCCATCTTCCCTGCAGGCTCAGGAAACGGGTTTTCCAACGAAACCCAGTTTAGTAAAAACCTGGATGAGCTGCTGGGTAAGATCAGGGCTAAAAAATCCAGGAAAATAGATACATTCACCGTAAACGGCAGGCTTTCCATCAATGTCTCCGGAACCGGGTTCGACGGGAAGGTGGTAAAAGAATTTGAAAAAACAACAAGAGGATTTAAAAACTATATTAAGGTTTCACTCCGGACTTTTTTCAGCTATAAGCCGATCAAGCTTAAGTTTTTCAGTGAAGAATACAAGCAGCACAACGGGAAATACCTGATGGTAAACATCGCCAATACACGGCAGTTCGGAAACAATGCTTATATTGCGCCGCACGCGAGCAAAAGCGACGGGCTGGTAGACATGGTACTGGTGAAAAAATTTCCGCTTACCTATTCACCGCTTTTTGCTTTCAGGATGTTCACCAAAAAACTGAAGGAAGATGATTACATTACTTATCTGCCCATTTCAGAAATTGAATTTAAAGTCAATACCAAAAACTGGCACCTCGACGGGGAATTCAACAAAATAAAATCTCCCATTCATGTAAAGGTACAGCCTGCGAGCTTGAATATTTTGATTTGATCATTCTCTTCCGGCTCGTTGAAACGGCACTTCTGTAGAATTTCATCGAACCTCAAAATATAAAACGCTCAGTTTTTCTTTGGCTTCGGTGAATCAATCTACGGCTTTCTTAGTATACCAGACGCGAATCATTCTGTGCTGCTCTCTACTACTATGTTGAGGTTTCCTTCGGGACAAACAGGGCGTTGAAATTTTGAGCTTACATTTCTCCAGCATCTTTGTCATTCCGGTGTGAATCCAGATAGGAATCAATCCGGGTATTTTTACACTTCCAGTTTTTTCTCCACCTCGCCCGGATGGTCCAGGCAATATTGAAGCTGTTCTTTGTCCAGTTGCTTTTCCCAATTGGCTATTACAACCGTTGCTACGGAATTCCCGATAACATTCGTCAGGGCACGGCACTCACTCATAAATTTATCGATTCCTAAGATCAGGGTCATTCCGGCAATCGGAATTTCGGGGACAACAGCCAGCGTGGCGGCTAAGGTAACGAATCCGGCTCCGGTAACGCCGGCAGCCCCTTTGGAACTCAGCATGGCAACCAAAAGAAGAATGATCTGTTTTTCAATCGGCAGATGGATATTTAAAGCCTGCGCAATAAACAGGGAAGCTAGAGTCATGTAAATATTGGTGCCATCCAGATTAAAAGAATATCCGGTCGGAACCACCAGGCCGACAATGGCTTTGGAACATCCTGCTTTTTCCAGTTTCTCCATAAGTCCCGGAAGAGCGGATTCCGAAGAACTTGTTCCCAATACAAGCAGAAGTTCTTCCTTTAAATAATACATCAGTTTAAAGATATTGAAACCGTTGTACCAAGCTACCGCTCCTAATACCAAAACCACGAATAGGGCAGAGGTAATGTAAAATGTGCCGACCAAATAGATCAGATTCAGAACCGAATGAAGCCCGTATTTACCAATGGTAAATGCCATCGCACCGAAGGCACCAATGGGGGCAAGCTTCATCAGCATATGCACGATTTTGAAAATAGGTGTGGAGAGATCCTGTAAAAATGCTGTTATCTTACCACTTTTTTCTTTCGTTAAAACCAGGGCAACACCCATCAGGATCGCCACCAGAAGAACCTGCAGGATATTTTCGCCAACCAGCGGACTGAATAGGGTTTCCGGGATGATATTCATGATAAAACCGGTTAGGGTAGACTCATGAGCCTTTTGCTGGTATTGGGAAACATCCCCGGAAAGGGTAGCAGGATCAACATTTAAGCCATGTCCGGGCTGTAAAATATTTCCTACGATAAGCCCGATAATTAAAGCTAAAGTGGAGAAGGTCAGGAAATAAATCATCGCTTTTACGGCAATTCTTCCCACTTTCTTTAGGTCGGTCATATGAGCAATTCCCAGGGTCAAAGTAATGAAGATAACCGGGGCGATGATCATTTTCACTAGTTTGATAAATCCGTCGCCCAAAGGTTTCATCTTTTCACCCAGTTCGGGATAAAACCTGCCTAAAAGTATCCCTGCCACAATAGCGACAACCACCTGAAAATAGAGTTGCCCATAAATTTTTTTTGCTTTCAATGAAACCGAATTTAGTCCGAAAAATAAGGAAATTTATGGGATTAATGATAAAAGTCATGAAATATTTGTTTTGTTTCGATCGTACGAAAATTAATAATTGCAACGGATGGATTAAGATCGTAAGATATAGCTTCTTGATTTCAATAAGATTAAAATACAATCCGTTTATATTAAACTTTATTAGATTCTCTGCTTATAATAAATGTGTGAAAGATTTTTTAAAAATGCAGATTACTGAAACAGTTTTTTCCATTTGGCTACGGTATTTCTGCTTAGATTAAAATGTCTGGCCAGTTCATTATTGTTAAGTCCGTTCTTCTTTTGATAGTCCAAGATTTTCAGTATCGTAGATTTGTCGTAGGATTTATAGCGCTGATTAGACTGCCCCATTGAAATATTATTTATTCCGAATATTTTCTTTTGTAGATCGATGATATCAATGGTGCTTAGTTTCGATTTGTCGAGTATGCTCCTGCAGATTTCCTGCTTATCGGGAAACTTCATGGTAATCATATCGGCATAAATTTTTTTATAGTTTGGATGCTTCATAGATAATTGTTTTTAATAGTATTAAATGTAATGCTTGGTAGCAAGGGAGCTGATTATGATGAGAATATCTGGATTCAAGTGTAAGTATTCTTATCCTGCGATAGTGTCTGGTGATGCCGGAAGCATTCATTGAATGTATTAGGCCTTCCAAGTGTGATATTAAGTCGTGTAAATATTCCTGGATAACAGAGATGAAAATCAACCCACGCTGTGAATGCTGTCGCTAATCCCGGCTTCATCAAATCCAATACAAATTGTCTGAGTGAAAAAACTCATTCTTCTTGTCGTATAAACCATATTCCCATCCAGGTCAATTGTATAATTCTCACCTAGAACTTTAGTGATTTCTGCTTTTTTTTTACCGATGAGCTCTATATTTTGTGGAGTTTTATTTTTTCTTTTATTCTTCATCGTCATTATATTATGTTACACTCATTTTAATATATTAGATTAATCCTGTTGAAATATTCTTTATGATGAATATAGTTCTTGTAAGATGTAAACATTTTTTGTTTATTTTCTTGATCGTATGACCTGTTAAATCTGCAGACAAGCTGAAGTTTAAATAAATTTATAGACGCTTATTTTATACATCATTGATTTTTTCTTTTTTTCCCTCTGTTGCACTGTATTTTTGCAACCATTTATATAAAGTTGTTTTAGGAATGTTATAATCACTTATGATTTCTGTTTTGGTTTTCTGGCCGGTAAGGATAAGCTCTAAAATAAATTCGATAATTTCTTGGGTATAGATATTCTTCCGAAAAGAAGGGAGCGGTGATTTACCAATTTTTTTCTTGTTATATTTTTTTTGATCGATGGGAGCATACAGGATAATATGTTGGGTATAAATTCTGAAAAAATCGTACTCCAGTAGTTTGCACCATTTCATAATGATATCCGGATATAAATTTTCAGCTTCATACATTTCAGCAATTTCTTTTTCTGTGCAATCGAAGAATCTGCAGATCCTCATAGATTCGATTTCAATTTCCTGTACGCGCTGGCTAATAAGCTTTCCTATGTGTATTTTTTTTAAGTTCATTATTGTTTGTGTTTTTATATTTAAGACGCAGGTTTGGACCTGCTCTTTGCACTCTATAACGGAATAAAGTGTACTGATTTTTACAATCTTTAATAGTATCGGCTGTTTTGATTGTATTTAATTTTTTATATCAAAATAGGTTTATTAATTTTAATCTAAGATGTATCAGTGATTTGATAATTGTATTCAGTGCTTCCGTTTTAAGGAAGTTTTAAGCATATCTATCATTCTTTTTGTCTTAAACTTTGAAATAGTCTTGCTTTTCGATGTATTTTTTTAGTTACAGATGCGGGATCAATGTATGACATCCCACTCTCCGCAACTTTTCAGATGATGATATATAAAAATGTGTTTTTTTATGATTCTTACGAGATTCTAATCTAAGATCCAAAAATAAGATATGAGGAGACGGAAAAAAACGTAGCATTTACTGATACATTTGCAGTTAGACCAGTATCAGGCTCTTTCAATAATTTTTATTGTTTATTTTCATCATTTTTTTATTTTAAATCTTAAGATATCAATGGTAATTATTCATAATCATCCATATTTGAGTATGTAAAGTTTGTATAGAGCAGCATTACGATTGTTTACTATCGATATAACTCTCGACAGCGTTAATCCATTATAGGAATACTGCGAAAAGTTCCCTGTGACCATCCGCCTCCGCCATTTTGTGTAACGTTCACTGAAGCGGTATTTCCTGACAATGTAAACCGGAAAAGATAATCAACACTTCCCCAGTTAACGTAGAATGATGTCGCATCATTGGGGTTGATGGTTACAACATTCTGAGAAATCATCTGAAAACCTGTTCCAATCTTATACAACACAGAAAAAGTAAAATCAGTCGCATAATCGGCAATTCTACCCGTAAAATCCAGCCTGCAGGCCTTGCTGCCGACGTAAATACCGGTCCAGTAATTATTGGAACCTGCGTTACGGTTATATAATCCAGAGGAATAGAGCACATCGATGGGTGTCGCTTTCTGCAGCAAACCACTTATATTCGTTACCAATACCTGTGAGACATTGGGCATCAGGATATCGGACAAGACCCGGACCCGCGCATCACCGTTAACGTCAAGGCTCCGGGTTGGGGACGTGGTTAAGATCCCGACTTGGGCATCCATCGATATGCCCATCATCATTAAAAATAAAATTGTCAGCCGCATGATCTTATGAATGGTATAATGAAACAAATGAGCCTGTTACCCCAATAGATGCCGTGTTGGTTACACTGATGTTGGCCAGGCCTGTGGATGAAGTATTCGGGTCGGTAACGCTGTACACAAAATTATACGTAGTGCCCGAAACCGTTAGGGCTACGGTGAATGAGGTACTGCTGGTACCGGAAACCGTGATGCTGCTGCCGTTTTGCGAAACCGGTGTTCCTACCGCAGAGAATCCTGAACCGTAATCATAAAATACGGAAAAGGTAAAATCTACTCCACCTCCTATAGCAGCTCTTCCGGTAAAATCAAACGTCGTTCCCTTACCACCCACCTTGATATTATTCCAGTTGTTGACTGATGTTGATTTTACATAGATTCCGGTGGAGTACATTGCATCCAGCGGGGTGCTCCGGTACAGGTTTCCATTGGTATCTGTGGTGATAACGTAAGCGACATTGGATGCAGATACGGTGGTAAGGGTTCTTACCCGCATATCCCCGTTGACATCCAGAATTTTGGTGGGGCTTGCGGTATTAATGCCGACCTGGCTGTGAGCCAAGCCGGAGATAATCAGGCTGGCTGCCAGGATGGTTTGTTTTATGTTGATTAAGAATTTCATCATTTATTAAATTAATTGTGTTATTACTTTCATACTGTGTTCTTTGTTTTAATGGTTACATACAGATAAGCTTTTATCCTCTATAGAATTGTCTTTAATATTATTGCGTAAATTTTGCAGTATATTATTACTACTGTCATCGTTGGGGAATATTAAAGCTTGCTTTCATTTCTTTTTTCGAAAGCTGCAGCAAAGGAATATTGCATTCACTTGCTGCAATTTATCAAATTGTATTTATTTAAGGTCATTGTCTGGTATTGCAGAGCCTATATCTTTTAAATCCCATTAAGGAACCGGAGAAGCGGTTGCGCTACCAGTAGCATTGGTACCCAAATTTATATTGACATCGCTGTTGTTTACGACTTGGTTATTTCTAACGATCATCGTATAGATCGTCCATTTTCCATTGGGCGACTGGACCGCGTCAGAAGCGTTGGCGGCTATGGAAGTTACGGAAGGAAAATCTGCGGTTAGCCTCCAGGTATTCGTGTTCGTATTTTTAAAGGCGTAAACATTTTGTGGTGTAAATCTGTTCAATGTCGTATTTGCAGTATTTACGCCCAAAAGCTGATCAAAATAAGAACCAACGATAATCACCGTATAATTATCGGTTGAGATTTTCGTATCAAAATCTGATATCCAATCACCATTGACATTACTTATATTATATGTTTGATAATAAAATGCCTTCTCAGACTGTCCGGCTTTATAAAATTCTCCTGTGGCATTATCAACGGTTACGTATGCGGCATTGGCACTGGTAGGCTGGTTATTAAGCGTGCTTACTTTTAAAGGAGCTGTCCCTGCCGTGCTCTGGATATCAAGTCTTGCTGAAGGTGTAGTGGTTCCGATTCCCACTCTTCCGTTTTCATCAATAAGCATCCGGTCACTGTTACTGGTTTGAAAAAGGATATTACTTAGCGTTGTAGTTCCGTCTCCTTTATAATAGTATTTAATGCTGCTCAAACCTCTGAGACTACCGTTGACCCGTCCGGATCCGGCCAGGGTCAGAAGCAGCCGGTTAACGTCGATATTGTCCGGCGCCGCAGCAGTCCCTTTTGAAGAGTTCATGAAGATACCCGGGGTGTCTGTGGCGGAAAAGGTGTTGATATAGAGATCATCCTTGGTATCGCCCTGATTATCGTTCTGCATGGTTAATCTACCATTTGGCGAGGATGTTCCCAAACCAAAGTTTCCTGATCCACTGAACGACATTCTGTTTCCATTGGTATTGACATCTGTGGCCTTGCCCAATGTACCGCCCAGGCCAACATTCGTGGTTCCCAATGAACCTACCGTAAGCCCATTATCTGCTCCTAAAATGTTCTGCGTGTTGTTATTGATGATCCGTTGCCAGATGCTGCCGTCAAAGTAATAATAGCCTTCTGTGGTGATATTCACTGTTTTAGTTGTCGAGCCATTCACTGCAGCAGTGGCATAGATCAATGTACCTTTCTGATCGGTTCCGTAGTTGGCATCAGCGGATTTGATCTGGTCACCGGTAAGGCGAGGGGCAATCATTCCTTCCGGCTTGCTTCCGTCTGTTGTTTTTGAGGTAATATCCAATGTAGCTTTCGGCGTGGACGTATTGATGCCCACCTGCCCATAGACGAAACCGGATAGAAATAAGCTGGCCGTCAGTAAAGCCGGCTTGGATTGTAGTAGTTATTTCATCATTTAAAAAAAATTAATGGTTGATATATTTATTATTTAATATGTTCATAAGTAAAAGGGTGCGGATCATCCGGGTTAATTGACCGTAACGATCATTCTCCTATCTTCCGCATTGGTATCTACGGTTGCGCCGTTAGCTGTAGAATCAGATATTACCCTGAATATAATGGTGTGGGATCCCGGAGCTAGGGTAGTGGTCCAGGTACCGACAGCACTGTATCTATAAAGGTTATTACCTGCATTCTGGGTGGCATAGCGCATCCCGCCGGTAACTACATTTCCATCAATCAAGATGCTATAGGTTCCAAAAGCATATCCATTGGACGTATTGGTCCAGGCTTGAGGGTTAAAGCTAATCTGGACTGTAATATTTTGAGTTCCGGCCAACGTGATGCTTTGGGTAAGGTCTGCAGAACTGCCTCTTGATACCAGAGTAGCTCCTTCCGAACCTTGTTGGAAGGTTCTGGCGCACAGGCTTCTCCAATTGGTTCCGTTATAAAGAAAAGTACATTTTTCATCCGTATTGTAGACCTGCAATCCTCCGGCGGGAGATGTGATATTATTCATCTGTGTGGTTGTCAGACGGGGCATCAGGAAACCTGCGGTAGTAGACGTCACATCCAGGATGGAAGAATCATTAGGAGTAGTTGTTCCAATGCCTACTTTGCCACTGGCTTTGACCACCATTTTTGAAGAGAAGCCGGATGCATTACGGGTATTGAAGCTTAATCCCGCATAGTTGTTGGTTGCATCCCGATCTATCCCGCTGATACTTGCGGCAGAAGGCTGTGCAGGATCAGAAGCCGCTACCAGATCGATACCCCCAAAGATGCTGTTGTTGACATTGGAGTTATACATTACTAAATTACGTGCCGTTACAGTTTGGGCGCAGGGATCACCACAATTGTTGATTCCGAAAATACCAGAATCTATCCCACTACCGGCCGTCACACTTTTAACGTGCAGCAATCCCTGCGGGGCTGTATTATTAATCCCGATGCGCTTGTTGCTGGCATCTACGCTCAAGGTTCCTGATGCAATATTGACGGCATCCACACCTGTACCTGTAATAGAAAGCTTGTTCGTAGCGGTAAGACTGGATATCGTGGTAGGCTCGGTAAGGTCACCACCCAGCTTCACGTTGGTTCCGGACATCGTAAGGCCGTTGTTAGCCGTATAGGCATTCCCGCTGTTACCAACCGCCATTTTCACCCATCTGCCTGCACCCGACGTGGCTGCGGCGTCAAAATAATAATAGCCTATGCTGGCCACGTTTTCCCGTTGTGTCCCGGCATTGGCATTTCCTCCCGATATATCGGTGATATAGATCAGTGCGCCGTTCTGATTACTTCCATACGTTGCCGTGTTTGCTGTGAGTTCCGTACGGGTAAGACGTGGTGCCTGCATCCCGATGGTTTGGGCATTATCGGTAATGTTACCTGAAGCGTCTCGTTTGGCTCTCACATCAAAAATGGTAGAGGGAGTCTGATTGTTTACACCTACCTGGCTGTAAACAAGGCCCGATAAAATAATACTGGCCGTTAATAATGTTTTTTTCATCTGAAATTTTATAAAGGGTTGTTTCATTAAATAATTAAATCTTAGTATATGTAAGTCAGTCAGATATAAGTTTGGTCAGCTTCTATAACTAACTGCGGACACTTAATACACCATATTGTCATTACGTTTTTATTGGAATTTTCATCTTTCGTGTTGCTGCTGTTTCAATTAATTATTATACTTCTCCAGGGTTTTATTATACATTGAAATTTCTGATTTTTGGGTACCGCAAACCTGATCCTTTTTAAGAATAATAAATTTATCTGCCCCTTCCTGGAAGACACTCCACAATAGAATTTCCTTTTTAGAAGTCGGGATTTGAAATTAGCTGTTGTAATTTTGTGGTTAGAAATACCTATGCCTCCTCTTTTAATTCTTGTAAATGGCCATAAAAATTCTGTTTTTCGTCATGTGTGTGTTTTTTGTGTTTTATATTTAATAAATTATCATGTTCATATTTGAATTTAATGGTTCACAGGTGGTTACTGTTTTTAAAATATAAATTTATTTGTCTAGCAACCTCTTAAGGTTTTCACATAAGAAGAAATACTAACTCAAAAATGTTACTTTTTTTATCTTAATTTTAAAAGTAGTCCAATCAAGACTACTTTTGTAATTAATTGATTTGCAGTTCAATAAATTACATAGTGCTTTTGTGTGATATTTGTGTTAAAACAACAATAAACCAGATATAATCAAAAAAATAATAAATTATCTATAATTTATTAACATTTTGAAAAACAATAATTTAATTTGCTTGATAGTTTAAAAAAATTATCTATATTTGTGCACAACAGTAGTCTTGATTTGACTACTTTTTTCATCTTATATTTGCTGATAATCATAAATTTACTCTAAATGAACTTCAAATTTTCCCTATCTGAAAAAGGAATAAGTAGTCATATTATTTTATCTATCAGTGATTATCGTTCTGAAAAATTACATATTCTTACTCCATTAAAAATTTCACCAGATCAATGGCATGCTGAAAAGGAACGTCCGAAAAATATTTACCTAAAAAAAATAAAAACATCAGCGCGGTTTTGGATCGTATTAAAGTGGAATTGGCTGAATACATCAGGCAGCGCAAAACGGGTAAGAAAGCAGTTACCAAAACAGGAATTAAAAAAAAACTTAGTGAAATCATCACAGTCAAGGCTATGCAGCAGCCGGAAAATTCATTTCTAAGCCTTACTCTATCTTATATCACTGTCCGTAAAGAGATGATCTGCCATTCTACGTACAAACGCTATCTCGTATTCTTCAGGCTTCTCCAACGTTTTGAAGGTTTTCTTCATAGACGTCTGATCCTCACAAATATCAATGCAGAGTTTGTCCGTGATTTTTTTATCTTCGGAAAAAAAGAGGAGTACAGCGAAAATACGCTTCACAGGACCATTCATTTTGTAAAGACCATCCTGAATTTCGCGGAGAAAAAAGGTATTACAACCCATGTGCGCGAATTGGAGGTTCGTAGAGAAAAACAACCTTCCCGTATCATTATTCTTACTGAATCCGAGATCACAAAAATAAAGCAAACCGAAGTTCCTGAAGAATATGAAACTGCCAAAGACTGGCTGCTGATCAGCTGTTATACGGGACAACGGATTTCAGATTTTATGGTTTTTAATAAAAGCCAGCTTTCGGAAGCAGGGAACAGGATGTATATTACCTTTGTACAGCAGAAAACGCATAAAGAAATCGTGCTTCCGCTCCATCCGGTACTTTTGAATATTTTAAAGAAAAACGACTATTGCTTTCCCGATCCCATCGACCATAATGTTTATAATCGGCGAATCAGGAAGATTGCCAAGCTGGCAGGGATCAACGAAAAGATCAATGCCAGGAAACGTACCGGCCATCGTTCGGAAGATGCTCTGGTAAAAAAGTGGGAGGTCATCAGCAGCCACATCGGCAGGCGCAGTTTTGCCTCCAATTTTTACGGAAAGATTCCAACTTCATTGCTGATGCAGGCTACCGGACATAGCACGGAAAAAATGTTTTTAAATTATATCAATCACAATAGCCATGATCGCCTGGCAACCCTGGGGAATTATTTTGAGCAGCTTTACGCAGGATAGGGGATATTTTCAAAGGCTTATCCCTAATTTAAGGTGATCTTCCATTATTCCACCGCAACAGAATCATCACCGCGGCCGTCGGCTACAGCATGGATATTTCCGGCATCGTCGATCAGGATCATTTCCGTTCTGCCGATCTGGTTCCATCTTTCGGCTTTGTAGCCCAGTTTTTCCATCTCACTGATGGTAGTCTCAGGGAAGTTCTTTTCAAAGGCAACAGCTTCAGGAAGCCATTGGTGATGGAATTTCGGAGAATTAACGGAAATGTTGGCATTTAATTTAAAATCAATAACATCCACAACCGATTGATAAACTGAGGTAGGAATGGTTGTCCCGCCCGGGGTTCCGACAACCATATACGGTTTTCCGTTTTTCAGGACGATGGTGGGCGTCATCGAAGAAAGCATCCTTTTATTCGGCTGAATGGAATTGGCTTCGCCGCCCACCGCACCGAACATATTCGGAACGCCGGGTTTAATGGAGAAATCGTCCATTTCATTATTCAGGAAAAACCCGGCTCCGGAAACGATGACTTTACTGCCGTATAGACCGTTCAAAGTTGTAGTAACTGCCGCGGTGTTTCCTTCCTTGTCAATTACGGAAATATGAGTAGTCTGGGTGGATTCTTTGGCCTGGCTGATGATTTTTCCGACTTCCGAGCTTGGAGTTGCATGGGTAAAACTGAAACTTTTCCAGCGGTTTTTGAGGTAATCATCCGAAATCAGGTATTGGGTTTTATCCTGAATAAAATCCGGGTCGCCCATGTATTCGGCCCGGTCGGCAAAAGCCCTTCTTTCGGCTTCCACCATAACCTGTACGGCTTTGGTGGTATTCTGCTGATACTTTTCCAGGTTTTCATAACCGGCCATTTTCAGCATCTGGGCGAGCAGGATCCCGCCGCTGGAGGGCAGCGGCATGGAAACGATATGATTATCTTTGTAATCGAATTCAAGTGCCTTCCGTTCGGCCACCTTATAATTTTTCAGGTCTTCCTTGGTGATGATTCCGTTGCCCTTTTTCATTTCAGCGATCAGGAGTTCTGCTGTTTTTCCTTCATAGAAACCTTTTAAACCGTTCTTCTGGATTAATCGTAAAGTTCGTGCCAGTTCTTTCTGTATCAGAAGATCGCCTGCTTTCCACGTTGTACTTTTAACGAAAGCATTGGAAGCGGCATTGTATTTCTGAAACTGTTCTTTGTAGGCATTTAATAAACCGGCTTCCTGCTCCGTAATGGCAAATCCTTTTTCCGCCAGATCAATGGCCGGCTGGATCAGCCGGTTCATCGGGAGTTTACAGTATTTCAACGTGGTAAAGAATCCGGCAACACTCCCGGGAATTCCAACGGCCAGCCTGCCGTTTTGCGAAAGGTTCGTATCGGCTTTTCCGTTTTTATCGATGTACATATCGTGAGTAGCTTTCCGGGGAGCGGTTTCCCGGTAATCAAGCGTAAACTTTTCACCGTTGTTTTTAACACCGACCAAGAATCCGCCGCCACCAATATTTCCGGCCTGCGGGTACACTACGGCTAACGCATATTGTGTGGCAACAACAGCATCATAGGCGTTCCCGCCCATTTTCAGGATTTTTGCGCCGGCTTCGCTGGCCAGCGGATGAGCAGAAACTACAACGCCTTTGTTCCTCACCTTAACTTCCTTTACGATATTAATGTCTGTGTATTGTGCTGAAACTGTGAACGAAAATAAAATCAGGGAAAAGATAACTTTTTTCATTTGCAGATTTTGTAACCTAATTTACAATTTTGTTTTAAGATAGGGTCTAAAATATCTATTTTTGTTTTTGATCAACTAATAAAATTAAGATGGAATCCCACACGGAAAGAATACTGATTACAGGTGCTTTAGGACAGATCGGCACCGAGCTTACCAACAGACTTGTTGAAATCCACGGAGCAGATAATGTAATTGCTTCAGGGCTGGACAGATGGCAGAAAGGAATCACTGCCGCAGGCCATTACGAAAGAATGGACGTTACCAATACCCAGCTGGTGAGACAGGTAATAAAAGATTATGATATTACAACAGTATATCATTTGGCTTCATTATTGTCGGGTACTTCAGAAAAGCAGCCCGTTTTTGCATGGAAACTCAATCTGGAGCCGCTGCTTCATTTTTGTGAAATGGCAAAGGAAGGATTGATCCGGAAAATTTTCTGGCCAAGTTCCATTGCCGTTTTCGGAAAAGGAATTCCGAAAGAAAATGTAGGGCAGGATGTGGTTCTGAATCCTACGACGGTTTACGGAATTTCCAAAATGGCAGGCGAGAAGTGGTGCGAATATTATTTTGATAAGCATGGGGTAGATGTAAGAAGTATCCGATATCCCGGACTGATTTCCTGGAAGACGCCGGCCGGAGGCGGAACCACCGACTATGCCGTAGAGATTTTCTATGAAGCTATCGAAGAAGGAAAATATACCAGCTTCATTTCCGAAAATACAGGAATGCCGATGCTGTATATGGATGATGCCATCGATGCGACCTTAAAGCTGATGGAGGCCCCGAAAGAAAATTTAACTGTCCGTTCATCTTATAACTTAGGCGGAATGTCTTTTACCCCGAAAGAACTGGCAGAAGAAATCAAGAAAGAAATCCCGGAATTCGAGATCGATTACAGACCGGATTTCAGACAGGCAATCGCTGATTCCTGGCCGGCGTCTATCGATGATTCAGTAGCGAAAAAAGACTGGGGGCTTACCTATAATTTCGGTATTTCAGAAATGACGAAAGATATGATTAAAAATCTTAAAGTGAAATTAGGTAAAAATTAATTATATTAATATTTACTTTAAATAAAATGTATTTTAACATCTGATTTTTAATTGAATATAAAATTTATCTAAAATTTAATTTAAATGGTATTGTTTACTTTCAACATTGTGAATATAGAGGCTGAGGTTAAAAAAGGAGCATCTGTTCCCGATGAAGAAAGAATCAGGATTACGGAAAATAACTCAAAAGCCATTCTGAGAATTCTAGATATTCATGATGTTAAGGCAAGTTTTTTTATCGAAATTTCTATCGCTGAAAAGCTGCAGAGCCTTATAAAAGCAATTTCATCGAAAGGGCATGAAATTGCTTTTTATAATAAAAATTCCACGCTTCCGGAAATCGAAGAAACAAAAAAATGGACCGAGGAATTATTGGAAAAACAGATCAAAGGGATTCGACAGAAAGATCATAAGCTGCCGAAGGAGGATCTTAAAATGTTAGGTTTCGGTTATGTCTCCAATATCGATCATGCTGACATCCTTTTTCCTTTTAAACGCCTGAAACGCGATACGGAAATTACCGAGCAAGACGGGATAAGTGTTGTTCCTGAAAGTATTTCGCCGTACAGCCAGCTGCCTTATAACGATTTTGTATTCCAGGTACTGCCGATGAAGTATTACAAGAATATGGTCTTTGAAACTCTGAAGAAAGATGATTTTGTATTAATATATCTCAGCTCCTGGCAGTTTACCGACTTCAGCAGATACCGCTTCGATATTCCCTTTTACAGGAAGTGGAATTCAGGAAAAAAGATCGAAGACAAGCTCGATAAGCTGCTTTGCTGGATCGACGAAAATGAGATGGCTACCTCACGAATGAAAGACTATATTTTTTAATTCAAGATTTAAGGTTCAAAGTTTAAAGTTTAAAGTTTAAAGTTTAAAGTTCAAAGTTTAAGGACAAACTTTGAATTTTGAATCTTAAACCTTGAATTTATTATGCTAATTCAAACAGCGTAATTTCCGGCAGTACGCCCACTCTTCCGGGATAGCCCAATACACCGAAACCTCTGTTTACATAAAGTATTTTTCCTTCGCTTTCATATAAGTCTGCCCATTTCGGGTATTTATACTGAACCGGCGACCATTTTACATTTTTCAGATCCAAACCGAACTGCATGCCGTGTGTGTGTCCGGAAAGCGTCAGATGAACGTTTCCGGGATGGTTTTTAACCACGTAATCAAAGTGGGTAGGGTCGTGGCTCATCAGGATTTTTACTGCCGATTCCGGTACGCCTTTTAAAGCGTCGTCCAGCCTTCCGAATTGTGGGAAGGGTTTTAGTCCCCAATTTTCAACACCCAGAATGTATATTTTTTCACCGTTTTTCTCAATCACCCGGTGCTCATTACGGAGCATGTCGAATCCGGCCTGTCTTTCATAATCAACCAGTGTATCAAGGTTTTTCTTTTTGGCATCTGAAGAATCCCAGGTGACGTAATCTGCATAATCGTGGTTGCCCAGCACGGCAAATTTTCCGTCTTTCGCTTTAATCTTTGAAAATAGAGGGATAAAAGGTTTGAATTCATCCGCCACATTATTCACCATGTCACCGGTAAAAAGGACCAGGTCAGGATTTTGTTCATTGATCAGGTTAATGGCATGTTCCAGCTTGCTGGGATCGGAGAAACTTCCGCTATGAACATCTGAGATCTGTACGATTTTGTATCCTTTAAAGCTTTTTGGCAGGTTCGCGAAATTGATTCTGACCCTTCTCACTTTATGCCTGTATTTTCCGAAAGTGATCCCGTCTATAAAAAGGGCAGAAAGTACACCTCCTAGACCTAATCCCATAAGACTTAAAAACTTTCTTCTTTCCGGGAAAAAATTTTCGGACGATCGCATAAATCCGATCAGGTAGCTTCCGGTCCTGAAAATATCATCGATCAGCAAAAATAGCACGATAAAAATTTTAGGAAGGATAAAGATCAGGAAGATGGAAATCATGATCTGTGCACGCATCATGCTTCTCTCGCCTTTACTGAAATGGGTCATTTCGTAAGCGAAGAATCCGTAGATCACTAAGGAAACGACTGCGTATCCGATTTTGATCCACGAATTATCGGTTAAAGTTCTGATGGCTTGGTAGATATAGACTTCCAACAGGAGGAAGAGCGCTGCAATAATTAAAAAATTTTTCTGCATAATAGGTTTAAAAAAAGCACAAAGAATAATTCCCTGTGCTTTTTTATATTTTTACATTAAATATTGTTAAGGAAATCTGTAAACGATAGCATTGATGTTCATTCCGGCACCTACAGAAGTCATGACAATATTACCTTTTTCTTTAAACGATTGGCCCTCCATTTTTCCTTTAATTATTAAATCAAACATGGTAGGAATGGTGGCAACGGATGAATTTCCGAAATCCTGGATCGTCATCGGGGAAATGGAATGGTCGTAATCTTTCACATTATAAAGCTTGTGAAGCCTTTCGATCATCGCGTAATCCATTTTAGCATTCGCCTGGTGGATCAGGATCTTATTAATATCTTCAATAGAAAGACCTGCATCTTCAATGGTTTCTTTAATAGCGGCAGGAACATTTTTCAGGGCATACTCATAAATTTTTCTTCCCTGCATTCTTACGAAGAGTCTGGTCTGGTCGGATTCTTTATTGATGGAAGGTCCGTTCGCCAGATAATCCAGCTCGATTCCGTTATCACAGATGGTATTGTGTGCAATGATCCCTACGTTTTCCTCATCGGTTGCTTTTACAACTACCGCTCCGGCCCCGTCTGCAAAGATCATTCTGTTACGGTCGTACGGATCGGTTACCCGGCTCAATGTTTCAGCTCCGATTACCAGAATCGTCTTTGCAACCTTTGCTTTAATCAGGTTATCTGCCAGAATCATCGCTTCCACCCATCCCGGACATCCGAAAAGCATATCGTAAGTAACGCATTTCCTGTTTTTAATACCCAGTTTATTTTTTACCCTTGCGGCCATCGTCGGCATAAAGTCGGCGTATCCGTTTACGGTAACTTCACCGAAATTGCTGGCATAAATAATATAATCCAGTTCTTCCTGATCGATACCGGCATCCGCAATCGCAAGTTTTGAAGCTTCGTAGCCGATTTGTGAGTTGGAAAGATCATCTTCAATGAATCTTCTGTTTTCAATTTCCGTGATTTCTACAAATTTTGCGATAGTTTCTTCGGCAGGTTTATCAATCTTCACCCCGTCTTCCGTATAAAACTCTGAATCTAAGAAATAATCTCTCCCGATAATTCTGCTGGGAAGGTAGGATCCAGAACCAATGATGATCGTATTCGGCATTCGTTTAAATGATTTTTTAAAGATGCAAAGTTAATAATTAATATTAATAACGGAGAATTAAAAATATTATTAAATTTGCAGAAATTGTACTTTACAATCTTATGAAAAACAATCCGTCCTTAAAAGGCTTACTTATTGCAGTTGTGGCGTTTATCGCTGCCTTTGGGATCTACTTCCTGTTTTTGGCCAAAAAGAACTATTATGTAGTAGACAATCCTACACCCAATACGTTTTACTATAAAATAAACAACGGTTCGGAGGGGATTATCGCCGGAGGGCAGACGGTTCCGGTGGATCTGGACAAGGGTAAAAACTCCATACAGGTTTTTGACCAAAATAAGAAATTACTTTTCGATTCCGCTTTCGAAGTGAAAAAAATCCGGGGCCTTATCAATATTGCCCATCAGGATTATTACATCAATGATCAATATTACGGGTACAACCTGAAGAAAGATTCCTTACTTTTGGCACTGGATAAAACCATCATCGACGGGAAACCGTATTACGGAGGGGCAAGACGCTTCAGCAAACTGTATACCGACGACTTTTATTACAATGTAGATGAAGATTATGACAGGCTGATTAAAAATATCCAGCAGGTAGAATCCAGGTCCAAGATCTTCAGAAAGCAGGACTACCTTAATTATTATAAAGAATATTACAAGTTTTAAGTTTTGACAAAAGATATTACCAAAATTACACCCTACAACTCGGATGCTACCAAGAAGAGCCAGGTAGAGGATATGTTCGACAATATTGCACCGAAATACGATGTACTGAATCGTGTGCTTTCTCTGAAAATTGATGTTTTATGGAGAAATACGCTGGTGAAATGGATGAAAAAAGATAATCCGCAGGAAGTGCTGGATGTGGCTACAGGAACGGGAGATCTGGCTATTGCCATTGAAAAGGGAACCGGTTCCAGAGTGATTGGTCTGGATTTATCGCAACAAATGTTAAATGTTGGCGTTATTAAAATAAAAAAACTTAAATTAGACGGCAAAATTTCCATGCAAAAAGGGGATGCGGAGAACCTACCGTATGAGGATAACAGGTTCGATGCCGTTTCCGTTGCATTTGGAGTAAGGAATTTTGAAAACCTTACCAAAGGTTTGGCAGAGTTAAGAAGAGTAGTGAAAGATAACAAGAGTGTTTATATACTTGAGTTTTCAAAAGTTGAAGGGGTTATGGGACCATTGTATATGTTTTATTTTAAAAACATTTTACCCGCCATCGGCAGATTGGTTTCCAAAGATAACAGGGCATATACATACCTTCCGGATTCTGTAAACGCTTTTCCTTTCGGGGAAAAGATGAGACAAATTCTTTTAGATACAGGATTTAAAAAAGTTGAATATAAAAAACTAAGTTTAGGTATAGCCACAATTTACAAAGCAACAAAGTAACCCTATGAATAAATTTTTATTAAGAGCACTGGTTTTAGCGTCAGTAAATGTTGCCGTTTTAGCGAACGCGCAATTCAGAACCCGTAACAGAATGGATAAGCTGGAAGATTTCGACGAGCAGAAATTCAGCTGGGGTTTTTATCTGAACGGTAACAGGCTGGACTACCGTATCGTTCTGAATCCGAGATACGGGATGAATAATAATCAGAATCTTGTTTCATCTAAGGAAAGTTACAGTTTCGGTGCCGGTCTTATCGCAAAATGGAGGCTGAACGATTATCTGGATGTACGATTAGAACCGGGGTTACAATTCGGCCAGAGACAGTTGACTTTTAATACACAGTCCAACGACCAGTATGCAGCGGGTACTTTAACGAACGATCCTTTCATTCCGATTCCTCTACAGGAAAAAGACAGAGTAAGAGATATTAAAAGTACGCTGGTAGACGTTCCGGTATTGCTTGAATTCCACGGACAGAGATGGTACAACTCCAGGCCTTATGTGGCAGCAGGGGTAAACTACATCGTAAACCTTCAGTCCAATTCCAGCTCAACGGATGACAACCTTCAGCAGGTATTCCGTTCTACCACGCATAACTTTGCATGGTCTGCAGAAATGGGGATTCAGTTTTACTTCAATAAGTTTAAGCTGACCCCGGCAGTAAGAGGAACATTCATCATGAATAACGAAATCGTGGCGGATAACGCAACAACTCCTCCGTACTGGACGTCTGCAATGTCTACGTTACAGACAAGAGCGATATTCTTCGTTCTGAAATTTGAGTAAGAATAGCATCAAACATACAGGGAGATACAGTTTTGTATCTCCTTTTTTGTTTTCCGTCAAAATATAGACCGTTTTATTTTTGTTAGTATTAATATTTTGTTATTTTTGCTAATAGTTAGAATATACGAAAACCTGAAATGCTTCAAGATTTAGAAAACCATTTTTCAGAATTAGAGAAAAAGATTTTACAATTGCAGAAAAATTATAAAAATCTTACTGAAGAATTTTCTGAGCTGAATGTTGAGCATGAAGAACTGAAGAAGAAATATGATGAGGAAAGAAAAAAAAATCAGGTATTAGCAGAAGAACAAAAAAATATAAAATTGTATTCGGCAATATCAGGAAACCCTGAACACAACCGGCTGATGAAAAACCACATCAACCGATTGGTAAAAGAAATAGATTTCTGTATTGCCCAGCTTCAAAACAGTGGATTATAATGGAGGTAAGAAGAATAACCATTAATATTGCCGGAAGAGTATATCCGCTGAATGTACCGGCAGCAGAAGAAGAAACACTGCGTAAAGTCGGGAAGCAGATTGAAAATATGATTAAGGATTTTGAACAGAACTTCGATGTGAGAGACAAGCAGGATGCTTTGGCCATGTGTGCCCTGAAACTGGGAACCAACGCCGAGGTAGTGTCTATGAACTACGATAAAACGATACAATCTACCAACGAAAGACTGGCAAGGATCAATCAGTCGTTGAATGAAACAGGGAAATAGATTTTTTTTCCCAACCAACTGCCTACAATAATTCTAACACATTAAAGGTAAACTCAACGCTAAACAATTACCGAACAAATGTCCATTGAATGGCGTGCCGGTTCTCCGGATTACAGACAATGGAAATCAGTTCAAATCGTGTTGATTAGGAGTTTACTCTCAATCTCTGAATTGTTGTGGGCTTTTTTATGCTAAATTGAGGACAATTAAAACTTATATACAGATATGACAATAACAGCCATTATAGTCGGCGTAATTTGCCTTGTCATTGGTGCAGCAGCAGGAATACTCTTTTCCAGAAGCTCACTCAATACAAAAGCAAAATTTATTATAGATGATGCAAAGAAAAATGCTGAAAACCTGATAGAAAAAGCTACCGTACAAGCCGAATCCATAAAAAAAGAAAAGAACATCCAGGCCAAGGAAAAATTCCTGGAACTGAAATCCCAGCATGACTCCGATATTCAGTCCCGCGAAAAGAAAATGCAGGAAGTCGAAAAAAGAATCAAGGATAAGGAACATAAACTGAATGACGAACTCAGCAAAGTAGGAAAACTTGAAAAAGACCTGGATAAGCAGATTGCCGATTATGCCAAAAAAACGGAAATCATTGAAAGAAAGCAACAGGAACTTGATGTTGCAACGGCCAGGAAAGTAGAGGTTTTAGAAAAAATATCCAACTATTCTGCAGAAGAAGCAAAAGCCGAACTGGTAGAATCCTTAAAGGCAGAAGCCAAAACAAGAGCTCAGGCACATGTTCAGAGCATCATGGAAGAAGCGCAGCTTAATGCGAAAAGCGAGGCACGAAAAATCGTTATCCAGACGATCCAGAGAATAGGAACCGAACAGGCGATTGAAAACTCTGTGTCTGTATTCAACATCGAATCTGATGAGGTAAAAGGTAGAATCATCGGTAGGGAAGGTAGAAACATCCGTGCTTTGGAAGCGGTTACCGGTGTTGAAATCATTGTTGACGATACTCCTGAAGCCATCCTTCTTTCATGTTTCGATCCGGTAAGAAGAGAGATCGCCAGATTATCCCTTCACCGTTTGGTAACGGACGGAAGAATCCACCCGGCCAGAATCGAGGAAGTCGTAGAGAAAACAAGAAAGCAGATCGAGGAAGAGATCATCGAAGTAGGAAAGAGAACCATCATCGATTTGGGAATCCACGGACTACATCCTGAACTGATTAAGATCGTGGGTAGAATGAAGTACCGTTCTTCTTATGGGCAGAACCTGTTACAGCACTCCAGAGAAGTCGCCAACATCGCGGCAACCATGGCTGCTGAATTGGGATTGAATGTAAAATTAGCGAAAAGAGCAGGTCTTTTACACGATATCGGTAAAGTTCCTGAGCAGGAATCCGAGCTTCCTCACGCTTTACTGGGAATGCAGTGGGCGGAAAAGTACGGTGAAAATGCAGAAGTAATCAATGCGATCGGAGCACACCACGACGAAGTGGAAATGACCTCCTTACTATCACCGATCATCCAGGTTGCCGATGCGATTTCCGGAGCAAGACCGGGCGCCAGAAGACAGGTGCTGGAATCTTACATCCAGAGACTGAAGGATCTTGAATCGGCAGCGTTGAGCTTTGACGGCGTATCTTCAGCCTATGCCATCCAGGCGGGTAGAGAATTAAGGGTAATGGTGGAAAGCGGAAAAGTAAATGACGAAGTAGCTTCTCAATTATCTTACGATATTTCTGAAAAGATCCAGAATGAGCTTACCTATCCGGGACAGGTGAAAGTAACCGTTATAAGGGAAACCAGAGCGGTGAACATTGCAAGATAAAATTACCATCATATTAGATAAAACCTTCCATGAAATTGGAAGGTTTTTTTTATGATAATTATATTGAAGCCAATACTAATGGTGTTTAATTTGATAACGTGAGTTCAGTATACATAAATTATTCAAATTTCAATAGAAATGGGCAATGTCATCCTGAGCCTGTCGAAGGAAGCCCATTTATCCTATGTCGGATAATGAGCGGCTTTAGCCAAAATCTACAATGCATTTTGGCTAAAGCCAATTTGGAATTGCAATTTTCGTGTCGTGCTAAACCCGACGTAATTTATGAAATATATTAAATTGAATGTCACATAAGCAATTCTATTTTTACATCAAACTTACATTACTTAAATAATTTTCAATATTTTAAATCCGCTAGAGCGTTCATCCAGCCCTGAAAGGGTGATATCAATAGCCTCGCCTTTGAGCCTGTGTATTACATTTTTTTCAAATAAGTTAACGTAAAATCAATGGTATTTGGTTTATTTTCAACGATTTAATAAATAAAAAAGAAAAAATATCACCGGGATCTTCTTCTTGATACAATACAACAAATAAGATCATTTAATTTGTAAGACCGCTGGCAATATTTTAACAGAAGAAACTTCCGGCATCCGGCTTCCTTCTTCCAGCCTTTTGCTCTATTTTCTATTTCGGGTTCACGTTAAGTTAGATTGTCGTCCGCTTTTATTAAACCGGATTTCATCCGGTCTTATGATCACGATGCTCTTCTGCCGCAAATGTACTTTGCTATTCCTCTCCCCTTATATTTGATGGGACGTTACGCCTATCTTTTCTCCGTATCCAGGTTGAAGAATATATTCGATAATATTAAAAAAAACAAGCATCCCGATAGGATGCCTGTCTTATTTTGCTGTTAGCTGGCTGCCATCTGTTAGAGAATAAATCTCTTATCATTTAAGGATATTGGATAGCATCGGCCAGTTCTATGGGATTGTTGTGTTTCTTCATGTACTGCTGTTCTGTTTTCGTTAATTCTTTGTAATCCGGTACGAATCTTTTCCCGTTGGCATCCTGCCAGACTGCTTTTACATTTCCTGACTTCATTTCCCGGTACGGATCGTTGTAATAGTCCTGTTGAACTTTAACCCACTGTTTGCGGTTGATGTCTAAAGGTTTGGTAGAGAAGTAAGCAATATCGATACTTTTATCTTTCCGGATTGCAGCAAGCAAAAATTCATAATTGTTTTTGGTATCTTTCATGGAGACGATCAGTCCGGGAAGTCCGTCAAATACATAAGGACCGTTCTGCAAAGCAATATCTGTGGTAAACCATGCTTCCCATGTACGGCCGGAATAGAGGAGCATTGCCTTCTGGCAGGTATAATCCCCGATTTTTTTGGTGTCTTTGGTGATTTCCCATTTAAAGCTTGTGCTCTTTTCTGAAATTCTGTACAGATCCCTGAGCAAAACAGTAAACCGGTAAATCTTTTTTTGTCTGTAATCTTTGATAACCATAAACTGATAATCGTATTTTTTTTGTGCTTCCGCTCCGGCTTTTTCCTTTTCAATGACCAATGAATCGTTAAGGTACTGATCCCGGGAGTAGAATTTTGATTCTTTACCTTTAATCAGCAGAACCATATCCTTCATCTGCATTTCTTCAGACAGGGAGTCTGTTTTAAAGTTCATCCGGTAATCGATCTTATAGCTTTGTGCATACACCGAGTTAGAAAGTAAACCTGCAAAGAGCAGTACTTTAACTATATTTTTCCATTTCATAATATTGAATTGCTTTTTGTTTTAAGGGGTTGGTGTTCCAATCTTCCCATTCGCCTGTGTACGGGTCATAGCCACATTTTAATGGCTTTGAAATGTCCAGGCCGTCTTTGTCTGTATGAGTGCGTTCGGTGTAAGCTCTGCAGTCCGTGCAGACATACCGGAATTCACAATCTTTACAGCCTTCAATGTCGTCTTTCGTCAGGTTCCAGTATCGTCTGAAATCTTTATGAAGAAGGCTTTTTTCCAAACCTGTATTTTCGATATTTCCGAAACTCTGCTTCATGGAAGGGCAGTTTTTTATATTCCCGGAACTGTCGATCGAAAGTTTGCAGTTCAGGCAGGAGTTATGATGCATGGACTCCGAAATAATTTCGAGGTTTACTGAATCAATGTTTCCCTGTATGGTCCCGCAGTTTTTGGGTCCTGTAACGGATTTTTTCCAAACTTGGATTTTACTGTCTTCTGCCGGAGCAGTTAACAGTTTTTTATTTAAAGTATAAATGGTGACCGTACTGACGATCGGCAGTTTTGCAATTTCATTTAAGTCAGCTGTTGTCCTTTTCGAATTTGATTTTCCCTGAATGCTGATTTCAAGCTGAATATCACGCAACCTGTTGTTAGGATTATCGCTCAGGCAAATGAGGTATTTCTTAAGTTCCCGCAGCCTTTTTTCTGAAAAGCAGCGGAAGAGTATGGCTTCAACGCCTAATTTCCCTATTTCGTTATCTATTTTCGACAGTGAGGCAAAGGACGTTTCAGAATCCACATCGATAATCATATTGCTAATGCTGCCTGGGATATGCCATTTCATGTCAATGGGTGGAAAGGCAACTGTTTCATCATCGGATATCCTGAAAATAAGATCGTGCTGTTGTAAAAACCTTTTATATTCCTTTACTGTTTTACGGTCTTCAGGATAGAGTGCCTGCAAATTTTCAAAATCAATATCCTGGGTGAGAATGTCATATAATTCGTTGGGAATATACCAGTACCTGTTTTTAGTCATATCAAACAGGATCGAGCGCGAATATCCTTTTACGGGAATAATATCGGCATAGAGCTTATGCATTATATTTTGTGAGGTCAAAACTTCGATATTTTTTTATAAAATTTTTTACTTACATAGATTCCGGAGCCGTTCTGGAGAGACGATTTGATATTGGAATCCCGGTAATCCGGAAGCTTCTCGTTCGGGCTGAACAGCGCATTGAGATTTCTTATGATATAAGATCCTTTATTCTTCTCAATAATCTTTTTTATATGATCAGGCATATTCTTTTTCTTTCTGTTGTATTAAAAATTCTGCCACTTCTTTTTCCAGATAATAATTGCACGGCTGGGAAACCATCCCGAATTGACCTACAGGATTTACTTCTAAGAAAATATATCTTCCGTCCACATGCTTAATCATGTCGATAGAGCCGGAAGAAAGATGTAAATCATTCATCAGATCAGTCAGGCTTTCTTTTATGGCCTGTGGCAAATGATAGGGTACGCACCGGTTCGGATTGAAGATATCGTAGTTCCTGAAATCCGTTCGGGTCCGGCTGCTTTTCGATGAAAAGATGGCCATCGGATAGAACTTACCGCTGAGGTAGAATATTCTCAGTTCAAACTTTTTCAGGATGTTCTCCTGAAACAGAGACGGTGTGAATACGTCGATCTCACATTTTTTAACCGGTTGGGTATGGGTACCGTACATTCCCCTTGAATCAGAGAACGTAACCCCCTCGAAAATCGGCTTGGTAATAAGGTTTTTCTTTAGATCTGAAATTTTCCGTAAAGATTCGCAGCTGTTGGCAATATAGGTTTCAGGAATCGTTAAGCCATGCTTTTTCGCCAGTCTTAAAACTTCAATCTTATCGATTTTAAGAGAATCCTTATAATAATCGAACCATTTCCATTCCGGATAAAAGTCATAAAGAATCCTTAAAAACCGGTTTCGCTCAGCAGCATGGAATTTGGCAAACCTGATGACGTTCCCATCGATCTCCTTTTCCTGCGTGACGACCTGTTCGTACACCATATCAATAAACCTTCGGCACCACACGACCTTTATCTTTTTAAGATCGATTTTTCTGCTATTAACCTTATCAAAAATTTCCAGCTCATGACCATTCAGATTTATAAATACCTCATAATACAAAGGATCGGCAATCCGGTCCACATTCAACCTTATAAAAGGAACCCCGTAATGGTTCAGCCAGTCGCATACGCTGTTGGTAGTCAGTTCAAAATCCGCTTTTGAGATAATTAAAATTTCGCTCATAATTCCAATCCTTCCATTTCCTGGGACATATGACGTTCATAAATCGCAGGCTGGTCTTTATAAAATCTTTTATATTCCCCGACAAACAGGTAATTCGTATCACCGAAAGTAAAATACCTTTTGTAGATTTTTTTCCTTCCTTTCCTGTCATTTTCGCTGAAGCTGATGACTTCCTTGTTGTAAAGCTTCACCGTTACCGTATCATTTTTCCGACGTACTTCTTCAGGAATATTTTTGACGACAAACAGGCTGTAGTACACATCATTGCCTTTTTCCTTTTTAATTTGTCTTAACCGGTCATAATAAGTAAAAACGAGCTCTCCATACTTTCGGTAAAATATCCTATGGGCTAAATATCGTCCGCCATAACTGTGAAATTTAATATCATGATTGTTACTGGTAAACAAATAACTGTAATTGTCATTCTCATTATGCCAATCGGAGGCCGTCGCGTTATAACCTGAACATGAGGCCAGCAGGACTAAAGAAACGAAAGCCAATAAGAATTGGCTTTCTGCTTTTTTTAGGATAGTCATACCTTACAAATCTGAACCGGAAGCCCAGTCTGAATCATCCGTTGATCCGTCATCTGAGGTATGCCCGTTACTGTTCGTAAGAACCATCGTTTTAGTAGGTTCAAGCGCCTTTTTTCCTCCTTTTACGGAAATCATGTCATTAGAATTTAATTTCTTGCCTTGTAAGGACTTTAGCTGTTTTTTCATTTTTAAAGTTTTGTAGTTAATAATCAGATCAAAGTTTAGACACGTTAGATCTTTATTGGTGCCGCCTGCAGGCTTATTTATCCATCTTTCGGCTGTATTACGTACTACAGCATACTCCATGTTTAGATATTTCGGTTCCTAGCTAGTCATAATAATGTAAGAAAGCCCGGAATTTTATTATTCTCACTTTATACGATAAGTTCCCTGAACATAAAGATATTCTGTTGTTGTAAACAATTATTCGTTAACTTTTTTACAATGTTAAATATTTTTTTTGATTTAAAAAAGAGGTTTTTAAATTCTTTTAAAAATTTTAAGGCAGCATTAACTTTACCGCTGAAAAAGTAGAAGAAAGTCCCGAGACATTGATTTAAAAATTAAAAATATCAATGTATCATTGTTTTTTAATTAAATTAATTTAATCCGAAATTAAAATACCGCAGGATTGAAATTAATTTTTATTTTTAGTCAAATTTAAAATTACCATGCAGGAACTCTCCTCCTCTTCAAAACTGAAATATATTTTCTCAATCCCCGTAATCATTTCCGCTTTGGGCTATTTTGTAGACATCTATGATCTGCTGCTGTTCGGCATTGTCCGGATTCCCAGTCTGAAAGCGTTGGGGCTTAATCCGGATACGGACGGAACCTTTATCCTGAATGCCCAGATGGTCGGCCTGCTGATCGGCGGGATTTTCTGGGGAATTTTCGGAGACAAAAAGGGAAGGCTTTCAGTCCTGTTCGGATCCATTCTCGTTTATTCTCTGGCTAATATTGCCTGCGGTTTCCTGCCTCATTTCCCAAAAGAGCATCTGGTATACCAGTACGCCGGATTGCGATTTATTGCAGGGATTGGCCTTGCCGGAGAACTCGGAGCCGGAATTACCCTGGTTTCCGAAAGCCTGCCGAAGAATTTAAGAGCTATCGGGACGTCCGTTGTAGCCGGTTTCGGCCTGATGGGAGCAGTGGTGGCGCAACTTACGGTAGAATTGGCAGGCGGGTGGAATATTTCTTATCTCATTGGCGGTGTGCTGGGAATCATGCTGCTTTTTCTGAGAATCAGTGTCTCCGAATCCGGGATTTATAAAAACATTGAACATAAATCGGTTTCCAAGGGAAATTTTTTTCTTTTTCACCAATAAAGACCGTCTGATCCGATATTTAAAATGCATTGCCGTCGGGTTGCCTACCTGGTATTGCATTGGGATTTTAGCCGTATTGGCCAATCAGTTTGCACCGGAAATGGGCATTGCCAGTCTTAATCCAGGGAAGGCGATTATGTGGGCTTATATAGGTATTTCTGTTGGTGACCTTGCCAGCGGGTTTATTTCGCATCTTCTGAAATCCCGGAAAATGGCTATCTTTTATATGCTTGCCTTTACCATTGTCGGGGTAGCCATCATGCTGTTCGGAAATACGAACTCGGAAACGAAATATTACATGTTCTGCGTCTGGCTGGGGCTCGGAACAGGATATTGGGCAATGTTCGTTACGCTGGCCGCCGAGCAGTTCGGTACAAATATCAGAAACACAGCTACCACTACCGTCCCGAATATGGTACGCGGGCTGGTTCCGGTGATGATCTTTGCATTTGATGTTTTAAAGAAAGATTTTTCCGTAATCATAAGTGCTGCCATGGTGGGAGCCATTGTCTTCGGGCTGGCGTTTTATTCAGCTCTTACCGTTTCGGAAACGCATGATAAAGACCTGGAATTCGTAGAATAAATTCCGGTGTTTAAGAAATATTTAAAACAACTTTTACGTTATACGGTCAATAAGTGGAACAAGATAAATAAATTATCAAATTTCATATTAAATTATGCTTTGAATAATTAATATTTGTTTAACTTTGAAACGTTACCCAATTGTTTAATTTAAAAACCAATCACAATGCACAATTTTTTAAAAAACGCGAAAAAGCTAAAAAAAGCAGAGCTTAGAAACATCACAGGGGGAATAAGCGGAACGCCGGATCTTTCAAAATGCGGATGCAGCTGTTCAGGATCTGTAACGGGACCATTTTACTGTGTTCAGTACATCGCTTGTCCGCAGGTTTACACTTGTAACGATGCTATATAAGAGCTTGGCTCGATTAGAACTAAACATTTCCACATTTAATACGCAAAAGCCTTTCGGATCTTCCGGGAGGTTTTTGTCATTCTGGGAGTAATGCTTTTTGAACACGAAGCTCACGAAGAGTTTGTTACCATCTTGCTGCTTTAAGGTTCACAAAGCCGCCTATGCTTATAAGAGCGGTGAAACCAGAATTTTTGAACAATATGATATGTTTTGAAGAACGGAAGCGGACTGAAAGCTCCGTAGGAGCTGACTGTTCATAGATGAATAAAAATATTAGAGGTCATTAGATAATTTCATATCTTTAAAGTACTGAAAAACCGGATTTTTATGGAAATTTTTAAGGGTCAAAACCTTCTGGAGTTTGCTGAACGCTTTAAAACAGATTTGGATTGCGAAGAATATCTCTCCCATTGGAAGTGGAAAAATGGTTATTGCTGTCGCAAATG
>CAJYGB010000023.1 GCA_913774355.1 uncultured Chryseobacterium sp. | reverse complement strand
GTTTAAAATTTTAATTCAGCAAATTTTCCGTCATTTCTCTTAATTTTCTGAATTAAATAAACTTTGTTTATTCTTCACTTTAATACGATGATTTCAATTGATTTAATTGAATATTGCCGGGCAACCGGCATATTGATTTTTTAAGCTAAAATGCCTTAAATTCTTAATGTTAAAATATAAAAGGTAAATTTAAACAGGCTATAAATGTGTAACTTAACGTGAATTCGGGGATATTTTGATTTATTTTCAGTAAGCTCCCGGCTTCCCTTCTTCCAGTCTTTAAACCGGTTTCTACTTCAAGTTCATGTTAATCCCAGTCCGAAGCAATAAATTTTATGGTATTTCCCTGCTGGTCAATCAGTGTCAGAAAATGGCCTTCCAGTTTATAACGCCGTATATTCTTGAAGCATTTAGTGAAGTCGTCTTCGAGATTCATATTCTGACAGGCCATCAGTGTTGAACCGATATCAGAAAATTCTGCGGTTCCGTCTTTTTTAATTGCAGCGGTAAAAAACATTTTATTGCATCCCATAAAAGCACCGCCTTTAATCTTTCCATTTTCAGCAGGAGCGGTAAGATCGATTTTCGCCTGATTCCGGATCAGTTCTTCTTTCGTGTAATCTTTAAAAGAAACCAGCATCCATTCGCGGTTAAGCTGTGGATTTACAAGAGCTATAGAAGAGCAGTTAAGAACAGTTCCCAGGCATAAGATCCATAAAAAGGTAATCCATATTCTTCTCATGAACGCCTTAAATCCATTTTCATACCATCACAGACGCGGAACCGTAAAAAATTAGTAAATTAGCGACACAAAAATTATTTTATACAATGAAAAGAATATTACTGCTATTCACTTTCCTTTTGAGTTTTGTCCAGATGAGGGCGGACGAGGGAATGTGGTTGTTAATGCTCGTCAAAAGACTCAATGGGGTAGACATGCAAAAAGAAGGATTGCATCTTACGCCGGAAGAAATCTACTCCGTCAACAATTCAAGCCTTAAAGATGCCATTGTGAGCTTCGGAGGCTTCTGTACAGGAGAGATCGTTTCCAACCAGGGTCTTATTTTTACCAATCACCATTGCGGTTACGGTGCCGTAGCGGCTGCTTCCACCCCGGAAAAAGACTACCTGAAGAACGGGTTCTGGGCCATGAAGCAGAAAGACGAATTCAATGCAAAAGATCTTTATGTAAGATTTTTGGTAAGAATGGATGATGCTACCCAGAGAATCAATTCCAAACTGAATAACAATATGTCCGCTGCAGAGCGTAAAGCCGTGATCGACGCTGAAACAAAAGCGATCCAGTCTGAAAACTCTGAGAACGGAAAATATACGGTCGTGGTAAAGGATTTCTTCAACGGAAATGAATTTTACTATTTCG
Organism: uncultured Chryseobacterium sp.; assembly: GCA_913774355.1. Lineage (GTDB taxonomy): Bacteria > Bacteroidota > Bacteroidia > Flavobacteriales > Weeksellaceae > Chryseobacterium. The sequence continues at coordinate 5,092 of CAJYGB010000023.1, read as the reverse complement.
TATACCAGGATTACAAAGACATCCGTTTGGTAGGAGCTCCGCCTTCCGCATTAGGGAAATTCGGTGGAGATACCGATAACTGGGAATGGCCGAGACATACGGCAGACTTTACGGTTTTCAGAGTGTATGCGGATGCAGCAGGAAACCCTGCGGAATTTTCTCCGAGCAATGTTCCTCTGAAGCCTAAGCATTTTTTACCGGTGTCTCTTAAAGGCGTAAAGCCGGGCGATTTCTCAATGATCTTAGGATATCCGGGAAGAACCAACCGTTATCTGACTTCTTACGGGATCCAGCAGATGGTAAACAAAGATTATCCGGCATGGGTAGAAGCTTCCAAACTGGCGATGGACGTGATGAAGAAGTACATGGATAAAGATAAAGGAACGCAGCTTAATTATGCTTCCCAGTATGCTTCCGTAGCCAACTACTGGAAAAACAGACAGGGGACAATCGATGCCGTTATTAAAAACGGGACCATTGCAGATAAGCAGAAGATCGAAGAACGTTTCAAAACATGGGCGGTACAGCCTGCCAATGTAGCGGAGAACGAAAATGTACTTGAAAATATCGGGATTTACTACAAGCAGACTTCCGACCGTAATGTGGAAAGAATGTACATGACCCAGCTTTCCAGAAACTCCAAATATTTTACCCTTGCATTACAGGTAGGAAGTGTTCTTCAGGCATACGCCAAACAGGATATGGCCGGAAGAGTTGCGATGAAGCCGAAAGTGGAAGCCGCTTTGAAAGCTGCCTATGAAAACATCAATACCAAGCTGGAAGGCGAAATGATGAACTCCATGGTAAATCTTTACCAGCAAAGAGTAAATAAGGATGTCGCTTCTGAAACCATTATGGGACTTGATGCGAACAACCTTTCCAATGTTGCCTATTCTTCAATCTTTGCCAACAAAACATCTGCGACCAACTTCATGCTGAACCCGGATGCTTTAAAACTGGATGCAGATCCGCTTTGGAAAATTGCCAATGGAATCGTAGCCGACCAGAGGGCTTCCGCGGAAAAATTCGTGAAGATCGACGATAATTTCGCGAAAAACAACAGATTGTTCCTGGCAGGACTGATGAAGGCAATGCCTGAGAAAAAATTCTATCCGGATGCAAACTCTACAATGAGATTAACATACGGAACCGTAGATAAACTTCCGATCAGATCAGACAGAAACTACTTCGGCATTACCGATAATTATTATACGGATATGACGGGGCTTGTAGGAAAATACAAAAAAGGGGATGAAGAGTTTGATCTTCCTCAAAGGGTGATCGACCTTTATAACCTGAAAGATTTCGGACAGTATGCCGATGCTAAAGGATATATGCCGGTGAACTTCCTTTCCAACAACGATATTACAGGAGGTAACTCAGGTTCTCCGGTAATCGATGCCGACGGAAACCTGATCGGGATCGCATTCGATGGAAACAGTGAAGCATTGAGCGGTGACATTGTTTTCGAACCTGAATGGCAGAAGACCATCAACGTAGACGTTCGTTTCGTGCTTTGGACCATCGACAAATACGCCGGTGCAAGAAGACTGATCGACGAATTACAGTTGGTAAAAGACGAAAACACACCAGCCGATACCAAAACAAAAATACCTAAAACAACACCTGCCAAAGGAAAGAAGAAATAATCTTATTGATATATTCACAGGAGCCGCGAAAGAAAAACTTTCGCGGTTTTTTATTGCTGAATTTGTTTTATTTTTAGTCGTTTGTTTGAATATGTAAAGAATAAACGTTCCAAATTGATCATATTGCTATTTGCTAATGAAAACAGAATCTGTACAATTTAAAGCCGTTATCCAGCAAAATGGAAAAATGAATGCTGCCTTTGTAGAATTTCCTTTCTCTACCGAGGAACTATTCAACAAAAAAGGGCAGGTAAAAATCAAAGCTGTTTTTGACGGTAGGGTAGAGTACCGCGGCAGCCTGGGAAAAATGAAATCGGAATGCCATATTTTAGGACTTACACAAGAAGTGCGGCAACAATTGGGCAAGACCTTCGGCGATGAGGTATCGGTGTCTCTGGTTGAAGATAAAGAAGAGAGAATTGTTGAAATTTCAGATGATATTGCCTTGGTCTTTAATGACCACCCGGATGCAAAAGCCCTGTTCGATGCCATGAGCTATACCCATAGGAAAGAATACATCCGCTGGATCGCGGAGGCAAAAAAGCAGCAAACCAGGGAAGCGCGGAAAGCCAAGATGATCACCATGATTCTGGCAGGTAAAAAGGGAATTTAAAATCAAGGACTATCTGTCTAACTTAGCCGTCAGGAATTGTTTTACACCTCCGTTAATAATGGTAATTGAATCTTCATTGTAATGAACCTTAACACCCAGATCATTCATAACTTCTTTGAAATACCCTGTTTCAGAATGAGAAGAAACAACATTCTGCTGCCATGAGAACCGTGCAGATTGTCCTTTATCATTTTCTATAAGTAATGATCTGAAATTATATTTAGTATCAGGAAAAATGATAGTAGCCACTGCACTTTCATGGGGCACCAATTCCCTGTACAATATAATGTTTAAATTTTTCTGTTGTTCCTGTTTTGAATCTCCATTAAGAATTTCTACGGCTGTTTTCATATAAATCGACAAGTTTTAGGCAAACGTCATTCCCCGATGCGACAAAACTCGACGTATTATATTTTAATTTTAAAATAATTTGATCAATAGTGAATTTTGCTTTGCAACTGAATGATCAATTAAGAGTCTGCTAAGCTTTAACTCAGAGGATTTTTCGTCATCGTCCTTAATTTTCTGAATTAAAATAAACTTGTTTATTCTTCACTTATAATGATTTAAATGAAGTAGTGAAAGTTAGGCAGCAATATATTTTTCTAAGCTAAAAAATCTTAATGGCTTAATGTTAAAAAATACACTCTGAATTTAAACTGGCTCTAAGATTAATGAAATTGAACATTCGCATTTTAACCGTTCCAAAACTCCCGGTCCAGGCTCCTATACTGTATGGCTTCCGAAACATGATGTGATAAAATAGCTTCAGATTCTTCAAGATCGGCAATCGTCCGGGCAACTTTCAGAATCCTGTCGTAAGCACGGGCCGAGAGGTTAAGCTTTTCCATGGCCATTTTAATCAGGCTGAAGGATGATTCATCCAGCCGGCAGAATTTTTCAAGCTCTTTCGGACCGATTTGTGCGTTATAGCTGATCTTTAAATCTTTATAACGCTCATGTTGAATTTCGCGGGCAATCAGCACCCGTTTCCGGATGTCTTCGCTTTTTTCTCCTTTTCTACGTTCTGCCAATTGCTCGAATTCCACCTTCTGCACTTCAATATGAATGTCGATGCGGTCCAGAAGCGGCCCTGAAAGCTTATTCATGTACCGCTGCATTTCATAAGTAGAGGAGGTGTTGTTAGGATCATCCGGAAAAAATCCGCTTGGGCTCGGATTCATGGAGGCTACCAGCATAAAGCTCGCCGGGTAATTTACCGTAAACCTCGCGCGGGAAATAGTTACTTCCCTGTCTTCCAGCGGCTGGCGCATGACTTCCAGAACCGTTCTTTTAAATTCCGGCATTTCATCCAGAAACAATACACCATTGTGCGCCAGTGAAATTTCTCCGGGTTGCGGGTAACTTCCGCCGCCAACCAAAGCAACATCGGATATCGTATGATGCGGTGACCGGAATGGTCTTACGGTCATGAGAGAAGTTTCCGTACCCATTTTACCTGCCACCGAATGGATCTTTGTTGTTTCCAGGGCTTCCTTTAAAGTAAGCGGAGGCAAAATACTCGGGACTCTTTTGGCCAACATCGTTTTTCCGCTTCCGGGTGGCCCGATCAAAATGATGTTATGTCCACCGGCGGCGGCAACTTCCATTGCTCTTTTTGCGGTTTCCTGTCCTTTTACTTCCGAGAAATCGAAAGGGAAATCGTTGATCTTTTCCTGGAATTCCTTCCGCGTGTCCACTTCAATCTTCGGAAGCGGTTTCCCTTCGTTGAAAAAATCGATCACATCCTTGATATTTTCTGCCGCATAAACATCCAGGCTGTTGACGATGGCCGCTTCCCGCGTATTCTGTTTGGGAAGGATAATCCCTTTAAACCCTTCCTCCCGCGCCTGTATAGCGATCGGGAGCACTCCTTTGATCGGCTGCAGGGTACCGTCCAGCGAAAGTTCCCCCATAATAATATATTCATGAATATTTTCTGCCATGATCTGATCCGACGCCGCCAGAATGCCAATGGCAATGCTCAGGTCGTAAGCTGCACCTTCTTTCCGCAGATCGGCAGGTGCCATATTGATGGTAATTTTCTTCCCTGGGATTTTAAAGCCCGTATTCTTCAGAGCAGCAGAAATCCGGTAACTGCTTTCTTTAATAGCATTATCGGGAAGGCCAACGAGATGATAGCCTACACCGCCGGTATCGACATTTACTTCTATGGTAATGGTTTGTGCCGCAACGCCATGGATGGCACTTCCGTAAACTTTGATCAGCATTTTTTCGTGTTTAATGTAAATGTAGAAAAATTATTACAAACAGGTTTCATCTAAAAATTTACAGAAAATTTTATTTGAGATAAAATTTTTAACACTTATATTAAAAACAAAATAATTTTTAAAATGAAAATGTATATAACGGATAAGGATTTTCATAATTATAGGCTTTTTAACCGGGTGCTTATTTAAAAAACTTATTTTTATATATTAATATGTTTCTGGCTGCTTCTAACATCTCTTGTTTAAAAATTACGCGATTTATTCATTACAAGAATGCAACTTGAAAAATGATACATTATATCTTCCGGCAAAATCTATCCTTTTGGACTGGTCATTAAAGCCTGTGAAATAGCCCGGAAAGACTTGCTCTTTTACCTATATTATTACCCGGATCAGCTCGAAATAATTGAAAGTACCTATATTTAGAAAAAAGTCAAACTTTTGTTTAAAAATATTGGTCTTATGAATCAGGCTTTTAGGGTTAAATATTACGTAAAGATGAAATTTAAGTTAAATAAACTTGTTTTGTGTTGTCGGGTTGCCCTATCTTTGCCGCACTGAAAACGAGAGTATATCAGTAGCGCAGAAGAGCTTTTAGA
>CAJYGB010000022.1 GCA_913774355.1 uncultured Chryseobacterium sp. | reverse complement strand
GCCTGTTTAAATTTTAATTCAGCAAACTTTCCGTCATTTCTCTTAATTTTCTGAATTAAATAAACTTTGTTTATTCTTCACTTTAATATGATGATTTCAATTGATTTAATTGAATATCGCCGGGCAACCGACATATTATTTTTTTAAGCTAAAATACCTTAAATTCTTACTGTTAAAATATAAAAGGTAAATTTAAACAGGCTCTTAATATCATGTGAATTTGACTTTAATTTATTTTCAGTGATTTAACAAAGAGAAAAAATAAGAAATTTAAATAGCGTTTTCTTTTAACAAAATGCAACGAGATCATTTAAGAGGCAGTGCTTTCAACAGTAACGTGTATAGAAGAAACTTCCTGCTTCCTTCTCCGGCGTTTTAACCTTGAGCTCACATGAATACAATTTCATACAGATAATCGATCTCTAGTAAAGAATTACAGATGAATTTATTTAAAAAAACAATAGTGTTTCCTGCGGTTTTCCTCTGCATCGGTTCCGGTCTGCCTGCGCAGTCTGCATCCAGACATATGTTACAGCTGGATATGAACAGTACCGGCATTAAAATCCAGCCTACCATGTACGGGGTATTTTTTGAAGATATCAATCAGGCGGCCGACGGTGGCCTGTATGCAGAACTCATTAAGAACCGTTCCTTTGAATTCAACGAACCGTTAATGGGATGGAAGCAACCGAAAACCCAATACCAGTCGGAAAATCCGGATTCGGGATATGCAACCGTTTTCAGCAATCCGGATAAAACCAATCACAATTATGTCCGTATTAGCGTAAACAACGATAAAGTGTATCAGTTGGTGAATGAAGGATTCAGGGGGATTGGGATACGGAAGGAGGCCTATTATGATTTCAGCGGTATACTATCCAAAGGAGAAGGAAATATTTCCGCGGTCAAAGCTGAGCTTCTGGATGAAAATAATAAGGTTGTATCATCAGCGGTAATTGAAATAAAAGATTCAGGCTGGCACAAATATTCTGCCGTCATGAAAGCTTCCGAAACCGTAGAAAAAGGAAAACTTAGACTCACCTTTACCGGAAAGGGAACTTTGATGATGGATATGATTTCCCTTTTCCCGCAGGATACCTGGAAAGGCCGAAAAGGCGGACTTCGGAAAGACCTTGTTCAGAAACTATACGATCTGGAGCCGGGCTTCATAAGATTTCCGGGAGGGTGCATTGTGGAAGGAAGAACTTTGGCCAACCGGTACCAGTGGAAAAAAACGATCGGTGATGTGGCAGACCGTGAGCTCATCATTAACCGCTGGAATACCGAATTTGCCCATCGGTCTTCTCCCGACTATTTCCAAACGTTTGGGCTGGGATTTATGGAATATTTCCAGCTGGCGGAAGATCTTGGGGCAGCCCCGCTTCCGATTCTGAGCTGCGGAATGGCATGCCAGTTCAATACAGGAGAATTGGCCGGACTGGAAGAGCTGGAACCGTATGTACAGGATGCTCTGGATCTAATTGAATTTGCCAACGGGGATCCGGCGGCAACAAAGTGGGGAAAACTGCGTGCAGAGCTTGGGCACCCCGAACCTTTTCATCTTAAATTTATCGGGGTAGGTAATGAACAGTGGGGACCGGATTATATTGATCGGTATGCAATTTTTGAGCAGGCTATTCATTCAAAATATCCGGAAATCAGTATCGTATCCGGCAGCGGTCCCTATTCCGACGGAGAATACTTCGAGTACGGATGGAAGGAACTTAAAAAACTGAACCCACAGCTGATTGATGAGCATTACTATAAATCTCCTCAGTGGTTTTTGGAAAATGCGGCAAGATACGACGGGTACAGCCGTTCAGGCCCGAAGGTTTTTGCCGGGGAATATGCTGCCCACAGCGGATCAGGGAATGACGGCAGCAAAAGGAACAACTGGGAAGCTGCGCTTTCCGAAGCTGCCTTTATGACGGGACTGGAACGGAATGCCGACGTTGTCTGCATGAGTTCCTATGCACCGCTTTTTGCGCACATCGATAACTGGCAGTGGGCACCGGATCTTATATGGTTCAATAACCTGCAGTCTTACGCAACGCCAAGCTATTATGTCCAGCAGCTTTTTTCGCTTAACAAAGGAACCGATCTGCTCCGCATCCGCGAAAACGGAAAAGCAATGATAGGACAGCAGAAATTATATGCTTCTGCAGTGAAAGACATGCTCAAAAAAGAAGTAATCATCAAAATCGTTAATGTAGACGATCAGGATAAAGAAGCTGAGATTATTGCTGATCATTTGGCAGTTGGGAAAAAAATGTCAAAGACTGTTCTTACGGCTTTGAAACCGGATCAGACAAATACCTTCGGGCAGGAAAATATTGTCCCGAAAGAATACGGAGAACCCATTAAAAAAGGGAAAATTTTCACTGCCATTCCTGCAAAATCTCTGGTGATTTTAAAAATGAAATACCGGTAATTCCACATAGGATTTTCAGATTCGCATTGCAGAAAAAAATATGCCGGCCCAAAAGTTTGGGCCGGCATATTCTTGTATTACTCTTTAGGAAGTTTATTACAGGAACGCAGCAAAAACAAATACCCCTACAATGACGGCAATATGGGTAGCCAGAATCTCGATGTTATGTCTGTTGGTATTGGTTCTAAAAGTGTTCCAGTCGGATATTTTACGTATTTTAGATTTCATAGAATTGATGTTAAATAATATTTATGGTCAGTACTTTTGTTTGATTAAAAATGGTATCATCAGATACTATGGCTGTAGATCTGCCTGGCATAGACTTTCTGCAGTTCGGGTGAAATCCGGCTGAAGATCATATCGCGATATTCCTTATGGCATGATGCGGTGTAGTTATCCAGCGAATAGATAAAAGAATTTTCGATGGCATTTTTTACCGTTTTATCACCATCACGGTACAGTTCATCCATTTTATGAAGGCATTTGAAAAGGCATTCGGTATTATTTTCCCGGATCATCGTTTTCATCTTATCGGTTAAGAATTCAATGATGTGGTAAGAATTCTTTACATTGTTTTTTTTCAGATCATTGCAGATTTCCGGAATCGCAACGGTAATTTCCTGGGTAGCTTGTAAGTAGTTCATATATTTTGTGGTTTTGGTTAAAAAAATCTTATCAATACACCTGTCGTGGCAATAAAGATGAATACAAAAAGAAGAAGATGGTAAGGCTTCAGCCATTTCGGGGTTTCCGGACCTTTGCTTCTGCGTCTTCTCAGCGTATCAATCCTGTTTAACGTTTTTAAGTCCATTATTTCTGTTTTAAATGTTCACAAGCATAATGCCAAATTCCGTTCCTGTGTGGGGTATTTTATTTTATGTTTTTGATATTCAATATTTTAATTGTAAATCCTTTGCCGAAACAAGGAGAAAACCGCCTCAAAATGATAAGGATTTTATCAGAATGAAATACACCGGATTCTCTGATATAATTAATATCTTTGCAGTCCAAAAATATTCAGGAAATGTTTTCAAAAATCGTAGTACACAGGGTAGGAAATAAAATCAACGGGGAATCGCTAATCCTTTCGCAGGAGGAATTGCAGCTGGAAGAAGGAATGGCGGAACTGCTGGAGAACTATTTTTTAGGTTCGTTCAAATCAGAAGAAACCTTTCACTTTTACAGTGATTCTTATCTGGTAAACAATCCGGTGTACAGCTCCGTATCGGAAATTTTTGACGACAAAGCCAAATTCCTCTGGGAGTCCGAAAATATTGCCAAGCATCTTTTTGAAGCGGCTGAGAACCCAAGGGTTCAGGGCGGGGAATTGTTTATCGTTTATTTTGAAGATGAAAGGGAAGGGACTGAAAGAGTCGATAAGATCGGAATCTTTAAAACCGAAAAAAGAGAATCTTTCCTGAAAATTGCTCCCCAGGAAGACAATTTTGAAATCGAAAAAGACCAGGGGATCGGCCTTTCCAAGATCGATAAGGCCGCACTGATCTATAACAATGATAAAGAAACCGGCTATGTGCTTTCCGTGGTGGATAACAATAAGAACGGCGATATGTATTACTGGTTTGAGGATTTCTTAAAGGTAAAGCAGCGGGACGACGAATATTTCCACACCCAGGAAGCTCTGATGGTGTATAAAGATTACATTACCAAGCAGCTGCCGCAGGAATTTGAAGTTTCCAAAGCGGACCAGGCGGATTTCCTGAACAAATCCATTAATTTCTTCAAGGAAAAAGAAGAATTTAAGCTTGATGAGTTTGCCAGCGAAGTATTGGGCGACGAGCATGTGATCGAAAGCTTTAATAATTTTAAAACCGATTACGAGCAGGATATGCAGATCAATATCGCTGAAGAATTTCCCATTAGTGAAGCGGCAGTAAAGAAAACACAGCGGCATTTCAAAAGTATTATTAAGCTTGATAAAAATTTCCACATCTACATCCACGGCGACCGGCAGAAGATCGCACAGGGTGAAGATGAGAACGGAAAATATTATATGCTGTATTTCGAGAAAGAAGTTTAAATTTGGAAAAACTTAATTCTCCATGCAGCAGCATAAAATTATCGATCTCTCCAAGCCGATTCAGTACAACGCGGGAGATCCGTGGTTTATGAAGGTGAAAATCGAGCATAAATCACATAAAAAATCGCACTGGCTGATTCGCTCGGCACTGGGGCTTCCGGCAAAACTGTTCCCGAAGAACTGGACAGGCTGGGCAGACGACAGGATCAAAAGCATGGGATTGCATGCTACTACGCATCTTGATGCACCGTGGCACTACGGTCCGGTGGTGGAAGGGAAACCTGCAAAAACCATTGATCAGGTTCCTTTGGAGTGGTGCTATGGGGAAGGTATTGTGATCGACTGTTCGCATAAGGAGGATTTTGTCGCCATTACAGTGGAAGACCTGAAAGCGGATCTGGAGAAAAACGGAATTTCCATCCAACCCGGAAATATCGTACTCATCAAAACAGGCCGCGACCGGCTGATGGGAACAGCGGATTTTCCCAATAAAGGAACCGGAATGAGCCGCGAAGCGACGGAGTGGCTGATCGATCAGGGTGTGAAAGTGATGGGGATCGACCAGTGGGGATGGGATCTGCCGTTGAAATTCATGGCTAAAAGAGCAAAGGAACTCAACAATCCCGAGTATTTCTGGGAAGGCCACAGGGTAGGGATTGAAAAAGAATACCTCCATATAGAACAGCTTACCAACCTCTCCGCTTTACCGCCTTCCGGATTTAAAGTATGTGTATTTCCGTTAAAAATCGTTGGCGGATCGGCTGCACCGGCCAGGGTAGTGGCCATTATGGATGATAAATAAGCCAGCATAAAAAAGAAGGCTATTTCTACACTACTGGATTTACATCTATTTGAAAATAAATTACTATACACCCTTATATATCCTGAATAATATCCTGAAAATGTCCTTATAAAGTGATTTTTTTTTCAAATTTGTGGTACTTATTTGTATAGAAAAAAGATCGTACCACGAAAAAAAGAGTTATATTTGATTGGTCAAAGTATTATATGAATTTTGTAGAGTGTCATGAAGAGCCTATCCATATTCCGGGCTACATACAAAGTTTTGGTTATCTGATTGGCATTGATGCGGAGTCTCATTCCATTACTTTTTTCAGCAAGAATATCGAGGATATTTTTTCTGTCGAAAACTTACATCAGCTTTTCGACAGGAAGCTTACGGATTTTCCCGAAAGCTTTGCAAGCATTATAGAATCCGATATTTATAATTCTTTGCCCAAATTTACCCGAAGAGAAAACGAAACCTATTACGATAAAATTGTTATCGGTGGAAAAGATTATCATTTCTCCGTCTACAAAAGCAAAAATATTATTTTTCTTGAGTTTGAAAAGGTTCTCCTGAATCCGAACAAAAGAATTTCCAATAAATACGATAATTTTTATATTATCGATGATTACCAGGAAATCTGGGACCAGCTTTTGAATACGCTTTCAAAAATCGTCAACTACGACAGGATGATGATCTATAAGTTTGCGATGGACGGTTCCGGAAAAGTGATTGCCGAAAAAAGCAACGCAAACCTGGAAAGCTACCTGGGGCTGCATTATCCTGAAAACGATATTCCCAGGCAGGCAAGGGATCTTTATCTTAAAAAGAGAAAAAGAATCTTCAGCAATGTGCATGCGGAAACCGTACCTCTTTTAAGCAAATCCCACGAAACCATCGATCTTACCTATTCTGCTTCACGCGGCATGTCGCCGATCCATGGGCAGTATGTAAAGAATTCCGGAGCTTCTTCGAGTTTCAGCATCTCGATTATCATAGACGATCAGCTGTGGGGTCTTGTCACCTGCCAGAATGTAGAACCGAAACACATCGATCTGGCAGACCGCGTACAGGCAGGGATTTTTACGGCACTGGCTTCCAATGCCTACTCTTCTTTCAAATCGAAGAATGAGCTGAACTACCGTCTGGAACTTAACGGAAAGATGGCAAACCTGAAAACGGAATTTTTAAAGCACAACAATTTATTCAACTCTCTTATTGAGAATAAAGAAGAGATCAAAAGCCTTCCGGAAGCGGACGGGCTGGCAATTATTGCCGACGAAAACATCGTAACTGAAGGTTCCGTACCACAACACGATACGATACTCAGAATCATAAAGTGGGCGCATGCGTACACAGAAGATGATATGTACCTGAGCCGAAGCTTTCTGAAAGATCACGGCGCAGAGCTGGGGCTAACGGAAAATGCTGCCGGGATTGCTATTTATTTTATTGAAAGAAGTAAAAACAACCTCCTGATCTGGTTCCGCAAAGAATTTGACGAACACATCGATTGGGCGGGAAATCCCGAGAAAACGATTGGAACAATTTCTGAGAACGGCGAAGAGCGGAAGATTGTTTCCCCACGTACTTCCTTCCATATATTTACGGAAAACATCAAAGGAAATTCAAAAAGATGGAGTTCAAGGAATATTACGGCACTACAGGCGGTAAAAGACCTTATTCTTGAAACTTCCCACAAAAATTATAATACGATCAAAAGGCTCAATGACGAGCTGAAAAAGGTAAATGAGGAACTCGACAGTTTTTCATACACCATTTCCCACGACTTGGGAACCCCGCTTACCGTCATGAAACTTAATGCACAGATGCTGCTGAAAAGCCTGAACGAAGAATCGGACAAGAGCAGGAACAAGATCAATTCCATCATCGAGGAAATCGACAATATGGCGGAAATGATGAATGATGTGCTGCAGCTTAGCCGTGCGAAACACAGTGAGATTCAGCTGGAAGTTCTTCAGACTGCAAATACCATCGAAAAAATTTCGGAAAACGCAAAAATTACTTTCGGTAGCCCGAAGAGCGAAGTTATTATAAGAGAATGTCCTGATGTTCTTGCTGATAAAACGATGCTGCACCAGGTATTTTTAAACATCATCAATAATGCCATAAAATACTCTTCCCGGCAGGAAAATCCTATCGTAGAGATCGAAGGAACGGTAGAAGACGATGTCGTGGTCTACCGGATAACGGATAACGGGATCGGGATTCCTGATGAAAACAAGCATAAAATGTTTAAGATCTTCAATCGGATGGATAATGCAAAGAAATTCAAAGGAAACGGGGTGGGCCTTTCCATCGTACACCGGATTATGCGCAGGCTGGGCGGAAATGTAGACTACGAAAGCAATACAGACAGCACCTGTTTTATTTTAACATTTAAAAAGCCTTAAATATGGCTTCTTTCAAATCCTGATTATGGTATCTGAATATCTGAAACAACATACGGTAGCGTATCATGATGCTGCCGAAAAACTTTTTAACTCTAAAAAAATATTCGATAAGACCTTCACGCTTGAAGATTATAAAAAGATCATCAGCACCAATTACCTGATGCTGCTTCATTCGGAAGATAAGATTTTCCAAAGCCTTTCCGGTGAGCTCGCCGGGAAGCTGCAGCTGGAAGACCGGAAGAAACTTCCTCTCATCGAAAAAGATCTGGCCAGCCTTTCCCTGGAAAACAAAGCTGCTTCCCATGACCTTGAATTTACCGGTGAAAATGAAGCATTAGGTGCTTTGTATGTGATTGAAGGTTCTACCCTTGGCGGGAATGTTATTGCCAAGCAGCTTTCCAAAACGGAGGGATTCGATGGAATAACCTTTAATTTCTTCGGGTGTTACCGGGAAAATACAGGACCGATGTGGAAGAGTTTCAAAGAAGTGCTGGACACGGAAGTCGATGAGCAAAACTACGATGAGGTACTGTCCGGAGCGAAGAAACTGTACAACTTCCTGCTGAACGTTAACTAATTTATATCATATACAATTAAATTCCTGAAAGATTGCCCAATTTTTCAGGAATTGTTAAATTTGGGAGTTCTCAACGGAGAGCGGACAAACGATACAAACAAATTAAAATAAATAAAAGTATTATGAAAGTAACTGTAGTAGGTGCAGGCGCTGTAGGAGCAAGCTGTGCGGAATACATCGCAATGAAGAACTTCTGTTCGGAAGTGGTTTTGGTAGACATCAAAGAAGGATTTGCGGAAGGTAAAGCAATGGATCTGATGCAGACGGCATCACTCAACGGATTCGATACGAAAATTACCGGAACAACAGGAGATTACAGCAAAACTGCAGGTTCTCATGTAGCGGTTATTACTTCTGGAATTCCAAGAAAACCGGGAATGACGAGAGAAGAACTGATCGGGATCAACGCTGGAATCGTAAAAGAAGTTACGGAAAACCTGGTAAAACATTCCCCGGAAGTTATCATCATTGTGGTTTCCAACCCAATGGATACCATGGCTTATCTGGTACATAAAACATCAGGACTTCCTAAGCACAAGATCATCGGAATGGGTGGTGCTCTGGATTCTGCAAGATTCAAATACAGATTGGCGGAAGCTTTGGAAGCTCCGATCTCCGATGTAGACGGAATGGTAATTGCTGCCCACAGTGATACCGGAATGCTTCCTCTACTGAGCAAAGCAACAAGAAACGGCGTTCCTGTAACGGAATTCTTAGATGCTGAGCAACAGAAATATGTCATTGAAGAAACAAAAGTAGGAGGGGCAACCCTTACCAAATTATTGGGAACTTCCGCCTGGTATGCACCGGGAGCCGCAGTTTCCGTAATGGTTCAGGCCATCGCTTGCGACCAGAAGAAAATGATCCCTTGCTCTTTAATGCTGGAAGGCGAATACGGACAAAACGATATCTGCTTAGGCGTTCCTGCCATCATCGGGAAAAACGGAGTTGAGAAAATCGTTAATGTTACCCTTACAGCCGATGAGCAACTGAAGTTTGCTGAAGCTGCCAATGCAGTAAGAGAAGTAAACGGGGATTTGAAGTTTTAATTGACTAACAAAACTTAGATATTGAAACCGCGCCCGAAAGGCGCGGTTCTTTGTTTATTGTATGGTAATTGATGAGAAGTCATTAGGAAAATTTACAAATATAATTTCACAAAATCGTCCTAAATAGTAGCCTTCAATATTTTCCTTAATATTTTCAGATTTTCATATTTTCGGACTTTCGGAATTCAACTAATAAGCTGCCATTATCATTGTCAGGCGTTAATTTAATTACACCTTTTGACCCAAAATTTTCAGTACCAGATTCTTTACTCTTTCATTACGGGAAACCATAATCAGGTAAAATGACGGACAAAACCTAACGGGTTTTTGAAACCCGTTAAGTTTATCATGCTTAAAACTGATGCTGATCATTTCACAAAAAAAGAGCGGTTAAAAAAACCGCCCTCTTGAAAAAATATCTGAAAGTTTATTAAATGTAAACACAGCCGCAGCCTTCTTCCCAAGGCTCGCATAGACGTTTCGGTTCAAGACATCGGCCGTCGCCGCCATTGATCAAAGATAATTCTTTGCGGACTAATTTTTTTAGGTTTTTCATAAGAATACTGTTTTAATTTGCTGATAACGAATATACAAATTTATTTTTTAATACACTATTATGTGATTTAATTTTTTATTAATGAATTTTAGAATTATCGCCTAAAGTCCTGTAACTTTTGTATCAGCCTTTTTGCCTGCTGTCCTGCTTTTGTTTTCACGTCTTCTTCCGTGTATCCCGCATTCACAGAAGTTCCGTGGAAACAAACCGGTTCCACGTAATTCATCCCGGCATAATAGGCGGTCTGTTCCAGGTTTTTACAGAACTCATAAATCCTGAAATGATGTTCACCCAGCGTGTGATACTCACTTTCCGGGGCTCCGACGGTGAAGCTGGGAATAAAATCTTTCCCTTTTAATTTATCTCCTTTCGATCCGTAGGCAAACTGGTATTCAAACACCACATCGAACCACTGTTTCAGGATAGCCGGCATATTGTACCAGTACAGCGGATACTGGAACACGATCTGTGGATGTCTGAGCAACGCTTCCTGCTCGGCTTTTGCATTGATGCTGTAGTCGGGATAAAGCGCAGACAGATTTCTGATTTCGATATCCAGGTCACTGTTTTGCAGCTCTTCCAGGATGGTTCTGTTGGCCAGGGACTTTTCAATATTCGGATGCCCGAGAATAATTAATGCCATGTATTGAATTTTTGTTTAAACTATATAATGTATAGTTGCAAAATTATTTTGAGTCGGTTACATTTGCAATACCTATCCGATTTGATAGTTTTAAAAAAATGAAAAAAGAATGCACCGGCAATTATGTCAAGGTAAACGGAAAGCTCTACCCATGTTCGGTAAGCCTGGCGATGGATCTGGTAGGAGGAAAGTGGAAAACCGTTATTCTCTATCATCTGAAAGAAGGCACAAAAAGATACGGTGAGCTGCGGAAAGAATTGTTTTCGGTTACGGAAATGACGCTCAGTCTTCAGCTGAAACAGTTGGAAAAAGACGGTCTTGTTTCCAGGACTGTTTATGGACAAAAGCCTCCGATCCGCGTAGAATATGCGCTGACAGATTTCGGGAAGACCTTTATTCCGGTATTGGAAGCCATTACCGATTGGGGAAACGAAATCGTGGATAAAATTGGAGAATTTGTGGATAACTTTTAAAATATTGTGGATAAGTCAATAATTTCTAAAATTAGTTTAAATTTTAAATCAACTTTTTTTATTCTTAACTTTTTCTACTGTAGAATCTTGTGCTCAATTTCAATGAATCAAATGAATAAAGTAATACTTAATAAATTGATTTTTCAAGCTAAAATATCTTAATTGCTGAATGGTGAGAAATTTCAACAGATTTTAAAAATTACTTTGATTTTAATCCGATATGTTCTAAACTATGCGGCGGCTATGCTCAGCTACCAAAAACACTAAAATCTAATGGGGTTTTCATGTTTCAAAACTTTATGACCTTTTTTAAATCAACTCGAAACTCATAAAAACAGCAGTTTCCGTAGAATTATCATACAATTTGGTATTGATTCCGGTGATCGCAAATCCTGCTTTCCGGTAAAACTGAATGGCTGGATAATTGGTATTCTGCGTTTCAGTTTCCACGATCCTGCATTGCAGTTCGCGGGCTCTACGGTTAACGTTTTTGATCAGCATTTTGCCGATACTGTGCCCCCGGAATGCTTCGCTTACCCACAGGCTTTTAATAAGCAGGCTGTTATTCCAGGATCTGTAGTCGCAGATGGCCCAGCCGATCAGTTCCTCTTCATGAAATGCTCCTGAAGAATGCCCCTGTCCGATAATAGTATTCAGTTGTTCCGTATCTCCGGGACTAATTTCCCGGGTTTTGGTGTACGGCTGATCTTTTTCCCGTAAGCTGAACTCAAAAGAAGTTCCGATTTCAATGGCGGAAACAACATAAATTTTATCGGTACGGTAGCCATTCTCTCCCCATAAAAGTGTAGGATTTCCGATGAGTTTTTCCAGTTTTCTGATTTCCATATTGAATATTTAACGCCTGAAGATATTCATGAATACTGAGTTTAAAGTTCTACCATATTGTTATTTTGTGCTGATTCAAATTTAAATAAAATCTCATTAAAATCTCCTGATTCCAGGCAATTTTAGAATATTAATTTTGAATTAATCTTATGAGGATCTCTTTCTTCATCAAAAAAAATTCAACTTGATCGAGGTCTTTAAAGACAACTTCGGAATTACTTTTTAGAAAAGACCAGTTCAGTATTGTGAAAGAAATGATCGAGGATTGGAATAAAAATTTAAACGCAAGGATAAACAAGGACGTAAATTTTATGCGATCAGAATAAGATAAACAAGGCCGTTACACTTAACAAAGTAATACAAAGCACAATTTTTTGTATTTCATAAATAAGCGAAGCGGCTCTGTCTATCCTTGCGATAAACATCTTGCATGTTCGTTTTGATCATATTGAATCATTAAAACAGTCCTTAAATAATTATGTATTTAAATTTAATCAAAACTTCATACACCGAAACTTTCAAAACCCGTAAATTTGTTCCCAATAAAAATTTAGCGGATGTTAAGGAAAATTTCGGTTGCGGCGGCCATGGGACTGTCCATAATCACAATCAATGCACAGAAGAACAAAAATACTCAGCTGGAAAGGCCCAAACTGGTTGTCGGTTTGGTAGTAGACCAGATGCGATGGGATTATTTGTACCGGTTTTACAACAAATACGGCAATGATGGTTTCAAAAGATTATTAAACACCGGTTATTCCTTAAACAATGTTCATATTCCTTATGTACCTACCATTACCGCTTTGGGGCATACCTGCATTTATACCGGTTCGGTCCCTGCCATTCACGGGATTGCGGGAAACGACTGGACGGATAAGGAAACCGGGAAGAATGTGTATTGTACCACCGATGAAAGCGTACAGCCGGTAGGAACCACCAATGCCAAGATCGGGAGCCATTCCCCGAAAAACCTTTGGTCGACTACCATCACTGATGAGCTGAAGCTGGCCACCAATTTCCAGGGGAAAGTAATCGGGGTTTCGTTGAAAGACAGGGCTTCTATTTTACCTGCGGGCCATACGCCGAACGGGGCCTTCTGGTTCGACGATTCTACAGGGAATTTCATCACCAGCACCTGGTACATGAACGATCTTCCGCAGTGGGTGAAGGCATTTAACTCTCAGAATATGCCGGAGAAACTGGTGGCAAACGGCTGGAATACCTTGTTGCCGATTAATCAGTACACAGAAAGTGCGCCGGACAATTCGCCATGGGAAGGCCTTCTGGGGAGTGCCAAAACACCAACTTTCCCATACAGCAACCTGGCGGCCGATTACCAGGCTAAAAAAGACAATATCCGTTATACGCCTTTTGGTAATACCTTAACTTTAAAACTGGCCGAAGCTGCCATCGAAGGCGAAAAATTAGGAGGAGACGATATTGTGGATATGCTGGCGATCAACCTGGCTTCTACCGATTACGCAGGCCATAAATTCGGCCCTAATTCCATTGAAGTAGAGGATGTTTATCTAAGGCTGGACCAGGATTTAGCCCGGTTTTTCAACTATCTGGATGCTAAAGTCGGAAAAGGGCAGTATACCATTTTTCTTTCGGCAGACCATGGCGGGGCACATTCCGTAGGATTTTTACAGGAGCATAAAATTACCACCGGCTTCTTTGGCGACGGGATGGATAAAAATGTCAATCAGAAACTGAAAGAAAAATTCGGGGTGGATAAGCTAATCAATGCGGTGGATAATTACCAGATTTACTTCGACAGAAAGTTGCTGAAAGAAAACAATATTAAACTGGAAGATGTCGTTGATTTCACGGTAAAGGAAATTGAAAACGATCCTTCCGACCTGTATGCTGTAGCTGTAACAAAAGTTTCGGAAGCAACAATCCCGGAGCCGATCAAGCAAAGGATCATCAACGGAATCAACCGGCAGAGAAGCGGGGATATTCAGCTGATTTCGCACGATTCCATGCTTCCTCCGTATTCTAAAACCGGAACTACACACAGCGTATGGAACTCTTACGATTCACACATTCCGCTAATCTTCATGGGTTGGGGAATCCAGCATGGCGAAAGCAGTAAAGCTTATTTCATGACCGATATCGCGCCAACAGTTTCCTCTTTACTGAAAATACAGTTCCCGAGCGGGAATGTAGGAAACCCGATCAGCGAAGCGATCGGAAAGTAAAATTCATTGTATAAAAATTAAAATCCTTAACCGTCTTGGCAGTTAAGGATTTTTTATGGCAGATAAAGGTTTGATTAAATATAATTTTGATTCGATTATTAAATTAAAAATTGGAATTCAGATCGGTGAATACGGATTTTAGATGGATTTTATTTTTGCATAATAACCAATGATCTTATTTGATAAAGAATACTTTAAAAATAAGGTTGATAAGATAAATTTCCAACATTAAGCTTTCCTCTTCCGGCCTGTTAATCAGATTTCTACTTCGTTAAATGTAAATCTTACTGTTATCGATTTTCAGCACATTCTGTTTTTCCATTTTTTTGATGGCCCGGATGACTGTTTCGATCCGCATTCCGGTAAGGGAAGCCAGCTGCTGCCGGGTATACGGAACCGGAAATGAAAATTTCTCTTTAAAACCGAAATGGTCTTTAATGTGCCGCATCAGGATATGCAGTTTGGTCATCGGGTCTTTGAATGAAAACGGGGCGGAAGTCAGGTAGCGATAGTGCATCCGGTCTGCCGTATAGGAATATACTTTAAGGATAAGATCCGGCTTTTCCAGAAGGAGATCGGTCAGCCTTTTTTTTTCAAACCGTATAATTTCGCAGTCCGTAACGGCGATGGCATTTACCGCATATTTTTTTTCCGTAAACAGGTAGGTCTCCGCAAAACAATGACCGTCAAAGGGAAGCCCGTGAATAAATTCTTTACCGTCTTCCAAAAAGCTGCTCAGTTTTACAGTACCGGATTTTATTTGAAAATAATATTTTGGGGTGCTGTCTTCCTCGATGATTGTATCGCCGGAATGATAATTTTGCAGCTCAGCTCCGTACGAAAACAATAGGTTTTCTGAGATGATCATAGATTATTTTTATAGTTGATTGTAAATGTTAAAATTAATAAAATAACCTATCGCCGTAAAACCTAAAAGTACCACATAGATGCCCCAAAAATGTCTTATATGAAGACTTTTTAGGCTTTTAATGAAGATTTTTAGAATTTTAGGTTAAATAAGGGTTTTTTGAAGTATGGATAAAAGCCTGTAACTGCTATTGAATGGTATTCCCGAGTTGTCTTGCAGGAAAAATTTATGCATTTATAATGGACGGCAGATTGTGTAATTTAAAGAAAGTGGGAAAATAATTAGACGTGACGGGTTTCACAAACCTGTTACCTTATCAGAATAAAAAAAGCTGTCAAAATTTCTTGACAGCCTTTGTAATATTTTACCTAGTCTTCTTCCGCATCATCTTCGTCATCCTCATATTGTTCGAGGAAGTAAGTGAAAGTAAAATCCTCCACTTCGTCTTCCGCATCTTCAAGGGTTGTCAGAAGATCCTCAAAGATTTCCAGCTGGTCAACGGTCATATTGACAAATTCGAGGTGAAGCGGCATTTCAAGTCCGCCCGTAATCACATCCGAAAGTGCATCCAGATTGTCTCCGAAATATTCCGGAAGCGGAAGTTTTTCTTTTAATTGCGCATAGAAGTCCTCGTAATCTCCTATGTCTGTAAAATCGATATATACTGTACTCATACTGAATTGAATTTCCAATTTCTTTTTATTAAAACCTGTCTGCATTTTTTACAGAAACCGGTTTCTTCGTCGGTCGGGTTTTTGCCTTCCGCAGCCCGCATGAAACACGTTTTTGCCGGACAGTGCCGCAAGCCCTGTGTATGCCCGAGCTCATGGATGGAGATTTTAAAAAACTGTTCGTCGGAATTGCTTTTATTCAGCCGGAAGTTTGAAGCAATACAGGCATTTCCGGGTCTGAAGCCAAGGCCAAACAGTCCAAAATCTTTTATTTTACCTTTGGTAGCACTAATGTCTTTTGATGTCAGCCCGATTGTTATAAAACCGTCTTTTGTATTCCTGCTCAGAAAAGCAATCGAAGAATCTGCCCGGTAACGGTTACGGGGTTTGTAATACGCATTCGGTGGAAAATCGATGGGTTCCAGAATGCGGACATGTGGGTATATTTTTCTGATTTCTTTCGCAAGACGCTTTACTTTTTCCGGTTTCATATCCTTAAAAGGCTGGACCAGGATAGTGATTGCTTTGTCTTCTTTTATCGTTTCCTGCTGTTTTTCCGAGCAGGAAATAATGAAGACAAAGCATAACAGTACTACTTTGAAACTACTGTTTTTCAAAACTTTTATAATGGTTTTTACTTAGATACACTTCACCGTCTTTGGTAAAAACGATCCGGTCTGCCTGTCTGCTTCCGCAATGATAATTTACATCGGCTTCAAAATAGGTTTTGCCATCAGGCAGCATTCTTTCCCTGTTGCCGAAGCGGTCTCCGCCAATAGCTTTTCCCGGTGCCACATCACAAAGATTTCCTTTTGAAGGATTCCAGCCGAGGTTTCGGGCCTGGTTTTTCGTGATGTAATAATCCGGAAGCCTATGGTTTTGTTTAACATAGTGGATGACCGTTTTCTCCTCCGTCAGCTGATCGATCGATTGATGAAAGGAATCCCGGGAATCGTTTAGTCCTGCTTCACTCACCTTTTCAGTAGAAACCGGTTTCGCGTCTGTAATGAAATTTTTGTAAACATACATTACAAATACCCCGAACAAAAGCCCTAGGCAAATAAAAAACAGCGGTCTCGTTTTATTATTCATATTTTTAATTTAACAATAGAGCAGTGTAACAATGTAACAATGCATTAATGTACAGTGTAACAATTTTTTTAAATATATCAATTATCAATATTTGAATAATTAACCAATTGCTGGACTGTTACATTAATAAATTGCTACACTGATAAATTGATTTAATCAATTTATCTCCATTCTTCCGGAACATCACAGATCGGAATAGGAACCATTTTATGCTTTGCGGCTTTGTGCATCCGGTCGAAAATCATAAATACTTCCTTGTCGCGCCCTTCATAATCCTCAACGGCTTTTGTTCCGTATTCTTTCTGGATCTTTTCAAGTTCAGGATAAGTGGCTCCGATCTGGTCTTCGTCGGTTCTTTCCGCATCCCAAAGCCCGTCCGTAGGAATGGCGTTTTGGATGCTTTCAATTAAATCTAAACCTCTGGCAAGCTCATAGACTTCGGTTTTATAAAGATCGGCGATAGGGGAAACATCCACACCGCCGTCTCCGTATTTGGTGTAAAATCCGATCCCGAAATCCTCCACCTTATTTCCGGTTCCGCATACCAAAAGTCCGTGGAGCTGACCGAAATAATACAGGTTCAGCATTCTGAATCGGGATCTTGTGTTGGCCAGCGCAAGATTATTGCTCCATCTTCCTTCCACATGGTCATGGACCACCTGCTCAAAACTTTCGAAAACAGGAGTCAGGTTGATGGTTTTGGATTGTACATTCGGGAATTTTTTCTTTAGGTATTCCATATGCTCCTGAGCACGGTTCACCTGATCTTCTTTCTGGCGGATCGGCATTTCCAGCAGCAACACTTCAAGGCCTGTCATGGCGCAAAGCGTTGAAACCACTCCGGAGTCTACGCCTCCGGAAACACCGATAACGTATCCGTTTACGTTTGCTTTTACGGCATAATCTTTCAGCCAGTTTACAATATGATCGATAATCTTTTGGGTCTGCATTGTTTATATTTTTAGTCTGTTATTTATGATTCAAAATTAAAAATTTTGATGGGGTTTAATGATAATCTTCACGGCGAAGTTCGTACCAAAAGCAAATTCCGTCAGGTTCGGCGAATTCGCCTGTTTTTATAAAGCCTGACTTTTCCAGAACATCCAGGGAACTTTTATTTTCACAATGGGCATAAGCGTAAATAACATCCGTTCTCAGATCGTTGAAACCGAAGTCGAGCGAAGCACGCACCGATTCCGAAGCATAGCCTTTCCCCCAATATTCCGGAAGGAAGCGGTAGCCAAGCTCATAAATGTTTTTATAGCCGTTGGTTTCCTGTGTCAAGAATTTTAGCCCGCTCCATCCGATAAGAAGTCCGCTCTCTTTTTCGATGACGGCCAGTCTTCCAATCCCGTGATCAAGATACTGCTGCCGGATGTTGCCGATGATCTTTTGTGATTCTCTGAGGTCTGACACGGGAGCAACCCCGATGTATTTCATAACTTCAGGGTTGGAGTCGAGGAGAAACAGACGTTTGGCATCCGTTTCCTCAAGTTTTCTTAAAATAAGCCGTTCCGTTTCTAAGTACATATGCTTAAGGTTGATCAAATCCGAAGATGGTGACATTTGCCGGCCCTTTCTTAAGATCTTTTTCCCTGATAGGGTTTTTCATGATATTGAGAGACTCAAGATTGATGTTTGAAGAAATATCAAGCTGTTGAATCAGATTATGTTCCAGATTTAATTTTTTGAGATGTTTAAGGGCACTCACATCAATCGTCTTAATTTTATTTAAAGATACGGTTAATTGGTTAATTTTCGGGGTTGATTTCAGGGAAATATTTTCAATTTGGTTACCATCCAGATACAGTGAGGTGAGGCTTTTCAGGTTTTCTGCAGTAAAAACCGCAACTTTGCTGCCGGCACAGGAAATCAACTGAACTTTGTCCATATTTTTCAGTGATATCCGGGGAATATTGTTCTGATCCAGAATAATCATCCGGGCGTTTTTAAAATAAGAGACGTCTTCTACAGAAGTAATGCCTTTGTTCATCAGGAATAAATTTTCCACTCTTTCGGCTTCAGAAATGCTTATTTTCCCGTCTCTGTTGAGGTCGTAATTTTCAAGCACAGTCTTTTCAAAATTTTTATCCTTAAAAATAAGCTGCTGAGCGTTGATCAGGATAACGGCAGAAATAATACACAGTGCTGTAATTATTTTGTTTTTCATCATCAGGTTGTGTTTAAATCACTATTTTTGTACACTTTAATTTCGTGTAAAAATATGAAGATTTTCAGAATTACCGCCCTTTCTCTGGGATTAGTTTTAGCCCTGAATTCCTGTAAAAAAGAATCTCAGAACCCTTGGAACGTAGAAATTGCAACGCCTGCGGAAAAGGTGGAGATTACGGATATTTCCAGAGAACTCTACAACCCGGCTGTTTCTTCGGATCAGTTTAAAGCTAAATTCCCGTGGTTCCAGGGAACCGTGAGCGATGCCGACTTTGCCAAAAGAAGGACGGATGCCGGAGAAATTAAACTCTATAAGGAAGCCGTTGCCAAAATAGACCAAAAAAAGCTGCAGACGGATCTTCAGGATCTTTTTTCACACATCAAATATTATTTTCCTTCGTTCAAAAGCCCGAAGGTATTTTTGTTTTCATCTGCTTTACAGATGGTGCAGGACCCGATTTTCTATAACGCCCAGGAAAATCTTTTATTCATAGACGTTACCGGTTTTATGGGAGACGGAAATCCCAATTACAAAGGGCTGGAAATGTACTTCCAGAAATCCATGAATCCGAATAACATCGTACCGAAAGTAGCGCAGCTCTTCGCCGAAGGTTTTGTAAAAGAGTCTCCCGATCATCAGAAATTTATAGATATGATGATCCTTAACGGTAAAATTATGATCTTGAAGGATGCTTTTTTGCCGACGTATCCGGAATATCTTAAAATGAACTACACACAGAAGCAATATGAATGGGCGGTAGCTAATGAAGCGAACATCTGGAATTATTTTGTAGAGAACAACCTGATCTTTGGTGATGACCATCGTCTTGAAGACCGTTTCATCGCGCCTGGACCATTCTCCAAGTTTTATACGGAGATCGATAACGAATCTTCACCGCAGATCGGTATTTTCACAGGCTGGCAGATCTGCAAAGTATATTTGAAAGAAAAACCGGATACCAAACTCCAGGATTTCCTGAAAATGGATGCCACGGTAATTTTCAACCAGTCAGGGTATAAACCGAAAGTACAATAAGAGCCTTTTTTAATTCTAAATATATTTTATAATAGTAAGAATTGAGGGTTAATTTCTTATTTTTTTTATCGCTTAATAAGCTGAAAATATTAATGTTAAAAATAGACTTCGTTTATTTGAATGAAACACATTAAGTAGAACTTCATAAAATCATTAGATAAAATTTAAACAGGCTTAGACTAAATGATTTAAATTCAAATACCTCAACCTTCAGCATTGCCTGAAGGTTTTTTTTGTTAGTCTTATGTTAATTTTACTACTTTGTATTGCATATTACTATTTAATTTATATATTTGTGGCATATAAATAATAACCTATGGAAAATGTAATACAGATTCAGAACCTCAGTTTTGAATTTTCCAAGAACAAACCTGTTTTAAAAGACATCAGTCTTTCGGTTCCCAAGGGAAGTATTTTCGGATTTCTGGGAGCCAACGGAGCCGGTAAATCTACCACCATGAAAATGCTGATCGGAAGCATTCCCGATGAGCAGCATGCCATCCGCATCTTTAACGAAAGGCTGGATGTGCTTTATCCCGACGGCTTTAATAAAATCGGAAGCCTTATTGATACGGCAGCTTTTTATGACCACCTTTCGGGCTGGGACAACCTGCTGGTTATTTCCAGGCTGAGAAACCTTCCGACTTCAGAATGTGAGCGGGTGCTGCATCTGGTCGGCCTGTGGGAAAGCCGGAATATGAAGATGAAAAGATATTCGCTGGGGATGAAGCAGCGCTTGGCAATCGCCATCACTTTGCTCGGAAAACCCGATCTCCTGATCCTGGACGAACCGGTAAACGGACTCGATCCTAACGGAATGCTGGAAATCCGCGAACTGCTCATCAAGCTGAATAAAGAGGAAGGCGTTACCATTTTTATCTCCAGCCATCTTCTTCAGGAAATTGAAAAAATGATTACGCATCTTGCCATCATTTCTCATGGTGAAATCCGGTTTGCCGGCAGTATTAAAGACCTTAATGAAATGTACCGCTACAATCGTATCCGGATCGGACTGAATCATGCCGAAACTTTCATTCACGAAATCCCCGAAAATTATTCCCCAAGATTGCTGGACGAAGCGGGTATTGAGATTACCGCCGAATCCAGGGAAGATATTACGGCTCTCATTAAAAAGCTGGTGCTGAAAGATGCGGAGATCTTCGAAATTAAGAATAGCGCAGGCCTTGAAGAATGGTTTATGGAAATCACTAAAAACTAAAACAAATGAAAAAATTATTAACAACAGCGGGTACGGAATGGCTGAAAATAAAAGGATTGGGAATTATTTATATGGCCGTTGTTTTGGGCGCTTTGCTTCCTTTGCTGATCTACGTTCCTTCATTTTTTATACGGGAAACGGTTTCCGAAGGTATATTGAAATATTCTGTCTTTGAAGATGCGATCGGTGGGGAACAGTTGAGATATTTCGTATTTTTTATCCTGCCCCTGCTGATTATTATTCTGGCCAACAGGATCGCCCAGACGGATCATAAGAACAACGGCTGGCAACTGATGGAAACGCAGCCTGTAAGCCGTTTCCAGCTTTATTTTTCCAAATACATCATCGTGGTCATATTGAGCGTGATCTGTATCTCTTCTTATTTCATCTTCAGCATCATTATGGCCACGGCAGATTATTATATTCATCCGAATGCCATGAAGATCATGGACTTCGATGTGCTCTGGGCCCTTAAGACCTATATCAGGATATGCATTACCATTTTAGGAATTGCGGCCCTCCAGCTCTGTATTTCCGTGGCTTTCCAGGGGTTTATCTGGTCTTTCCTGATCGGTTCGCTGGGCATCGCGTCGAATATTGCCTCGCTCATTCAGAAACAGTCTTTCTTTTTTAATCCCTATGGTTCTTTATGTACCTTCTGGAATGCGCCGGAAATCAGAAACCTGAATACTTTTATTTCCCATTCCGAGTACATGAGCGTGTTCTGGATGGTGATTTTCCTGATCATCGGTTATATATGGTACAGCAGAAAAGGCTTTAAAAATGCTTTTGGTAAAACTAAAAAACAGATGGTTGTTTCAGCCGCATTGTTTGCAGCCGGAGCAGGTTTGCTTTATTTTATCCAGCATCCGAGGGCTTATCAAAGCAGTGCGGCAGGCGTTTCCATGAAAGGAACATTAGATACCGATCTTAAAATTGATTCCGTTAAAATCTTTACTTCAGATTTCCATAAAAAAATCGGAGCGGTACCGGTGGTAAACAATACCTTCACCTGGTCGGCCAAAGAAAAACTTCCGCTGGATGAATACCTGATCGAAATCGGAAACAAAAAACTGGTCCTGGTAATGGGAAGCGGCGACTGGTTTGATCTTGATTTGAAATTTAATAATACCGAAATGGTGACGTACATCAAATCGAACCGAAAAGCTGATCAGGTCTACCGCGAAAAACAGGATTCTTTCGGAAGGGATTTCACGTACGTGCTGGACGATCAGCCTTACAACAACGAACCCGACAAGTTTTATGAAGCCGCTCAGGACGACTGGAACAAGAAGAAAAGAATTCTCAATGGGTTTGCCGATCCTTCCAACAATGCCCTTTCGGAGGAATATAAAACCTACAGAAGGCAGTTGATGGCCATTAATTATTTAAATGAAATCAGCAATTACCGGAAAATGACCTCATGGAAAGATCCTAAGTTTGCCCCTCCGAAAGCTTTTGTGGATGATCTCAATGCCAATATCAGCAAGCCATCGTTGCTTTTAAGCAAAAACGAAAATTACCTTCAGTTTAAGCTGGATCATTTATTAACGGATAAAGATCAGTCGGTCAATGCGGACAGTATCCTTTTTGTAAAAATCAACAGGTTGCCGCAAGGATTGGAGAAAGACCGACTTTTGTCGAAACATTTGGCTAAAACCATGGAGCTTCAAACCGATAGCCTGACAAGGAACAAATTATTTGCGGGTGAAATTAACAACGTAAAAAACATTGATTACCGAAAAACACTGTATTCTAAGCTGGAGCAGATCAATAGGTCCCAAAAAGGCGCCGTATTTCCGGATCTGGCTTTCTTAAATGACAATGGAAAAACAGTGAATCTCTCCAAGTTTCGTGGAAAATATGTGGTGATCGATCTTTGGGCTACCTGGTGTGCACCGTGTAAACAGATCCGGCCGGTTTTTGAGGCTAGAAATAATCAGTATAGATATTATAGTAACATTCAATTTATTTCGGTAAGCGTCGATGAAAACCAGTCGAAATGGAAAAATTATCTGAAGACAAAACCGTCCGATATTCCTCAATTCTGGCTTGAAAATGCAGAAAAAGTACTGAATATGTATAAAATCCAGTCGATTCCGAGATTTATTATCATTGATCCTGAAGGGAAAATATTTAACCTGAATACACCGTTTCCGGACGAAGATAACTTTGTAGAAATTTTGGATAAGCTGAAGAAGTATTAACTTTGCATCAAATTTAGAAACAAAGAGAAAGTTATGAGAAAAACTCAGATTACGATAGATGTAGAACTGGACGAAAACCATATCCCGGAAAACATTACCTGGAACGCACAGGACGGCGGTATTGAAAAGGAAGCGACCAAGGCAACGATGATTTCCGTTTGGGACGATAAAGCGATGGAAGCTTTGAGAATCGATCTGTGGACCAAAGAAATGCCGGTGGACCAGATGAAGATGTTCATCCACCAGATCCTGGTTTCTTTAGGAAATACTTATCAGAGAGCAACAGGCGAAGAAGATGTGGCCCAGTGGATGGAGGAGATCGCGGAAGAATTTGCCGTAAAATCTGCGATAAAAATGTAAAATTAATGTAACAATCTAAAAATGTATCAATATACCATTGATTGCTAGACTGTTATATTGATACATAGGTAAATTATATAGCAATGAATTTCAATACAAAAGTAATACACGGTGGGCAGCACCATGAGTCTGCAACAGGTTCGGTAAATGTTCCTGTATTTTTAACGTCAACCTTTGCACAGAAAAGCCCGGGCGTACATTCCGGATATGAATATTCCAGAGCGGCTAACCCTACGAGACAGGCGCTTGAAGATTCCTTGGCCAGCATTGAAAACGGAGCGAGAGGACTGGCTTTCGGATCCGGTCTTGCAGCGATCGACTGTGTTTTAAAACTCTTAAATCCCGGCGATGAGGTTGTAGCGGTAGATGATCTGTATGGCGGAACGTACCGTATGTTTACCCGTCTTTTTGAAAAATACCAGCTGAAATTTACTTTCGTGAATTTTGATGATGTTTCCAAAATTGCAGATGTAATTACCGATAAGACCAAGCTGATCTGGGTAGAAACCCCTACCAATCCGCTGATGAAACTGGTAGACATTAAAGCGGTCGTGGAAGTGGCCAAAGGAAAAGATATTCTGGTCGCTGTGGACAATACGTTTGCTACTCCTTACCTTCAAAGACCTATTGATCTCGGAGCGGATATTGTGATGCACTCCGCGACAAAATATTTGGGAGGCCATTCTGATGTAATCGCCGGAGCATTGGTGGCCAAAGATGCCGAATTGGGAGAGAAACTTCATTTCATCCAGTTTGCGAGCGGTGGAATTTTAGGACCTCACGATTCTTATCTGGTGTTGAGAGGAATTAAAACCCTGGCATTACGTGTTCAGCGACACTCGGAAAACGGAATGGCCGTAGCCGAATATCTGGAATCTCATCCTGCTGTGGACAAAGTAATTTACCCAGGACTGGAATCTCACCCGCAATACGAACTGGCAAAAGCCCAGATGAAAGATTTCGGCGGAATGGTTTCTTTTACCTTTAAGTCCGGTAAAAAAGAGGATGCCATTAAGTTTTTAGAGAAAGTAAAGGTTTTTACGCTGGCTGAATCTTTAGGCGGCGTAGAATCGCTGGCCAATCACCCGGCCCTGATGACGCATGCTTCCATTCCTGCCGAAAAACGTGCGGAATTGGGTATTACCGATGATCTGGTACGTTTAAGCGTAGGCATCGAAGATGCGGAAGACCTGATCGCCGATCTGGAACGAGCATTTTCATAAAATAACTTGCATCACTTTGTCAAAGTTATATTTCACTCCTTTTAACTTTGACAAAGTTTTACCAAAGATTCACCCTTACCATGATAAGAAAAGCAACGCTTCAGGACATCGGGCAGCTGTCTGAACTGTTCGATCAGTACAGAATTTTTTACCATAAAGATTCAGACCTTCCCGCTGCTGGACAATTTTTAACCGAACGGATAGAAAACAGAGATTCCGAAATTTTTGTTGCAGAAAGTGAAGGGAAACTCGTGGGATTCGTACAGCTTTACCCTTTGTTTTCATCGACAAGAATGAAGCGCTACTGGCTGCTGAACGATTTGTTTGTCCAAAAAAGTGACCGTGGAAAAGGCTTTTCAAAAGAATTAATTGAGAAAGCAAAAGACATGGCAAAATTAACCGATGCCTGCGGAATTCTTCTGGAAACCGGAAAATCCAACGATATTGGAAACAAATTATATCCATCCTGCGGATTTGAAATATATGATGAAGTGAATTTTTATGAATGGACTAATAATTAATGTAACAATTTAATAATGTAACAGTTTACCAATAATTGTTACATTGCCAGACTGATACATTGTTAAACTTTTAATTATGACTGATTTTCAAAAATATATCCAGCGTTATTTAGATTTGATTCCATCTGAAAACTGGCTGAAAGAAATGGAAAAATCCGGCGAGAAAACGGTAGCGATTTATTCAAAGCTTTCGGAAGAGCAATCCCGTTTTTCGTATGCCGAAGGGAAATGGACCCTGAAAGAACTGCTTCTGCATCTATCCGATACCGAAAGGGTTTTCCAATACAGGATCCTGGCCATTGCAAGAGGAGACCAAAATGAACTTCCTGGTTTTGATGAAGACCTTTATTCCAACCAGTCCTTTGCCAATGATAGAAGTCTAAACTCTTTAATCGAAGAATATAAGTTAATCAGGAAATCCTCCCTGATTTTACTGGAAACCATGAATCCTTCAGCTTTGGGCAATATCGGGAAAGCCAACGGAAATCAGATTTCCGCAGAAACCATCGGCAAGCTGATTGTTGGTCATAATCTGCATCATCTGAACGTTATTGAGGAGAGGTATTTGCCAAGGTTATTATGAAATTATTAAAAAATAAACTCATTGTAATCAATTTATTGATCTATATAATTTCTCTTTTCTTTAATGCTTTTATAGTTATAGAGGCTAAAGAAATTAGAAATTACAGTTCTTTTGAACTTTTATTAGTTGGTGGTATAAGTTTTCTGGGCGGTGGAATCTTGGAATGCTTTATTTGGTCAGCGAATATTTGGTTTTTTGCT
The DNA here is from genome assembly GCA_913774355.1 of uncultured Chryseobacterium sp. Lineage (GTDB taxonomy): Bacteria > Bacteroidota > Bacteroidia > Flavobacteriales > Weeksellaceae > Chryseobacterium. The sequence goes on along the minus strand of CAJYGB010000022.1, from coordinate 244,806 downwards.
GCGATAACCTGTTCATTTTTCAAGAAGTTTGTCGCTTCAATTATTATGGGTATAATTTCATTGTCAATTTCTGGATCTTTTATGTTTTGGAAAACAGTATTGGTCTCAGAAAGTGGAAGAGAAGCTAATATTTACAGTTTAGAAACTGGCTATTTTCTATGGCTGACCTCAATTCTGTTTTTAATATTTTCTTCAATATATCTGAGAATTAAAAATTTTGAATTTGAACCCATCAATAGGAACGGGCTTTAGCCCGTTTTTCCTATAACGCCATTCATACGGCTTTAGCCAAAATTTAAAAATAATTTATTTTTTTGGCAAAACAAACACAAATGCCCTTTATTAAAGTTTACATTCACACTGTATTTTCCACAAAAAACAGAACTCCCTATTTACACACTTCTACGTTAAGAGTCAAAGTCTCGAAGCACATCAAAGAAAATGCTGCAGCAAAAGGAATTTATGTAGATATGGTTAATGGGTTTTCTGATCATTGCCATTGCTTAATTTCGTTGGGTTCAAACCAGAATATAGAGAAAATTGTCCAGTTGATCAAGGGGGGAATCTTCTTTCTGGATTAATAAAAACCAGTTGACCCGGGAGAAATTTGTTTGGCAGGATGAATATTTTGCAGTTTCCATTTCAGAATCCATGCTGGAGCCGGTACGGAATTACATTAGAAATCAGGAAGTCCATCATACAAAACAAACTTTTGCGGAAGAATATCTGAAGTTTAAGGAGAAATACAACTTTGAGTAGGTTTCGGCTAAAGCCGTTCATTATCCGACACAGGGTAAACGGGCTGAAGCCCGTTTCTATTGATAATAAAAGCAACAACAACTAAAAACCTTCTTCCCTGTACCTGTTTTTAAAACAATTCATTTGGCTGAAGCGTATAGAATTTTTATCTTTGAAAAGCGGGCTAAAGCCCGCCTTCAGTGAGTTATGGACAACATTATCAACATATTAAAATCCGGCGGCACCATCCTGTATCCTACCGATACGATCTGGGGAATCGGGTGCGACGCGACGAATATAGAGGCGGTCAACAAAATTTTTGAGATCAAGAAACGGGAGAAGAATAAATCCATGATCATCCTGGTAGAATCTGAAAAAAGACTGCAGGATCTCGTAGATGTTCCGGAAATGGCCTGGGAAATCATTGATCTGAGCGAAAAACCGGTGACGATCGTTTACGAAAATCCGCGGGGTTTGCCGAAAGAACTGCTGGCAGAAGACGGAAGCATCGGCATCCGTCTGGTGAAGAATGATTTCTGCAAAAAGCTGATCACAATACTCAACCGGCCATTGATTTCTACTTCGGCCAATTTCAGTGGTGAAAAAAGCCCGCTTAAATTTTCGGATATTTCTCCTGAAATGATTAGCCTGGTGGATTATGCCGTAGAAGAAGACCGCGAAAAAGTTTCCCGGTATTCCGGTTCGTCGGTTATTAAAATATGGAATGACAACAGGATAAAAATTTTGAGGGAATAATTTTTTATTCCACCCGGCCTTTTCAGAGTCTTGCTTTTCATGACGGCAGGATTTCTTTTTTTAATTCTATCTTTGCAAATTCAACGGTTAAATAAATGCGATGGACCATCAAAAATTTGCTGCAGCCTGGATTTCTGCCTGGAATTCTCATGATCTGGAAAATATCCTTTCACATTACTCGGATGATCTCATGATTACAACTCCGATGATTGCCCTGGCAACGGGAGGTAAAGAAAGCGCATTAACCGGTAAGGATGCGGTTCGTGACTACTGGCAAAAAGCACTGGATAAATTTCCGGACCTTCATTTTAAACTGATTCATTCTGCTGCGGGCGTCGGTTCCGTGGCATTGTTTTACCAGTCAATCATGGAGAAACACGCCGTTGAAGTGATGTTTTTTAATGAAGAAGGAAAAATTAATAAAATGTTTGCTCACTATGATTAATGTGAGAATTGATGCTATTTTAAAATGAAAATTAATCTTAATCAAAATAAAAATTTAAAGCTTTTCAAGATCATTTCTGAAGTCGCCGGCGGGAATAACCAGTCTGTATATATCGTGGGCGGCTACGTCCGTGATTTACTAATGAAGCGAAAAGCATCTACGGATATTGATTTTGTGACTGAACAAAACGGTATTGAACTGGCGCAGAACGTAGGAAAGGAAATTGATCCTAAAATGAAAGTTTCGGTTTTCAAAACCTACGGCACGGCTATGATTCGGTACAAAGACCTGGAGCTGGAATTTGTAGGCGCGAGAAAAGAGAGCTATACGGAAGACAGCCGAAAGCCGGAAGTGGAAGGCGGAACCATTGAGGATGACCAGAAGAGAAGGGATTTTACCGTGAACGCGATGGCGATTTCTCTCAATAAAGGCAATTTTGGGGAACTGATCGACCCGTTTAATGGCGTGGAAGACCTGGAAAAAGGAATTTTAAGAACGCCGCTGGAACCCGCGCAGACCTATTCCGATGATCCGCTGCGGATGATGAGAGCCATCCGTTTTGCATCGACCTTACAGTTTCAGATCGAAGAAGAATCACTGAAAGCGATTCAACAGGAAGCGGAAAGAATAAAAATCGTTTCCCGCGAACGGATCATGGTGGAATTCAATAAGATCATGCTTTCGGGAAAACCCTCGATCGGTCTTAAACTTATGGAGCAGACCGGCCTGATGAAGCTTATTATACCTGAACTAATCGACCTAAAAGGGGTAGAAGAGGTGGAGGGCCAGACCCACAAAGATAATTTTTACCATACTTTAGAAGTTGTCGATAATATTTCTGAAAACACGGATAACCTTTGGCTGCGATGGTCTGCACTGCTTCATGATATTGGAAAAGCGCCGACTAAAAAATTCGTGGAAGGAACGGGCTGGACTTTTCACGGACATGAGTTTTTAGGTTCCAAAATGGTGAAAACCCTGTTTCAGCGGTTAAAACTGCCTTTGGGTCCGGACATGAAGTATGTACAGAAAATGGTAAAGCTTTCCTCCCGTCCGATTGCCCTGATTACCGATGATGCTTCGGATTCTGCATTAAGAAGGCTGCTTTTTGATGCCGGCGAAGACATGGAAGATTTGTTTACCCTTTGCAAAGCAGACATTACAACAAAAAACTCCAGAAAGCAGGAAAAGTTCAAGAAAAATTTTGAATATGTAGCTGTTAAAATAAAAGAGGTCGAAGAAAAGGATCAGGTAAGAAACTTCCAACCGCCGATCTCCGGGGAAGAAATCATGACGATGTTTAACCTGAAGCCCGGTCGTGAAATCGGGATTTTAAAGGAAAAAGTAAAGGAGGCGATCCTTGAGGGCGAAATTGGCAACGACAGTGGGGAGGCCAGGAAATTCGTCATTGCTGAAGCAGAGAAACTTGGATTAACTTTAGTTTAAATGTTTTTCAGGTTATCCTTATAACGATCATTTTAATTTTCGACTTTTCAGTCTGGAAATATAGAATCATAAAGAAATGCAATTGGATATTTTATCTGGTTGCATTTTTATTTTTCGGAGTGATCGTTCCTTTTATTTCCATTCATTTTGAAGTTCAGAAAGTAGTTGAAGATCAGTAATTTGTTGGTAGCTTTACCTATTATATACTTTCATCAGGTTTCCTGTCTGGTGACTGATCGGTTTGCTGGAATTATATTGGCTAAGATATAGTGTAAAGTAAAATAATTTTTAAATATTTGCTTATTTCAATCAGATAAAAACAAAAAAGTCATTTGGATGAATCAGGATTTGAATAAAGTTTATCTTTCAAGAAGAGTAACAAAATCATTTGATATTTGAAACTGGTATCGGAAGATTCACAGAAACTTCCAGCATCCGGCTTCCCACTTCCAGCTTGTATTGAAAACTAAATCCGGCCGGTTTCAAAGGAACCGGCCGGAAAAAACACAAATGATGAAAAAAATAATTTTTCGTATTCGAGCAGTTGTCGAATATTAATTTTTATAGAAACCGTTGGTGGCGATTCCTGTATTGAAAGACGTTAACAATGATCCGTTGTTGGCATTGTAAACCGATACTTTACTGTCTGAAGTGAAATTCTTCGCATCGGCGATATACAGTTTTCCGTCGATTACATTGAATCCGTAAAGATTTGTTACTCCCGTTAATGAAACAAGCGCCGTTGTAGGTGGCGTTGTCGCGGTAATGCTCATCGAGTACACCTTGCTGTAGTCTACGAAATAAAATTTATCCGAATCGATTTTCAGCTTCTGAACCTGGGGAATTGCAGCCAGCGTAGTTGTCTGGTAAGCTCCGGTCGCGGTATTGATCTTATAAATATAAGAAGCGGTATCATTAGAAGTAAGCACGTACGCGGATCCGTTGTATGAAACAAGATCCCTGATGATCGCTCCGTTGTTCGGTAAGCTTACCGTAGCAGAAACCGAGTTGCTGGAAGGATTGATGATAGTGATGGTGCTTCCTGTCGGATGGCTTGCATACGGTGGTGTAGAATCATAGTAAATACCATCGGTCTGTACCACGATATTTCCTCCGGCTTCCACAACTTTTTCCGAATAACGGTCGAAATTGATGCTTTTTACAAAAGTATTATCACTGGTATTGTAAACATTAATTTTCTTTACCGATCCGAAGTTATTATTCGTTACGTAATACTGGCTTCCTGAAAACGCGATGTATCTAGGATTATCAAGGTTGGCAGTAACGGTAGCCTGCTTTTTAAAACTAAGCCTGTTTACAATCTCGATCTTGTTGGGTACGTTCATCACAAGGTAAGCATTGTCTCCTCTGAAGCCGATGGTTTGCAGGACATTTCCTAAAATTTCCTTGTTATTGTTTTGCGCGTAAATTCCGTTTTGCATAATCGTAAGATCGTTGCTTACATACGAAACATCAGAAGTTGGTGTGGTGAACCCTCCTTCATTGGCAATGATAATACCGTTGGCATAATCCTGCTTTTGTGTTTCCATTACAATTTCATCATCGCTACAGGCAATGTTGAACAACAGCGCCGAAGCAAATGCAAGAGATAAAATTTTTCTGATTTTCATTTATTTTTATTTAAAAATTAATATTCAAATAGACGCTGTAATTCCTTTTGGGCAGCGGATAGAAAGCAGTAGTCTGATAGATTTCATTAAAAATATTGTTCACCTTGCCACCGATTGTATAATTCTTCAGGAAGGTTCCCGAGATTCCTGCATTCATTACAAAATACGGTTCGATGGCCGTACTTCTTTTTTCTTCACTGTCGGCATAAGTAAGTCCGTTGTACATCCCTTGGACATATATTTTCAGGAAAGAATAGCGGTAATCGATATTTCCGAAAAACTTATGGAGCGGAACATACATCATCTGTTTACCCGTCTCCACATTGGTGGATTTCGTGTAAGAATATCCGAGATTCGACCTCAGGCTATGTTTCCCGAATTTTCTTTCATATTCAATTTGAGATTCCAGGCCGTAGGACTGCACTTTATATGTATTTACCGGCGAATAATACCCCATACTGGTAGGGATCCAGGTAATCATATCGGTGATCCTGATGTAGTAAGGTGTCAGCATAAGCTTTACCCCGGCGATGGTAAACTGGTTTTTAAGGTCAAACTGATAAGCTGTTTCAGGTTTCAGGTTCATATTTCCGCCGGGCTGCCAATACAGGTCGTTAAAAGATGGGTATCTGAAATTTTTAGCGGCATTCAGGTTAAGGTTATACCATTTTGTAAGATTCCAGTTTCCCGAAAACGAGAGCAGGACCGGTGAACTATAATCCTCAACGAAATCCTTTTTGATTCCCGCTTCAAAACGTAAATCTTCTGTTGCGAAATACCGCAGCAATCCGGCTAACGAACCTACCTTCCGGCTGACCTCTTTAATGCCGCTCATATAACCTTCTCCTTTGTTTACCTGGAATTCTCCAATGATGTTGAGATTCCATTTCGGACTCAGGAAATAATTAAAATCGTTCTTCATGATATAATTTTTACCTGTTCCGCCACTGCTTTTGGGGTTGCTGATGTTGTCGAAATACTGGAAGTTTTCTTCCGTATAGGCAGCCCTGAAAACATTATTCAGCTTAGGCGCATTCCAGTCCCAGACCAGAAGGCTTCTTACATTCTGGGTTTCATATTTGGTTTTGGTCTGGCTGTCGAAAAATACAGGAAAATGCTGGTCTCCGTTGAAAAATTCGGAAATCCATGAAACCTGGTGATGTGGAGCAATTTTATAGGCTGCTGCAAAATTGAAGTTTGTATTGGAATATTCCCCGTTTAGGTTGATATAATTTCGGGATTCCTTCACCTCATAATCATTTTCGCTCACCGAGTAATTCCCCGAAAATTTAAAGCTGAATTTCTTGTTTGAAAAAGAAGCTTTTGCAAAGTTATTATAAGTGCCAAAAGAGGCGGCTTCGGAAAAAAGGGAAGCATGAAAACCTTTATTAAAATCAAGGCTGTTGTTGAGATGTACTGTTCCCCCGATGGCTCCGCTTCCATAAATAACGCCCACACTTCCTGCTTTTACATCAAGCTGGTCGAATCCCATCGACGGAATATTATTCACATCTCCTTGTCCCAGAAACTGAGAATTGATGTTAATACCATTCCAGACAAAAGCGGTGTGGCCTGCCCCGGTTCCCCGGAAGGAAGGCGAAGAAACTGCGCCCCGTCCGTTTTCTTTGATGTAGACCGGCGATTGAAAACGTAATATCTCGGAAAGATTCGTTGAGTTTTTTTTTGCGTCTTCCGGACTGATGCTGTTCACTTTATGGAAAAGCTTCACTTTGCTCATCTGGTTATCGAAAACATACACCGTATCGATGGTTTTCTCCTGCCCGAAAAGAAAACAACCGTAAGACGAAAACAGCAGTACTAGAGATCTTTTTATATCCATTCTTTTTTTGCCTTTCCTCCGAAGACAATTATTTAAAAAATTAGATTCTGGCAGGTCTCCTGACTTTCGCTTTCTACACCTTCCCGTTTGCACAGTGGTTTGTCGTAGAAATCTTTTGCGCGATCTACAGTTGCGGGGACAGTTCGGGATTTTCGCCCGATTCCCTTTTCATTCCAAATGATTGGAAACCAAAATTTTTGCAAAGATAAACTTATTCACCGGAAAAGCAAATTCCGAAACCGAATAACCCCGAACTGTGGTATGGCCACTATAAAAACTATAAGCAATTATAAATAAAGAACCTGCCATAAGTAAGCCTTCTCCAAATTCCCGTCTATTTCCTCACTCGTTCTTAAACCCTCAAACTTAAAACCTTTTAAAATATCAGGAGCTGTTTCCCGCTATCCGCTGTATCTTTTGGGTCACAACCTCTGCTCTGCTCCATCCGCAACCCAAAAGGATGCCGCTTCTATCGGGGCTAAAAACCATAAAAGAATATCTTGACGACCTTCAGCTACTATCTGAACATCAGTTTTATCAGGATAAAAAAAATAACAAGAAAAATATGCGCAAACACTCCCCTCCGAGCTGGAGGGGCGGATCAATTTTCTTTGAAAATTGAGACGGGGTGGTCTGGAAAGTATAGCTGGTTGAAGTAGAAAAATGGATAAGACCTTACAGGAAAGTAGCATCAAAATAAAACGGCAGCAGATCCTTGATCGCATGTACTTTCACCACTTCCTCATTCATGCTCGAAAAATAAAGATCGATATTTTCATGTTGTTTGGTTTCATACTCCATCAGGCTTTGCCGGCAGGCACCGCAAGGAGGGATCGGCGGATTTTTCTCATGGAATTCTTTCGGTCCGCCAACCACGAAGATCTTTTTGATTTTCACATCCGGAAAATTGGCGGCGATCCAGAACAAAGCCGTTCTTTCCGCACAAAGGCCGGACGGATAAGCCGCATTTTCCTGGTTGTTTCCCGAATAGATTTCCCCGTTTTCCAGCAGGACGGAACAACCTACCAGGAAATTGGAGTAGGGAGCATACGCATTTTCGCGCGCTTCTTTGGCTTTTCCGAATAATTTTTTTTCAATATCGTTCAGCTCGGTGCTATTCTTAAAATACTCGTAACTGATCTGAGTTTCTTTTTTCATATATTGTGGATTAAAAAAAGGGGGATAAAAGTACTTCTTTTTCATGAGCTGGGCAATATAGGCCTGTTCTTTGCAACTTTCAATTTTTTAAAACCAAATTAAAATGTTATATACTCCAATTAAATTCAGAAATGTTGAGTTGAAAAACCGTTGGGTGATGTCGCCCATGTGTATGTATTCCTGTGAAAACGGGCTGGCCAATGACTTCCATTTTGTACATTACGGCAGCCGTGCGCAGGGCGGAACGGGTTTAATTATTCTGGAGGCTACCGGAGTAGAACCCCGCGGAAGAATTACCAACCACTGTATGGGAATCTGGACGGATGAACAGGCAGAGAAGCTTCAGAAAATCGTAGAATTTGTTCACAGCCATTCGGAAAGTAAAATAGGAATCCAGCTGGCCCATTCCGGAAGAAAAGGTTCTACCTGGAACAATGTTCAGATTCCGGCAGAAGAAGGCTGGGAAACCGTGGCCCCGAGTTCTATTCCGTACCATCCGAAAGAGAGAATTCCGCACGCTTTGACGACGGAAGAAATAAAGGAGCAGGTACAGCATTTTAAGCTGGCGGCAAGAAGAGCGGCAGCGGCCGGATTCGATGTCATTGAAATTCATGCGGCACACGGCTATCTGATTCACCAGTTTTTATCACCGCTTTCCAATATCCGGACAGATGAATATGGAGGAAATTTTGAAAACAGGATCAGGTTCCTGCTGGAGGTTGTGGATGCTGTGAATGAAGAGCTGGATGAGAACATTGCCCTGTTCGTCAGGATTTCCGGAACGGAATATGCGGAAAACGGCTGGAATATAGACGACAGTGTTACATTATCCAAAATCCTGAAGCAGCATAAAGTAGATCTGGTAGACGTTTCCAGCGGCGGAAATATCCACGGTGCTAAAATTGAAGTGCGTGCAGGCTACCAGGTTCCTTTTGCTTCAAAAGTACGTAACGAAGCGGAAGCTGAAACCGGAGCGGTTGGACTGATTACCACTACAGAACAGGCGGAAGAAATCCTTCAGAAAGGAGAAGCCGATCTTATTTTTATTGCCCGGGAAATTTTAAGGAATCCGTATAAAGCAGTCCAGGGATCGTTCGAAATGGATGAAGACTGCTTTTTCCCACATCAATATTTAAGAGCTAAAATTTCTACTTAATTATTTATTATATATTTGAGAAACAAAAATCTTTCCGATGAAAATAGAAGACTTTATGCTCCCATGCCCGATAAAAAAAATATTCGGGGTAGAATGCTTCGGCTGCGGTACGCAAAGGGCTATTGTCATGGTTTTTGAAGGTAGGTTTACAGAAGCATTTCACATGTTTCCGGCAGTGTATACTTTATTGCTTTTTTTTACAACTGTTGTTCTCAATTTTGTAGATAAAAAAAGGAATTATGGAAACGTACTGGTTATTTTAGCAGCTCTGAATGCGGTTATTATGGTCGTCTCCTACTTTTACAAACATCATTTTATAAACCATTAACAACAACACATAAAAATTAAACTATGGAACAAAAACTGCCAAATGCACAAACGGTGCTTATTTTAGGAATTATTTCAGTAGTAGGAACCTGCTGCTGTACGGGGCTGATCGGAATCATCTGCGGATTGATCGGTCTTAGCAAATACAAAAACGATAAAATGCTGTATGATAAAACCCCGGAAGCCTATTCGGATTACGGGAATTTAAATACCGGACGTATTTTATGTATCATCGGTCTTGTATTGGGAGGTCTTCAGATACTGTATTTCGTTTTCATGCTGGCTACGGTAGGCTGGGACGGATATATGCAGCAAATCAATCAGATTACCACCATGGGAAGAACACGATAAAAATTAAGACCGCTGAAAAGCGGTCTTTGTTATGTTAAATAAAAAAAATCATTAATAATATAAAATCATTATATTAACAAATAAAGATTATGAATAAAAATGATTTAAAGAGGCTAGTAGTAGAAGCATTGGAATACTATAAAGGAAAAGCAAATATAGTTGAGATATGTAAATTTATTTGGTCAAAATATAACCAAAAACTGGCTGATTCAGGAGATTTACTTTATACATGGCAGTACGATATGAGATGGGCTGGTACTCAGTTGAGAAAAGAGGGTATAATGAAACCAGCAAAAGAGCAGGTAAATAATCATTGGGAACTTGTCCAAATAAATTAGAGCTAGTTTCACAATTTAATGATTTTAATTGAGAATCACCTGTGTGAAAATAATTCTTTGACAGGAAGGTTGATAAAAATCATAAAAAAGTCCGTTTTCAATTTATGAGACGGACTTTTTATATTGGATATTGAATTTACTTTACTATAAATTTTATTACAGAAGTGTCAAGCTTCAAAAGGTAGATTCCAGAAGGGAGGTTTTTAATCCTGACGGAATTCCTGCTGTTCTTAAAGGGTTGGCTAATGGTCTGTAATACTTTCCCCTGAAGGTTATAGATTTCCGCTTTCTGAACCGATTGTGTTTCCCCATTTACAAAAATTTCATTGCCTGAAACCGGATTATTGGAAATCCGTAATGATTTCTGATCGGCATCAGTTGTTGAGCTAATGCTCTGCGCCTGTCTTGACGTTCCCGAATAACAGGTCCAGCTCAGGTTATCAATCGCCACCCGGTTGCTGGAGGAATTGTTTTCCAGGGTTATGGCTACATTGCCGGAAATGTTGATGTTGTTAATGGTGGTTGTAGTGGCATTGGTATTATAAGGAACTGTTCCTACCGTATTTCCGTTCACTTTTACATTGAAGGTACCGTTTGATCCCGAAAACTTCAGCTGGGTGGTAACCGTCAGAGATCCGATTCCGTTTGCGGAACTGCCGGAAGTTAAAGATCCGTCTCTTACGGTAATCGCTTTTGAAGAGATAGTCTGGTCGGTTCGTGCATCGGTAGCCGTCCATGAAATTCCGTTATTCGTCCAGGTTCTGGTGAGATAAGAAGCTGAGCTTTCCGTTGGAATTGTTTCAAACGTTTCATTCGCACAGGCTGTAGAACTTGGCGGAGTTGTTGTGCTGCTGCCCGATGTGGAGCTTGGTCCCCAGATCTGGCTGACATAGTTCGGGTTATCGATAAACGGGTTTCTGTTGCCCTGGAAAGAATAAGAGGCATTATTACGGTTGATTTCCGCCTGTGAAACGGGATCCTGATTATGCCATGCCAGCAATACGTTCAGCTCCCAGGTCTGCAGTCCCGGAAAAGCCGAGCTTCCCAGCATATTTCCCGAAGAAAACGTTGAAAGCTTGCTCTGATATCTTGTTACGAAATAAAAGATCATCCGGGCCACATCTCCTTTAAATTCGTCAATCGGCTCGAATACCGTCCCCGAATATCCTGAAGATACGGAGTTTCCAAGCTTGGAGCCGTTTTTGGAGGTAAAGCTCGCAGTTCCTACTTTTCCGAAAGGATAATTGGAACGCATCCCGTTTACTTTTCCGTCGGTAGCCCTGATGAAATGAATATCTGAAACCATCGGAGCCGCTTCACTGAATAAGCTCTGCGGGACAAGATGTTCTCTGTTGTAGCAGTTTCCTTCCGTAGAATACGTTCCGCACTGGTTGGTTACGGGAGTGAATTTGTACGGGTCTGCTCCGGATGGTTTTTCAGAATAAATATCCAGGATCGAACCGTCATTTTCATAATTTTTATCGATGTCGGTTGTCTTATAGCCGGTCCATAGACCGTTGTACCCTCTGTCCTGATGGCCGTTTGTAATGATGGTGCTTAATGCGGTTTTCAGAGAAGCTCCGGAAAGACCGTTGGCCGAACTGTAATATCCCGAAGGAGCCTGGGCGTTTGTCAGCCCGGAAGCCAGGATAATAATAAATAATGAATTTTTCATATGAATATTTAAGTAGGTAAGATTACTATAAATCTATCAATAAAAAATTACGAAATTGTTAATTTTAAAAAGAAATGGCTGAATTTTAATTTTTAAATGTATAAACTTTTGAAAGATAACCATTTAATTTTTATAATAACCATGCTGTTCATTATAAAAGCAAAAAAAGCCGATGCAATACTGCATCGGCTTTCTGTATATTTGATTGACTGAAGTCTTATTTTCCCGGTTGCGGCGGGTAGTTTTTCATAATTTCCATCATAATTTCAGGGATTTGTTTCTGTTTGGCTTTCGGACGGTCTACGGAAATTCCGCTTCCGATTCCCTGCCATACCAGTTTGTTGGATTTTGCATCCACCATGTCTACAATAATGGCCCCTTCATTGTAATTGCTGGTCCAGGTTCTGTTCATCCCGATTCCCCATCCGAAAGGACCTCCCCATCCCCAGGCTCCGTAAGGCGAGGTGGAGGTAATGTCGGTTACTTTTTTATGGTTGGCTTTTACATTGATGATCAGATCAGGATTTTCACCCGGCTGAAGACCTTTTGCCTGAAGCTGCCTCGACAGTTCGTTCAGAACACGGTCTTTATCAATGTCATTCAGTTTCAGATCGTCAATTCTCAGCTTGTAGGTTCTGTACGTGTTGAAATTAGCCGTACTTGCATAATCGGAACGTACATTGAAAGGACTGCAGGATGTTAAACCCAGAGTAGCCGAAGCTAGCAAAATAAAAATGTAGCGCTTCATTTTATTTATTTTTTTTATCGTTTTTAATAAATGTATCGGTTTTTTTATCGTATCCGTAAGGACAATGTCTACAGCCACTTTTACAGCAATGTCCCCGCTTAAGGTGGAATTTCTCTGTAAAAACCTTATAACCCTGTTCGTTGTAGTAAAAGTCTTCACCTTCTTTGATGTCAAAAAGTGCCATAGGTTAAATCTCTAAGTCAAAAAACTTTATATTTGTTATTATGATAATTATATGCCAAAAGCCTTTAAAAAAATTAAAAATTAACGGCATTGCTCTTTTTCCTTTTATCTTCATTAGGAACCCCGAAGATAAGAAAAATAACATATTGATCAACCACGAAAAAATCCACCTGAGGCAGCAGATCGAAATGCTGATTGTTTTCTTTTATATCTTTTACGTGATTGAGTATTATTATTGGCTGATCATGCTGAAGAATGCTGATCAGGCATACCTGAGAATTTCTTTTGAGAGAGAAGCTTATGCGAATGAACGGGATTTGGGCTATCTTGATAACAGGAAGTTCTGGAGTTTCACGAAATACCTCTAAGTTCAGGGTTTAATGTTCAATGTTTAAAGTTTAAAGTTTAAAGTTTTTGGCGGTTAAATATTGTAGAGTTTGGTGTTTTATTATATTGCAGAATTTTTCTTCACTTATATCTAATAATTCCCTGCGATGATGATAAATAGAGTATTGAATTTCTATATCCATATTTTCCCGATATCTTTGTCACTCTAAAAGAATCCAAATGCGAATCTTCCCGCACTGCATTCTAATACTATGTTTAAATTCCTACGGTGATGACCAACAAAGCGCAAAAGCTAATAACAAAGTTGCGTTGCTAATGAAATTTTTGTTTTAAACATAACTTCGGGCATCTTGTTAAAATATTATTTCTGATTTTCCCATTCCCTGTCAAAATCTTTCTGAGTCTTTTCAGGCTCGAAATAATGGTTTCTATTTCTGTCGATGTCGTACGCAATGGCTTTATCAATGAGTAAGCTCAGGTCCGGTATTATCCGGTCCGGAGAACCTTTTCTTTCCTGGCCGTTGGTATATACTTTCACCGCTTTGCCGTCTTTCATTTCCGCTTTGATCAGGAGGCAGGTTTCGATATACGCACTGCAGGGGCGGCCCGTATAAATTTCGCTGCCCTGGCTTCCGTCGTTAAAGGTAATTTTCAATTCGATATAATTCCTTGGCTGGGTGGAGTTGACCCCGTATCTTGCATAGCTTTCAATGGACTTTATCGTTTTTAAATACCTGATCGTATTCTGCCCGGCTTCCGGAATGTAACCGGGATACATAACGCTCTGTGTGTGACGGTATATTTCTTTTTCGATCTCGGTGTTCAGCATGTTGACCATCTTGTCGTTCAGCATATTGGGTGTATCGAACACTGATTTGGAAGGAAAGTAATTCCTGAAGGTAATAAAGGCAATTCCACCGCAAAAGGCAATCACAAAGGCAGCAATAAGAAGGGAAACAACAGTTTTTTTCATGGAAATATTTTTTAAGTTTAGTTTAACGAATTTAAAAATTATCATTTAAAATAAATTCGGAAATTTGCACCAGATGAAAATTCCGGATATCCATATTCCCATTGTTGAAATTCCTTTGGAGAACAAAGTAAAACTCTTTATGAAAAGAGAAGACCTTATTCATCCTCAGATTTCGGGGAATAAATACTGGAAGCTGTTCTTCAATATTAATTATTATCTTGATAAAAGCCCGGAAAAACCTTATATCATTACTTTCGGAGGCGCTTTTTCCAATCATATTGCTGCCGTTTCCGCAGTGGGAAATCTTGCCGGGATTCCTACGTTGGGGATCATTCGTGGAGAAGAGCTGAAAGATAAATGGCGCGACAATCCTACGTTGCTTTTTGCCAAAAGAAACGGCATGAACTTGCAGTTCGTTACCCGTGAAGAATACCGCCACAAAGAAAAATTAACCGGATTTTTGCAGAAGGAATTCCCGGAGGCCCTGACCGTTCCCGAAGGAGGAACCAATGAAGACGCCGTAGCGGGCTTAAAAATGATGCTGAATGATGAAACAAAAGATTTTGATTATCTTTGCACTGCAGTCGGAACCGGAGGAACCGTTGCCGGGATTTCGGAATACTGCGGAGACAATCAGAACGTTATCGGATTTAAAGTGGTGAACGACGATTCGCTGGAACAGAGGATCCGGGAATTAACCTCAAAGAAGAATTTCAGTCTTATAGATTCAAGCTTCGGGGGTTATGGTAAAATAAAGGATGAAAATATCCGTTTTATCAATGATTTTAAAGAGAAATACAGTATTCCTCTGGAGCCGGTTTATACAGGAAAAATGATGCAGAAAGTTTTTGAATTGATTGAAGATGGTTTTTTTCCTGAAGACAGCAGGGTTTTATGCTTTCATACCGGCGGCCTGCAGGGAATAGAGGGAGCAAACCGGATGTTGGAAAAACAGAACAGAACATTAATCGTATAAAGTAAAATTGGAAAACATGAAACACTCGGTGTTCCATCTTTCATTTTAAAACAATAAAAATTATAAGATGAAAAGACTTTTCACGCTCATAAGCCTTTTAGTTTTATCTACATTCTCCGCCCAGACCTGGGCTACTGAAGACCAATACATCCAGAAATTTGCAAAATATGCGGTAGAGGAAATGGAAAAATACAAAATTCCGGCTTCTATCACTCTGGCGCAGGGACTGCTGGAAACCGGAGGCGGGCAGAGCCGGCTGGCACTGGAAGGCAAAAATCATTTCGGGATCAAATGCAAGGAAGACTGGACCGGGAAAACGATGAAGCATACCGATGACGCTCCCAACGAATGCTTCCGCGTTTATGATGATCCGAGACAGTCCTACGAAGACCATTCCATCTTTTTATCAACAAGAAAGTACTACGCAAATCTCTTCAATTTAGACATGAAAGATTACAAAGCGTGGGCTACCGGACTGAAAAAAGCAGGATATGCCACCAATCCGCGCTACGCCTCGATCCTGATCGGTAAAATAGAGCGGTATAAATTATACGAATTCGACAATACCAGTTCCAAAGAAGTATTGTATGCAGTCCTGAAAATGTATCCGGACCTGAAAAATGACGTGAGCTTTATGGCCCAGATGGAACCGGAAAAATATACTAAAAAGACAAAAGTACCGGTTACCGTTGAGGTTCCGTACAAGCAGACCTCCTACGCCCAACAGCAGAAAAGGGTAGAGCGTATTAAGACTAAGGCGGAAATACTGAATACGATATTAATTAAAAGCCACCCGAACGACGGCCTGAAATACATTATCATTCCTGAGGATACCAGCGTTGAATTTATCGCCAAAAAGTTCAGGATCAGTGAAAGCAGGCTGATGAAGTGGAACGAACTGGAAAGTGATGTGCTGAAGAAAAATGAGATCGTTTTCCTTGAATCCAAAAATTCCGAAGGAAATACGGCAACCTATACTGCCGCACCCGGCGAAGATATGCATGACATTGCCCAGAAATTCGGCATCAAATTAAATAAGCTGTACGCCAAAAACAGAATGGATGAAGGACAGAAACCTACACCAGGACAGCTGATCTACTTAATTGATAAAAAACCCAGAAATTAATATCCGGCTGATATTTTTCAACCCTTAGAAATTGGATGTCCGAATGAAATTTTACAGCATAAAATCCGGGATTTACTGGATGTTTTTACTGCTCTTTCCTGTACAAATCTTTTCACAGGATCTGGATAAGTACATTCCGTTCCGGCAGGGAAACTTGTGGGGATTGTGTGATGCCGGCAAATTCATTGTGGTTCAGCCACAGTACCAGAGCATCAGCTGGTATGATCCGTCGGTAGGGGGTTTCCATGCAGAACAAAACAGGAAATTCGGAATTATAGATTATCATTCGGGACAGGTGATGCCATTTATTTCGGAACAGCCAGTTTTTGCGGAGGGCACCGATTACATAGTGTTTGATGGCTTTGGTTATTACCGCTATTCCAGGAAAACAAGGATGCGGCTCGGCGAATACGCAAACCCTGAAAAATTTCCTGTCCGTGACCGGTGGGTGGAAGACAAAGGCTTTTCAGGTACCCAAACCGGTAAAGTACCCACACTGACCCGTGATGACCTAAGTTCGGGAGACCTTGAAATGCTGAAACCCTATGAAGATGAAACAAAATACCGGATCAACTTTAAAGCTGATTATATTGAAATTCTGTCAGAAAATGCCCACATCGGAATTTATATTCTTAAAATCGGGAAAATGTACAGAAGCACACCCGATATTGCATATGTGGGATGGCAGGTATTCAGCGGAAAACCCTATCTGTTAACTACAGATTCTTCAGGATTGTTCGGCTTAACCGATGAATTTTCCCACGAGATTTATCCTGTAAAATATGCTTCCATTTTAATGATGGACCACCATCATCTGATCCTGCTCTCAGAACCTGATCCTGCTGACCGAGAAAATGTACGCTTTAAAACCATTCTTGCCAATGGGGTTACTTTGAACGGAAGATTTGAGCCTTTCGGAACGGTTTCGAAGAACGGCCATGCTTTTCAGTTATATTATACAATGATCAACGGAGTCAGGAATTATGCTGGAGAAGACGGAACCCTTTATTTCAAGGATTAATTATACAGAAAGATTTTAAAATGAGATACCAAAGAAGTTCGGCTTTATTTGATGAAGCCTACCAATACATTCCCGGCGGTGTAAACTCCCCGGTCCGTGCATTCAAATCCGTAGGAGGAGTGCCGGTTTTTATGAAATCTGCAAAAGGAGCTTACCTTACTGATGCCGATGACAATACCTATATCGATTACATCAATTCCTGGGGGCCGGCCATTCTCGGCCATACCCATCCCGAGGTTCTGGAAGCGCTGAAAATTCAGGCCGAAAAAGGTTTTTCTTTCGGTGCACCGACGGAGCTTGAAACGGAAATTGCAAAATTTATCGTCGAAAATGTTCCGAATATCGATCAGATCAGAATGGTGTCTTCAGGAACAGAAGCCTGTATGAGTGCTGTCAGGCTGGCCAGAGGTTTTACCGGAAGAGATAAGATTGTAAAATTTGAAGGTTGTTATCACGGGCATTCGGATTCATTTCTTATTAAAGCGGGGAGTGGAGCAGCCACTTTCGGAAATCCGAATTCTCCCGGCGTAACAGCAGGAACGGCAAAAGATACTTTGCTGGCAAGATACAATGATATGGGGCAGGTAGAAGACCTGTTCAGACATAATCAGGGTGAAATTGCGGCGGTTATTATTGAGCCTGTTGCCGGAAACATGGGTTGTGTCCTTCCTGAAAACGAATTTCTTCAAAAGCTGAGAACCATCTGTGATGAAAACGGAGCATTACTGATCTTTGACGAGGTAATGACCGGCTTCAGGCTGGCATTCGGAGGAGCGCAGGAGCTTTTTAATGTTAAAGCGGATCTCGTGACCTACGGAAAAGTAATCGGCGGTGGACTTCCGGTCGGTGCTTTTGCAGGCAGAAACGAAATTATGGACTATCTGGCACCAAAAGGTGCAGTTTATCAGGCAGGGACCTTAAGCGGAAACCCTTTGGCCATGAGAGCCGGACTGAAAACTTTGCAGCTGATCAAAAATGATCCTGAATTCTTCAACAGATTGGAAAAAACCACGGAAACGCTGAATTTCGAAATCGGAAAAATCCTGAATGAAAAAGGAATTGCCCATAAAATCAACCGAAAGGGATCGATGATGTCCGTATTTTTCCATACGAACAGGGTTTCTAATTTTGATGAAGCCCAGGAGGCCAACCATGCCTTATTTAATAATTTCTTCCACCAGATGCTGCAGAACGGGATCTATCTTCCGCCAAGCGGCTATGAAACGTATTTTATCAGTAATGCGATTAAAGATAAAGAAATCGACAGAACGCTGGAAGCGGTGAGGAAATTCGAGTACTCTTAAAAAGTCAATGGTGAATTCTTTCAGGTGAATTGTCAATTCCTTTCGGGTGAATGGTGAATTTTTTAATTGATTCACAATTGACATGCGAAGTAAAATTGACCATTCACGATTCATTTGTCAATGGTGAATTCCTTCGGGGAAATGGTGCATTTTTTATTGATTACAATTGATTTGCAAAGCAAGATAAAGCATTCATGATTTAATTATTATGATCAAATCCTTTGGAAGAATAGTGAATTTTCTGGCTTACTTTACAATTGACTTGCGCAGCAAAATTGACCATTGACTATTCACCTATAAAAATAGAAAACGCAGTGCAAACTGCGTTTTCTGTTTTTATACATCATTTAATATGAAATTAATATTCCTGAAATCTTAAAAGTTTTTGAACATCTTATTTTTATGCTTTAAAAAAACATTCAGATCATGCACAAAATAATTAAGACCGGCGAATGGAAGTATTCCGGAAATACCTATCTGCCGATTTTACTGGTAGAGCAGGAGCCCGGTAACCTTTCATCATTGGGATCTGCTGCTTTTTCATCAACTATCGGAAAAGACAGCACCGTCTATTACCTGCATTTCGGAAAGTACCTTATTGATGAACAAGGCTATATTTCAGCAGACAGCAGTTCGCGCCCCTTTCTATCGGTACAGGACGCTTTGGGGTATGCGGAACGGAATATTGAAATTCTGAACTGGAATACGGAGTAATATGATCTTTTACGTTATTTATTATTTGCATTAAGTTAATAAAGCAACTCTTTTATTAAATAAGTAAAATATTTTTGAAAAAATTTAAAATTAACAATTAAATACTAAGGACATGAAAAGACTTTACATGAGCGCACTTACCCTGTGCATGGTACTGGGCATTTCCGCCCAGTAAGTGGTCTGGCAGAAAGACATTACGTCTTCGACGCAGGATTTCCTTTCCCAGGTGACCACCACCATCGATCAGCAATACCTGATTTCAGGCAGCAGTATCCGGTCCAATAAAATCTCTTCGGATAATAAGCAGAACAACGGCTACGATTTCCATGTGGTGAAACTGAACCAGCAGGGAGAAGAAGTCTGGGAAAAATACTTCTCCGGGAAAAACCATGATTTCTTATCAGCCACCGTCAATACGCAGGAAGGTGGGTATTTACTTGCAGGCACGTCCTACTCAGGCCAAGGCCTGGATAAAAAAGAGGAATCCAGAGGCGGAAGCGATCTCTGGCTGATCCGCATCAACGAATTCGGGGATGAATTGTGGCAGAAAACCATCGGCGGAGCTTCAGACGAAGAAGCAAGAGCAGTGATCCAGACGACGGATTTCGGATTTTTTGCAGCAGGCAACATCCAGAATTCAGAGAAAGGATTCGGATCGAAAGACGTTCTTATCGTAAGGCTTGATAAGAACGGAAAGGAAATTTCACAACTTATTTTAGGCGGAAAAGGACTCGATGAAGTGGAGAAAATAATTCCGACTCTGGATGGCGGAGCATTGTTAGGGATCTATTCCAGAAGTGGAGCGGTGGCTGGAAGTAGCAAAGTCATTAACCATCAACCAAAACCACCTCCAATTACGGCGAAGGCGATTATCACATCGTCAAGCTTAATAAAGAAGGCAAGGTAGAATGGGAAAAGAATTTCGGTGGAACAGGTGACGATCATTTAAGGACTTTGGCCATGACTTCCACCGGTTATCTGATCGGCGGGGAATCCAGATCGGAGCGTTCGGGAAATAAAACCGTAGGCATCGAAGAGGGAACAGACCTTTGGTTGATCTCCGTAAACCCGAGAGGCGAAGAGATATGGCAGAAGTCCTACAATTTCAAGAACCGGGATGTTCTGATGGGCATGAGCGTTCTGCATGCTTCCGATGATAAAAATACGAGAGGGATTTTATTGGGCGGCTACACGCAGGCAGAGGGAAGAATCGAAACGGATGATGAAAAGTTCTGGATGCTGTATTTGGATCAGAATGGCAATGAGCAGTGGAAAAAGCACGTCAAAGGCGAATCCAGCAAAAGGGAAGAACGGCTTTCGGATATTAAGCTGAATAGAGACGGTTCAATCATTTTGGCCGGAACCAGCGCCGAGGAACTGGGAAGAGAAAACTGGAAAATTGTGAAGTTAGGTGATAAGCAAATTGACCAATTGATCGAGAAGCAGGATATTAAGATTTACCCGAATCCGGTGAGTGATTTCGCGTATGTGGAGCTTGGGTTTGAGGGTTTGAGGGAAGGTGCGTTTGGAGCGGAAATTACGGTGTATGATATGGGAGGAAGGCAGCTTCAGAACGTTAAAACAAAAAACAAAGTAACCAAAATTAATACGCAGCCGCTCATTCAGGGGGCTTACATAGTATCGGTGAAGACGGAAACAGGGAAAACGGCGAGTGCAAAACTCATTAAAAAATAAAAGAACATGAAAAAGAACACACTATTATTTTCAATACTGTTTTACAATCTATATACTTCTCAAAGCCTTAATATTAAATCTCCACAAAGTTATGAAATGGAAAGATTTGGGAATATTCCAGTTAACTTGAATGTTGGAGGAGCTGATTTAAGTATTCCAATTTTTCAAGAAAACTTTCAGTCTATTGGAAATTTTAATTTAACATTAAATTATAATTCTTCAGGATTTATCCCTAATAAAAAATCAAATTATGTAGGACATAATTGGTTCCTAAATTTTGGAGGAGTTATTTCACGAGATATTAATGGAATTGCAGATGATTCTGATTCTTCTGAGGATACATTTATATCTAAGGGCTTTCTTGTAGGGGCAAGATTAAGTCCTAAATCTAATATTGATATTTATGATGGTTCCTATAATTCTTCTTTTTGGAAGGATCATGTCTCTATAAATGGATATCAATATGAACTTCACCCAGACAAATTCAATTTTAATTTTATGGGAAATTCGGGGTATTTCTATATCAACAATGATGGAGTACCAATAGCTGTATCAGAAGATATGAATTTAAAAATAGATATTTCTAATCTAAGTAATCAAAATAATTACGGCTGTACACCTGTCGATTCTGAGATCATAATCACTGACGGTAGAGGGATTAAATACTATTTTGGAGGAAATCATACGAATCTTGAAATATCTTATCAAATGGGAAGTTCTAAAGATCCGGCTCATTTACTTCCAAATGGTCAAGGAATTTTCTCTATAAATAGTTGGTATTTAAGAAAAATTGAATATCCTAATAATCACATCATAGAAATAGAATATTTAAAATATAAGAAAATTGATTCTACTTTTTAATCTTTCTAATTTAGGGAATTTTTGTACATCAACACCCCCACCTCAACAATCTACCTTTGATTTCGTAGAAGAACTGTTTGACTACAATAAATATGTTAATCAGCAAAATGAAAGATTTAATTATAATTATAATACAAGCACAGGAGGATATCATGTTTGGGGAGACGGAAGTGGATTTTCTTATCAGGCACCTTATTTCCAATATACTCTAACTAAAAAGGTTTTTCCATCTGCAATTTCATTAGATGGAAAAGAACTCGTAAAATTTACTTATACACGCTTTCAATCTTTGGATAACAATTATCAGCCTTTAAAATTAAGCAACATTGAAATAAAAAATCAAAATACTGTAGTTAAAAATATAGGCTTTGAATATTATAGAAATAAAGATAGATTTTTCCTCATATCGCTTAATTTTCCAGATAATAGAAAGTATACCTTTGATTATTATAATAAAGAAAACTTACCTAAAGAAACAACGTTAGGTATAGATTTTTGGGGCTATTGGAATGGAGAGAATGAAAATAACAATTTTTTAATACCTCAATATAGTTTTAATACGAATACAGGTGATTATCAAATAACAGGAAATTCCCGAGATTCCAATCCAAATTTAGTAAATACAGCTTTATTAAAAGTTATTAGTTATCCTACTAAAGGGAATTCAACATTTTATTATGAGCCTCATTCTTATTCTAGAAAAATAGAGAAAGATTTTTCTTCTGATTTTTTTCCATATCTAAAAAATGAATCTGGAATAGTTGGAGGTGCAAGAATCAAAAAAATTATAGATTTTGATGGAACAAATACTTATACAAGAGATTTTAAATACATTAAAAACTACGGGTCAGGAACTAATGAATCTAGTGGTATTGCCACCCAAACTTTTAGATATATGAATTATATCGATTATAAAAATGCCGTAGGGGGAAGAACACAAATGTTAAAGGAAACGGCACAAAATATTTCTGAGAACTCTTTGAGTTCTTCACCAATTACCTATAGTGAAGTTGCAGAACTTAGAAATAATATACTACAGCAAAAGTATTATTTTAGTGATTACTCAACAAATCCTGATATTCTTATTGAACGCAATATTCTGGCTTTAGACAATGATTTGAAGCCATATAAATTGAATAAAAATTTTTACGTAAAATATAATTATAACGATTTTCAAAGAGGAAAACTATTGAAAACAGAGATGTATAAAGACAATAGTATAATCAGAAAAATAGAAAATAATTATACAGCTGTTAGTTTGCATCCATTGTTGCAAAATAAATATTTTTCGAGAGTTCATCAGATATCTTCTTGGGTTTACTATCAAAAAGAAAATGTTTATCCTTATTTTTTAAACTCTACTATTACGACTGATTATATTAGCGGTAATGAACTAAAAACAATAGCTGAATATAAGCGAAATTCATCTAAGCACTTAAATTTAACTGGTGAAACAATTAAATATCCTGATGACATTGAATTAAAAACTCTGTATCTATATGCTGATGATCTGAGACATGGCAACCAGCCACAACAAAACTTACCGCCATACTTCTCCATTCCCAGCATGCTTTTGAAAAATATGTCTGGAATTCCACTGGTAACAACAAATTATAAAAATAATATTTTTCAAAACAGAATTCAGTCTCTTTACGAATATAATTTTGTAACAAATTTAGTTTTACCTAAAAGAATCTTAAAATATTATGAGAATGATATGGTCCCTACACCTCCGGCTGGCTCTGGATTTGGCGTCACAGAAGTTCCTTCCGCAGCAGAACGTTTTAACGAAGTCACCTACGATCTTTACGATAGCAGAAGTAATCTCCAGCAATATACTACAAAGGACGGGATTTCAACCACCATCATCTGGGGGTATAACCAAACCCAACCTATAGCCAAGATTGAAGGAGCAAAGCTTTCTGACATTTCCCAATCATTAATCGACTCTATTGTTAACGCATCGACAACAGATAATGCCGCAGCTCCAGGAAATGATGAATCTGCTTTTCTTTCAGCACTTGATAATTTCAGGAAAGATGCAAGTTTAGCAAATTACCATGTTACTACGTATACCTATGATCCGCTTATTGGTGTAAGGAGCATTACCCCTCCATCAGGAATAAGGGAGGTTTACCTTTATGATACCGCTAATAGATTAAAAGAAGTAAGAGAAGAAAACCAAGCTGGCAAACTGCTAAAAGAATTTAAATACAATTACAAAAACTAATACCGATGAAAAAGATATTAATTCCGATAAGTACGATCCTTTTATCAGGATTTGTGCAGGCACAGCTTACTTCTACAGAAAACTATATCCAGAGCAGGACATATCTGGAACCGGTCACCTCCTCAAGCTCTACAGCCAAACAGATTGAGACCGTTCAGTATTTCGATGGGCTGGGACGGCCCAAGCAGATTGTGAATGTTAAAGCGTCTCCACAAGGAAAAGACGTGGTAACACCTATTTTATATGACGGATTCGGAAGACAGGTCCTGGATTACCTTCCTGTTCCCCAGCAGGGAACAAATAACGGAGCCATCTACTCCCAGCAAAATTCCGGATATTTTCCTGTAGGGGACCCCACCGGAATCTATGCGAACGAAAGTCCTTTTTCAGAAAAAATCCTGGAAAACTCACCTTTGGACCGGATCCTTCAGCAGAAGCAGGTGGGCATGGCGTGGGATACCAAGCCGGTACAGTTCGGGTATAATGCCAATACAACCGGTGATGCCGTTAAAAAATACACTACCGTTACCACTTGGGTGAATGGTGCCACCAGTTCGGTGCTCAACCAGAGTACAAATTACGGGACGGCGCAGCTGTATAAAAATACCGTTACCGACGAAGACGGGAATGTCACCATCGAGTTCAAAAACGGGGAAGGGCAGGTTCTTTTGGTCAGAAAAATTATTAATGATACCGAGAAGGCGGATACCTACTATGTCTACAACGAATACAACCAGCTGGCTTTTGTCATTTCCCCGAAAGCTGCTGTGGAAGCAGATCCCAACACGGTGCTTGGGGAGCTTTGCTATCAGTATAAATATGATGGCAGGGGAAGGCTTGTCGAAAAGAAACTTCCCGGGAAAGGCTGGGAATATATGGTGTACGATAAAGCAGACCGATTGGTGGCAACACAGGATGCCAATCAGAAACTTTTAAACAAGTGGTTTTTTACAAAGTATGATAAGTTTGGAAGAGTATTATATACAGGTATTTCAATTGATAATGGAGACCGCAACGCAGTACAGACGTGGATTACGAACACGTATGGGGTAAATACGGAAACCTACGGATCCTACACTCAGAGTGGATTACAGATCTATTATGCCAATACAGCATACCCTCAAAATATAGAAAGCATATTGTCTGTCAATTATTACGATTCATATTTGCCGGGCGATCCTTTTCCTACCATGGTATATGACCAGGTGGTGTTGCCATCGAATGCACAGCAGTATGGCGTAAGCACAAAAGGTCTTCCCGTATCCAGTTTTGTAAAGAATATAGAAGATGACCACTGGACAAAAAAATACATGTATTATGACCTGAAAGGAAGACTCATCAGGGAGTATGCTCAAAACCATCTGGGAGGATATACCAATATCGAAAAAAGGCTGGATTTTTCAGGTGTCCCGAATATTATTCTGACACAGCATAAAAGGCTCGCTACTGATACCGAAAGAGTGATTACCGAAACATTTGAATATGATGGACAGAACCGGCTTTTGGTACACCGGCATAAGGTAGACAACAACCCTGTAGAAATTCTGGCACAGAATACCTACAATGAACTTTCGCAGCTGCAAAGTAAAAAAGTAGGCGGAACAGTTTTAGGCAACGGTCTTCAGACGGTGGATTACCAGTATAACATCCGGGGCTGGATGACACAGATCAATGATCCGGATAATCTGGGCAGTGACTTTTTTGGTTATGCTATGAAGTACAACAATCCTGAAAATTCAGGTCTTGCTCCCGGCAGGTTTAATGGGAACATCGCTGAGATCGACTGGAAAACCTCTACTGTAGCCAATGACAATAAAAGAAGGTATTCTTTTACGTATGATAAACTTAACAGGCTTCAGCAGGGAATGTACTCCGAACCGGGATCATCAGTGATCAACAACAATAATTATAACGAACAGCTCACCTATGATCTGAATGGCAATATCCTTACCCTGAAAAGATTCTCCAAACCTTATTCAGGCACAACACCGGAATTGATTGATGATCTGGTGTATAATTACACCGGGAACCGTCTTGATAAGATCACCCTTCCTTCCGGTGTGAGCAATAATGCTTCAGGATACAATGCCTTACAAAATACCATTACTTATGATTCCAATGGCAGTATGATAAGCCAGCTGGATAAGAATATCACTACTATTGAGTACAATCATTTAAATCTACCCAAGCTGTTTACTACAGGAAGCGGAAGGTCTAAACAGACCATCACTTATACCTACAGGGCTGATGGTGTAAAGGTTGGAAAAGGCATTTCAGGGAGATTTTCTCTCAGTACCAATACGGATTACCTGGACGGGTTCCAGTATAATGCATCGTTGATCGCAGCGGGTGATGATTCAAGCAATTTCCTGCAATTTGTTCCCACTTCAGAAGGTTATTTTGATTTCCAGCAAAATAAGTATATTTACAATTACACCGATCATTTGGGAAATGTAAGACTGAGTTATTTTAACAACGGCAGCAGCGTAGAAGTTCTTGAAGAAAACAATTATTATCCGTTTGGGCTGAAGCATGGAGGATACAATGAGTTGGCAGGAAACCCGGAATACAATTACAAGTACAACGGAAAGGAGCTGCAAACGGAGATAGGAATGTATGATTATGGGGTAAGGTTCTATATGGCGGATATCGGAAGATTGGGAGTGCATGATCCATTAAGTGAATTACAATTCACGTATAGCCCTTATTCTTATGTTTACGGAAACCCAATTAGATTTAATGATCCAACTGGAATGATTGGAGAAGATCCAGATCCTAAAAAAATATATGGTCCTAAAGGCGGACAATCTATAGAAGAGATTGTAATAACTGGGGTTAAAAAATTTACATATAAAGCCGCAGATATTATTTCCCAAATAGACATTAAAGAAACATTATCATTAATAGCACCAATTAGACCAAATACTCCAGAAGAAAGCGCGTAGCTTAGAGATCGATATGGTTACGGAAAAGGAGTGCTAAGTGACATACAAGGTGTGGGAAAATTAATTATGGACGTTCCAAACCTTTTATCAGACTCTTTCAGTTCAATTGGCGAAGGTGAAAATGGAGAAGAAACTGTTATTGCAACAGCCATTTTATTAGTTAATCTAAGAAAAGGAAAGATTGGGAATATTGCGAAAATGGGTAATCTTGGAGGAAAATTCTTGAAATTAGCAAAATTACTTAAATTAAATATAAGTAGTCCTACTACTATAAGTATACTGGAAAATGTAGATAACACAGTACAGGAATTTATATCAACTCATAGAAAAGGTAGTATAAAAGCTGTTTTCCCTGCAGAATATTTAGATAGTACGGTAAAAGAAGCTTTACAAAGTGGTAATACAACTGTCCGAAAATTATTAACAGATAGTAGATTTTTAAAATAATGGAGAATAAAAATACTGAGATAAACGAATTACTTTTAAGATTAAAACAAGAATCACTTCAAGACTATAAAATCGTTGATTTTTGGGAAGCGGATATTACAGCAATAGGTATTCAAGTA
Source organism: uncultured Chryseobacterium sp. (assembly GCA_913774355.1). Taxonomy (GTDB): domain Bacteria; phylum Bacteroidota; class Bacteroidia; order Flavobacteriales; family Weeksellaceae; genus Chryseobacterium. The sequence goes on along the minus strand of CAJYGB010000022.1, from coordinate 217,255 downwards.
GGAACTGCTTTGATCTACATATCGACTTTTAATTATGATAAAACTAATAAATACAATATTATTATTGAAAAATATGACACAGGAGAAATAATTGAAAAAGAGAGAGAAAGTATATACAATGAACTAGTTGAAATTATTCAAAAAATACAAGAATAAAACCCGCTCTCGCGGATTTATAATCCGTGAGCAATAATAAAGAACCCACCGCAAAGTGGTGGGTTCTGTGTTTTATAAATTAGAAAAAGTTTTACGAGTTTTAAAATCCCTTATGTAAGTATCAATAAGGTCGTACAGTGTTTACATATATTTACAGCAACCCAGACCACCCAATCGCCCAAGCCGGATTTCCCATCTTATTTCCGGCACCGGTAGCATCAGATTTTTCAGTGTAAGTGTTGCTGAGCAGGGTGACAGTGGCTCCTGAGGTTGAGGTAGCTGTAACTTTACCTGTTACATTCGTATCGAAAAACACGTTGGTGATTTTACTTTGTCCGTTCAGGTAAGTGACGGTGGCGTCTCCGGTGAGGCTGAACCCTTTGGCCCAGTTGGAAACCACCACGTTGTCGAAGCTTGCGTACGTGCCTGAAGATAAACTGATGGCGTTGGATTCTCCCGAGGTTCCGCCAAGCAGGGTGATGTTTTTAAGGATAGGGCTGGAAACCGGAGTTGCGGAGGAGTTAGAAGCATTGTTCATGCCTTTGATCCCTGTATTTCCTGTACCATTGGTCTTTCTTTGGGTAAAGACGGAATTGGCAGTCCCGATCCATCCGTCGGTCCAGACGAAAGCGTCATCATCATTGCCTACGGAAACAATATTGGTAACATTTACTGAGCCTCCGTACAGCTGGATTCCATCTTCCGCACCGCTGATTACAGCGATGTTTTCCACTTTGGTTCCGCTTCCTACTCCAAACAGAGAAAGGCCGTTGAATTTCACTGTTGTAGAGAAATTGATTCCTGCATTTTCAATCCGTACATAAGTTAATGATCCCGAGTTATCTGCCGCTGAAGTTCCTCCGTAAGTTGCAGCTGCGATTTCGGAAATACTTGTCGCTCCAGTATTGATCGGCGCCTTTCCACAAATAATGACGCCGCCCCATGTTCCTGTGGTGGCTGCCGATGAGGTAAAGGAAACCGGGGAAGCGGGGGTCCCGTTAGCGTAGATCTGCCCGCCCTGTTCTACAAGAACATAGGATGAAGCTCCGGCCGTGGCCACAATTCTTGTTCCTGCGGGAATAACCAGTTTTCCGCCGTCTTTTACTTTTACCGTACCGTTCAGGACGTATACTTTGGTAGGGTCAAGGGTAACCACCTGCCCGCTGTTCACATCACCTTTAAAATTGTTGGGATCCTGCGCAATGCCTACAACGGCAGTGGTTGCAATCTCGTCATCCTCTTTGCTGCATGAATTTATGACAAATGCAGAACCGAAGATCAGGACTGCTGCGAATATAGATAAACAATTTTTCTTCATAGTATTTCAGATTACTTCTTTATTTCAGATATTTAAGATAAAGTCTTTTTTAAAAGACCAAATTACCATTTTTCCGGGTATTTTCCCAATACTATTCTGTAAAAAGACGGGCAATTGTACAAACAAAACGGCCTTGGAAAATTTTTCCAAGGCCGTTTTAAATTTAATATGAAGAAACTAATTACTGATTATAGGTTGTAGTTGGTCCAACCGGCATACCAGGTATCGGTAGCATCTTTTACAGCTCCTCTGTAGGTTACAGGCGTAAACCAGCTTGTTAATTTAGCATTGGTGAAGACTCCGCCTGTCAGTAAAGCAGAACCTGAAGCAGGAGAGAAGTTTGGTGTGGTTCCTGCCGGAGCCCATGCGTTTGTTAATTTTACGTCAGCAGTATAGGTCAGAGTAGAATTTCCGTTTGCTGTATACCAGTTCGTAAGATCGGTAAGGGTATAACCTGTAGCTGAAGAAGTAGACGCTCCGTATTTTAAAGGAGTGGTGTTACCTGCCAAAATATTGTTCTGGAATACAAGACTGGAATTTCCGATGTTATTATCTGTAGGCGTACCTTTTGTAGCATCGATAAACAACCCTACCGGATAACCTGTGAAAACAGAATTGAATATGGAAATCGAAGAGTTTCTTCTGATCTGCAATGCATTCTGGAATAATGAATTGATCGTACCTGAGTTTGTACCTGCACTGGAAGAATTAATCGGGCCGATAATTGTCATGTTCGAGAACGTAGCAGAAGTCTGAGGCGTCAAAGAAGACCCGTTGGCATCATTATCAGATTCAAAGGCATTCGATCCTGAAACGTCAGCAACCTGAGAGTCTCTTACCGCAATACCGAACTGAATTTTTCCTGCAAATCCGTTATCGGTATCGAAATCGTCATCAAGACCTTTGTAAGCAATAAGGTGAGAACAGTTTACCGTTCCTCCGAACCACTCGAAACTGTCGTCGTTTGCATAAGAAACCTGTACGTAATCTACTGTAGTTCCGTTACCGACACCACCGAAAGTGATTCCGTTGATCTCTTTATCCGGTAAAAATGCATATCCTGCATATTCCACTCTTACATATTTTAGTACGCCGCTGTTGTCCGCTGCATTGGAACCTCCGTAAAGACCAAGTCCTTCGGTATTGTTGATTCCACCTTCGATTTCACCTACACCGGCCTGTCCGTTGAAGGAAGCATTGGTAGGAGCAGCTCCAAGGATTACCAATCCTGCCCAGTCGCCTCTTTTCGGGCTTGGTTTTTCTGAAGTGAAAATAATCGGGTTGCTGGCAGTACCTTCAGCCATAATTTTACTTCCTCTGGTAATGATCAGGGCACCGTTTTTGTCAGCTTCACCAACGATTTTGGTTCCCGGTTCAATAGTTAAGGTAGCACCGTTCGTTACATATACTAATCCTCTTAACTTATACGTGTTGTTGGCTTTAAGCGTAAGATTTGAAGTAATCTTTCCGGAAAGGATCAGGTTATCAGTCGTTCCGGTACCGGAGTTTCCGTTCTGTACGATAGTTTCCCCGTCTTCCTCGATATTTCTGCATGCCGTTAGAGTAGTGGCCAGAGTACCAAGCATTAAAGCGTGTAAAACAAATTTTTTCATGATATAAAGACTTATTTTTTATTAGATAATTGATTGATTTTAATTAAAAGCTGTATCCGAAAGTAAGGCTGATGTTAGTTCCCGTTACCCGGTCGATAGCCAGTGCATCGGCACTATCGTATTTCTTGTTATTGTTCAGATCGTGATAAAATTTCGCATGTCGGTTCAGGATATCGGAAATGTTCAGTTTGATCTCTCCCTTATTCTGTAAAACTTTTTTAGCGACCTGGAAATCCAGAAGCGGTCTCGGATTTTCCCAGATTGGCGGAACCTGATCGTTTCCTACATACAGGATTCTTCTTCCGATCATGTTGAAAAGTACGGTAGAAGACCATCCGGATTTTTCCGTATCATACTGAAGGCTTACGTTTACCGTATAAGGAGACTGTCCCTGCATCGGCCGGTCTACATTCGTTTCTGCATCGGTTACCCTGTTTTTGATAAGGGCAAAGTTACCGCCCAGCGTGAAGTTTTTAAGAGCGCTGAAGAAATCAAGTTTTTTTCTGAACTCCAATTCTGCTCCGTAGGCATCCGCTTTATCTACGTTCAGGTAGTTGAAGGTATTACTGGTTCCTACACCCGACTGGTTAAAGTATAATTCAATAGGATTTTTAAAGTTTTTATAGAAACCGGCAAAGGAAAGTATTTCTCCATTTCTAGGATACCATTCCCATCGTACATCGGCATTGGTGATTTTGGTTCTCTGGATATATTTATTCCCGATTACCGTAGCACCTAAATCAAAATCATAATATGCCAAAGGCGAAACCTCTCTGAATTCCGGTCTTACAACGGTTTGTGAACCGGCAACCCTTAAATTCATATTGTTTGTGAGCTTGAACGTCATGTTTAAAGCGGGTAGGAAATCCGTCACTTTAGTATTAACGAAACGGTCATCGCTTCTTTTGGTGCTTCCCACCAACTGGTCAAAGTTTTCAACCCTAAGTCCCCAAACCGCTCTGAACCATGAGGTAATATTGCTGTCGAACTGCAGATATCCGGCATTTAGGATCGTATTGGCAATGTATCGGTATTGGTTTCCTGCAATCTCGTCGAAAGTGAATTTATTGCCGCCCGTTCCGAAATTATCAGGACTGAAAATTGTTTCAAACGGCTGCGAAAGCAATCCCTGGTTATAGGATGCCAGCCTTACGGAGAAGGGTCTGGAATTATAAATCCTGTCTTTCACCTGGAAAAGGTATCCTCCTTTGATGGTCTGCTTCTGTCCGAACATCTCAAAAGTTTTGGATACATCTCCGCCGGCATTATATAAATAATCGCTTAGTGTAGAGTAGAATACGCTTCCTGATTTCTGGGAAAGTCCGTTGGATATAAGGGCCAGATAAGGGCTTCCGTTCATATCAGGATACTGGTTGTACTGCAGACGCTGCAACAATGGAATATATTGATCAAGAATACCGAAACTTCCGTACCAGTTGAAAGTAAGACCTCCCAGAGCGTCAATTTTATGTGTACCGTTTAATGTTGAATTATAGAAAGTTGTTTCTTTGAAACCGATTTCTCTCGCAATGATATTCGTACCGTTGATCGGATCAAACTCAAAATCCTTACCGGTCCTGAAAGACATGTGGTTCACCGTATTGTTGGTGATGATGTTTTTCAGGGAAATCTTATTATTGGTATTGAGCTTTAAGGTCAGGTTAAGCAATCCGCCTAAGATAACATCATTCTGGTATTTTTCAGTATAATAATCGAAGTTTGTATCAGCCAGTGGTCCGTTGATGGTAAAGAAGCTGTTTCGTGTTTCGATCCTTCTTTTATTGTTGCTGTAGTTTAAAACGGCAATCACTCCTAAATCTTTTCCGAAAAGTTTGGTATTGAAGCCTCCGTCAAGCTGTAAGCTTACATTCTCAGGAAAACCGTTGGAGTTATAGCCCAGGTTTTTAACGTATTTTTTTCCGAATTCCGTTTTATCGGCTTCGCTCAGAAGGCTGAATGCATTTTTAGCAGGCATTCCTTCAGGAAGTTTTCGGGAACCGTCGTCAATTCCGAGAAAATCCCATTTTCCGCCTTTCTGCATTTTAAACTCCTGGCCCATCGTGATGGAGTTTCCTCCCACACCCAACTGCACGTTGAAAAAGTTTTTGTTAGGAATATCTTTAGTATTTACCTGGATCAATCCGCCTCCCCACTCTCCACTGTATTCAGGGATGAATGTTTTGTTGATGACAAGGGTTTCGATAACGTTTGCCGGGAAAAGGTCGAAAGAGAAGGTTTTTCTGTCAGGTTCTGTACTGGATAACTGAATCCCGTTAAGCATCGCCTGGTTATAACGGTCTGAAAGACCTCTTACCACAATATATTTTCCGTCGAACAAACTTACCCCGGAAACTCTTTTCAGAACTTCCCCCGTATTTCTGTCCGGACTTCTTTTAATGGCTTCAACACCGATTACCTGGGAAACAACACCGGAGTTTCTCTGCAAGCCGATAGTAGAGGCAATCGTTTCCTTTCGGGCGTTCGATTTAATCACAACGCCTTCGATCTGCTTTTCTTTGGTAGAAACAGGCTTATCAAGAACAATGTCAAGATGAGTATTGGTGTCGCTTTTTACTACGACCTCGCTTATTTCTTTTCTGTTGTAGCCATTGGAAGTTACGGTGATTACGTAATTGGTGCCCGGTGGTAGGCTCAGAGAGTAGTTTCCGGAAATATCAGTAGTAACCTCCTGATCATTTACCTTTACTTTTACGCCTTCAATTGGCGTATTGTCTTTCTCGTCCAATACCCTACCTTCTAGAACCTGGCTTTGTGCGAATGCGAAGCCAGCGGAAAACAAGGCAAGCAGCATAATGCTCTTGTGGATTTGTTTTTTCATTTTACTATATCTTACTCGATTCTTTCGGTGCAAAGAAAGAAAGATTTTACTGGGTATATGGTTTAGGGAAATTTAATTTTTTTTTAACTAAACATTAAGAAAAGGATATAATTGTTAACTTTATGTGAACGATACCCGTTTCGTTAAACCGTTATTAAAATATGATTAACTTTGACGCGTAAAAATTGAAAATGAACCAAAAGAAAATCCTCTTAATAGACGACGAACTGGATATTTTAGAGATTCTGTCTTACAATTTAGAGAAGGAAGGCTATGATATTCATACTGCCACCAATGGAAATGAAGGCATTGATAAAGCCAGAGAAATTATTCCCGATCTGATCTTACTGGACGTGATGATGCCCGAAAAAGACGGGATCGAAACCTGCCAGGAACTTCGCAAGATCAAAGAACTTCAGAAAACACTTATCGTTTTCCTTTCCGCAAGAAGTGAAGAGTTTTCCCAGTTGGCGGGCTTCCAGGCGGGAGCAAACGATTACATCGTTAAACTGATCAAACCGAAAATTCTGATCTCAAAAGTAAATGCTTTGTTGCAGCTTACTTCGCAGGTGTCCGATAATGCCAAATTAATCGAAATTGGAGATTTGGTAATCGATAAAGATAATTTCAGGGTTTCCAAGAGCGGACAGCAGTTCCTGCTTCCGAAAAAAGAGTTTGATCTGTTGTATCTGTTGGCATCAAATACCGAAAAAGTTTTCAAAAGAGAAGAGATCTTAGAGAAAGTCTGGGGAAATGACGTGATCGTAGGTGAAAGAACCATCGACGTACACATCCGAAGACTGAGAGAAAAACTTGGAATCAACACGATCCAGACATTAAAAGGAATTGGGTATAAACTTATTGTTTAATACTCGGTTTCAATTCTTATCTTTATATCCTTAACCCCTAAAACTTTGTAAAATTGAAATTTTACAGGCTTACCCTCGTCGCCTCTTGTCTTTTGACATTGGTGATGTTTTTGTTAGTAATCACTTTCGATTCACTAAAGGATCTCTACTACAACACCCCATTCTTTAAAATCGGGCTTTTCTTATGCCTCATCCTTATTTTTATCATTAATTATATCGTATTGGAGCTGCTCTTCAACTATTACGGCAAAAAGCAGGTCCGTGGACTGTCCCAGCTATTGCCGCAGGAAATTGTTCATGATGACAATGAGAACATCACCATTAAAGAATTGGGGGAAAGATTTTCAGACCTCAACCAACAGAAGGTGACGGAGCTTGATATGATGAAGGAAATGGAAAGCTATCGTAAAGAATATATCGGCAACGTATCGCACGAACTTAAAACACCGCTTTTTTCCATTCAGGGGTACGTGGAAACATTACGCGACGGCGGAGTGGATAATCTCACGATCCGCGATAAATACCTTGAACGAATCGATAAGTCGGTGGAAAGGCTGATCGCTATTGTTACCGATCTGGATATGATCAACCGGCTGGAGGCAGGGGAGATCAACCTTACGGTATCCAGATTTGACGTCAATCTCTTAATCAAGGAAATTTTCGACCTGCTGGATCTGGAAGCCGAGAAGCATAACGCAAGTATGCAAATCCAGACTTTACAGCCACAGATTTTTGTAGAGGCAGACAAGCAGAAAATCTCCCAGGTCTTTATCAACCTGATCTCAAATGCCATCCATTACGCCAACAGGCAGGAAGCAAAAGTAGTCGTAAAAACCAGCATCCTTAAAAATAAAGTGCTGATTGAAGTGATCGACAACGGAATGGGCATCAAGTCCGAAAGCCTTCCGAGGATCTTCGAACGTTTTTATCGGGTGGAAACCAGCAGAAGCAGGAGGGAAGGGGGCTCCGGATTGGGGCTCGCCATTGTAAAGCATATCCTGGAGGCACACAACGAAAATATTACCGTGGAAAGTGTCTATCTGGAAGGTACAAAATTCAGTTTTATGCTTGAAAAAAGTAAATAACCCGGGCAAAATGTAAGGAAAAAAAATAATTTAAAAAATCCTGAAATATTTTTTTGTCACATCTCATTTATTTTATATTTGCAACAGAGATTTATCATAATAATAAAGGCAAAAGTAATTTAAACTGATGGTTTACAAAATCCGCGTAATATTAGATGCGAAAGAAGATATTTTCCGGGATATCGAAGTTAAAGGAAAACAGACGCTGTGGAACTTACATTTAGGAATTAAAAGTGCGTTCAGCTTACAGGGAGACGAGCTTTCTACTTTTAACCTGCTGGAAGACGACGGAACGATCGTGAAAAGTGTCCCGCTGGAAGATATGAGCGATGACGGGGACGGCGAAATTATGTCGGATGTGTACATTGATGAGGCTTTCGAAAAAACGGGAGATAAAGCACAGTTCCAGTACGGGCTTTTAGATCTTTGGGAGTTTTTCTGCGAATTGGTGGAGGTTATCGAAGAAACAAAAGGCGTTAATTACCCGATTACCGTATACCGTTTCGGAAATGTTCCTTTAAAGGCTCCAAGTAAGAGCGGTACCGGAGGGTCCAAAAAGAAATCGGCAATACCTCTGATAGATGATGATTTCGGTTTTGATGATGATTTCGCAACAACCGGCAGCTTCGAGGATGAAGATGACGATGCTTTCGATGACGAAGAAGAAGACTACAACGACGATGTTTTCGATGACGAAGAAGACAACGACGACGAAAGATAACCGGATTATCTGAAAATATACAGCCCTGAATGAAAATTCGGGGCTTTTTCATGAACAGAATATCAATAAAATCATTTATCAGTCATCCCTGATCCCTGATAATTCATCAATTAAAAACTCATTACTTCTATTTGTAGCTTTTTACCGCTTTCTGCTGTATCTTTTTTGCCTTGCCTTTCCCGCTTAAAAAAAGGATGCCGCGGCAATCGGGGCTAAATGCGGCAGCCATTTTAAGGGATGGCGGTGTATCATAACACCGACGTAAATCCACAAATCGGATATACGGATATTTTATTCCGGAGCAGACTTTTACTTTTTACCATATTTCTTTATCTTTACTATTAATTTTTCAATCAATTAAAAACAACAGATGGAGCAGAAAATACATCAGGGCAGAAACGTAAAACGGTTCAGGGAAATGCTGGGCATTAAACAGGAAGCACTGGCTTTCGATCTGGGAGACGACTGGAACCAGAAAAAGATTTCAATGCTTGAGCAGAAGGAACAGATTGAAGATCCGTTGCTTCAGCAGATCTCTGAAGTATTGAGAATTCCTGTGGAGGCATTTAAAAACTTTGATGAAGAAAAAGCCATCAATGTGATTTCCAATATTACTTTCGAAAACTGTCCTCAGCCTTCTGTTGTACAGTATAATCCCAATTTTCATCCTGTGGAAAAAATTATGGAGCTTCATGATGAAAAAATTGCGCTTTATGAACGGATGCTGAGAGAAAAAGATGATATGATGGAAAAACTGCAGCAACTCATTCAGAAGTAGTATTCTAAGCTGGACAGAACTATATCTATGCTGGCACAGACGTCTATGTTGATGTTTCAAATGCTGGCGCAAGCATCTTGCTCGTGTCCTTATTCTGTATTCTGTTCAGCTGTCTGCCTCTGCCGGCATAAGCGTTAACGCTTATGTCTTCCATAGCAATTACTTTGCAAATTTTATACTTGGTTTCCGGGTTTTCCGATCACAATTCCTATTTTTGTCAAAAGAGAATTAATGAAAAAATTAATTTTAATGGCGGTAATGGGTTTGGGACTTGTATCCTGTACCACCACTCAAAAAGCGACGAAAAACATGACGGATCTACCTAAAAACTGGAAACATAATACCAATATTTACGAAGTCAACGTAAGACAATATACAAAAGAAGGAACTTTCAGGGCTTTTGAAAAAGAAATGCCCAGGCTGAAATCAATGGGCGTAAGAACACTTTGGTTTATGCCCATCACGCCGATTGCGCAGCTGAATAAAAAAGGAAGCCTCGGAAGCCCGTATGCAGCCTCCGACTATACTTCCATCAATCCGGAATTCGGAACACTGGATGATTTTAAACACATGGTGAATGAAGCCCACCGCTTAGGTTTTAAAGTAATTATCGACTGGGTAGCGAATCACACCGGATGGGATCACATCTGGACCAAAACCCATCCCGAATTTTACCTGAAAGATCCCGACGGAGGTTTCCACCGGGCTTCAGGAATGGATGATATTATCGAACTCGACTATAAAAATCAGGAAATGCGCGTGGCCATGATCGATGCCATGAAATATTGGGTAAAAGAAACCAATATCGACGGATTCCGGTGTGATCTCGCTTCATGGGTAGAAGTTGATTTCTGGGAACAGGCACGCCCTGAAGTGGAAAAACTGAAGCCCTTGTTCTGGCTGGGGGAATTTGATGAATTGGAGAACCCTGAATATGGAAAAGTTTTCGACGCGAGTTATTCATGGAAATGGATGCATAAATCCGCCGACTATTATAAAAATAATGAACCCCTGCTGGAACTTACGGATCTTTTAAAAAAATATTCCGCAATCGGCGACAACTCGATGCGGGCGTGGTTTACCGCAAACCACGATGAAAACTCGTGGAATGGAACCGAATATGAAAAGTACGGAGTAATCACAAAACCGATGGCTGTGTTTTCCGCTACCTGGAACGGTGTGCCCCTATTGTATTCAGGCCAGGAACTGCCGAATATGAAACGCCTGGAATTCTTTGAAAAAGATCCGATCGAATGGAATACTACGTATCAGGTAGCCGACTTTTACAAGACGCTTCTTGATCTTAAATCTTCCAATCCGGCTTTACGGGGCGGGGATCCGAAAGTCACAACCTATCTTCTGAATACCACGTCGAACGATAAAATTCTGGCTTACATGAGAAAGAATGGAAATGACGAAGTCCTGGTGGTACTTAATATGTCGAAAGAGCCGGTGAATTTCACCATTGAAGATGCGCAGGTATCGGGTTCATTTAAGAATGTTTTCAATAAGATGAAACGAAATTTCGACGAGGGAAAAACCTTTAGTTTCCAACCCGGCGATTATGCCGTTTTTGAGAGATAAAATGAAAATAAACCCGTCTCCGTCTGAAAAGGTGGAGATTTTTTATCATAGGAATACCGAACGTTTGTATTTAATTTTAATTACATTTGGTTATCTTATGTTAAATGAAAAAGCGCTCTATGGATAAATCAAAAATATTAACTGCCGTAAAAACAAAAATCGCCGATAAAATCCAGAAATTCGAACGCCTTATAGAGGAGACCCGTGCCTCGAACAACGACACCAAGAGTTCAATGGGAGATAAATACGAAACGGGCCGCGAAATGCTTCAGCAGGAGATCAATAATCTGCAGCGTCAACTGAATGAATGTCTGCAGCAGCAGTTGCTGGTTCAGAAAATTAACGGAGAACCCTCTTCAAAAGTACAGAATGGAGCTTTGATAAAAACAGACAAAGGCTTGTTTTATATTTCGGCATCCGTTGGTGAGATTTTATCCGAGAACCGGAAAATTATGACGGTTTCTGCCGAGTCTCCCTTGGTAAAAGCGATGGCAGGATTAACCACGGGACAGAATTTTTTTGTAAATGCCATCAGCCAGACCATTGAGGGAATCTGGTAACAAAATCTATATTAAAATCAATTTAAAAGTAAACATTAGCTAAACAAAATTTCTATTGCTTATACAGAATATCGCTTATTTAAGATATTTAATATTTCACTGAATAATTTAAGAAAACTTTATCCTGTCAATTCAAAAAATAACCTGAATCTTTCCGTAACTTTATCAATAGCAAGATAATAAAAACAATTAAAATTTTATCAATATGGGAATTTTAGATCATAAAGTCGCATTGGTGACAGGAGCAGGATCGGGAATCGGACTGGCTATTGCTGAATTGTATGCAGAAGAAGGTGCGAAAGTAATCGTGTCCGATATCAACGAGGAAAACGGGAATCAGGCCGTCGAAAAAATCAGGTCGAATGGAGGAGAAGCAACTTTCATAAAAGCGGATACATCCCATGCGGAAGATGTTGAAGCTCTTGTTAAAAAAACCGTGGAAAGATACGGGAAACTGGATATTGCCTGTAATAATGCCGGAATCGGTGGTGAGCAGGAACTTACCGGAAATTACAGCCTGGATAGCTGGAGAAAAGTTTTGAGCGTCAATCTGGATGGCGTTTTCTATGGCTGTAAATACGAACTTGAACAGATGGAGAAAAACGGAGGCGGTATCATCGTCAATATGGCATCTATCCATGGATCGGTAGCTGCACCGCTTTCTTCAGCATATACCGCAGCAAAACATGCGGTTGTAGGACTTACAAAAAATATCGGTGCAGAATACGGGCAGAAAAATGTTCGTTGCAATGCCGTAGGTCCGGCTTATATCGATACACCGCTTTTGGAAAGTGCCAGTGGAGATATGAAACAAGCACTGATTGCCAGACATCCGATGGGAAGATTGGGAAAACCTGAAGAAGTAGCGGAACTGGTATTGTTTCTGAGTTCAGACAAATCTTCTTTCATGACAGGAGGTTACTATCTTGTGGATGGGGGATATACTGCTGTCTAACCGAAATATTTTTCGCAAATGATCAAAAGCGTCCGTTAAAATGGATGCTTTTTTTATTATATTTCCGGATTATATCTTTAAATTTGAATCTTCAAAATTACCTTTCAACATGCAGAACTACTTAGACCTTTTACAGCATATCTTAGACAAAGGAACCGATAAAACCGACCGGACCGGAACCGGGACCAGAAGCGTTTTCGGCTATCAGCTGAGGTATGACCTGTCCGAAGGTTATCCTTTGGTAACGACCAAAAAAGTGCATTTGAAATCCATTATTTATGAACTGCTTTGGTTCCTTAAGGGCGATACCAACATCAAATACCTGAAAGACAACGGCGTTTCCATCTGGGACGAATGGGCGGATGAAAACGGAGACCTTGGGCCGGTTTACGGTGCCCAGTGGCGAAGCTGGACCGGTGCCGACGGAAAAGTAGTGGATCAGATCACAGAAGTGATCGATCAGATCAAAAAAAATCCGGATTCCAGGAGGCTTATCGTATCCGCCTGGAATGTCGCAGAAATCCCGAATATGGCTTTGGCTCCTTGTCATGCCTTGTTTCAGTTTTACGTTGCGGACGGTAAACTTTCGCTTCAGCTGTACCAGAGAAGTGCCGATGTTTTTCTCGGCGTTCCTTTTAACATTGCCAGTTACGCCTTATTGCTGATGATGGTTGCGCAGGTGTGCGATCTGGAAGTAGGGGATTATGTTCATAGCTTTGGGGATGTTCACATCTACAATAACCATTTTGAGCAGGTTCAAAGACAGCTTTCCAGAGAACCGCGGCCATTGCCTGTCATGAAACTTAATCCTGAGATCAAAAATATATTTGATTTTGATTTTGAGGATTTTACGCTGGAAAACTATGATCCGCATCCGGGAATTAAGGCTCCGGTAGCGATCTGATTTTAAACAATTTTAATTAACTTTACCCTAAATCCTGAAGTTATGGAAATTAAAATCAGTTTAGATGAATACGCAGACGTCCCGTTCATTAAAAAATTTTTATCGCAAATAAAAGGCATCACGAGTATTGAAATTTCCGAAAATGATAAAACGTATTCCTGGGAAGAAATTGAGAATTCAGAATACTTTGCAAAACTAATGGAGCAAAGTGAGAATGATTATAAAAACGGAAAAACTCAGGAATTGACCGATGATTTATTGAATGATATATTTAAAGGAAAATGAAAATAACGATTTCTGAAACGGCAAGAATATCGCTGGATGAAATTATTGATTTCCTCAGAGTAAGATGGACTGCAAAAGAAATTAATGTTTTAAAAAATGACATTAAAAAGTTCAGAAAGACAATGATGGATGACATTGTAAAGCATCCGTCCCTGGAAACATTTCCTTATATAAAATATACGCTGATTGGAAAAAAACAGATTAAGATTTTTTACGAAATCAAGAAAAATGAAATTGTAATTAAATTATTCTGGTACGGCAGACAGGACCCGATACGGTTAAAAAATATTCTTAATGAAAATAAGAAAAGTGAAGCCCAAAACTTCACTTTTTTTGTAACATCCTCCCGAATTTTACAACTTATCGGTAAATCTCAGAAGTATGTTGAAAAAGTTACTTTTTCTTTCTGCCGTCGAAATTTTCACTGAAACCTATTTTCCATAGGACTTCAAATTTGAGTCGGCAAATATTAACGTTAAGTTCCTTTCGGAGAAAAAACATTTTATCATTGCGCAGGATAATTCAAAAAAGACTTTATAAAAGAATAATACAATGAAATATTTAAAAATAAATACCGTGCAGGATGCCGATATGGAAGCACTGAAAAACGCCATCCTCCAGATGAAAGGCGTAGACTCTGTAGAAATAATCGACGACGAAAATCCGGAAAGCGAACTGAAAAAAGCTTTTGCCAAAACAAAGGAACAGTTTAAAAAAGGGGATTATGAAACATTGGTCAACGATATATTTGATATTCTAACAAAAAAATAAATTATAAAGTACATGAAAAAAGCCATTTTATCGATTGCTTTATTGGGTGGTATTTTCTTTTCCACAAATGCAGCGGCCCAAACCGAGACGTCGGGACGGGAAAAAGTGTACCGGGCTACCCATACCAAAGTAACGGAGCTTAAACACACCAAACTCAAAGTAAATTTCGATTATCAGAAAGAACAGATGAACGGGGAAGAATGGCTTACCGCCGCTCCTTTTTTCTACCCGACCCATGAACTTACGCTGGATGCCAAAGGCATGCTGATTCACGAAGTGGCATTGGAGGCGAACGGTAAAAAATCGCCTTTAAAATATGATTATAAAGACGATGTTTTAAAAATTACACTGGATAAGACCTATCAGAAAAATCAGGACTATACGGTTTACATCAAATATACGGCGCGTCCCAACGAAGTAAAGCAGGAGGGGAGTGCAGCCATCAGCGATGCGAAAGGTCTTTATTTCATCAATGCGCAGGGAACGGATCCCGATAAGCCGACCCAGATCTGGACCCAGGGCGAAACGGAATCCTCATCTGCCTGGTTTCCGACCATCGATAAATCCAACCAGAAGACCACCCAGGAAATTTACATGACCGTTCCTGATAAATACGTTACCCTTTCCAACGGGATATTAAAAGATTCCCAAAAAGAATCAAACGGTTTGAGAACAGACCATTGGGTGATGGATAAAAGGCATTCCACGTATCTCTTCTTCATGGGTGTCGGGGAATATGCCATTGTAAAAGACAAATGGAGAAACATCCCGGTGGATTATTATATTGAAAAGGAATATGAGCCGTATGCAAAGCAGATCTACGGAAATACGCCTGAAATGATCGAATTTTTCTCTAAAAAGCTGGGCTACGACTATCCGTGGGCAAAATATGCGCAGATCTCAGGAAGAGATTATGTGAGTGGTGCGATGGAAAATACAACGGCCACGCTTCACGGAAGTGGCGTTCTGCAGAAGCCGGGACAGCTTGTTGATGAAAATGCATGGGAAGATACCATTGCTCACGAGCTTTTCCACCACTGGTTCGGAGATCTCGTAACGGCAGAAAGCTGGAGCAATCTTACTGTAAACGAATCTTTTGCCAATTATTCCGAATACCTGTGGAACGAATACAAATACGGAAAAGACCAGGCTGATTATCATTTGATGAAAGATGTAAACATGTACCTCACAACACCCGGTAATTTCAGTAAAGACCTTGTAAGATTTAATTACGATTCCCGTGAGGATGTTTTCGACCTGGTAACCTATCAGAAAGGAGGCGGAATTCTTCACATGCTGAGAAACTATCTGGGCGATGATGCTTTTTTTGCCGGAATGAATGACTATCTGAAAACCTACGAATACGGAAATGCAGAAGCCCATCAGCTGAGGTTGTCGTTCGAAAAAGTTTCCGGAAAAGATTTAAACTGGTTTTTCAACCAATGGTATTTCGGAAGCGGTAACCCGAAGCTGAAATATTCCTACACCTTCGAGCCTGTAAAAAAACAGGTAGCTGTTATTATCGAGCAGACCCAGGAGCAGCCGTTCCAGTTTCCGCTGGCCATCGATGTATACGAAAACGGCAAGCCGAAAAGATACAACGTCTGGGTAAATGCGGAAGCGAAAAATACGTTTAATTTCGATGCTTCCAAAAATGCGGATCTGGTGAACATCAATGCAGACGGTGTTTTACTGGCTGAGATTACCGATGCTAAAACTCCTGAACAGAATCTGACGCAGTTTACAGGGTCAAAAGAATTCAAAGGCAGATATGAAGCATTAAACGGAATTAAAGATCAGGTAGGAAAAAATCCGGCAGCTACCAAACTTCTAGCAGCTGCTCTTAAAGATCCTTTCTTCAGAATAAGAATCAGGGCTTTAAAGCTGATGGACCTCTCCAACGCCGAACAGTTCAAGGCGATGGGAGCAGAGGTTGAAAAACTGGCAGCTAATGATCCTAAAACACTCGTGCAGGCAGCAGCTATTTCAGCGTTGGCAAAGACCAAAGACAGAAAATATCTCCCTGTTTTTGAAAAAGGCATGAATGCGGTTTCTAATTCGGTAAGAGGAAGCTCCGTAAGTGCCATTATCGAAATTGATCCTTCAAAAGCGGCTTCGCTGGCAGAAAAAATCGACCTGAAAAATGCTTCGGAGGAACTTATGGGCAAATTACTTCCGGTAATTGTGAAGAATAAGGTGACTTCACAGATGGAGAATATTACCCAGCTGGTTGCTTTTTATCCTTTTATCAAATTTCAGAATCCCGAGTTGGGCAAGTCGGCAGAAGAGGGATATAACTGGATAATGAGTTCCGATAACCTGAAGGCCACGGAAAATATTACCAAAATGCTGGGCCAGGCAAAAGGGGAGATCGGAAATAACCCTCAGGTTAAAATGATGATAAGCCAGATGCTGAAAGAGGGGCTGAACAAAAAAATGGAACTGCTGAAACAGAATCCTCAAAGTGCAGCCAGCATCAATAAACAGATCGATGCTATTAATAAAGCCATCGAAGATTTTAAATAATAATATAAGATCGTACTATTTCAGTAAATATGATAACCGCTGTTCTCGGATAGCGGTTATTTTTATTTTTAGAGATTGTATTAAAATTAATTTAAATTTTTAACAAAATATTTCATTTATCTGTTTTTTTACCGTAGTTTTGCTGTCAAATTAATACCGATAATCATTGCAGTTAATACAGTGTGTCTGAGGACAGGATAAATTGATAATAATTTCAGTTTAAACGTATGAAAATCAATGATAATCATTATTCAGGATACACCACACAAATTACCTTATTACATTTAATTTTTATAGCTGCTGACCGGAATAATCATTAAATATTATAAGTTCAGGAAGGGTTATGGAAATAATAAATATTTTTATTTATAGCTGAACACAAATTTAATTAATAATTTACACCTTGGACATTTCCGTATGGAAATGTCCTTTTCATTAGCTGGAATGTCCAATGGAAAATTCCTTCATTAGTTCCTCATCTGATAGAACGTATATTCAACAAAAATGAACAATCCGATAAAAATCATATATGATTAAACGTTTACATTTTTTAAATTCGTAGTAAAATAAATCATATGACTGTTGGAATTGAGGCGGCAAGCTACCATGTGCCTTCATTATATCTGGAAATTAGAGAACTCGCAGAAAAAAGGGGAATTGAACCTGCAAAACTGGAAAAAGGCCTTGGTCTTCACAAAATGGGCTTTCCCGATGTGCACGAAGATGCGGCTACGTTCGCGGCGGAAGCGTTGCTTAAACTGATCAGGGATTATGATCTTGATCCGAAAGAAATAGCAAGAATCTATCTCGGTACGGAAAGTGCCCTTGATGCGGCTAAACCTACTGCTTCATACGCCATGCAGATGGTGGAAGAAGTCCTGGAACCTGAATTCGGCGCAAGGGTGTTCAGAAACTGTGATGTGGTGGATATGACCTTTGCCTGTATCGGTGCTGTGGATGTGCTTCATAATTCACTGGATTTCGTACGCGTAAACCCTGATAAAAAAGCAGTAGTGATTGCCAGCGATTACGCAAAATATGAACTGGCTTCGTCCGGGGAATATACCCAGGGCGGTGGGGCAGTAGCCGTATTGGTTTCTTCAACACCGGACCTAATGGTAATTGAAAACAAGTGGGGCGTTGCTACCGAAAGTGTCTTTGATTTCTTCAAACCGCGGCGGCATTTTCAAAAGAAGGATTTAGCCGGTGCTCCCGAAAGTTTCCCCGATAAAATCGAAGTCTTTACCGACGAGCCGGTGTTCGACGGACAGTATTCCAATCAATGCTATCAGGACAGGATCAGGGAGGCCTACCAGCAGTACAAGGAAATCACAGGTCAGGAAAAACCTTATGAAAACTGGAAATATCTTATTTTCCACCTTCCGTATGCATTTCATGGAAAGCGGGTCTTTACCGAAATTTACAGCCTGGAAAACGGATTGCCTTACAATACACCCGAAGAACAGAAAGCAGTAGCAAAATCGGAGGAATATCTCCAGTTTATCAACGAAAAAATTGAGACCTCCCAAAGAGCTTCTTCACAAATCGGAAATATGTATACGGCTTCTATTTTTATGGCTTTGCTTTCCGCTTTGCAGACGGCATTTGACGAAAATGTAGAATTGGCCGGTCAGGAAATCGGATTTTTGGGATACGGAAGCGGCTCGAAATCCAAAGTGTTTGCCGGAAGAATTTCAGAAAACTGGAAAAAGGCCGCCGAAAAATGGAATATTTTTGAAGAGTTGAAAAAACGTTCACCTATAGACTTTGATACTTATGAAAAACTTCACCGGAAGCAAATGGAAGCATCCGTCAACACGAACTACCAAGGTTTCGGACTGAAATCCGTAGAACTTGAAAATCCGGTGCTGAAAGGAGCAAGATATTACGGTTTTCAGAAATAAAATTCAGCTTTAATACAGCCTCAACCGGAATTTCAATAAGTTCCGGTTTTTTTATTCAAACCAACTCTAACTTTATAATGAAGAATTACCGTCATTGTCATCGCCGGGTAAATTTTGAAATTAAATTTTTAAACCACATTTATACCGATTATACCATGGCTTAGAGAACCTCAGTCTGACACCGCATATATGCAATTTGATCTGAATTAAAATAGTTTTTTAAAGTGATATATAATTCCGTTTAGTATTAGCGCGATTTGATCCTGAGGCTCTCGAAGGATTTTATACGCCATCAGCCACCGGGAAAGATTCGTGTTTGGACTATTAAAACCACAAATCTGAACAGATTTTCACTGATGTTTGCGCATTTTTTTGTTTAAACCACTGTAAAATGACATTTAATTGTTCATCCCGTAGGGATCTCAACATAGTATTAGATAGTCCCAGGTAAAATTCGCGTTTACATGAAAATCTAGATTTTCTCTAATGTATTCTAAACTATTTTTAAATCTTTTCTCTGCCTCTCTGTGGCTTATGTGTAAAATCTCCCACAGATTACATAAGTTTTTTACAGATAGTTGTGTATGCTTTGTTTAGTAGGCTGGATGGGAGGAAGCTGGATATTTAGGAGCGCATATTTTTTTAACCACGGATTTGCACGGATGTATACAGATGATTATGCTTAAAATAATGCAGTGCAGATCCTTTTCAGGATGACAAACCGAGCGAATAAAGTAAGTACAGCCTCATGAAAATCTTTGATTTTCTTCTTCTGTGTTCTAAAATATGCACAATGTAAGCAACTAAAAATCTAATGTGCCTTACGTGTTAAAATCTTTTGCCTCTTTTCTGCCAGGAAAATGTAAATTGAATAACATTATTTTTTCCAGAATCCATTACGTTGTGCCCAGCTTTTAAATAATTGTGGCCATTGAGCAACCTCGTTTCCCGGTTTTCCCAACCCCCAGCCGTGGCCTCCGGTCCTGAAAATATGCATTTCAACAGGAACCCCGGCTGTTTCTAATGCAGCTTCCATAAGATAACTGTTGGCAACAGGGGAAATAGGATCATCTGCCGCCTGGGCCAGAAAAGTGGGCGGCGTATCTTGGGTAACCTGCTTTTCCACTGAAAAATCAGTTTCTTCTTTTATAGTCGGATTATTTCCTAAGATACTTTTCAGGGAGTGCGTTTTATTATTGGGGGGAAGCATGGAGATCACGGGATAAATCAGCCCTGTAAAATCCGGTCTTGACGATAATGAATCTATGGAATCCACCGGTTTATAAAATTTCTTATCGAAAAGAGTAGCGGTAATTCCTGCCAGATGTCCGCCTGCAGAAAAGCCTAAAACGCCGATTTTATGCGGATCTATTCCATATCTGCCGGCCCTGCTGCGGATGAGTCTTACCGCACGTTGCGCATCTTCAAAAGGGACATGGGTGGTGGGCCATCCTTCCTGCGGGAGTCTGTAAATCAATTCAAAAGCAGTGATCCCTTGGGATTGCAGCCAATCGGCAGCGGGCGTACTTTCTTTTCCCAGTTCGATATGGGCATAGCCACCGCCGCTTATGACCAGAATAGCCGTTCCGTTAGGATGTTCAGGCCGGTGGATGATGAGCCTTGGTGTTGAAATATGGATAACAGAACCTTTATCGCTGATGGTCTCAGATCCTGTTGATTCGCCTTCATCAGGCATCTTGTCGTTCCATATGTCGATCTGTTCCGAATCCTTGGGCGAAGTAAAGCTTTGTCCAAGGGAATGACTGACCGCCATAAAGGAAAACACGAAAATAAGAATAGGTTTCATTCAAAGAAAACCGTTTGGTCCTGATAGCTTTTCGGGGTAACGCCTACCAGCTGTTTAAAGACGCGCGTAAAATAATTCGTATCTGAAAATCCGGTCTGGAAAGCCGTTTCCTTAATGCTGTTCCGGCTGGCCAGCAGTTCCTTTGCCCTGCTGATTCTTTCCTGGAGAATGAAATCGTTCGGCGAAGTTCCCAGTTCTTCTTTAAACATTTTAAAGAAATTCGATTTGCTTACGTAAGCCATTTTAGCGATGCTCTCTACCGACAGCTTTTGATGCAGGTTCTTTTTGATGTAATCTGCGACGAATCCGATTCTGGATTTATTTTTGGCTATATTCTTTTCAACAATGCCTCTCGCCTGGGTCTGCATCAGCCGGATCAGCAGCTCTTTCAGTGCAAAATCCGCCATAATATCTTTCTGGGAATTATCATCCATGGCAATCCGCATAATATTATTCGTGGCGGAAGCAAGGGAAGTATTGTTGAAAAGGAAATATTCATCCAGTTCAATATTCCAGTGAGAAGTTTCATCCGCTTTCGGAAGGTGGTAATTCAGATAATTGAGAGAACTTTCTAAAAATTCGGGATTAAGGCTCAGCGAAATACACTGCGTAGGTGTTTCATCAGCTTCAGGAAAGTCGATGACCATGGTTTCTCCCGGTGATACAAGTACGCTTTCCCCGGGAAAATAATCGAAATAGCCCGTCTTGTCATCAAGCTTCATGTGCTTTTTTCCCCGAAGCATAGCCGTGAAAGCAATTGTTTCAAAATGCAGCTTTACTCCGAAAGCCGCCTGGTGCGTTTCATAGATGCTGAATTCGCAGTTGTTCAGATTGAAAGTAGTCCGATTTTCAACCAGGCTCAACAGCTGGTTTTCCCTTTGTAGTACAGGAGTTTCTAATAAAATCTTGTTACAGCTCATTTCTAAACGTTTTTCGGTGCCTGTTTACCCAAATATAGAAAATATCTGCACACCAATTTGTTAATGAAAGCATAAAAATAATTGTAGTGTACGATTTTGAAGTTTTTTTGTACGATTATGCTATCCGAATATCATGGGGAAGTGTAATTTGGTACACATAAAAATTAAAAATTGTACGAATTATGAGCACTACAACACAACAGCAATCCGGAACTTTATTGCAATGGCCGGAATTCAAAAGTAAATACGACAATTACATTAACGGCCAGTTTACCGCACCGGTGAACGGACAATATTTTGATGTGGTTTCTCCGGTAAACGGTAAAAATTTCACCCAGGCAGCGCATTCTTCCAAGGAAGACCTGGAACTTGCAGTCAATGCAGCAACCAAAGCTTTTGAAACATGGAAGGATACTTCTTCTACCGAGAGAAGCATCATTTTGAATAAAATAGCCGACCGGATCGAGCAGAATCTTGAATATATCGCCACTGTGGAAACCATCGATAATGGAAAGGCGGTACGGGAAACGTTGGCGGCAGATATTCCGCTGGCGATCGATCATTTCCGATATTTTGCCTCGGTAATCAGAGCAGAAGAAGGATCTCACAACGAACTGGATAAAGATACCGTTTCTCTTATTGTACACGAACCGCTGGGTGTGATCGCGCAGATCATCCCGTGGAATTTCCCGATCTTAATGGCCGTATGGAAACTGGCTCCGGCATTGGCAGCAGGAAACTGTGTTGTCTTGAAACCGGCAGAAAGCACGCCGATTTCCATTATGGTTTTAATGGAATTAATAGGTGACTTGCTTCCTCCGGGTGTTGTTAATATCGTAAACGGCTTCGGGGCAGAGCTGGGAAGAGCACTGGTAACCAATCCAAAAGTAGCGAAAGCTGCATTTACAGGATCTACGGCAACCGGTCGTCTCGTAATGCAGTATGCTACGGAAAACATCATTCCCGTAACCCTTGAGCTGGGTGGAAAATCACCGAATGTGTTCTTCAGTTCCGTGATGGATGCCGACGACGAATTTTTAGATAAAGCGATTGAGGGAGCTGTTCTTTTTGCCCTGAATCAGGGAGAAATCTGTACCTGTCCTTCAAGGCTGCTCGTGCAGGAAGATATTGCCGATGCTTTCATTGCTAAAGTCATTGAAAGGGTAAAAGCTATTAAAGTCGGAAATCCGCTGGACAAAACCGTAATGATGGGAGCGCAGGCTTCTCAGATTCAGAAAGATAAAATCCTTTCTTACATTAAATTAGGAAAAGAAGAAGGTGCGGAAGTATTGGTAGGTGGTGATGTGAATCATGTTGGGGAAGGCCTGGAAAACGGATATTACATTCAGCCGACGATCTTTAAAGGCTCCAACAGGATGAGAATTTTCCAGGAGGAAATCTTCGGCCCGGTACTGGCTTTCACCACGTTCAAAGATGAAGAAGAAGCCATAAAAATCGCTAACGATACCATTTATGGTTTAGGTGCAGGGGTCTGGACCAGGGATGCACACCAGCTGTACAATGTTCCGCGTCATATCCAAGCAGGAAGAGTGTGGGTAAACCAATACCATTCTTATCCTGCAGGTGCACCTTTCGGAGGATATAAGCAGTCCGGGATCGGGCGTGAAAACCATAAAATGATGCTCGACCATTACCGTCAGACCAAAAACATGCTGATTTCTTATAACAAGAACAAACTAGGTTTCTTTTAATTTTAATAAATGATGGCGTGCCCGTTTTCCCCGTCTTGCAACGGGGAAACGGTCGGGCTATCCAGGGCTCCACTTCGTTTCGGTGCTTTGCACGCCCGCCTTCGGCGTGCCCCCTTCCTATCCCTCACGCAATACGTTTTGTTCTGAAAAATACAGAGGTTTGGTATAAATCTCAGGCATATTTTGGTAAATGAAAAAGAAGATAATCCATTAGCCGATGAATGTAAGTTCGATGGAGTCAAACGTCTGCGAACTTGAAATATCCGGTGTTAATAAAAAACGGATGAGCCTCCTGCAAAAAAAACTAACTCAAACTAACTCAAATAATTTTATATGATCCCCAAAACAATGAAAGCGGCGGTGGTACAAGGGTACGGTCAGCCGTTAAAAATAGATGAAGTTCCGGTAAGAGAACCCGGAAGATATGAAGTGCTGGTAAAAGTGATAGCCTGTGGTGTTTGCCATACGGACCTTCATGCGGTGGATGGCGACTGGCCTGCAAAACCCAAAATGCCGCTTATTCCGGGGCATGAAGGAGTGGGGATTGTAGTAGCCTGCGGACCTGAAGCTTATGTAAAAGAAGGAGATGCGGTAGGTGTACCGTGGCTGTATTCGGCCTGCGGATGCTGCGACTACTGTATTACCGGTTGGGAAACACTTTGTGAAGCTCAGAAAAATGTTGGTTACAGTGTAGACGGTGGCTTTGCAGAATATGTAATTGCAGATTCAAGATATGTGGGACACCTGAAAAATAATGTCAACTTTTTAGAAATTGCACCGATCCTTTGTGCGGGAGTTACCGTTTATAAAGGATTAAAAGAAACCGAAACAAAACCGGGAGAATGGGTGGCCATTTCTGGTATCGGCGGATTGGGGCATGTTGCGGTGCAGTATGCAAAAGCAATGGGAATGCATGTGGCAGCTATTGATGTTGCTGATGATAAGCTGGAACTCGCCAAGAAATTGGGTGCAGATTTGGTCGTCAATGCAAAAAATACTGATCCCGGGGAATACCTGCATAAAGAAGTTGGCGGGATGCACGGCGCCTTGATTACAGCTGTCTCTCCTATTGCTTTCAAACAGGGGATTGATGTTCTGAGGAGAAAAGGAACCATTGCACTAAACGGGCTTCCTCCTGGCTCATTTGAGCTTCCGATCTTCGAAACGGTACTTAAGCGGATTACAGTAAGAGGATCTATTGTAGGGACAAGAAAAGATCTTCAGGAAGCACTGGATTTTGCCAATGAAGGATTGGTGAAAGCAACGGTGACTGCTGCAAAATTAGAGGATATCAATGATGTTTTTGATAAAATGAAAAAAGGGCAGATCGATGGAAGGATTGTCCTGGATATTGCCGGAAGCGCAAAACAGTGATATAATATATGGTTCGGCAAATGAAATTTCGCCGAGCTTTTTTTAATTTTATAAAGACTTATAAAACGAAGGTGTTAAAAAAATGATTTTAATGAACAAAAGGAAATTCTATTGTTTGTGTGCGACACAAATTTATTTGGAGTATCAATGCTCAATTCGCGCAGATTTTAGGATTTTTACAGAATAAAATTCATTTGTAGCCATAGTTTAAGGGTCTTCAACTTTTGTTTTTTTGCCATAAAACAAAAGAATAGCAGAATATTAATACAAAAGAAATTATGAAAACTGAAATAGCAAGACTTTCCGTTACAGAAAAAGCATTGGAAGTAATCTGGGAACTCGAAAAAAAATATGGCGATCTGATGTTCTATCAGGCAGGAGGATGCTGTGAAGGGACCCAGCCGCAATGTTTTGAGAAAGGTGGCTTTTTCCCGAGAATGAACGATGCTATGATCGGAACGATCCATAACCACGAATTCTGGATCGACCGAGATCTCTTTGAATACTGGAAATATTCCCATTTTACCCTGGATGTGACCGACGGATTCGGACCCGGCGGATTTTCTCTTGAAACACCTCTTGGTAAAACATTTAAGGTTATTTACAGGCTCTTTACTCCCGAAGAACTCAAAAACCTGGAACCGGTGAAGCGGAGTGAATGATTTAAATGATTATTGGATACTCTTAAAATGATTGCTTTTCCGGGCAATGAAGTATAACTCCCTTTCAAAGTCATATTTGTCTTTTTTTATTGCTCTTTTTAATCCGAAATACTGAATTAATAAGAGAATAAATGGCAAAGCGGTAAGAATAAAATTTTCGTCCTCTTTAAAAAATTGTAGAGCAATAAAGATCATTGAAGGCATCATACAAATAAGCATAAGAAAATAAGGCAGAAAAGGAACAAATTCTACAGTAATAACAGTTCTGTCATTTTCTTTTGATAGATTTCCTTTGATTACAGAATAAATTACATTAAAATCAAAAAAATAGGCTCTTTTCTTAATCGTAAAATGATCCGGATTAACTATTCCACGGTATTCAAACCGTGTAGGAATTCCGTTATCCGAAATTAATGACAGGAAGGTCGTATTGGTTTTATAAGTGATTTTCCGAAGACTTTCTGTAAATTCAGATCCGTCCATCTCAATACTGAGATTTAAGCTGTCATAGAGTCCGATACTTTTGTAAAAAGAATTCATGGTAAATTAAATGAAATTAATATAAATAAGTAGATCACACCTTCACAAACCTACTCACAAACATCGAAGCGACCAATTGTCCCACCGCATTCAAAACTGTTGCTAAAGGATCTACCAATGTTCCGATGATCATCACAGCCGGAATGGCTTCCTGAGGCAGCTGGTACACCGAAATCATCAGCATCTCCCCGATGTAGCCGCCGTTCGGGATTCCACCTGCTACAATGCTTACAAAAACCGTAATCCCTAACGCAAGCAGCAAATTCATCGGATCAAAGAAATCCCTTCCAATAATCAGGAACGCAACATAAATTTTAATAATTGACGACATCGACGAACCGTTTTTATGCAAAGTCGTCCCGATCGGAATCACGATATTTGAAATCTGGCTCGGAATACCGATCTTTGAAGCAGCCTGTAAATTGGCGGGCATCGTCGCAAAGCTGCTGCAGGTACTCAAAGCGGTTAAAGTCGGAAACGGAGCGTTGGTCCAGAAGCTTTTTACTCCGTTTCTTCCATCGGCCAAAAACGCATACAGCGAAAAGAACACGAAGAAATAGACCACTCCCGCAATATAATACAGGCCAAGCGGTTTGGCATAAAACCCGAAAAGCTGAGGTCCCAGCGTAGCAACCTGATAGGCGAAATAAGCACCCAGCCCGATCGGAGCCACCTTCATAATCAGCAGGAGTAGCTCTTTCATAACTTCATATCCTGAAGCAATAAATGAACGGAAAACCTGGCCTTTTTCTCCCGCCTTGCGGGCAGAAAAACCTGTCATAAACGAAAAGATCAGTAATGCAAGCATATTTTGCCTGGAAAAAAGCTGCGTAAATTCGCCTACGGTAAAGAAACCGACAATCCTGCTGCCCCAACTGTCATCACTTGCCGTTGCTTCTACAATCTCACTGCTGCCCATAATACCCGACACCGGAAACAGATAGACGGCTCCAATCGTAAAAACAGCTGCGGTGAGAATGAAAAAAAGGAAAGTCAGTACCATCGTAAACATGATTTTTCCGAACTTTGATTGCTGCTCCAAAGAGGCAATCGAATTCGAAACGGCGAAAAATACCAGCGGGACAACGCTCACGAACAGCAGGTTCAGGAAAATATCGCCCAAAGGTTTCAGGTAAACCACAAGCCCGGGCGCAACGATTCCGATAATGCTGCCAATGGTAATTCCGAGAAGAAGAAATAAAATTCCGGAGTAATTTTTCAGAACATGGTTCATGGGTTGCTTTTTGATCAAAGATAGAAGTAATTTTTAATATTCCCGCAGCTGTTTTCGGTCTCAAATTTGTTAATTTTAAGAAAAAATTGTTTCTATGGCTTATATAGATTACTATAAAATTTTAGGCGTAGACAAAGGCGCAACACAGGAAGATATCAAGAAAGCATATCGCAAACTGGCGAGAAAACTCCATCCCGATCTTAATCCTGATGACAAGGAAGCGGAAAGAAAATTCAAGGAACTTAACGAGGCCAATGAAGTTCTCAGCAATCCCGAAAACCGGGCCAAGTACGATAAATACGGAGAGCACTGGAAGCATGGCGAGGAATATGAAAAAGCCCAGCAACAACAGCAGAGACAATCTCAAAATCAGGGAGGAAACTTCGGAGGCGGATTTTCCGGTGCCGATTTTGGAGATGGAGAAGATTTTTCAGACTTTTTCCAAAGTATGTTTGGAGGAGCAGGCGGAGGTTTTGGACGAAGTTCACGGGGAAGCGCATCGGGGAAATTTAAAGGACAGGATGTTCAGGCGGAGCTGAATCTTAATTTAAGGGACGCAGCCACCACACATCCGCAGACCTTCGAGATCAACGGTAAAAAAGTAAGGATTACCATTCCGGCAGGTGTGTATGACGGTCAGCAGATCAAGCTGAAAGGCCATGGTGAACCTGGTTATAATGGAGGGCCAAATGGAGATTTGTATATTACTTTTAATATCCCGGCTGATCCGGATTTCGAAAGAATTGGTGATGATCTGAAAACAAAAGTTTCGATTGATCTCTATACAGCTGTTTTGGGGGGAGACGTAAAAGTGAATACCCTGAATGGAAGCGTCAACCTGAAAGTAAAACCGGAAACCCAGAACGGTATGACCGTACGGTTGAAAGGCAAAGGTTTCCCTGTATACAAGAAAGAAGGGCAGTCCGGTGATCTGTTCGTGACCTACGAAGTGAAATTGCCGACGAATCTTACGGATAAGCAGAAAGAACTTTTTGAACAACTTAAAAATTCCTAGGTTATGAATGAAAGAATATCGCGGGAAGAACTCGTAAAAATATACAATATTGAAATCACTTTTTTTGATGAGCTGGTAGATTCCGGCCTGTTGAAGATACATACTGATAATGAGATCCGTTACCTGATGTATGAAGACCTTCCGGTCTTTGAAAAATTGACGAACTGGCATTACGATCTGGACATTAATCTTCCGGGACTGGAAGTGATCCACGGCATGCTTCAGAAAATGGAAGACCTGAGAAACAGGAACCGGGAGCTGATGAATAAGCTGTCTTTGATCAGCGGGAGATATGAGGAAGGGTAGTTTAAAGTTTAAAGTTTAAGGTTTAGCGTTTAAAGTTTCTGTGTTTCATGAATTTATGGTAATCCTTTTGAATGGAAGAGGAAATTCTGAATTTTTCCGTTAGTTTTGTATTCAGAAATATCCATATGAGCGAAGAAAAAATAATTATTCTAAAACCGAAAAGACAGGATTTCGAGGAAATATATTTTAATGGTAACCAGGGAAGTTTATTTTTTTCGGCAACTACCAGGGGGAAAACCATTACAACCATTGTTATCGGAGCCATTTTGCTGATCGTATTTATTTTCAGGAACGATTTTACACAGGAAAAAGCAGGCATTTTATATTTTGTCAGCTTTCTGTTTTTATTGTGTGCCGTTTTCCTTTCGGTAAGCATCAATAAGGTGTCCCGGTGGAAAAAACAGGTAAACCATTATTTAACAAAGATTGAAAATTGTAACATCTACGAAATTTGTTTTGACGAAAATTTTTTCACGGTCAATATCGGCGGCGAAAAAGAAACCAGTGAATGGAAGGACTTTGAGTATTCCCAAAGCAATAATGAATGTATTATCCTTGAAGGAAAATACAGTTATATGTTTCCGAGGAAATCGATGAGCGAGAAAGATTACAGTTTTTTAAAGCAGATCCTAAAAAAGAATATAACTCAATAAAAAAACTCAGAGCAAATAGCTCTGAGTTTTTATGTATGATAGAATCTGATTAATTAATCCAGCCAGCCCATTTCCTTCATCCACTCGTCGTTGTAGATCTTTCCGACATAGCGGGAACCATGGTCGTGAAGAAGAACCACGATCACATCATCTTTGGTAAACTGGTCTTTCATCTGAACCATCGAAGCAATAGCACTGCCAGCTGAATACCCGCAGAAAATCCCTTCTTCCTTTGCCAGTTTTCTGGCGTAGATGGCACCGTCTTTATCCGTTACTTTTTCGAAATGATCGATCACCGACATATCGTAGTTTTCAGGAAGAATATCTTCTCCGATTCCTTCGGTAATATAGGTATAAGCGTTTTCTAATTTGATTTCCCCGGTTTCGTGAATCTCTTTCAGGATAGAACCGTAAGTATCAACACCGATGATTTTGATGTTTTCATTTTTCTCCTTGAAAAATTTCCCGCAGCCTGTAATCGTACCTCCCGTACCGGCTCCGACTACAAAATGCGTTAGTTTCCCTTCCGTCTGTTCCCAGATTTCAGGAGCCGTAGATTCATAATGCGCTGCCCGGTTTGATAAATTGTCGTATTGATTCACATACCATCCGTTTTCGGTTTCTTTAGCCAGTCTTTTGGAAACGGAATAATAAGAACGGGGATCAGTAGGTTTTACATCTGTCGGACATACAATTACTTCAGCGCCTACGGCACGGAGTATATCACATTTTTCTTTCGACTGTTTCGAGTTGGTTACAAAGATACATTTGTAACCTTTGATGATTGCGGCCAGAGCCAACCCCATCCCTGTATTGCCGGATGTTCCTTCAATAATGGTTCCTCCGGGTTTCAATCTTCCATCTTTCTCGGCATCTTCGATCATTTTCAGGGCCATTCTGTCTTTCACAGAGTTCCCGGGATTGAACGTTTCCACCTTCGCCAAAACCAATGCAGGAAAATCTTCGCCTAAAACTTTATTAAGCTTTACCAATGGCGTATTTCCGATGGTTTCGAGGATGTTGTTTGCGTATTTCATAAATGTTTTTTAAAGCACATGCAAAGATACGGCTTTCGGATAATTAATCGTAACTGATATATCATTAAAAACACAAAGCAACTGTAAACCTGTAGGATAGATGCAAAACCTTCAGCGTATTATTTATGATAATGTTACGTAATTATGAGAGATAATGTAAGATTCATAATTTATTCCTTTTATTTCAATACCTCCATTCGAAAGTATCAATCAGCAAAAGTTAGCTTATTATCAATGGTCAATTTCTTCGGGTCAATAATCAATTTTTAATGACTCTAGAATTTAATTTTGGAGCAAAATTAACTATTCTCCTTTAATGTCATTAGTGAATTTCTTCGAATCAATGGCTAATTTTTCATGACTTTAAAATTAACTTGCGCATCAAAATTCACCATTGACGATTGATCATTAACTCTTCACCTTTAATTATATTTAATCGCTTTCACCGGAGATATCTTGCTGATCAGGTAGCTCGGAACTATGAGAGCAAGGCCGGAAATAAGAAGGATTCCGAGAGAAATGGAGATAATGGCAATCGGGTTGAGATCTACCGGAACGGTGCTGACATAATAATTTTCCGGATTCAGTTTGATGATTCCGAAAAACTTTTGGATCAGAATTAATCCTAAACCGATGGCATTTCCGTAGAGCAGTCCGGGAATCATGATAATCAGTGTATAATTAATAAATGTAGCTCTGATCTGTGCGTTGCTGGCACCCAGTGTTTTCAGTAAACCGATGGAATTTGTTCTTTCAATGATCAGGATTAAAAGAACCATAATAATATTGATGACAACCACAATCAGCATAATAATGATAATCAGGGCGATGTTGGTATCGAAAATGCTGATCCAGTCGGTAATCTGCGGGAATTTTTCCGTTGCTTTTTCCGCGTAGTTTTTATAGCCGATGAGTTTCTCGATTTCAGGCATATTGCGGTCGATATCGTTCACGTTTTTAAAGAAAATATCCAGTCCGCCGATCTCATCCGGCTTCATGTCCTGGATCTTCCGGACGTGGTTGATGCCGCCCAGTACAAACTGGTCATCGATCATTTTAATATCCGTTCTGTAAATCCCGACTACCTCAAACTTTCTGTAAATAGGTTTTTGATCGGCCTTTGAGAAAACGGTAACAATGCTGTCTTTTACTTTCAAATGAAGATCGTTGGCAATCTTCTGGGAAATGGTCACACCGTTATAATAGCCTTTTTCGGTAACTTTCGGTGAAGTTCCTGTTACTAAAAATTTCTTAAATCTCAGGCTGTCGAAATCTTTTCCGACACCTTTGAAGATAATGCCGGCGAAATTATGCTCATTTCTCATAATTCCCGTTACCGTAGCGTATTGCTGAACACTTTCAACATCCGGAAGTTCCTTGATTTTTTTCAGATCCAGCCCTTGGTTATCAAGGACGGAAGTGTTGTAGGAGGAATTGGATCGGGTAGAGCGGACGGTGATATGTCCGCTGAAATCTGCCAGTCTTTCCTTGATCGCCTTCTTGGATCCGAATCCGGTAGAAACGGTAATCAGTGAAACGATGATTCCCAGTGCCACGGAAAGCCTGCCGATGAAGATAATCACCCTTGACAGGTTATTTTTGTTATCTTTGGAAAACGCTATTTTTCTGGAAAAATATAAAGGAAAGTTCAAGACTATGAATTTAGATTTCAAAATTAAAAATTTACTTCTGATTTGCCTAATTTTTTTAGGAGTATTCAATCAATATTATTCTCAGGTTCAATATAAAGATGATTTCAAAACGGGTGCGGATCAACCCTCGCTGTACCTGCCCCTTCTGAAAGGAAAAACAATCGGTGTGGTGACCAACCAGACCGGACTGATGAGCGACAGAACCCACGTTGTGGATTTCCTGGTGAAGAACGGTATTAAAATCAAATCTATTTTTGCTCCCGAGCATGGTTTCAGGGGAGATGCGGATGCCGGGGAAAAAGTAAAAAACGGAATGGATGTAAAAACCGGAATTCCTATTGTTTCCCTTTACGGTAACAACAAGAAGCCAAGCGCCGAACAGCTGAAAGGAATTGATGTAATACTTTTTGATATTCAGGATGTCGGGGTCCGTTTTTATACCTATATTTCTACATTGACGTATGTGATGGAAGCCGGGGCGGAAAATAAGGTGGAAGTCATAGTGCTGGATCGTCCGAATCCGCATGATGGATATACAGACGGACCTGTTTTAAAGAAGAACTGGACCAGCTTTGTCGGGATGCATGAAGTTCCGGTGGTGTATGGTTTAACGATCGGCGAATACGGGAAAATGGTAAACGGTGAAAGATGGCTTAAAAATAAAGTGCAGGTAAAATATACGTTAATTCCCATGAAAGATTATCATAAAATCAGGCGTTACCCTATGCTGGACCGCCCTTCGCCCAATCTGCCGAATGATAAATCAATCAATTTATATCCAAGCCTATGCTTTTTTGAAGGAACCCAGGTGTCGGTAGGACGCGGAACGGATCTTCCGTTTCAGGTTTACGGTTCTCCGTGGACGAAAAGCCTGCCTTACCAGTTTACGCCAAAGCCTACAGCGGGAGCAAAAGATCCATTCTTAAACGGAAAACTGTGCTACGGTGAAAATCTTTCGGGATACTCTGCTGATCTGATGAAGCTGAATCTGGAATGGCTGATCAAAGCCTACAAAAATTACACAAATCCGGAACTGGATTTTTTCCTGAAGCCGGCAGCCGGGAAAAATTTCTGGTTTGATACGTTGGCAGGAAGTGACCAATTGAGAAAACAAATCGTTGGAGGGAAGTCAATCTCCGAAATCAAAGCATCATGGAAATCCGATCTGGATCAGTTTGAAAAGATCCGGAAAAAGTATGTTGTTTACGAACAGTAAAAAGATGAATGGTCAATAGTTAATTTGGCTTCTCCCGTCAATTTTTAAGAAATTCACAAGCATTGGCAAATTCACCATTGACCATTCACTATATATCAGTCAAAATTCTGCGGCGGGGTCTTATCGTCTTTTCCTTTGTTCATAATGACCAGCCCGATGAAAAGTCCGATAACACCGGCACCGGCGATCATTAAAGCTCTTTCAAGTTTATCTGCCTGGTCGTTTCCAAGATAGTTCATAAGAAAAAGAATAACAAACGTAATAACGCAGATAATGATATGGTTCTTTCCGAATAATTTCATGAGATTATTTTAATTTGTAGGAGATCATGATACCGCCTCTGTAAGGTATGATTTCGCCGCTTTTGTTGAATTTTTCAGCTTTATCATAACGGTCGCCTCTCGTGCGGTCATACCCTTTATAAAAGTCCTGTGATGTTCCCACGGTTCCATAAATATCGACGTTCCAGCGATCCGAAACTTTAAATTGGTATCCTGCAGTAACACCGAGTATCACCGAATATCCTTTTTGGTAAAGATCAGATGTTTTTCGCGTAATTCCTGTTTCTTCATCGGTAACGAGGCCATCGTTCCAATAATTCCATTTTTGTAAGGTGAAGCGGGAGCCTGCAATATTGGCTCCAACGTACCAGTGCTTAAAAGCTTCGTTGAAATAATATCTACCTTCTAAAGAAATAGAATAGTACTGCAGCTCGTGTCCTGCAAAAGATTTCCATGGAGAGATCAGAACATCGCCCTGCACGGTAATTTTTTTGCTTATCTGATGTTCCAGTCCAAGGTTTACAATTCCAATGGGGATAAATAAAGCGTTTCCTTTTACATATACGCTTTTTTCAGAAGATAGCTCCTGTTCCTGAGCATGTAAATTTCCTAATAAAAACAGGGTAAGAAATCCTGTAATAAGTTTAATTTTTGACATTCGTTATTTCAGTTGTTTCAGTAATTCATTAGCTAAGGTGGAATCTTTTTGTGACTGGGTGGCTATATTTTTAGACATTTCTGCATAGGTTTTTGCCATCTCTTTATTTCCTGTCAAAAAATAAAGTTTGGCAAGGATGTACGTGTTTTCGGAAGTTTCGCCACGCATAACAGATTTTTCTGCCCATTCCGCTGCTTTTTTTAGTGATGACGGGGTTTTGATGTGTTCGGAGAATATCCATGCAGCCTTCAAAAGCTCGTTGGGTTCAAAAGCTTCTGAATTTTTATAGTAGGAGAGAGCTGCTTTTTCATATTCGGGGAAATTAGCGTTCTGTTCGTAGTAGCTTAATTTAGTCTGATTAAGTTTTATTTCTGCATCATGCTTCCCTATGAGAGGCTCCGCATTTTTCATGAAATATTCGTCATTGATTTTCTTATTTTGAGAATCGATAGATTGCTCCACAATTTTTCCCAATTTGATCTGGCTGTCGAATTCTTTATAGGTTTCTTCCGGTAGAAATTTAATGATATCAACTTTTCTGTCAACGAACGTCTGATAGTTTTTATCTTCTGTGGATTTTAGAAAGAATAACAGGAATCCAACCTCATCTTTTGTAAACTCCTCGGTTTTTTTCTTATTCTCGAAATATCTTTCGGAGGCCTGCTTGGCAAAAGGATAATCCGTGGAAGAATTCAGTTTCATGATGTTGATCAGAAATTCCGGATTTTTTTCACCTTGGGCAAAACGTTCCTTCAGTGAACCTTTTTTATTGTTGGGAGAATTCACGTCCTGTGCCATGGTAAGAAACATACTCTCTTCCATGTAGCCAAAATTCTGCGAAACCAGTTCGCCGTCGCCGTTCAGGAATAAATAGGTAGGATAGGAGCGGACCCCGTATTTTGCAGCAATATCCCTGCCTTCACCCTTTTCCATATCGAATCTCGCGTTCACAAAGTTGGTGTTGAAATAATCCCCTACCGATTTCTGGGTGAAAACATTTCTTTCCATCATCTTGCACGGGCCGCACCATGAAGCATAAGCATCCAGGAAAACTATTTTCTTTTCCTTTTTTGCTTTGGCAATAAGATCTTTAAAGGGCAAGTCCTGAAATTGGATAGCTTCCTGGGCAAATGCTGCTATTGCAGAAAATAGAAATAAACCGGAGACAATCTTCTTCATTTTCAAATAAAAATTTCAAAAAGCGAAGATACTTAAATGAATTGGGATTGGTGTCAGATTAATTGTCATTTAACAAAAATTCAATTAAAAACAAAAAAGTCACCTCATATGAGATGACTTTAAGTGGTTTCTCCAGGAATCGAACCAGGGACACATGGATTTTCAATCCATTGCTCTACCAACTGAGCTAAGAAACCATTTGGTGTACTTTGTTTTTGAAGTGGTGCAAAAGTAATAATAATTATTAAATTCTGCAAGGTTTATTTTAAAACAGTTTTGAAATAAAAACCACCTTTTTAAAGGTGGTTTCTATAAGTGGTTTCTCCAGGAATCGAACCAGGGACACATGGATTTTCAATCCATTGCTCTACCAACTGAGCTAAGAAACCATTCTTGTACTTCGTTGTTTTAAAGTGATGCAAAAGTAGTAAGTTTTCGTATATGAAGCAAGTATTAACAATACTTTTTTTAACAAAACTTAAAAAACTACTGATTTTCAACCGTATTATTTTCCTGCTCCCTTCTGATCTGCTCACTCATTTCCTCAAGTACGGGCTTAATCGTGCTTTCAGGAAGATCACTTATACGGATATACATCAGCCCATCGATCGCATCATTGAAATTCGGATCCACATTGAATGCGATTACTTTCGCATTCTGCTTGATGTACTTTTTGATTAAAACAGGCAGTCTCAGCTCCGGTTCAAGATCGTCAATAATTTTATCAAGCTTATTCAGGTCGGATTCCATTTCTTCGAAGAAAAGGTGTTTATCCCTGTCCCTGAGCTTTACTTTATACTCATTTCGCGGAGTGATGTATTGTGCCACTGCAGAATCATAGTAATTTGAGCGCATGAACTCGATCATCAGCGATTTTGAGAATTCGGAAAATTTATTGGAAATACTTACACCGCCCATGAGGAACTTATGATCCGGATTTCTCAGGCATACATGTACAATACCTCTCCATAAAAGGAAAAGGGGAAGCGGTTTCTGCTGATATTCCCGGCAGATGTAGGCACGGCCCATTTCGATCACCTTTTTAAAGAACGGGTGGATGTCCTGCTCAAATTCAAATAAAGAACTCGTATAAAAGCCTCTGATTCCGGATTTTTTCATTACTTCTTTACCCAAAGCCATCCGGTAGGCGCCCACGAGTTTCTCTGCAGCACTGTCCCAAAGGAAAAGATGATGATAGTGTTTATCATATTCATCCAGATCGAAAGGCATGTTGCTTCCTTCACCTACCGCACGGAACGTCAGCTCGCGCTGACGGCCGATTTCCCGCATGATGGAAGGGATTTCCTCATAATTGGTAAAATATACTTCGTAATTTCCGTTACTGAAAAACATTTTGTCCGTACCTTTCAGTTTGGAAATATCCTTTAAAATATCTTCCTTCGGCGTTTCATCGATGATATTCTGAACGATATTCTCTTCTTTCAATAAAGGAAACTTTACCGACAGGTTTTTAAGATTGATGCTTTGGGCCAGCGATTTCCTCTTTTCGTAATAAGATTTCATCATATACACCTTACGCTTCAGGAATTCGCCAAGCTCTTCGATGGTTTCCATATCATCCATAGCTTTTACCGTAATCGGTTTTCCGATCCTGATCCTTATCGGCTTTTCGCGGTCGTTCATCATTTCTGCGGGAAGCATCACGGTCTGTAAATTAGGATGAAGCTTTGCTACCTGGTAGAACATTCTGCTGTTTTTTGCGTGAAAATACATAGGAACTACCGGAACTTTGGCCATACGGATCAGCTTTAGCGCCGGTTTTTCCCAGTCTTTATCCAGTATTTCACCGTAGGGATTGTTTTTGTTTGAAACTTCTCCTGCAGGGAAAATTCCTACACAGCCTCCGTTTTGCAGAAGCTTTAATGTTTCCCGCATTCCGGAAGAACTGCTGTATGCATTTTTTCTGTTCTCAAAAGGGTTCACGGAAATTACATAAGGCTCCATCGGCTTGATCTTTTCCAGCAGGAAATTTCCCATCACCTTAAAATCAGGACGTACTTCCGATAAGATCTTGCACATCAGGATTCCGTCAATTGCACCCAGCGGATGATTTGAAACGAGAATAAACGGCCCTGTTTTCGGAATTTTTGCCAGATCCTCTTCAAAAGCGATATAGCTTAAATTACGCTCTCTCACAAATGAGTCGAAAAAATCTTTACCTTCCTTGTCTTTCAGTTTATCGTATAACTTATTTACTTCGTTTATTTTAGCAATGCTCATCACTGCAGATGCAACAGGATTCTTAAGAAATCCTATTTTATGTAAGCCGGAAGCCTTTATTAAATCGTTTTTCGAAATTAAACTCATGTGTGTTTAGTCGCAATTAGTTTTATTGTGTTACCATTTGAAGTGTATTCTTCGAAATCTGCTCCAATAATACACTTTTTTCCTGGTAAAATTGGTCTATGTTTTCGATCTTCGCATTTCTTACGGTAAATAAAGATACATTTTTTACCACTTCCGTCTTAAAGAATTTCTGAAGTTCTTCATTTAATTCATCAATGGTGTTGAATTTATCCTCCAGGCATAAAGCCAGTGAGATGGCAGAATTCTGCATCAGGGAAACTTTAATTTTATATTTGGATAAATATCCGAAAATCAGGCTCATGTGGTCTTCTGCAATAAATGAGAAGTCTCTTGTTGAAATTTTTAATAAGGTCTGGTTTTCTTTTAAAATATAAGATTCTTCGCTTTGATTTTTTTCTGATGCACCGACTTTCGTTCCTGCTTTTGTAGGGTCAACAAAAGATTTTACATAGAAAGGAATATTTTTCTGCTGAAGCGGCTGCAGTGTTTTCGGGTGGATGACACTGGCTCCGTAATAAGCCATCTCGATAGCTTCTTCATACGAAATATGGGAAAGAAGGGAAACATCCTTAAATTTTCTGGGATCTCCCGTCATTACTCCCGGTACATCTTTCCAGATTGTCATTGCTTCGGCATTCAGGCAGTACGCGAAAATCGCAGCGGAATAGTCAGATCCTTCTCTGCCTAAGGTTACGGTAAAATTGTTTTCATCGGAGCCGATAAAACCCTGGGTAACATAACAGATTTCTTTATTGAGGTTGGAAATGAATTCTTCGGTCTTTGTCCAGTCTACGACGCCCTCACGGTAAGAATTGTCGGTTTTAACGTAATCCCTGGCATCCAGCCACTGATTGGTAAACTGGATTTCGTTCAGGTATTCGCTTACGATTTTTGTAGAAATCATTTCCCCGCAGCTCACAACCTGGTCATAGACAAAACTGTAATTCGGCGATTTGTTTCTCCGTAAAAAAGAATCGATATCGTCAAAAAATAAATTGATCTCCGCAAAGACAGCATGATGTTCCGGAAATAATCCTTCGGCAATCTCAATATGTTTCCGTTTTATCTTTTCAATTTCCGTTTGATAGTTATCCTTTTTGAAATAAAGCTCTACTACTTTTTCCAATTCATTCGTCGTCTTGCCCATCGCTGAAATCACCAGCAGACATTTGGCAAATCCCTGGCTTTTTAAAACCACAGATACGTTTTTTACGCTTTCAGCATCCTTTACCGATGCTCCACCAAACTTGAAAATTTTCATTAAATTGTTAATAATAAAATTGTTAGATAAAAATTACGGGAATATTTTACGGGCCTCAAAATTATAAATTTACAACGAGATATGAAAGAGCCTTTGAATTTCACCCCCTTAAGATTTTATTAAAATCATTAAAACCGCCGGAATATTTTTACTGCAATCCTGAAACGGGAGCTTGTTTTTATGATAAGGCCGGTGTTTTTTTGGTGAAATAGCATTGTATATTGTTTACATACAATGGATTAAGTTCTTTTATTAATAATTATTTTACATTGTGATAAATTTTACGAAATTTGAGGAAATCGTAAAAAGAAAAATATGTCAGAGCAACCATTACAGACTTTAGGAGAGTTCCTTATCGAGAGGCAGGATGATTTCCAGTATTCCACCGGAGAATTTTCCCGCCTTCTAAGTGCGATAAGGCTGGCTTCCAAAGTTGTAAACAGAGAAGTGAATAAAGCAGGAATCGTAGACATCGCAGGTGCCGCCGGAAACCAGAACATTCAGGGAGAAGAGCAGCAGAAACTGGATGTGATCGCCAATGAAATTTTTATTACGGCTCTGTCTCAGCGTGAGGTTGTCTGCGGAATCGCTTCCGAGGAAAATGATGATTTTATTGATATTAAATGTGGAGAAAACGGCCATTTAAGCAAATATGTTGTATTGATCGACCCTTTGGATGGTTCTTCAAATATTGATGTGAATGTTTCCGTAGGAACCATTTTCTCTATTTTCAGAAGAGTAACCGAGCCGGGGACCCCGGTGCAGCTGGAAGATTTTTTACAAAAAGGAGTAAACCAGATTGCGGCAGGATATATCATTTACGGTTCGTCCACCATGATTGTTTATACTACAGGAAATGGTGTAAACGGATTTACGCTGGATCCTTCCCTCGGAACGTATTATCTTTCACATCCTAACATGACATTCCCGAAAACCGGGAAAATCTATTCTATTAATGAAGGAAACTACATTAAATTTCCTCAGGGCGTAAAAAATTATCTGAAGTACTGCCAGATGGAAGAAGGGGACAGGCCATATACTTCACGGTATATCGGCTCTCTTGTTGCCGATTTCCACAGAAATATGCTAAAGGGCGGAATTTATATCTATCCTTCCTATTCACAGGCCCCAAACGGGAAATTAAGATTGCTGTACGAATGTAACCCGATGGCTTTTATTGCAGAACAGGCCGGAGGAAAAGCAACAGACGGCTTTAGAAGGATTTTGGAAATTGAACCGACAGAACTGCACCAACGCATTCCGTTCTTCTGCGGAAGTGTCGGAATGGTAGAAAAAGCGGAAGAATTTATGCGAATCGACAGTGTAAAATAATGAAAGCAGAATATTCAAAATACCTATTAGAATTCAAGCGCCCGAGTGGAACATCTCGCGGCGTTTTGCTTGAAAAAGAAACATTTATACTGCAAATTTCGGAAAACGGAAAAATAGGTACCGGAGAATGTGCCATCTTCAGGGGACTGAGCTTTGACGACCGGCCGGATTATGAAGAAAAACTTCAATGGCTGTGCGACAACATTCAGCAGGATACAGAATTTTTAAAGAAGAATTTACAAGATTTCCCGTCCATCTGGTTCGGGTATGAACAGGCTGTGTTTAATTTAAAGCATAGCGGAAATGTTTACTTCCCCAGTGAATTTACTGAAGGAGCATCGCCAATCAGGATTAATGGGCTGATCTGGATGGGCAGTATCGATTATATGGAAGAGCAGATCCGCGATAAATTAAAACAAGGCTTCCGCTGCATTAAATTAAAAATTGGTGTCAACTGGAAATCCGAGCATGAAATTCTTCAGAAACTGAGAATGAAATTTTCCGCTGAAATGCTGGAGCTCCGTGTGGATGCCAACGGAGGTTTCAGTAAAAAGGATGCGAAAATCGTTCTGAATCAGCTTGCTGAGTTGAAAATCCATTCTATTGAACAGCCGATAAAAGCAGGAAACATGGATAATATGGCTGAATTATGTGCTGAAACACCTACGCCGATTGCATTAGACGAAGAATTGATCGGAATTACCGATTTTGATGAAAAGAAAAAGCTGTTGGAAACCATAAAACCGCAGTACATTATTCTTAAGCCTGCTTTGGTGGGAGGTTTTGCAGGATCGGATGAGTGGATTTCTTTGGCTGAGGAGCAGAATATCGGATGGTGGATAACCTCCGCATTGGAAAGCAATATCGGCCTGAATGCCATTGCCCAGTATACTTTTACAAAAAAAAGCCCGATGCCGCAAGGATTGGGTACCGGAGCTTTATTTGTAAATAATTTCGAATCATATCTTGATCTTCAAGGTGAATTGCTATGGTTCAAAATATAGGCAAGATAAATGCATTAACAGACTGGTGCAGGTGAATCCGGACAGGTCTGCTGACCGCAATAGTCGGGAGCCCATGATCTGCAGCACATGGCCGTGGGATTCCAGCTGTTGCATCCCAAAGGAGGCTTTCCTCCTGTAATGGTTTTTAATACTTCCTTCGTGATTTTTTTTAGATTTTTCATAAAACATTGATTTATTGGATTGGTTCTGTAAATATGAAAATCTTTTTGGAAACACGCAAAAAATTCAGCGTAATTAACAGATATTAAAGAATTTATTTCTTCTCAAATCTACTGATTACCCTGAAGCATGATTTACGAAAATTTTGTCTTGTACTCTAAATCTTAGACGCTTTATTTAAATCACGTCTTTTACGAAAATTGCTTTCTTGATGTATTCTAACAATACAGAAAACTTTGTTCTGAATTTTTCCATGATATAAGTTATATTTCCCCAATAGTTGTAATAACAATCGTACAATCTCTATGCCAGACTGTACTATCACAATTTTTCAATAACGTGTGATATTTATCGTTTAATTCAATAGGTTGGTTGATAGGTTATTGTAAATGTATTTTCGTTGTTTTTAATTCGATGGGTAATCAGATTCCGGTCAATTCCATTCAGATTCTGGAAGATGTCATTCTGTACCATCGAGCTGGATAGGTATCCCCAGTGATTTCCCACTTCAAATTTAAAAGAGTCCAGAATATCATCTTCCACGAAAGTACAGTCGATGATAGAAACGATATCTTTAAAATGTTCAATATCGCCCGGTCCGTTTTTCCCAAGCCTTGGGGTAAGAATATTTTTAGTGAACTGGGAAATGCCCAGAATCACATCTTTCCTGTTCAGGTAAATGGAGACACGGTTTGCCAGCAAAGGAAGCTTATTGAACGAATCTTCTAAGTCTTCAAAAACCCTGTAGCTGACATCTGAATTCAGCAATAAAACCTGATCGATTACCCGAAGAATATTTTCCTTTTTCAGGCTGTAAAGCATACTCTGCAAAACACGGTTACCCATCGAATGGGCCATGAGATGAATTCTCTGGTTGCATGGAGCCAGGTTGCGGTTTGAAAAAATATCCTTCAGGAACTGGGTGTAAAAGTAGAAAAGCCGTACCAGAGAAGTTCCTGAGTTGATACTCGCGGCTTTATCATCAAAATAGGTAAGCGGAACAATACTGCTCGAGGCCGGCCAACTGATAAACAGAATATGTTCGACAGGTGATAACGGATTATCGATAAAGATTTTTTTTAGATCGATAATGGCTTTCAGTTCATCATCAAAATCATAAGCATATCCATGGATGAAAATCATGACGTCACTCCGGTCTTTGGTGGACGACATATTTTTGTACAGTTCATAGAACATCCTTTGGGTTCCGCCAAGATTATCCGCGGTTAAAGGGGATTCTCGTATCCCTTTTTCCTTCAGTAGAACATCCAGCACTTCCTCATAGCCTTGCTTTTCAGGTTCTGAGAAAAGGGTGTAGTTTAAAATATTACGGTTGGTGTAGTCCTTTTTCTTTTGGGCCGCTTTTGTAGGCTCTATATAATTTTCAAAGTCACATTTGGCAATTCTGAAATTTGGGATTGAATATTCATCATTGGAAAAAGAGTCTGTTTTTTCTCCTTTATGACGAACGATTTTTCTATTGCTCAGGATGTAAACGGCCATGGTAGTATTAATCTGAATAACGGTCTTTTAGTCAGCCTAAATTAAGCAAAAATATGATATGCGGATCATGTATCGTTTGAAATTATCATTTGGGTAAACCCTTAAATTTCCCTAAATTTGCCAATTGTCGTATTATACGACATCATAAAGCGAATTTTAATGGAAGAAGAAAAAAAATCACTCAATTTTATTGAGCAAATTATCGAAGATGATTTGGCAAACGGCCTGAAAAGAGATCAGATCCGTTTCCGTTTTCCGCCTGAACCAAACGGTTATTTGCATGTAGGTCACACTAAGGCGATCTGCATCAACTTCGGTTTGGGTGAAAAATACAATGCTCCCGTAAACCTTCGTTTCGACGATACGAATCCTGAAAAAGAAGAACAGGAATTTGTGGATTCTATTATGAAAGACGTTGAATGGCTAGGTTTCAAATGGGATAAAGTACTGTACGCTTCCGATTACTTCCAGCAGCTTTACGATTGGGCGGTCCAGCTTATCAAAGAAGGAAAAGCGTATGTAGATGAGCAGCCTTCCGAAATCATTACCGAACAGCGAAAAAACCCTACAGAACCGGGAGTGGAATCTCCATATAGAAACCGTCCGGTTGAAGAATCCCTGGATTTATTTGAAAGAATGAAGAACGGTGAATTTGAGGAAGGAGCAATGTCGCTTCGGGCCAAAATCGATATGACATCTCCCAACATGAACATGCGTGATCCGGTGATGTACAGAATCCTGAAAAGACCGCACCACAGAACGGGAACCGAATGGAAAATTTACCCGATATACGACTGGGCGCATGGGGAATCCGATTATATCGAACAGATTTCGCACTCGCTGTGTTCCCTTGAGTTTGAAAACCACAGGCCATTGTACAACTGGTATCTGGATCAGGTTTATGAAGAAGGAAAGGTGAAAAACAAACAGCGGGAATTCGCGAGGATGAACGTTTCCTATATGATCACTTCGAAAAGAAAACTGCAGCGGCTGATCGCTGAAAAGGCAGTGAACGGTTGGGATGATCCGAGAATGCCTACCATTTCCGGGATGAGAAGAAAAGGGTTTACCCCGGCTTCCATCAGGAATTTTATTGAAAAAGTAGGGGTTGCCAAAAGAGAAAACCTGATTGAGCTTCAGCTATTGGAATTCTGTGTCCGTGAAGATCTGAATAAAGTAGCCAAAAGAGTAATGACGGTCGTGGATCCTGTGAAATTAATCATTGAGAACTATCCTGAAGGTCAGGAAGAATGGCTGGAAACGGAAAACAACCCGGAGCAGGAACATGCAGGAACCAGGGAAATTCCGTTCTCCAGGGAATTGTATATTGAGCGTGAAGACTTCAAGGAAGAAGCCAACAATAAATTTTTCAGATTGAAATTAGGAGGCGAAGTACGTCTGAAATCTGCTTACATCATCAAAGGAGAAAGGGTAGAGAAAGACGAAAACGGAAACATCACAACCATTTATGCTACCTACGATGAAAAATCCAAATCCGGAAGCGGTACGGAAGAAAGTTTAAGAAAAGTAAAGGGAACCATTCACTGGGTATCTGCAAAACACGCCATTCCTGTTGAAATCAGAAACTATGACAAATTGTTTACAGTAGAGCAGCCGGACGCTGAAAAAGACGTGGACTTTCTGGATTTCATCAATCCGGATTCCGTAACAACCGTACAGGGATTTGCCGAGCCAAACTTAAAAGACGTAGCTGTAGGAGAACCGCTTCAGTTTCAGAGAATTGGCTATTTCACTAAAGATCAGGACTCTACGGATACAAATTTTGTATTCAACAGAACCGTAACCTTAAAAGACTCTTATAAGCCGGAGTAGAAATTATTTATACCATATAAATGAACAGGGCTTAATTTTTTAAGTCCTGTTTTTTATTTTAAACACTAATGACACGATTATGCTCACAAGTATCACAAATATTATTAGTG
The DNA here is from genome assembly GCA_913774355.1 of uncultured Chryseobacterium sp. Lineage (GTDB taxonomy): Bacteria > Bacteroidota > Bacteroidia > Flavobacteriales > Weeksellaceae > Chryseobacterium. The sequence continues at coordinate 172,590 of CAJYGB010000022.1, read as the reverse complement.
GTCATTTATAAAAAATTGGTGCTGTCTGTGGTTAAAAATGAAGTGGGCGATAACTGACATGTAAGAATTAAAATATAAAAAATCAAAATTGTGAAACTATTAAAAATATACATCAACTCATTCAGAGGGCTGTCGGCGGAAAGCTGGATGCTGGCTTTGGTGATGCTGATCAACCGGTCGGGTTCGATGGTGCTGCCTTTCCTGGGTGTGTACATGACCGATCATTTAAAATTCGACATTAAGAGTGCCGGCATCGTGCTCAGCTTTTTCGGGATCGGCTCGGTAGTCGGTTCATGGATCGGTGGAATGATTACGGATAAAATCGGAGAATTCAGGGTACAGAGCATGAGCCTGTTTCTGAGTGTTCCCATGTTCTGTCTGATTCCCCTTTTTCATACTGAGGCGGGGCTGGCAGCGATTATTTTCATCCAAAGCTCCATTAGTGAAGCATTCCGGCCGGCGAATTCAGTCGCGGTTTCCAAATATGCCAAACCCGGCAACATCACGCGGGCGTTTTCACTGAACCGGATGGCGGTAAACCTGGGATTTTCCGTCGGTCCTGCACTGGGAGGGATTTTAGCCGCGATTTCGTATGACTTCCTTTTTTATTCCAATGCCGCGGGAGCTTTACTCGCCGGACTAACTTACGTTTTCTTTTTCAGAAACCGAAGTTACAGAAATAAAGAAAAGTCTGATGTTGCTTCGTCTGATACAACGGTATCTCCTTATAAGGATTCAAGATTTATTCTTTTCGCAGCAGCCTGTTTCCTTTTTTCCGTATGTTTTTTCCAGATATTGAACACGCTCACTATCTTTTACAAGCAGGAAGCCCGTCTTTCTGCAGAGAAAATAGGCTATATTCTGGGCTTCAGCGGGGTGATTGTTGTAGTAATGGAAATGATTATGGTGCAGATTGCAGAAAGGTATCTGAAGCTCAAAACGACCATGCTGCTGGGCACGCTTTTCTGTGCCGTTTCCTTTGGGATGCTGGCAGCAGGAACTTCCTTATGGATCCTGGTGGTTTCCATCAGTATTCTGAGTCTTGGTGAAATCTGGGCACTTCCTTTTATGGCCACCATCACGTCACTCCGTTCGGGAGCCCATAACAAAGGGGCTTATATGGGATTGCTGGGAATTGCTTTTTCACTTTCATTCATCATCACTCCTTCACTGGGAACTTTCGTAGCGGAACGTTTCGGGTTTACTTTTTTATGGTCTGCGACGGGAATCATTCTCGGAATGACGGCGGTCGCATTCTACTATATCGTTCCGTGGATGATCGGTAACAGAAAAGAAACGCATGAATAAATTAAAAATAATGTTAGATGAAGGAACCTGTTGGGCAAACGGGTTCTTTCCTTATAGATCAGGTGATTCGGTCAGTGTTAAAAAGGCTGGAAGAAGGACGCCGGATGCCGGAAGATAAGATTTTCAATAGCGTCGGGCTTTAGCCCGATGTGATTATATCAGTTTAAAATCAGGCTTTAGCCAAAACTTATCATCAGTTTGGCTAAAGCTTATTTAAATCAGCCGGAAAACTCTGAGATACATTCGCCATCTTTAATATTAATTGAAAACTTCCTTTTAATATATCCTGATTATAAACGAAAGTATGGTTTTTGCATAGCCCCAGGCAATGACAAAACTGTATTTTCTTCTTCCTATGTTTTCGGCTTCCCTGTTTCTGGCTCAGCAGAAAGATTCTGTAGGCCTGATTTCTGAAGTCCGTATTGACGCCTATAAAAAACCGACGGCTTTTATTTCTTCTACCAAGTCGGTTTCCGTAGTTTCTCAGAACCTGCTGATCCAGAATCCACCGGAAAGGATGCTCGAATCCATCAACCAGGTTGCCGGCGCGAGAATGGAAGAGCGTTCACCGGGAAGCTACCGGATTTCCCTGCGCGGCAGTACTTTGAGATCGCCTTTCGGGGTAAGGAACGTCAAAGTGTATCTGGACGATTTTATCTTGTCCGACGCTTCGGGAAACACCTATTTTAATGTGATCTCTCCGGGACTCATCGACCGGATGGAAATTTATAAGGGGCCGGAGGGCGGTGATTATGGAGCAGCTACGGGAGGAACCGTTCTTCTGAAGACAAAACGGTCAGATCAGATTTCGGCAAACCTTTCAGCCGGGAGCTATGGAACATTCAACGAAAGCTTCGATCTTTCAAAACAGCTCGGAAAACATTTTGTTGAGGTTTTCCAAAACTATTACCAAACCGATTCCTACCGGAAACAGGCAAAGGTTCAGCGGAAGCAGGTTTTCCTTAAAGATCATTTCAAATATTCTGAGAAAGGTTTGCTGAAAGCGATGCTGATGTATTCCGATCTGGATTACCAGACGCCGGGCGGACTGACGCTTGAACAGATGTATGCGGACCGAAGACAGGCCAGGCCGGCAACAAAAACAATACCCGGAGCCAAAGAACAGGATGCCGGAATCCGCAATAAAATGATTCTGGCCGGGCTTTCCCATGAATTTAACATCACTCCGGAATTTTTCCATTTCGTTATGGTTCAGGGCTCATACGTTGATTTTGAAAATCCGTTCATCACCAATTTTGAAAACCGTTTTGAAAAGAATTTTGCCTTAAGAACCCATTTTAATTATGAAAAAAACGGGAATTCCGTTTCACTGGCGTACCGCCTGGGATTTGAAGGCGGAATAAATGATATTTTGGTTAAAAATTATGATAACATCAGAGGAATAAAAGGAAATATCCAAAACTTCGACCGGCTTAAAAATACATCCGGATTTTATTTTTTATCCCAAAAGCTAAATATTGGTGAACGTCTGTTTACGGATATTTCCGTCAGTTTAAACTCAACTGCCTACGATTGGCAACGGCAGTATCCGCGGGAAGAAAATGGAAAAGTATGGTTTAAAAATCAATGGCTTCCGAATTTCGGCGCCGTTTATATTATAGGAAAAGGTTTTTCAATACGTGGGAAGATAGGAAAAGGGAATTCTGCTCCTACGAATGAAGAGATCCGCTCTTCAACCCAACAGTTCAATGCAGATCTAAAACCGGAATTCGGCTGGAACAAGGAAGCGGGAATAAGAAAACAGTTCGGAAATTCCATATTTCTTGAAGGCAGCTACTTCGATTTCCGGATGAAAGATGCGATTGTAAGAAGACAGAATGACGCCGGGCAGGAGTATTTTGTGAACTCGGGAGAAACGGTTCAGAAAGGAATAGAAGTGTTGATCGAATCTAAAAATTTTGATTTGAAAAATAATGTTCTGAGCCGGTTTAAATTCAGGTTCTCCGGGAGCTTTTATGATTTTAAATTTAAAGATTACCGACAGAATGAAAATGACTTTTCCGGAAATGATCTTACCGGAGTACCGAAAACCACCATCAACAGTTTGCTGAACCTGACTTTTTTCAGAAAGCTATTGGTGGACTATTCCCATTTTTACACTTCAAAAATCCCTTTGAATGATGCCAATTCGGTATCGTCGGACGCCTGCCTGATCGGAAATGTCAGGTTTGGCCTTCCGGTAGACCTGGATAAAACAAGGCTGAACTTATTTCTTCAGATCCAGAATTTATACAATGAAGAGTACGTGCTGGGCTTTGATATCAACGCTTTCGGAAACCGGTATTACAATCCTGCCGCCAAAAGGAATTTTGTTTTTGGGGTGAAGGTTGATTTTTAAATTAGCATAAACCTGAAGTAGAAATAGCATTAACGGGCTGAAAGAGGGAAGCTGGATGCCGGAATTTTATTTTTGTCAACGTTATTTTCACGGGTACTACTTATCAATGAATCTTTGGTTATCATATCAATATGAACTCTATTTAAATTCTGATTTACGCATCTGAATTCCAATCATAGGTTGTATTCCATTTTTATTATGGCTGATTAAGGATCTATATCTTATAATTTCAAAGCTTGCCATCAATATATCTGAATGCTGTATCCATATAGGATTCATTGGTTTTTGTTTTGTCATCTGCCTTTTCTATCCTGATGTCCGGAGCAATTCCTTCACCGATGATCCGGTATTCTTTTCCCGAACGGTCCACGATATTTCCGATGGTCAAAACGAGGAAAGACCCGTCGGAAAGTTTATATTCCTGGTTTCCGGAGGTTAACCCCTGTGTATTAACACCGATCAGTTTTACATTTTTCTGTCCTACGAAGGCAGCGGTAATGAATTCAGCTGAGCTGCCGGTGACTTTATTAATGAGTACGGCAATGGCCGCTTTTATTTGCGAGGGCTGCTTTTCCTTCAATGTGAAAAATTGGGTCGCTGCAGGGCCTTCGTAAAACTTCCCTCTTTTATAGTTGAAATATTCAATGGTTCCTTCGGCATCTTTTGTCCCTACAATATTTTTTCGGTCGAAAAACGGTGCGGCTGCGGCATACATGGGATAAAGCATTCCTCCGTAGTTGTCCCGCAGATCAACGATCCAGCCTTTGGGCTTCTGTTTCTGCAATTCATTTACTTTGGCGTAAAAAGTATTGATGTACAGGTTCCAGTCGTCTTTGTTGAAAGATCCGATATCAGGTAAACTTATGTAAGCATATTTGTTTTTCAGCAGCTTGCTTTCAATTACCGGAAACTCCTGTCCGGTGGCCTTGTAGCCTAATGTATATTGCCTTACTTCTTCCGCGGGATAAAATTTGGAATGTGAATCCCCCAGTGATTGTAATGCTTTTTCCAGAACAGGATAGGTTTCTTTAATCGTTCCTACCTTAGAGGTATTCTCAAGGGTTATACGGGACAATTCTTCCCAATTCACCTTTGATTTATTAACCGATTTATGCTTCATAATGTCCAGCGCTTTAGAAACATATTGCTGAATGCTGTCTTTCTGGGCCGAAATCCGGGTTGAAAAAAGGACTGCTGTCAGCGATGCGGCAACTAAGAATTTATTCATAGTCTATTTTTAATGGGATAGCGCGGTTTAAAGATAGCTTAAATAAATAACAATGCGGTCTTTAAAATAACAGAATATCAAGTTTTTGCAAGAATATTCCGAACAATCATTTCCGCATGGATCCTGGAGTTTTCAATAAACCACAGATGGGTATCTTTTCCTCCGCAGACAACACCTGCAAGATACAGATCCGGAACGTTGGTCTCCATGGTTTCAGGATGGTAAAAAGGGTTTAGGCATTCGCCTTGCAGTTCGATACCGGAATTTTTCAGGAAATCGAAATTCGGGAGGTAACCGGTCATGGCCAACACAAAGTCATTCTCAATTTCATTGATATCTCCGTTTTTATCTTTAAAAACAACGGCGTGTTCTTTAATTTCCAGTAATTCAGATCTGAAATGCGCAGTGATGCTTCCTTCTGCAATCCGGTTTTCGATATCCGGTTTTACCCAATATTTTACACTGGGCGAAATTTCATCATGACGGATGATCATGGTTACTTCAGCACCTTTCCGGTACGTCTCCAAAGCCGCATCTACCGCCGAGTTGCTGGAACCCACCACCACAATTTTCTGTCTGGCGTAAGGGTAAGGTTCGATATAGTAATGTTTTACTTTAGGTAAATGTTCACCCGGAATATTCATCAGATTAGGAATGTCATAAAATCCGGTAGAAATAATAACGTTTCGGGCAGCATAAGTTCTTTTCGTCGTTTCAATGGTAAACATTTCATTTTCTTTGGAAATTTTTTCCACTTTCTCATACAGGTTGATGTTGATATTTCGCTGCCGGGCAATGCCCTGGTAATATTCCAGTGCTTCCTGCCGTCCCGGTTTAGGAGCGGTAGAAATAAACGGAATGCCATCAATCTCCAGCTTTTCCGCGGTTGAGAAAAAACGCATGTATAAAGGATAGTTGTATAAGGAATTCACAATGGTTCCTTTTTCGATAATTAAATAGCTGAGGTTGTTTTTTCCGGCTTCCAGGGCACAGTTTAATCCGATAGGGCCGCCTCCGATAATAAGAATATCTAAAATGTCCATAAAACAAAATTACAAAAAACGATAAAGCAATAGGTGGTAAATCCAGCAAAAACCGTACAACATAAGATAACCTGTCAATTAAAAAAGAATAGAGTAAACACAGAGATTAAAAAATGTGGCATCTGTTTTGTTAAATAATAAGGTTAAATATTGTAAAAAATATGAAAAAAGCGGTACTCCTTTTATCTTTTTTAGCAGCAGTTTCCTGTAAAAAGAATCCTGAAAAATTTGTCAACGACCGTCCTGAATCTACCAAGCCTTCACAAACACAAACAGTACAGGAAAAGTCAGAGGCAATAGATAAGGAAACTGCGCTGAAAGCGGCTAATGAAGCAGTACTTCAGGCGTTACACGACAAAAATTATAAAAGATTTTCCGAATTCATTCATCCCCAAAAAGGCGTGCGTTTTTCCATGTATGCCTTTGTAAGCCCTGAGGGCGATAAACTTTTTTCTAAATCTGATTTCATCAAATACCAGCCGACGAGAACTATTTTTACATGGGGCGCATTGGACGGTTCCGGAGATCCTTACAAATCAACGATTACCGATTATTTGATCAAATGGGTTTATTCAAAAGATTTTGCAACCGGGCAGGTATCTATTAATGAATTTCAGGGAAGAGGGAATTCACTGAACAATTTAAAGGAAGCTTATCCAAAAGCGGATTTCACGGAGAATTTTGTCAAAGGTACAGGAGAAAGTGCAGAAATGGACTGGAAATGTCTTCGCCTGGTTTTTGAAGATTTTCAGGGAAAATATTATCTGGTAGGGGTGATTAATGACCAGTGGACGATTTAATCTCCCACTGATAATGATTTTTATGTTTTAACACATTAGTTACAAAGAAAGAGTCTGGAAGTTTGCGTATATTTTAGAACACATTAGATAAAAGATCAAAGATTTTTTAAAACTTTTGTGCACTTTCGTCATTATTAAACATTCAACTTATGATATGGGATGAATGTCTTTTGTCACTTTTGCGGTTAAAAAAATCCATCTAAAATCTCAGCCAGCTTTTTCGTCAGGTTTCTTCTGGAAAACTGTTCGATGTTTTGGGTATTCTCTACCAATTGATTTTTCTTCCAAAGTTCAAATTTTTCAAGGATGAAATCTTTGATGGTTTCAGTATCCTGATAGCTGAAATGTTTTCCTGCCCAAGTGTCTTCAAGGATTTTGGCAACATCAGCCTGATCCGGCCCAAAAGAAAGAATCTGTTTTCCAGTGGCCAGATATTCGAAGATTTTTCCCGGAATAATACCCTTCGAGGACTCATTTGGGAAATTGGTGATCAGCAGAATATCCGAAGCCTGCATTTCGTCAATGGCTTTGTCATGGGAAAGGTAACCCAGATTTGCAATATGGTTCTTTACAGCAGAAGTCTCAATCGAATTTAAAATTTTATCATCAATTCTTCCGGCGAATTTTAAAGTGAAATTTTCAGCAAATTCCGGATTTGTTTTTATCAGTTCATCTAACATCTTCCAGAGGTTTTCAGGATTTCTCAGCTGCTCCAGAACCCCGATATAACTAAGGGTAAACTTCCGTTGCTGATGATCGCCTGCTGTCGGCTTATGGGTTTGGGAACCGGCATCGGCCTCATCGAAGCCGTTGGTAATGCAAAGAGAATGTGCCCCGTTTTTTTTGAAGTTTTCAGCATCGGTGTAACTGGTGGCCAGGGTAATGTCGGCATTTCTGAAGACTTCACTTTCCAGCTGACGGTGCTTCCGGTCGGAACTTTTGGTAAGCTTTAAATGCTTGTAGTAAGAAATTTCCGTCCACGGATCTCGGAAATCAGCAATCCATTTCAGATCGGGAAACTTTTCTTTCAATGCCAAACCAATAAGGTGCAGCGAATGCGGCGGCCCCGAAGTAACCACAACATCGATCTTATTTTCTTTTAAATACTGTTCCAGAAATGTGACGGAAGGCTTCACCCAGAATACCCTTGCATCCGGAATGAAAAAATTTCCCCGTACCCAGATCGAAAGCCTGGATTTCCAGCTTTGGTTTTGGCCGACATCAAACTGTCCGGCTTTGAACTTTTTATTGCTTTTATTGAGTTTTTCAGCCAGTTGATAGGGTTCCCAGATTTTTGTTTTTACGATCTCAATATCTTTTGGAATATCCTTTAGCAGACTCTCATCCAGTAAAGGGTAGCTTGGATTTTCAGGGGTATAAATCACAGGAGTCCAGCCGTTCTCCGGCAGGTACTTGGCAAACTTCAGCCACCGCTGAACACCGGGACCTCCCGCAGGAGGCCAGTAATAGGTGATGATGAGTATTTTTTTTTGTGGAATCATTGGTTGTTATTTTTACCGCAAAAGATACAAAAGATGATTAGGGGTTTTTAGTTATTCAAAAGCAGACAAAATATAAATTTATATTTTAATCAAGTTGGTCAAAATACTTATTGATGAATGTTTCCTGACCAAAGTGATAGATGTTTTTTTACATTGAAATTTACCAGAATGCCTTTAGGAACTTTTAACAAATTTATCTAATTAATAACCTGTGATCTATGAATCTCCAGAATAGAAGCAACTGCTTTTATTTCCAAAACAATTAAATCTTCTATTAAAAAATTACACTTAAAATCACAATTCAAATGCTCATCTTTATAAATTACAGGAATCTGAAACTCATACTTATATTCTATATCTCTTAGTTTAAATTCTTTTTCTTAAGCTTTGTGATAAACGATTTCTGCCAATCCTGCACCCAAAATTTTATGAACTTCAATACAAGCCCCCATTAATACGATAGGTCAGGTCCGTTATATATTTTTGAGTAATCATTAATATATCGCTTTTTCAGACTTTTGAATTTCTATAATTCAGCCACTTTTCTTTTGTCTCTTTTGCGGTAGAAAAAGTAAATTCCCAGTCCGCTCAAAATAATAAACAGCCCGAAGCAGATTAGTGAAATCCATTTTCCTTTTTCGATCACTTCCGGTTCGAAAATCATTCTTACATGGTGGCTTCCTGCAGGAACATGCACGGCACGCAAAAGGTAGTCGGCTTTGATGTAAGGGACTTCTTTTTCATCCACAAGAACCTTCCATCCATGAGGGTAATAAATCTCCGAAAATACAGCCAGCTGCGGCGTTTTCGACTGGGATCTGAATTCCAGTTCGTTCGGTTGGTATTTCGTTAAATTGATAAATGCGGTCGAATCGGCCTGAACCGATTTGCCTTCGAAATATTTTCTGTCGGAAGCAGCGATAACCGCTGTCTTTTTACTGTTGATGGTCCCGATCGCTTTGATTTCCTGGTTCGGGGAATCCACAAACTTAAGATCGCTGACAAACCATGCATTTCCGTTGGCCTTTGGATTAGGCATTGCCTGTGGCTGTTCCGGTCCGCCCAAAACGAGGTATTTGGCATTCAGGAGATTCAGGATATTTGGAACTTTTACCGAATCCATCACCTGGAAATATTCATTGATGACATCATCATATCTTCTCAGTTTTACCGCATGGTATCCTCCGATGGAAGATTTGAAATAAGAAGTATTGGTCTCGCTGAACGTTCCCAGAATATTGTTGAAAATCCGGTAATGTGTTTTGTCTTTTTCAGCAATGGTCTCCAGTGTTTTATTCACGTTAACATTGGCTAAGATCGATTCCAGGTTCGGATTTCCCTGGGCCTTTTCAGCCAAGAGATCTGAACTTTCGGTCTGGAACGGATTCTCCGCAAAAACCTTGTCGACATAATTTTCATCATTCAGATACCGTTTGTTTACCGTCCACAAGTCGAATAAACTGACTACCCCGATAATCACCAGAGCGATGTTATGATTGAGCTTCTGTTTTAAAACCATGAATAAGACTGCAACGGTAATCGCTACATAAAAGAAGGCTTTAATGGCGTCAATCCGGAACATTTTAAATCTTTCGTCGACCAGGTAATCCAACAGGAAAGGAGGGAGGTAGGTCTTTTCATTTTCCGTCTGGAAACCTAATAAAGATTTTCCGAAGAGCAGTAAAATTAAAACAAAACCTAAGGTGCCTCCTCCGACATACAAGAGGATTTTCTGTTTGTATTCTTTGGTTAATTCATTATCTGTAAAGAACCGGTACAATCCGATAATGGCGATCAATGGGAATAATAATTCAACCACCACCAGGATGGAAGAAGGTGCCCTGAATTTATTATAAAAAGGAATAAAATCGATAAAAAAGTCGGAAAGTGCCATGAAGTTGCTTCCCCACGCTAAAAAGATGGTGAGAATAGAAGCGCCCAGGATCCAGTAGCGGTACTTTTTCCAGGCAAAGAAAAATCCTAAAAGTGCCAGGAAACATACAATCGCTCCCTGGTATGCAGGTCCGGAAGTTCCCGGTTGGTCGCCCCAGTACGTAAGGCTTCCGAAACCTTTGGAAATTCTGTCGTATTCAGCCTGTGAACTTACATTCTGCTGAACCATTTCCTGGATTTTTGCCATCATTTCCTTTCCTTCGGGTTCCTGGCTTCCTCCGCCCATCAGTCTCGGAATAAAAAGATTAAGGGTTTCCAGTTTTCCGTAGCTCCACATCAGCATGCTTTCTTTATCCATACCGGAATCTCCTCCGGTATGGCTTTCGTTAGTAAGGATCTGCTTTCCGCGGACGGTTTCTTTAATGTATTCGGAGTTGGCCATGATCCGTTGGGAGTTCATTCCGACCCCTATTAAACAGGAGGCTGCAATAATACCCGAAGAGATCAGAAAGTGCTTCACCGGTATTTTTTTCTGAATGGTCCTGATCAATTCAGACAGGAATAAAAATCCTAATGCTAAGAAAAGGTAATAGGTCATCTGCGGGTGGTTCGCGGCAATCTGGAGCCCCATAAATAGGGTAGTGACAATAAATCCCCAGATGTATTGTCTTCGGATATACACTAGCAGGATCCCTGCTAAAAGCGGGGCAAAATATTCAATGGTATTGATCTTACCGTTGTGTCCTGCTGCAATGGCAATATAAAAATACGTGGACAATCCGAAAAACGTGGCTCCCAGCAATGCATATTTCCAGTTTCTCACCACCACCATTCCCAGCAGGAAAAAACCTGCCGCAAGCAGGAAAAGATAATTGACGGGCCGTGGGAAAAAGTTCAGCTTGGAGTCGATGTTTTTAATAATATCCCCTTCAAACCGGCTTCCCATCTGATACGTCGGCATCCCACCGAACATGGAGTCGCTCCAGTAGGTTTCCTTGCCGGCAGCATCCCGGTAATCGAGGAGCTCTTTCGCGCCGCCGCGGTACTGTACGATGTCATGCTGGAAAAGCTGTTTTCCCGTAATAACGGGCGTGGAGTATAAAAATGCTAAAACGATAAATATCACTAATGAAATTGCAATATAAATCAGGTTTTTATTTTTCGCCATGTGATGGTTATGATCTTTACTTTTCGAAATGGTTATTTTTTGTCCTTGTTTTCTTTGACCTCTTCGTATTCTACGGTTTCCGCATCCCAGTTGAGGCCCTGGTTATTCTTGTCCGAGTTTTGTAGATCCGGCTTGCTATTATTGTTCTGGCTATTGAATCGGTAACTGTAAAACGTCTTGAAGAAAACCCGTTTAAGGATATTCCAGACGAAGAAAATAATAATGGCACTGAGTACGAGCTCAAGAATATATTTCATAATTTTTATTTAAAATAATTTATATGATAATGAAAGGTTTAAGCCATCCATTGTCATATCATGATAAATACCATAATAAGACGAACTAAAGTTAGGTGTTGTTCCCCATTTTAATTCAGCACCAAACTTTTCATAATTGTATCCGATACCAAATGAATAGAGATAAAGTGCTTCTCTGGCCGGTGTAGAATAATTATCTACGGTAAATGTATTTTTATTTAACATCAAATTAAAATGTAATGCTGTTGAAACATAAATTTTTGACTTTGAATTTAAGAACATATTATATTTTACTCCAAAAGGAATCTGAATTGATGAAAAATTCACTGCAAAATTTCTATTGTTATAATCATTCACTGTAAATTTTACAGTTTGAAAGCTTGGTTCAGAGAAAAGTGCCCATTTACCTTTATTGAAATTTAAAATATACTCTAATTCTAGCCCCGCTTTAAAAACAATTGAATTTTCTTTTTTCTCTCCTACAGATAAATTTTCTGACGGAGGTAATATTTTATAATTTGAAATACCAATGCCGGGTTTAATATAAATATGAAAATTATTTTTATTTTTAGTTTCTAACTCTGTCACATTGTTATAATCTTTAAAAATTTTCACTAACTCATTCTCTCTATATACTAGGTTCTGTATATCTGTTGATCTGATCTTTTCACTATCTGAAAATTCTTTGCTTAACTGATTCTTGTATTCTTCATTTTTCTGAATGAGATTATTGTTAACCAAATACTCCTTATAATTCAAAGGCTTAAAAAGATCATCACCATCTCTCTTATAAAAGAAACGTATAATGGAGCCATCTGAATATTTATAAAGGCCAACTTTTCCATCAACAAGCTGTTTTAAAAGTAAAGTTTCTTCACGGCCTTTAAAATCTTTCGAACTGGACAGTTCTTCAATTCTTGATGAAGAACGGTCAATCAGAACTTTGGCGGTGATGTATTTTTGTCCTCCTACTGAAAACTCCTGTAAATCGGAAGTTTTTATTTTTATTGGGGTCTCATTTTCCGTTACCTTATATTCAATGACCGATGGGTTATTTTTCCAGTCATAGTTTTTGATCAGGACATCCGTTTTCTCACCATTACTCTTTACAAAATATCCATTTTCAAAAGTAATTTGCCCGTAAGCGAAAGTTGAAAACAACAATAATGTTGCGTAAAATAAATTTTTCAAGGTTAATTTAAAGTCTTTATGTTATTTAGCGGAAGGATTTACCATCACGGAAGAATTGGAAACGCTGGTCATCGACTGTGATTCTTTCCCCTTCGAAATGCTTTCGATCTGGGTAGTCTTTACAGAAATATTCTGGTTTTTGATCCATCCTGTATTCTGGTCAAATTTAATGGTTCCGTTCTGCGTCAGTTCGCTGCTTAAGCTGTGGATAACATCGCCCTGGTTTTGCTTTTCCACTTTTTTAGGAATTCCTCCCGTGACTGAAATTTCAACAACTCCGTTACCGGCACTTTTCAAAGTGTAGTTTGACGTAACTTTGATTTTTCCCTGGGCATCAGCATTTTCACTGTTTGACCATTTGCCGCCGATCTTGGCTCCTTTTTTAGGGATAATCGTCAGGTTTTTGGTGAACTGATCTTTAAGTACTTTTTCATTGAAAGATTCTTTAAGACTTGCCACAACACTTTCTTTCTGGTTTTTATCTTTAATCAGCGTTCCTACAGAGTTAGCTACTTTGTTATACACCGCATCGAATCCGGTGATGGAAATGACGTTTCCTTTCGTATCCATCTTCATGTTCAGCTTATTTCCCGTTAACGCCCTGTTGATATTCCAGATCATTTTCAGATCGTCTTCTTTTGGGATCGGCAATTTGGTATCTACAACAAGGGTTTTCCCCTGTGCCGTTTGTGAGTTTCTTTTAGCAATAAGATTCAGGGTAATGTCATACACATTTCCTTTAACATCATTTACCGTAAAAGACATTTCGTCCGTAGATTCGCTGGTGGCGTTGATCGTTTTTCCGTTAGGATCCGTCATGGTTTTGGTATCCCTCTGATAGGTAGTCAGAGGATAGGTTTTCCCTTTTTCCAGTTTAAAAGTCTGGGTATAGACTCCTGCCGAATCTTTGATGGCCGGGTTTTCTTCCACTTTGGCCACGGAATCTGCCGGAACTTCCACCGTGATGGTTTTTCCGGTTTTAGGGTCTACTTTCGTAATTTTTGCTGTTTCTTTTTTATTGCAGGAAACTAAAGCTATGGTTGAGATCAGCGCGAATGCTGCTATATTTTTCATTTAAATTTTTTTAATGTTGTTGAATTAATTGGCTTTGGTGAATTTCTGCCGTACCGCTTCATATAAAATCGCTCCGCAGGCCACGGAAACGTTCAGAGACTGGGTTTTCCCTTCAATCGGAAGCTTGATTTTTTCGTCGGCATGGTGCAGGACTTCTTTGGAAATTCCCGTTTCCTCATTACCCATAACGATGGCTGAAGGCTCGGTAAAGTCAACGTCGTAAATCAGTTTTTCTGCTTTTTCGCTGGCGGCATACACGGAAATTCCGCTCTGCTGCAGGAAATCCACGACATGAGCCAGATTTGGGGCCTTACATATTTTTACGTTATATAAAGCACCTGCCGAAGTTTTAATGGCGTCTGAATTTATCGGCGCCGCTCCTTTTTCCGGGATAATCACGGCGTCTACGCCCACACATTCTGCGGTTCTGCAGATCGCTCCGAAGTTTCTCACATCGGTCAGCCGGTCTAAAATTAATAGGAAAGGCGTCTTTCCTTCTTCAAAAAGTTGAGGCACAATATCCTCCACTTTATGAAAAGGAACGTCCGAAATAAAGGCAACCACCCCTTGGTGGTTCTTCCTTGTAAAACGGTTCAGTTTTTCAACCGGCACATAGTTGGGACGGATTTTATTTTGAGCTAGAATAGCTTTAAGTTCAGCATAAATCGGTCCCTGCAGCGCATTCTGCACAAAGACCTTGTCAATTGTTTTTCCCGCTTCAATCGCTTCAATCACGGGACGTAATCCAAAGATGAAATCGTCTTTCATTAAGTAAATTTTATGTTTAAGGTTCAAAATTTAAAGTTTAATGCTTTTTAAGACTTATACTTTGTTCCTCTTAAATCGGTCATTTTTAAATATTTAATAAATGAGCTTATTTTTCTGCTCAATATCTCAGTCTGTTCTCTTAAAATTTTAAATGTTTCTTCAGAAATAAAATTTCTGTCAAAAACTCGATATAGCTGTGATCTGGTTTCGCCGCATGAGGCTTTTGCAATGGAAAGAAATTGTACAAACTCCTTGTTGCCATTTCTTTCAAACCCTTCGGCAATATTATCCATTATCGATCCTGACGAACCGTCAATCTGATTACTGAGTTTAAAATTATTTTTAAGGTTTGTATGTTCAATAATGCGGTAAATTTCTCTGCATAGTTCCCTGGCCAGTTGCCAAATTTCCAAATCTTCAAATTTATTGATCGTCGCTATAAACCTTAAACTTTAAACCCAAAACCTTGAACAGTTAATATTTTTCTCCTAAAATGGCTCTTTTCTGTGCCAGCGCATATCCATAGTGCAGTCCTTCATGCATGTTATTGAAGATAATCGCATCCTGGATGCTTTTCAGGTCCATTCCGAAACTGGTGGTGTAAGGCGTGTAATCTGAAAACAGATCGCTGTCATAATCCTTCATCAGGATTTTTGAAGTTTCCGTCAGCAGGAACTCGAGGTCTTCCACTTCCGATTTCTGAACGTCCAGATTCGGCAGGGTTCCTTTTTTATACGTTTCGATCCAGTACTTATCGATTCTGAAAGGATTTCCGCTCAGATAATAATGCAGGAGCTGCTGGGTAGCCACGGTGTGGGCAATATTCCAGTACAGGTTATTGTTGAAACCGTCTGGAATCAGCAGCAGGTCTTCGTGCGAAGTATTCTGTAAAATATCGAGAAGATTCTTCCGGACCTGACGGTGCGCTTGAAAATGATAATTCATTTTGCAAATTTTTAATCACCAAAAATAGTTTAATAAACTGGAAATGACAATTTTTGAACGGGGCATTAGGGTGAAATTTATATATTTTTATGAAAAACGGAAATCATGCTCCTGAATTCTAAGGGATACACCTGTTTGGAATCTCACACTAAAGCCGGAATATTTAACAAACTTTAACTCAAAGATGGCATTTTTTGTGTTGATTAATGCAAGTATTTATTAGAAATTTACCAATTATTTTAAATAAGACTATGTCAGATACATATCAGGCGGATGATATTCGTCAGCTCACAGAACAGGTAAAGGAAGCTAACTTCTATTTTTCCCGTCTTCGCGAAGAAATCAACAAAGTAATTATCGGTCAGGAATATATGATCGACCGTCTTTTAATAGGACTTTTAGGGAATGGACACGTTCTGCTGGAAGGCGTTCCGGGACTGGCAAAAACCCTGGCCATCAAAACTTTGGCAGATGCGGTTCATGGACAGTTCTCGCGAATCCAGTTTACACCGGATTTGTTGCCTGCCGACGTTGTAGGAACTATGATCTACAATGTGAAAGACAACGATTTTTCTATTAAAAGAGGTCCTGTTTTTGCCAACTTTGTACTGGCGGATGAGATCAACCGGGCTCCGGCCAAAGTGCAGTCAGCACTGTTGGAGGTCATGCAGGAAAAGCAGGTAACGATTGGTGATGAAACCATGAAACTGCCAAAGCCTTTCCTTGTATTAGCTACCCAGAACCCGATCGATCAGGAAGGAACCTATCTGCTTCCGGAAGCACAAAGCGACCGTTTTATGCTGAAGTGCACCATCGATTATCCTAAGTTTGAAGATGAAAGGCTGGTGATGCGGATGGTTTCCACTTCACATCAGCCGACGGTAAAACCGGTGATTTCCCTGGAGCATATTGTTGCAGCGAAAGAGCTGATCAATCAGATCTATCTTGACGAAAAAATTGAGAAATACATCCTGGATATGGTTTTTGCTACCCGTTTTCCTGAAAATTACGGATTAGCCGAACTGAAAAATTACATCGGTTTCGGAGCTTCTCCAAGGGCATCCATTAACCTGGCGATAGCTTCCAGAGCTTATGCATTCCTGAAAGGAAGGGCTTTTGTCATTCCTGAAGATGTGAAAGCACTGGCTAAAGATGTATTGAGACACAGGATTGGTTTAACCTTCGAGGCGGAAGCGGAAGAAATTTCATCAGAAGAAATCATCAACAGAATTTTAGCGAAAATCCAGGCTCCGTAATGGATGAAGTAACGATAAGAAAGGCAGTCCGCGAAGACTGTACGCCAATGATGGAACTGATTAAAGAACTGGCTGAATATGAAAAGGCATTGCATGAAGTGACCCTGACTCTCGAGCAGTTTACGGAAGACGGATTCGGCAACGCTCCGGTTTGGGGCGCTTTTGTGGCGGAAACGGCCGGTGAGATTGTCGGGATTTCATTGTTTTATGATCGGTATTCAACCTGGAAAGGCAGAAGGCTGTATCTTGAAGATCTGGTAGTGACGGAAGAAATGAGAGGAAAACAGATTGGCAAAAAGCTATTTGAGGCAACGACGGATTATGGAAAATCAAATAATTATAGCGGCATGGTTTTCCAGGTACTTAACTGGAATGAGCCGGCTATTAACTTTTATAAAAAATACAGTCCGAAATTTGATGATGAATGGTTGAATGTTTCCATTGAGTTCAAGGTTTAATGTTCAAGGTTTAAAGTTTTATCATTTGTGCTAAAGATTTTTAAACTTAAATATTCCAACTAAAAACGTTGAACCCAAAACATTGAACTCCAAACTAATTAAGTGCTATGCAGATAAAAGATATTGTAAAAAAAGTAAAGCAAATTGAGATCCGTACTCGAAAGAAGACGGAAGCTACTTTGATGGGGCAATATCACAGTGCTTTTAAAGGACAGGGAATGACTTTCTCGGAAGTCCGCCCATACCAGTTCGGTGACGAGATCCGGAGAATCGACTGGAACAAGACCGCCCGTTTCCGCGAACCTTTCGTAAAAGTAATGGAAGAAGAGCGGGAACTGACCATGATGCTGCTTGTTGATATTTCGGCATCGATGGATTACGGAACCAAAACCCAGCTGAAAAGGGAATATGTAGCAGAAATTGCTGCAAGCCTGGGTTTTTCAGCAGCGGGGAACAATGATAAAGTCGGACTTATCCTGTTTGCAGATAAAGTATACAAAGTGGTTCCCCCACAAAAAGGAAGAAAGCATATCCTGTCGATTATCAGCATGATCCTGACAGCGGATTATGTGCCTGCAGTTTCTAAGATCGACAAGGCCATGGAATATATGATGGGCATTTTCAAAAGAAAATCACTCGTCTTCCTGTTTTCGGATTTTGAAGACGAATATGATTCCAAAATGCTGAGGGTAGCTTCCAAAAAGCACCAGCTGCTGGGGATGAGAATCTACGATGAAAAAGATAATGAGATTCCGGATGTAGGCTATACGTTACTGTATGATGCGGAAACCGGAAAGCAGGTTTGGGCAAACACTTCAAATGCAAGATGGAGGTACAATTTTGCGGAAGCGCAAAAACAGAAACTGAAAGCACTGGAAGAAGATTTTGCCAACAGTTCCGCAAGTTTTATGAATGTGAACACTGGAGCCGATTATTCTAAACTGCTGTACGGTTATTTTCAGAAAAAATAAATTCAAAGGAATGAGCACTGCTCATTTTAAAATGTATTTAAATTGAAAAAATTAATAGTATTATTCTGTTTTTTAGTCTGTGCAAATGCTTTTTCACAGATCCTTTCTTCCAGCGTTGAAAAAAAGACCATCGCTTTGGGAGAAGTAAACCATATTGTCGTAACGATCAATAATCTTCATAACGAAAAGGTTTCCGCCGCTCCTAAAAATGAATTGCTTCCTTTTCATTTCGAGGAAATTAAAGACAGTATTGCCCAGACACAGGATGTCTATTACCGGAGGATTGAGTTTGCCGTTTTTGATGAAGGGAAATTTACGATTCCCGAACTGGAATTTAAAGTAGGAGGGAAGGTTCTGAAGACCATTCCTTATGAAATCGATGTGATCAATACGGCTCAGAAATCGGATCCGATCAATGACATCATGAACAACAAAGACGTAAAACTTGAAGTAACCGATTACTGGCAACTGTACAAGTTGTATATACTGGCAGCGATTGCATTGATCTGCCTGATTGTTGCGATCATCGTGTTTGTGAAATACGGACGAAAGAAAAAAAGTTCACCGGTAGTTGCGACTAACCAGACCCTGAAAGAACTGGATTCGCTAAAGAAAAAAAAATATGTGGAAACAGGAAACTACCGTTCATTCTATGTGGAACTGATTGATATTTCAAGAAAATTTATCACAACCCAGTACCGCCTGCCTGCGGATGTATTGTTAACGGACGACCTTGTTGATCTGATGAAGAAAAACAATACGATTTCCCAGGAAAATGAACGTGTGGTGGAAGACGTATTTGTAAGGGGCGACCTTGTAAAATTTGCCAAAACATTCCCTGATCAGCAGACTATGGAAAAAGATCTGGCAGATATCACGGCGTTTGTAAAGCGGTCATCAAAAGATTTGGAATTCGAAAACCTGAGGAAAGATGTTTAATTTTGAATTTTACAGTCCGTGGTTCTTACTGTTGTTTGTGCTTTTTATCCCCCTTCTGTTCAGGGATATCAGCAAACAGAAAAGAAAAGGAATCAAAGTCCCGACGGTTAAGAATATGGGCGACAGCGGCGGAATCCATATCGTGATGTTTTTCCTGAAGATTTCGAAATACCTGATCCTGTCGGCTCTGATCATTGCCATGGCAAGACCGAGGACTTTCACGATTTCCCAAGACCGCGATGACACCAAAGGAATCGATATCATGCTTTCGGTGGATGTTTCCTTGAGTATGCTGGCCAAAGACCTCACCCCTGACCGTTTGACCGCATTAAAAGATATTGCCATTAAATTCGTAAATAAAAGACCGAATGACAGGATCGGACTGGTAGCCTATTCAGGAGAAGCTTTTACGAAAGTTCCTGTAACTTCCGATCATCAGGTGGTCGTGGATGAATTAAACAGCCTGAACCCGCTGGAATTACAGCCGGGAACGGCAATCGGCGAAGGGCTTTCCGTAGCCGTTAACCATTTGAAGAACAGCAAAGCGAAAAGCAAGATCATCATCCTGATGACGGATGGGGTCAATACGATAGAAAATGCGATGCCTCCTGCGATTGCTGCGGAGCTTGCCAAAAATAACGGAATTAAAGTATATTCCATTGGGATCGGAACCAACGGATATGCATTAATGCCTACCCAGCAGGATATTTTCGGAGACTTGGTCTTTACGGAAACAGAAGTGAAAATTGATGAACCGGTTTTAAAAGAAGTTGCCCAGATGACAGGGGGAAAATATTTCAGGGCTACCTCAAACAGCAGTCTTGAGGAAGTATATGACGAAATCAACCAACTGGAGAAATCCGATGTAAAAGTTGCCAAACTCTTTAATTATCAGGAATATTTCAAAATTTTCCTTTGGGTGGCTTTGGGTTTGCTTTTCGTGGATGCTTTGCTGAGATGGGTGTTTTATAAAATTTTAAGCTGATGGACTGGTATTTAGGGAATTATTGGTATTTATTATTGCTGTTGCTTTTGCCGCTGTTAGCTGCTTTTCTGATCCGTTACCTGAAATGGAAGAAAAACAAAAGGGCACTCTTTGCAGACAGTCAGTTTCATGAGCATTTATTTGAGAAAAGATCGGGATTCACTAAATTTTTTCCGGCTCTTTATTTACTGGCTATCTTATTTTTGATTTTTTCGATCATCGATCTCCTGAATGGTTCGGAAGAAATTAAAACCAGCCAGAAACTGAATAACGTTATTTTCGTGATGGACGTCTCCAATTCGATGAATGCGGAAGATATTAATCCGAGCCGTCTTACAGAAGCGAAAAACCTGATGCTCCAGACCATGCAGAAAATGAAAAACGATAAAGTCGGAATCGTCATCTTTGCGGGGCAGGCAACCTCGATTATGCCGCTAACGACTGATTACGGTTCAGCGGAAACCTATATCAGCGGCATTGAAACCAATTCGATGCAGATCCAGGGAACAGACTTTTTAAACGCGATGAAAATAGCCGTCGAGAAATTTAAAAATGTAAGCAAAGACGGGCGGAAAGTCGTTTTGTTAAGCGACGGTGAAGATAACGAAGGAAATGATGATGCCGCGATTCGATTAGCCAGGAAAGAAGGAATCATGATCACTTCCGTTGGAATCGGAACAGAAGAGGGGGCTCCGGTACCGGAATATGTTTTCGGCCAGCTGATGGGATATAAAAGCGATATGAACGGGCAGACCGTGATTTCCAAAAGACAGACGGAAGCCCTTAGAAAAATGGCAGATGCTACCGGCGGAACCTATATCGACGGAAATAATATTAATGAAGCACCGGACCGGATTCTGGATGCTTTAAAAAAGAAATCGGGATCCTCGGAGACCATGGTGAAATCACAGAATGCCAACCATTATTATCAGTATTTCCTGGCGGTATCATTGTTTTTCTTTTTCCTGATCTATATTTTTAATCCCAAAAGAGATTTCAATCTTTAGAAATGAGGAGTCATTGTCTCAGTTTCAGTCAATTACTTTAACCCAATTTTAACAAATAAAACGCTGTTTATTAACATATAAAGGAATAATTTTGCACGTAATGAATACTAAAATCATTTTTTTGTCGTTTATTGTTGTTTTCCTTTTCTCAGGTTTCCTTTTCGGCCAGGAGAACTATCGCACGCTCGTGTATGAAGGGAACGAAAAGTTCAACGGCAAAGATTATGACGGTGCATCTGTAAAGTACCTGGAAGCCATCCGGAAAAACAGCAAAGACTTTACAGGGCATTACAATTTAGGAAACGCATTATATAAAAGTAAAAAATATGAAGAGGCCAAAGCAGAGTTTGAAACGGCACAGAAGCTGGCCCAGACCCTTCCGGATAAAGCGGCAGCACTTCATAATCTGGGAAACACTTATATGCAGATGAAGAAGCCGGAAAAAGCGGCAGAGATATACAGGCAGTCCCTGAAACAAAACCCTTACAGTGAAGCAACACGTAAGAATTACGAAATTGCCAAGCTGAAAGAAAAAGAAAACCAGCAAAAACAACAGCAGAAGAATAACTCCGGTAAAGGAGGCGGCGGCGGAAAAGACCAGCAACAGAATGATGATCAGAAAGGGGGCCCTAAAGACCAGAAACAGGATCAGGGCCAGGGACAGCAGAATCAGGGGAAAGGGCAGGGCAACGATCCTAACAGGAACCAGAACAATGAAGGAAAGATCCCGAAAGGCCTCGAAAATGAGATACTCAATAAAGTAAGCGATAAAGAAAAAGAAACCGCCAGAAGAATTTTAAACAAAAATTCTTATTCGATGCCCGAGAGCAACGAGAAAGATTGGTGATGCAGAATAGAATAATTTACATACTAGTCCTTTTGATTTCCGTAATTTCTTACGGACAGGTAAACCTTACTGTAACGCCGGATAAGACGACCTACAATGGGAAAGATGTTGTAAATCTGAGTATTGTTCTGGAAATTTCAGGAAGCGAATACAATCCCCAGACAAAACTCCGCCTGCCGGATTTTTCCAAATTCAACCTTATCGGAACAGGTTCTGTAAACAATGCGTTTATGGATCCGGAAACCAATACCGTAGTTTCACAGTCCGTTACCAGGCTTGCCCTTGAGCCAAAGCAGAATGGAAAGCTGAAAATAGGATCGTTCCTGATTACCATCAATAATAAAATTTATAAAACCGAGCCTTTCGAAATCCTTGTAAAAGATGTTGAAAGGAAAACGTCGGTTGCTGCAAATACTTCAAAGGATGTGTACCTGAATATGGAAATCGAAGACCGCGAAGTATATCAGGATCAGCCTACTGTTGCAGTATTGAAGGTGTATTCCAGGAACATGGATAATTTCAGGAAAATAAGAAATATCCATCTTCCGGAGCAGGAAAATCTTGATGTATTCCCAATCAGTTTTGCCAAATCCGAAATCGATCCTTCAGATAACGGAAGCATGGCTTCACAGATCCTGGCTGTTTTCATGGTATTTCCCAATGAAGCCGGTTATGTGGATATTCCGGGTGTTTCTGCGTCCCTTAATTCTTATGCCCATAAAGACCATCTTGTTTCCAATAAGGTAAAGATCAATGTCAAAAAGCTTCCTGAAGGCTCACCGGAATGTTTTAAAAATGCAGTCGGGAACTTTAATGTAAGCGTGGCCAATATTTCAAAAGAAAAAGTTGAGGTTAAGAAACCCATGAATGTATTGGTAAAAGTTACCGGGGAAGGTAACCTGAAAAGCATGGAGCTTCCTAAAATCGCCGCATCTCCCGATTATGAAGTGTTTGCCCCCAAGATTACTTCCAGGGTTATGGTAGGTACCGAAGGCATGAAAGGGGAAGTACTGGCCAATTATCTGGTGATTCCTAAAAAAGCAGGGGAAATTACGATTAAGACTGAGCATTTTGCATTTTTTGATCCGTTAAATAAAGAATATGTGGATCTTGGCGAACAGTCTCTGGCAGTAAATGCTTTTTCACATGATCAGATTCTTGAATCCCGTACGACTGTTGAAAAGGTAAATGAATACACCAATACTTTTCTGGAAACGGTAAATACACCGGTCCTGAAAACGACTTCATTTAAGGTAAAGGAAAAAAACAAATTCCACTGGAACATCCTTTTTACGAATATAGCTATTTTATTAGTGCTTTTTATCGCTTATCTCGGATTTAAAACATGGCAAAGAAAAAAACGATCTGTTAAGGAAACAGCAATTCCTCAGTCTATCGGATCAATTGCAGAAACCGAGCAGGAAATCAGGGAAAACCTGAAAACAGACGTTAATGATTATTTCAGCTATCTGGAAAATCTAAAGGATAATTCGGATTACGAAAAGTTTTTTCAGACCTTTGAAGAGCTTGACCGGGAAGTAAGGAAACAGTATTCAGAAGACGCTTCGGCAGATTTTGGTAAAGCTCTTGAATATCAAAACGGGCCTGCTGTTACTGAAGAATACCGCAGCCTCATCCAGCGGGTACAGATCGAAAAGTATGCACCGGTAAAATCGTCGGACGCAATAGATGAGCTGTTGATAACCATTGTTAATTTATATTCACGAATTAGCAAATAATCAATTTATTTTCATATTTTTGCGAAATATTTAATTGTGAATAGATGGACGTTTTTAATGATTTTTCTATTAAAGAGATCGTAACCTGTTTTATGGTTCTTTTTGCCGTGATCGATATTATTGGCTCTATTCCCATTGTAGTAAGCCTTCAGCAGAAATATGGACAGATTGAAGCCGAAAAAGCTACACTTACTGCTGGAGCTATTATGCTGGTATTCCTTTTCGTTGGAAATAAAATCCTGAAATTTATCGGGGTAGATGTCAATTCATTTGCCATCGCCGGTGCTTTTGTGATTTTTATTATAGCCTTGGAAATGATCCTGGGGATTGAGATCAACAAAACCTCTGAAGTAAAGGCGGCTTCCATCGTACCGATTGCATTTCCCTTGGTGGCAGGTGCGGGAACCTTAACGACCACGCTGTCCCTGAAAGCTGAATTTCATGATATTAATATTATTTTTGGAATTATACTCAATACAATTTTCGTATATTTGGTGCTGAAATCTGCCACATGGCTGGAAAGGAAAATGGGTGATGCGACATTGGCTATTTTACAGAAGGTTTTCGGGATTATCCTGCTGGCGATTTCTATTAAATTATTTACCGCAAACTTTGCACAGTTGGTGCAGAATTATATTAATTTTTAAGATCATGCAGAAGTTTTATAAAGTATTTTTGGTAGTGTTTATCGTATTTATCGCGATTAATGTGTATGCCTTGGACTGGCAGTCTGATATGCTGTCTGAAGATAACTCGAAGTTTGTATTTTCTATTGCCTCGGCGGTTATCGGCCTGATGTTGCTTTTCGTAATGAATACCTGGAGCAAGGTCGGTGTAAAGAAATAAGTTTAAAATCATAGATTATTATAGGCCTCTTTCAGTTTTGAAAGAGGTTTTTTGTTGGCCACAGATTAGTGGATTAGTGAAGATGATTATCTAACAGGATGTAAGCTGGGAGTCTGTGAGCGTATATTATTAACTGTGGATTACATAAATTTTCACAGATGATGTTGTGCTGCGGGTACCTCAGTTACCTGATGTCATTCGTTATATGTTGAAGCACAGTTTAAGCACTCCGCTTGACATCCTCGCAGTGGATCTCAACGTAATATTAGAGAATCGCCTGGAAAGATTCGAGCTTAGATTCCTCCGGAATGACGAAGATGTTGATAAACGTTGGTTAAAAAATTCAACAATTTCCCAAGAATCAGAATTATAAAACAACGAGATTTTTCACCACCGCTTCGGATTTAAGCTCGGTTTCGGCCCATTCTTTTTCCGGGTTACTTTGTGCGGTAATCCCGCCGCCTACAAATACATGAACGGCATTTTGATAAAGCTTCGCACACCGGAGGTTGACGAAGTAATGGACTGTGTCTTCAGTCTCAATTTTGATGTAACCGGCATAGAGTTCTCGCGGGAATTTTTCAAGCTTCTGGATGCTTTCCTTACAGAATTCTTTTGGCATGCCGCAAACTGCCGGCGTAGGATGCAGCTCCTGAATAATGGCATCGAGATCTTCCGTCCGTATCTTTGCCTTAAAATCGGTACGGAGATGTTTGATATTGCCGGAAATATGATCGTAAGTTCCGGATTCATCAATGTTTTCAGAGTAATTTTTTAAAATATTCCTGATATAGCGGGTTACAGGCTTCTGCTCTTCGATTTCCTTTTCCGACCAGCTTTCTGAAACGGGGAGCGTTCCGGCAAGGCTCATGGTTTCAAATTCGTGTGTCTTTTTGCTGAATTTTCCCAGCACTTCGGAAAAAGCCCCCATCCAGGATTGTCGGTCATTTATAAAAATATACCTGAAAGCATTCGGATAGGATTGGCAAAGGTTTTCAAAGCTTTTTTTCAAATCAATTTCCTGAAAATCCCTGAAAATTTTTCTGCGTGAGTAAACAAGCTTTGGGAGTTTATGTTCTCTGATCACAGCCATGACCTTTTCCAGCTGATGCAGGTATTCTGTTTTGGTTTCGGCAGTAAATCCGCTCTTATCTTCAGGTAATGATCTACTTGAAATATTTTTCTGAGCGAAATCTCCGGTGTTTACTTCAATCATATTTCCGGTAAAATCGATTTTGCCTGATCCGTCAAAAGTATGAAAGCAGATATTTTGCTGTACTGAACTTTCGTCAGTGGCGTAAAGTTTTTCGTTGAAAGGAAATTTGAAGTAAATCATTACACGGGTATTTACAGAAATCAGAGCTTTGAAAGGATGTAGGAAATTCCAACGCTTATTTTTCTTTCTGCAAAGGTATTATTCGTCTTAAAAATCTCAAAATTAAAGTCCGGATTTTTTAATGAAAGATTCTTCAGCATATATTGCTGATATTCGGCGGAGAGCAGAAAACGTCTGAAAACCCGGTATTGGATTCCTAACGAAAAGCCGATGTTAGTCTGATCGGTTGTAAAATCGTCAAGCCGGTTCATAACATTGTTTTCCGGAACCAGGAACTGCATTTTATAGGTATTCCGGTCGGCGAGGATTCCGACAAACGGGCGGATATTTTTCCAATCGTATAAAAACTTCAGCTGTAAAGCATACTCGAAGTGTTGATTATTAAACCTTTGAAATAAAAGCGGCAGGTGATCTTCCGTAAAATAATAGCCATTGAGAAAAGTATCTTCTTTATTGGCGTCCAGGTCAAAAGAAGAATTCCAATGGGATACATCCGCTGAAAGCATCACTGAAAGTCGATTATTAAAAAAACTTCTGGAGGCCCAGAGTCCGAGATATTCTCCGAACTGGTTGTTCTGTCCTGAACTTTCGGTAGTCCAGCCTGTATTTTTCAGGCCCATTCCCCCTTCAATTCCATATAGAAAAGCAGCCGGCCGGCGTAATCTGGCTCTTCTGGAAGCTCTTTGCCGATCGATTTCTTCTTTGTAAACATTCCGTACAAATTTTGTTTCTTCAACTTTAAATTCGGGAAAGATCAGATCTTTTAACCTGGACGGTAAAGGGTTGAAACGGTAGACCGTATCATAAACGACCACTTTTTCATAGACATATACGGTGTCCACTTTCTTTTTTTTACGGCTCTGGGCAAATGAAAGGC
Source organism: uncultured Chryseobacterium sp. (assembly GCA_913774355.1). Classification (GTDB taxonomy): domain Bacteria; phylum Bacteroidota; class Bacteroidia; order Flavobacteriales; family Weeksellaceae; genus Chryseobacterium. The sequence goes on along the minus strand of CAJYGB010000022.1, from coordinate 145,793 downwards.
TTACCGTTATGATTGATAAAAGCAATACAGGTTTTCTGAATATCATGGTCTGTCGGCAGTTTATTTTTCTACAAAGATAGTGTCTCTTTTAATGATTTTTTTGACGACTACCACTCTGTGTGGTATTTCATGGACAGAGTCTTTATCTATGTTCTTTTGGGGATTTTGTCTGCTTGGCAACTTTTTTTCGGCCGGCTGTGCTTTGTATGTATTATTTAATCCGTTGTCTTCGGATAATTCTTCTTTTTTATTCTGTCCGGTTAAATTTTGGTGTATTTCTGCTGCCATCTTATTTTTATCTGCCTTATTTTCATTTCGTTCAACATGAACTGCATCCGCTGATTCTGATAAAATGGCTGAATTGTTAGCGGTAAAAAATCCATCTCCCGGATGTATAAAGAAAACAGATCCAAGAATAATAATCAGAAGTGTTACCGATATAATTACTTTTCTGCTTAAAGAATTATTTGAGGTCAGAATAGAAATTTTGTCTGGTATCTCAGAAGAAATTTCCAGTTTTCTTGAGGGCTGGATTTTAAAGTCGGCAAATTTACTTCGAAAGGTTTGTGCCCAAAGCAATCCGCCAAAACCGAATAAGACAAGAAGCTGTGCCATTTTCTTTTTCGGTGTCTTCTGATCTATAAAATTATTCATCAAATGATTCTGCACTGTTTTTTTTGCTCTCAGCAGATGAGATTTGGATGTATTAACCGTAATGCCCAACAATCCGGAGATTTCGGTATGGGAATGATTTTCAATAAAATACAAATTAAAAACCGATTTATGATGAGACGGAAGACTGTCGATCGAAGACAACAGTTCCTCACGGGTAAAGTCGTAAATGAAGATGTTTTTTTCTTCTGAAAGAGAGTGGTCCATTTCTGAATAGGTATCTGGGATTTCTGAAGGTTCCGTTGTGACGAACGTATCTTTGCTGTGTTTACGGATGTGCTGTAAAGCATTGTTTACCACGATTTTTTTCAGCCAGGCAAACAAGGCCTTTTCATCATTCAGTTGATCGTTTTTCTGAATGGCAGTAATAAAGCTGTCCTGTACAATATCTTCTGCTGTATAAATATCTGATATGTATCTGCGACAAATCCCCAGAAGTTTTGGGGAGTAGTCTAGGTAGATCTTTTGCCAGTTTAAGGTATTGGTATTCTGAATCATATTCTTTATCCGGCTGACAATCTATTATTGTCCTGCCACGCATATATTATTACTTAAATTCACCTCATCCCGGCACTGCCCGGAATGAAGGTAAATTTAATAAAAAAGGCTACGAAATAATTTTCACAAAATTAGTTTTATAGTGTAAAGATGAAAAAAAATGAAAAAGTTGCAGTGTTTTTGAAAATATTTTAATTCGCGACAACAAATACTGAGTTGAAAGCATTTATAACAGTATTAGCAGGATTGGTAATACTTTGTGTCTCATTATTGTTTATGTATACTTTACTTGCGAAAGGTGTACTTTTTTGCTTTATTACATATACATTCCCATCAAGCACAAACAAATCCTGAATAGTTTCATAGTCCGGGTCCAAAGGGAATGTCGTCTCTATATTGTTTTTATAATAAAAGTTATTCATCAGCATTCTTCCTATTATATAATAGTTAGCAGAAGTTTTTTCGCCGGAAATTTTACCAAAGGTAAAAGCTGGATGTGAAAAGTTCGCAGCAAGAATCTCTGTATTGGTTGATAATTGCATGAAATAGTAATTGTAATTTTTAGTATAAAGAAACTGGATTCCGGATAAGGTTTCTGCAAAATTACATACGCGGATGATTCCAGGAACTGTGTGAAATACGGAATTTACATAATACCCGGACTCAATTGTACCTGCGTTAAGTATTGTTGCAGAAATATAGGACTGATGATTAAAAACACTAATTTTCGAATCGTCATAGATAATATTGTCAGATGTATTAAGCTCTGTCTTTATCCCGTTTTTCCAAAGACAAAAAGCATATTTTTGAACAGCAACCGGTGAAAGCGTATCATAATATCCGATAAAATACGTGTCATTACCATCAACTGCCATATCTAGGATTTTATAGTAATGCCCGGCTGGAATACCTAGGTATTGTTCTAAGTTCAAACGTACATTATTTTTCCAGTAGTAATAACTGCCGTTGAAGTTTGCTCGGGTTTTTCCCAGAACATGTACATCGTTATTTTCTATAAGGATTTTATTGGCAGTTGTGCTGTCCGGAGAAAAAAGGTTTATTTTAATATTGTTTTTCCAGTAACACGCTTTATAATTTTCCATCCCTGCTACGTATACATCATATGAAGCGACATTTTTTTCAAGAATTTCATCATTGTCATTCGGTGTACAGGAAAAAATAAGAGTTAATAGAAATAAAAAAGGTAAAATTAAAGTCTTCATGGTTACTAATTTCTTATAAGATGAAAAAAAATGAAAAGGTTGCAGTATTTTTGAAAATATTTTTAATTCGCTACGATAAAACTGAGATGAAAGCATTTACTAATGTATTGGCAGATTGGTAATGTTCTCTATTTCAATATTATTTTTAATTAAATATGCATTTGTTGCTTTATTATATTGAAGAAGAAATGCATACTGAACAACAGCGTAATTTTGATCTAAAAAAGATGTTTTTAGATCGCTGTCTCAAAAGTAAGAATTGCTTACCAAAATTCCTGTTATATGTTCATTGGAAGGTAATAAACATGGAATGCCGAATATCAACAAAATTATAAAATTTAAAATAGGAGTCTTCATGGTCGTTAGTTTCTTATAGGATGCAGAAAAATAAAAAGGTTGCAGCCAGTAAACAAAAAAAGCTCAAAAATTTTTGAGCTTTGTATTTTAGTCCGTTATATTTTACTTACGGATGATGGTGTTCGTCATGGTGGTATGGCTGATCAGCGTATCTTTTTCATCGCGGATTTCTATTTCCGAGACGTGCATGGTTTTTCCTTTCCGGATAAACCGCGCTACGGCCTTTACCGTTCCGTCTTTTTTGCTTTTCAGGTGATTGGTATTGATGTTGGTTCCTACGCCGAAGTATTTTTCGCCGTCGATAAAGATGTTGGACAAGCTTGAACCCATCGTTTCAGCCAATACACAGCTCGCCCCGCCGTGCATGATCCCGAAAGGCTGATGAATCCTTGGAAGAATAGGCATAGTAGCGGTTAAGGTTTCATTTTCAACATCAATATCCGTAAAACGGATCTCCAGGGTTTTGGCGAAAGTCTCACCGCCCCAGCTGTTGATGAATGTCAGTATTTCTTCCTTCGGTTGATCTTTAATGTACATCTTTTATGAGTAATAAGTAGTGGGTAATAAGTAATGAATAATTTTGCCAGTAGCCAGTAGCCAGTAGCCAGTAGCCAGTAGCTAGTTGGCGGATGTTGTTTCGGAATCGGTACCCATGATATTCGGGTTCCAGTTTTCCGGAATTTTCGGGCCGATATCGTTTTTAACGTAGTAGTCCTGGATTTCCCGCATGATTTCCGTAAAAGGTACTGAAGCAAGCCTTTCGTAAGGGATCGTATACCCCAGGAAAATAGTATTCCTTTTGAAATCTCCTGCGGCCAGAACGATGGGGACTTTTGCTGCCAGTGCCATATGGTAGAATCCTTTTCTCCATTTCGGAACCCAGCTTCGGGTGCCCTCGGGAGTGATCACCAGGCTGAAATCATCTTTTGCAAACTGTTCTGCTACGAAATTGATCAGGTCGTTTTTCCGGCTGCGGTCGATCCCGATTCCGCCGAGCGCTCTCACGATCCCGCCGTACCAGGCTTTGGTATGGGCATCTTTGATGATGATTTTCAACGGTTTTCCCAAAGACCAATAGGCAAGATTTCCCAGGATGTATTCCATATTGTGGGTGTGCGGTGCCACAACCAGGATACAGCGGTCCAGGCTGCTTGCATCGCCCTGCAGGACGACTTTCCAGCCCATTAATTTTAAGATCAGTCTGCCAATCAGCTTTTTCATAATATTTCGGTTAAAAACAAAAAAGTACAACCAAATTGGTTATACTTTACAAATATATTGAAATATTATCGCTCTTAAAACAGACTGCTGATTAAATCAACAATTTTCATTACAATTTCTAATGCCAGTTGTACCATAATTGTTTAATATTTTTAATGAGTGTTTCGGTTATCATTTTTTGTTATACAAATGTAAATATTTTTCCTGAAATGAAGAATTAAATTTTTACATTTTTTTATTTTCTCTGAGAGAAGAAGAGTGTGAATTTCAAACGGTTGGGTTATCTATCCACACCTTCTGCCACTCTCTGGATTTTGGTTATTTGGTTTTTATCGAAATTTCGTTTTTATCCTTATCTACTTTGAAGTCGATGTTGGCGCCTTTCATCTTTTTGATGCTGTGTTTCATCGAGTCGATCACCTGATCTGCTTTGTCGCTGGCTACCTTTTTCCCGTTCACAATAATGCTGTCTTCGTCATCAGAATTGTATTCTATAGTAGAACCGTTTACTGTGATCTTATTCTTTTCGATCTTGATATTTCCGTCTTCGTCTTTTTCCTGGTCGTTATCGTTGATGCCGTCTGCATTGAGATCTCCGTCGAAACTGATACCGTCCTGTTTTACCGGGATCACTACGGTTTTCAGAGGAAGTACCAGCTCATAATCTACGCTGTAATCCCTGAACCGGTGCTCGTAAGGATATTTGATGTAATTCGGGAAGATTACCTTATTACCTATAATATCCACGGGAACGTTTACATTTAAAGGAAGATTGTATCCTTTTGCTTCTTTTTTGATGATCAGATAAGGCGTCTTTACATCGGCTTTTCTTGTCACATCCACATGGATCCAGTCTTTGTGGTAAACCGAAACCTTATCAGAATAAAGATCGTCGTCATACGCAGTGAAATTCTGGGGAATGGTTACCTGTTTAAAATCTGCATAGATCGTATCGGATTTGGTGTTGATTGAAATTTCTTCCGTATCTTCTTTATGACCTTTGAAGAACATTTCCCTTTTCGCCATGCTTATTCCAAAATAAGCGCCGAGTCCTACTACAGTAAGGAAAAGAGCTCCCAATACCCATCCGATATTTCTCAGTTTTGTTTTCGGAGAGAAAATTTTGATGCTTAATACACTAAACAATACGGCAGGAATTAAAGAACCAATGATGATCAGTGCTGAAAATACGGTATAAAGTCCGTCATCATCAAAAAGAAATTTCATTTCATTGGCCCCCGGAAAATTGGAATCGATCCCGAATAAACCGAACAGAACAAATACCCCGATGATGCTTCCGAAAGCCATGAGGGCAAAGAACACTCCCACGATGTATTTTAGGATATTCCAAATCCCGCTGCTGGCATTGTTGATGTAAGGCTTGTTTTCAATATAAATCTCGCCTGCTCTTGTCGTGGTTTCATTCGCAAACTGTACCAGCTTGCTGGATTCTTCCTTTAGGTTATCGAAGTTCAGCGGTTTTCCTTTCATTTTCAGGAAGTCGGATGCCGTTTCAGCTTTCGGAAGCACTGCCCAAAGGATAAAATAAAGAAGGATTACAAGAAAAGATGATCCTGGCGCTACCCAAAGGAATAGAAATGCACCTACCCAGATCAGCCTCATTACCGTGATATCCATCCCGAAGTAAGCTGCCAGACCTGCGCAGACCCCTGCAATCTTCTGCTTTTCAGGGTCACGGAACAGCTGCTTTTTATCGGAATATTCCGTTCCCGTGCTGTTTGTTCTTTTTGTATTTTTTTCAGAATAATAGGCTTCTTCCTGTTCTTCAATCTTTTCCGGGCTTCCGATCTGTGCGATTACCCTTTCTACATCGGAGTCGTTGATCACTTCACGTTTTGCCATGGAATCCCTGAAGATTTCCACCATTCTGATTTCTATATCGTGCATTACTTCATCCGCCTCTGAAGCATCCAGTGAGCTTCTCAACGCATTCAGGTAATCGCTCAGTTTTATATATGCGTGTTCTTCTATGGTAAAAGAAAAACCGGCAAGTCCTATTGAGAGTGTTTTGTTCATAGCTTTGTTTTTAATGTTTTTGAGTGATTTGGTTAACTGAATCTGTCAAATCGTTCCAGGTATTTTGAAGTTCGTTCAGGAACAGTTTCCCTTTTTCCGTGATCTGGTAATACTTCCTTGGGGGACCGCCCGTGGATTCTTCCCATCGGTACGAAAGAAACTCTCCGTTTTTTAATCTTGTTAAAAGAGGGTAGAGGGTTCCTTCCACGACATCCAGCTTTCCTTTTTTCAGTTCGTCGATCAGATCGGAAACATACATTTCGCGGTGATTGATGAGACTTAAAATACAGAATTCCAGAATCCCTTTCCGCATTTGCGCTTTGGTATTTTCGGTATTCATCTTTAATAAGTTTTGTTAATTAGTTATATAATCTTCGAATCGGGAACCCGGCCAGCAGAACCTTCTTCGATTTTACATTACAAAGATATGTAATTAAAATGGTATTATGCAATACAAAGTAGTGAAAAAATAATTATTTATTATGTAAGATATTGAAAATCAAAGTAATTATTTTTGTATTGAAAGTTAAGTCTATGGGGAGTTCTTATAAAACGGGATTAAATTTTAATGATTTTGCCTCGCAGGCTGGTCGTTCTTAAAGTAACCAATGCCTTTTTCTCCAAAGTTTCCTGATGGGAACGAAAGTGAAATTTTTTATAGAACTTACGGACAATCAGCGCCATTTCCATCATGGCAAAATGTTCGCCGATGCAGAGGCGCGGCCCGGCTCCGAAAGGATAATAGGCAAAATTCCGGGCATTTTCATCGTCAAAACGTTCCGGAATAAAATCATCAGGACGGTCCCAGTACTTAGGGTTCCGGTGAAGTCCTGAAATATAAAGGATGATCAGTGTCCCTTTCTCCCATGAATAATCTTTGAACCGGTCGTCTTCCAGTGCCTGGCGATCCATTGCCCACGCCGGAGAATGCAGCCGCATGGCTTCTTTAATGACATTGGTGGTAAAAGATTTCTTCATCAGGCTTTCTGTCGTAAAAGCATGTTCACCTGATTCCTCAATTTCCAGCCGTAATTTCTTTTCCGTATCCGGATGTTGGCTGATCTCAAAAAAAATAAAGCTTAATGCATTGGCGGTAGTTTCATGCCCGGCAATAAAAAGAATCAGCATTTCATCCACCAACTGCTGATCAGACATAGGAAGTCCTGTATCTTCATATCTGGAATGGATGAGCATATCCAGCAGGTCATTTTTTTCCTCACCTGAATTTCGGCGTTTATCCAGAACATTCTGAATAATGGCCTTTGACCTTTCGCTTTTTTGAATGGTCTTTTTAATAACGCCCAATGCCTGCAGAACCTGGGTATAAAAAGGCAGCCGGACTTCTTTTGCAAAAACTTCCTGTACTTCGGTAATGATCTTTCCCAGTTCTTTCACCTCGTTTTCCTCAATATCCGAACTGAAAAGGGTTTTCGCCACGATATTAAACGCCAGCGTATGGAAGAGATCATATAAATCCACTTCAGGTTCCCGATCAAATGGCTGAAATACTTTATCGATTTCCTCATCCATAATGGAAACCAGATTAGCGATTTTGGCTTTGCTGAAGCCGGGCTGGATCAGTCGCCTCTGCTGGAGCCAGTCTTTTCCGTTGTTGGTAAGCAGTCCGTTACCAAGGTATTTCCCCAGTGTGATGGATTGTATTTCCGATTTGAAATAGTTTTTATGATTCTGCTTTAAAATATATTCGATGAATTCCTTATCCTGTGTGAAGATGAATTTTTTGTCCGTAAAAGAAGCTTTCAGATAATAGCTGTCTCCAAAAATCGCGTGATTTCCGCTGATAACGCCCAGCGGATCCTTTACTCCGTTTAAAAGGGCATATAATTTTCTTTTTCCTGTAATTTCCGGCGGATAACTGAATTGAGAAGCCATACTGAATATTTACCTTAAAAATACAACTAATCTCTCATAGTGATTGTATGGAATTTAAAAAGTTGATGTTGGGAATCGCAAGCACACAAGGAAATTTTGTATTCATAGTGCAGGAAGGTGCAAGATTATTTTTGATAAAATGTAATGCCGTTTATTTTTATGTATAATCAGATGTACGGTATAAAAATTTGAAACGTTCAAATTTATAGCGACTGATACAGCTAATTAAGGAAAAGGAATCCAATAAAAAAGGTATTGCTGGATCAATAGAAATGGGCTTCAGCCCATTTATTTGATAATGTGCAATGATTGGCTTTTAGCCAAATTAAACCACAATAAAAACATTAAGTTTTTACCAGATGCAATTGATCGCAAATGTAGCATTTTAGATGTCGATAAGTTCAACCATTTGTTATACCGTACTCACATTAAATAAAATTATCTTCAAAAGCCGTATTTTTGCAAAAAATTACCATCACTTAAACAAAACAGCAATGAAGATCCAGAAAGAAATCGACTTTATCCTGGCGGTGGACGCCCTGAAAAATGTACAGCGGAGAAATTACAATGCCGACGATTCAAGAAGGGAAAATACAGCAGAACATTCCTGGCAGATTATTATTCTGGCCCAGATTCTTTTTCCATACGCCAAAAATAGGGCGGATATCGATTTGTTAAGGGTGATCAGGATGCTTTCGATTCATGACCTTGTGGAAATTGAAGCCGGAGATACCTTCCTGTTCGACGAAGTAGCGATGACCGGAAAGTTTGACCGGGAAAAAATCTCCGCACAGAATATTTTTGGGATTCTCGACGAACCTCTACGGTCAGAATTTTTCAACTTGTGGCTTGAATTTGAAGAAGAACAAACCCCGGATGCCATTTTTGCCTGTGCCATCGACAGGATTATGCCTTTCATCCTGAACTCACACACCTCAGGAAAGAGCTGGACCGAAGCGGGAGTTACGGAACGGCAGATCCGGAATATGCTGGAAAATGCCATCAGCAGGGCTTCCGATGAATTGGGAGAAGCGTTCCAGCTGTTGCTGATTAAAAACCTGGAAACAGAGAAGGTGCTGAAATAAAGTAAACCTGAAATAAAAGGTTGGACGAGGGAAGCTGGAGGCTGGAAGTTTTTTCAATTGGCATATCGATAACAGTCTGAAGTATCAAATGATCTGCGTAAGGGATAAAATTAGTTAAAATCCTGATCATTTTTTTTCTTTTTTTAAATCAGTGAAAATAAATTATATATTATCGAATTTACATTGAAATATCCAGGTTTTGCAGATTCATAAAATAAAAATCGGCGGGCAAAGCCCGCCGAAACTGAGTAAAAAAATAATGAGAAGTATGAGTTCCGGCGAACTTTGGTCGCCCGAACCTGTTTATAGGATTTGGATCGGTTTCTTGAATTCATCAATGGCGACAAAAGTAAAATCACCTACGATGGCCTTTTCCCTTTCATAGGAATACATCTGCTCGGTGTAGATTTCCACATTTACTTTCAGGCTGGTTTTTCCTACATGAACTACCTTTCCGATCAGTTCCACAATGGTCCCGGCAGGAATCGACCTTTTGAAATCGATCTTGTCACTGCTTACGGTCACCACGCGTTTTCTGGCAAAGCGGGTGGCTGCAATAAAGGCTACTTCGTCCATCAGCTGCATGGCCGTACCTCCGAAAAGCGTATCGTAATGATTGGTTGTATTGGGAAAAACCGCTTTGAAAATTCGGGTTTCGGACTTTTCAATTCTTTCTTCTGTCGTCATATTTCATTATTAATTAAAGCGAAATGAAATAGATCAACATAACAGCAGAGCAGAGATGGAAATCTCCGTTGTCCGTCTGGTCAATAAACTTCAAATCGCGAAAGTTTTATGGTAAAGAAAAGGCAGGTCTCCTGACTTGTAACATCTTTATTTCCTTCCCATCCGTTGTACCGGACAGTGGATCATTAATAAAGACTGCAGTTACTTACAGTTGCGCGACAGTTCGTGATTTTCACACGATTCCCTTTTAATCTGCGGTTAAGCAGAACCGGTTTCCCGGAAAGTCCCAAGTATAGCGGTTTGCATATACCAAGGCTTTCCAATGGCAAAAGTAATGATTATTGACGAATTATTCAGGATTTTTGAAAATGATCTGGCTTTCGACCTTTCCCTGTTTGATGGTCCAGATCGTGGTATAGCGGTTCTGTCCGGAACCATTGATCATATAAAGGAAAATATGGTCGTTGTCGATTGCCGTTACACCCACATTATTGAAATCCATGGTTGGCTGGAACATATTCTTGATGGCATCCCTTACAAAAACGGACCCTCTTCCCGGCTGCTGAATCCGTACGGATTTAATTTCGGTTAGGTTTTCAGGAAGTTCTTTTCCTACGCCCCATGCTTTTACCTTATCCACTTTAAGGATATTTCCTTCCGCATCTTTCTCCTGCTTTTTTATCTTTGCATAAGAAGGGTAGACATCGATAATAACTTTGGTCCGTTGATTTCCCGGAATTTTCGGATTGGAATCATCGGTAAAGATCAGAGATTTCCCGTTCTTGGATTTGGAGGGGGTAAATTGTGGAAGCTTGTCTACGAAAACCACCCGGTTTTTATTCACCATGCCCTCTTTGGTAATGCTGTCATACCGTACAAAAGGTTTTTCGGTGTCTTCTCTTTCAGGATATTTGATCCAGATCCACTCGGTTTCTCCCGGAGCCGGCTTTTCGTAAATAAACACATCACCCGTCTTCATGCGGATCTTATCGACGATTTTCCGGTAATCATCTTTATGGACCCGTACCATAGCATAGCCTTCTTCAGCTTTTACCACCCCGAAAGGAACTTTGTTCTGGCCTTTGGCAAAAGCCACGGAAAAAATACTGAAAACGGATATATACAATGCTTTAGATACGGAAATCATCATGAAATTTTTTAATAGTCCAAATATATAAATTAAACTTGTTTAAACTTTTTATTCCACCACAAAAGTCACAAAAGATTTAGATTTTATTTGAAATTAAATGCTGCAAAGGATTAAAAAAATATGCAGCCGTTTGAAAATTTTTGATTTTTAATGATGAGAATACTATTCAAAAGTCTGCGTTTTGTTATTTTAATAAAAAAGTCAGATCATTTGATATCCAGGAACGTCAGCCAGTATGCTGACCAGATCAGCTTCCGGTATCCCGCATTCTTCCAGCCTGTTACCTGATTCCCACCGCAGATTTATTTTACTTGAATACTACTTTCGGGCAGATAGTAATGCCGCTGTAATTCATTTAAGTCTTTAATTCGCTTCAAAGAGCCATCGTGAAGAAGGTAAATGTCGTCTGAAATCTCTATCAAATTCTGCACATCAAAATCTGAAATGATAAATCCTTTTTCTTTGGATCTTTCTTTTATCATTTTCATTACTTTTTCGGTGAAGATGGGAGAGAGGCCGCTGTAGGGCTGGTCCAGCAGGATAAATTCGGCTTCGGAATGGATGACCGTCATTACTTCCGCCAGTTTTCTTTCGCCACCGGAAAGATTTCTTACGGTCCTGTTCAGGAATGGCCGGAGGAGATCATCACTAAAAAGTTTTCTGGTATTTTCCGGGTTACAGAACAAAGGAATCAGTTCTTTAATTTTAATATGCTTCGGGAACATTGGGCTTTGTGGAAGATAGGCGATCTTATTTCGTCTGTCCGATTGCTTCGTCAGCACCTGTTCGTTGTATTTGATAAATTGAGAATCTCCTTTCATAGTTCCGAAAATAATTTGAAGTAAAGTGGATTTCCCCGAACCGATTCGTCCCAATAAGGCCGTAATATTTCCTGTTTCACAACTTAGGCAGACATCCTGTAAAATTTTCTGTGAACCAAAGGATTTTGTAATGCTGTCGATATGTAATTTATTCATAAAAATTTAGAGATCAGATTAATAACAAAACCGATTGAAACGGTAGTGATCCAAAGAAACGATTTTGAAAAACCGAAATTGGCAAAGAACACGTACTCATTTCTAAATCTCAGTTCATAAATTAAAAAATGAAAAACAGGGAAAATAATAAGGAAGCAGAATCCGAAATTACCGATGTTGAACCCCGTCTGAAAAGCTAAAAGCAATGAAAACAATACGGCCGGAATGAGCAATTTTATATAAAAGATCCAAAGGATTTTTAGCATTTTAATCATATTTCAAATCATAATAAAGATAAGTTTTTGATTTAATTCATTATCTTTAGCGTACTTAATAACTTTTGAAAACAATCTTAACCATTAAATATGATGAAACAATTACTTTTTTTCTTTATTTTTCTCTCAGGAATTTCATTTTTTCAAAGCAAAAATGTACCGGCGCGAGATCCTGGCTACTGCTATCTTTGTGATACGGTGCCCGCGAATGTACAGGTTTCCAATATCACCATGACTTCCGGAACGGTAACCTGGACCAACGATCCGACTGCAACTTCGTATATGATAAGATTCAGGATGTATCCGGCTTCTCCGTGGATCAACGTTGCGCAGATTTTTGTTAACTCCTTTACAATAACCGCTTTATCACCGTGTACCACCTATGAAGTGCAGGTAGCAAAAGTATGCTCCGGTTCTCCCACGACAAGTGCGTGGTCCGAATCCGTATTTTTTACCACTTTATACATGAATTATTGCGCCGCATCTTCATTAAATGCTAATGTAGCTTATATTTCAAATGTAACGGTAACCCCTGCAGGAAGCGGTCTTTCTCCGATGGTAAGCAGTTCCGGGACTTCAAATTATACGGATTACCGGCCCGATCCTACTCGAAAAGTGCGGCTGATGATCGGCAGTACGGGAAACCAGATTTCCGTTTCCAAAACGTGGATAGGATCTCCGAATCCTGTTTACGTAAGGGCGTGGATCGATTTTAACGGTGATGGGGTGTTTGATTCATCGGAAATGATGCTTTCTTCGGGTTCTTCCGCTTCATCTACCGCAACGTCAACATTTGCCGTTCCTGCAACGGCTTATCAGACAGGAACAACCTGCGGGGTAAACATGAGGGTAATGATCAGTGAAACCCTGACAAGCTCTGCCTGCGGAACATTCACTTATGGTGAAGTAGAGGATTACAGCGTTTATCTGTTAACGCCTGCGAATCTTTCAACCAATGAAATTACTCAACAGAAGGACATCAGAATTTATCCCAACCCAGCCTCCGATGTTTTAAATATTTCAGGATTTGAAGGAACTGAATTTGAAATTAACAATGCAGCCGGACAGCTGGTAAGTAAAGGGAAAATTTCCGATCAGAAGGTGCCGGTGCGCGATCTGTTAAAAGGGATTTATTTTATCCGGATTAAAGACAAGGAGAATATGACCCAACTGAAATTTATTAAAAAGTAAAAAGTTCTGCATTCAATAACAATTAACAGAAAGAGCGTACCATTAGTGATACGCTCTTTTTTTTATGCATTAATCATTTCTGAGCTTCGCTTTTATCTTATGGGTTTGAATAATTTTTCTCAGCCCTGAAATCTGATTTTTAGTAAAGAACTTTTTCGGAACCATATTCATGATCTTTGCACTTTGATAGATCAGGAACCAGTCTTTATTTTCCTTGACCTTATAAACGGAACTCCAGGCCATTTCTCCGTCAAAAGTCTCTCCCTGAATCCGGATTTTTTCTTCTGCAAAAGTATAGGCAATGCTTTCCTGGATATTCTGGTTTCCATTAAAAGCATATCTTACGCTGAAAAAAGAACGCACCAACATAAACAAAAGCAAAATAGCATACCACATCGAAGCCGATTGCAGAAGATCCCTTTCCGTAATGCCATCCACCGATTCTTTTATGATAAAAAATACCAGAAGCACTGATGGAAAGACAAGCAGCCGTATTAAAGAGCTTTTTACATGGAAAATCAGGAAATCCCTGAAACGGATCTGCGTTTTTACGGTTATCATACAGGGTTAGATTCTTTCCAGCTCATCCGCGTTGATGGTCGTCTTAAAAGTTCCGTAGTTTACAATCACCTTATTTCTTGAGATTTTTTCAATGGTTCCGACGCTGGTGCTTCCGGTAATCCGTACACGCTGGCCTTCTTTCAGCCAGAGCGCGCGGTCGGTTTTTCGTTTCTCCTCCAGCTTTTCATTGGTTTCGGCGATTTTTTCGATCACTTCATCTTTTTTCAGCTGCTGGGTGATTTTGCGTTTTACCACCTGAAGGCGCTTGCTTTCATCTTTATCGGCGCCGATCTTCCTGAATTTTTCCTGCTCCAGAATCTTCACGAAATCCTTTACCACATCTTTCCGGGATTTTCCCTTCACATAGCTGTCGATAAAAGCTTCGATCTTGTTTCCGAACTGCAGTTTGCGGTGTTCCTCTTCATACAGCTTCTGGAAATTATACAGCTTTTGCTGAAGCTGGTCGTTCAATTTCTGTAAATTGTCCCGCTTGTCTTCTACGGATTCTTTCCGTTCGGCGAGATCGGTTTTCAGCTTTTCAACCTCATATTTTTCCTGCTGGAGCTTAACGATAGTTTTATCCAGGTTGACGATATCATGTTCCACCTTTTTCTTCGCGGAGTGGATGATGAATCTCGGAATCTTATTCTTCTCCGCTACCTCAAAAGTAAAAGAACTTCCTGCCTGTCCTACTTCAAGTTTGTACATCGGTTCCAGCGTTTCCTCGTTGAACAGCATAGCTGCATTCTCAGCATTCGGAAGCTGTTCTACCACCAGTTTAATGTTGGTGTAGTGGGTGGTAATGATCGCAAAGCTTTTTTTATCGTAGAAAAACTCAAGGAAACTTTCTGCCAGGGCGCCACCCAGCTCAGGATCGGAACCCGTCCCGAACTCGTCAATCAGCAGTAGGGTATTCGCATCGGCCTCACGTATGATCCCGCCCATTTTCTTCAATCGCGAAGAATAGGTGGAAAGGTGGTTTTCGATAGACTGGTTGTCGCCGATATCCGTCATGATCTTGTCAAAGAAAAACATTTCCGATTTCGGATGGGTCGGAACCAGGATCCCGCTCTGGATCATCAGCTGGAGCAGGCCGACGGTTTTCAGCGTGATTGATTTTCCTCCCGCGTTCGGTCCGGAAATACAGATGATCCGGTTATGGTCAGTCAAGGAAAGTGTCTGAGGGAAAATTGTTTTATTTTCCGCTTTATTTCTAAGGAATAAAAGCGGATGGAAAGCTTCCCGCAGCCGCAGGGTCTTATGACGGTTGATTTTTGGCAATACTCCGTTGATCAGTTCCGCAAATTTCGCTTTGGCTCTTGTTAAGTCCAGGTCAAAAATATATTTCTGGTATCTCCAGAGCTGAGGCTGGAACTCGGCAAGCTCGGCCGTCAGTTTTCTCAGGATCTTGTCTATTTCCTTTTTTTCTTCCTCTTCACTTTCTTTCAGCTTGAAATAATGCTTTACTACCGAATCCGGCTGGATGTAAGTGATGGAACCGGTTTTAGACAATCCTAAAACCCTTCCCGGAACCCTTTTCTTGAATCCCGATTTTACCGCCAGAACCCTTTGGTCATCAATAATCGTTTCGCGGATGTCGTCCAGGAATTCACTTTGCCCGTAATTGAATAAGGCCCGGTTGAAATTTTCCTGGATCGCTTTTTTGGCTACCTGAATTTCCGTTCGTAACCCTTTTAAAACCGGTGAAGCTTCACTTTTTACCTCTCCGAACCGGTTAAAAACTTTATCTACCTTGTCAATGATTTCTTTTTTGAATTCCAGTACCAGCACGTCTTCCATTAGACTAGGGAAGGTTTCAGGCATGGTCGGGAAGAATTTCTGCAGTTTTCCGATCTGTTCCGTCAGCGTTTTGATTTTCATGAAAGCACTGTTTTCCAGACGGTAATTCTCGATCAGCATCAGTTTCAGTTCGCTTTCAATATCTTCGTATTCGTCAAACGGAACGGCGTTGGAACTTTCAAAACTCGACAGGTATTCAGACGTTTTTTTCAGGGAAATTTCTGCCTCGTCAATTTCCATCGGACGGAGCTGAAGAATTTTTTCCTTTGTCTTTGGGGAATATGCAAAAGGAGAGATCTCCGCGAGCAATTGCGGAAACTCTAATTCGTTTAAATCTTCTTTATTTATATACACAGTACAAATTTAGTGAGAAAATGTGAATGTATTTTGAAAATGATTAATTAGGGGAATTTGAAAATATCTATTAATCAGGTTTTACTACATTTGAAATATGAAACTGGAAACCCAAAGATTAGTCCTTAAAGAGATCAACGAAAGCCACGTTGAAGATATTCTGAAAATACGAAGCAATAAAGTCATCAATAGATTCGTGCGCAGAAACTCGCCCAAAAACAATTACGACGCACTGCAATTTATCCTGACCATTAAAGAACGGACTAAAAATAACCAAACCTGTTATTGGGGAATTTCTTTAAAAGATCAGCCGGATCTGATCGGAACCATTTGTCTCTGGAATTTTTCTGAAGACCGGAAAGTGGCTGAGGTGGGGTATGAGTTATTGCCGGAGTATCACAGAAAAGGCATCATGTCGGAAGCTTTGGCTACGGTGGTGAATTTTGCCTTTCAGGAACTGAATCTCGGTGAAATTGTAGCGATGACGCATCAGGGCAATGAGAATTCAAAAAATCTTCTTTTGAAAAATCATTTCGTGCTGGAAGAGGAAAGAAAGGATGAAGGATTTCCGGAAAATCTGGTTTTTAGCCTGAAAACATCTTTACAGTAGTTTTGAAAATCATTACATTTGTATCAATAAACCGAAACACAATGAATCTGGTAGCCGAAAAAAGCGAACTTATCAAATGGATCAACTCTCTTGAAAATCCTTTCATCATTGCAGAACTCAACAAAATCCGCAAAAGGGAAAACTTTAATTTTGAAAAAGAATGGGAACGGGGGGGCCAGGAGAGGAAATAAAAAAAATACCACAGATTTTCTTAAAACATTACCTTGGAAAAAGTAAATATTATTCTTCGGAAAAATGTTGCCGATTTTCTGAATGAATTGGTTTTTAATCTTTTTGAAAATGATTATTTCAGCAATGAAGAGTCTGCATTACATTATGTGAAGAAAATATATGATTTTATAGAATCCAGACTGCCTTTATTTACGCATAAAATACACCTGAAAAATTAATAAAACTTGGATCCAAGTACACATTCTATAAAATTAATCAGCATACTACGGGGTGTATTTTTTCGAAAGTTTTGAAAACCAATATCTCATTACTTACATTACCAATAATCATTCGGAAATCATCAATCTTCTTTAAAAATTGATCTCGAATACTAATGAATGACAAAGGCAAGAAAATTGATATAATTCCACAAAACCTGATGTATTCAGCAGGAAGGAGGTTTCTCCATGAATATTCTAGATTAATAAAAACCATTAAGAGAAATTATTTCCGAATTAATTCATTCTCAAATTTTTAAATTAAAATCATGACCTGGACCGAAGTTTTAGCCCCGATAAAAAATACCCCATACTTTACTAATCTTTGGGAAAAAGTAAAGCAGGAATATGCCACAACCAAAGTTTTTCCGCCGAAAAGCCAGATTTTCAGGGCGCTGGAAATTACCCCTTTTGATGATATTGAAGTCGTTATTCTCGGTCAGGATCCTTACCATAACGATTACCAGGCGAACGGTCTTTGTTTTTCTGTTTCCGAACAGGTGACATCGCCGCCATCGCTGAAAAATATTTTTATTGAATTAAAGGATGACGTCGGCGTAATAAGAACTTCAAAAGAACTGGACGACTGGGGAAAACAAGGTGTTTTGTTGTTAAATGCCACGCTGACGGTCCGTGCGCACTCGCCGAATTCTCACAAAGATCTGGGCTGGGAAAAATTCACCGACTATATCATTAAAGAAATTTCAGATAAAAAAGAGAACGTCGTCTTTGTGCTCTGGGGAGCTTTTGCACAAAAAAAGGCCGAACTCATTGATCCGGCCAAACATTTTATCCTAAAATCTGCACACCCTTCGCCTTTTTCGGTTCACAGAGGCTTTTTCGGGAGCAGACCTTTTTCTAAAATTAACGAATATCTGGTTTCAAAAGGAAAGAAGCCTATTTCATGGTAGAATCATCACTTGCTTTGGTGATAATAATTCCGATTCGGTATTTACCTTTCAGGGCTTTTGCGCCGTCAACCGCTCCGGGATAAGGCTGAACGTCCGCTAAAGAGATCGTATAGCCGTTAAATACAGCCGATGCACTGTAATTTCTGGCTTTGTTATCGATGGTTGCAATCTCCAATGTCATCGGCCGGGTTGCGGTTCCCATGACTTCAATCTGTGCCACGGCAACGCCCGCCCAAATGCAGTTGACGTCTTTTGGACAGCGGCTGTCTTCGGAAATGCCTTTGAAAGTAACATTCATCTGGTATTCTTTCAGGAATCTGTTTTCCCCTTCGTTGAAATAGAGGATGGTCTTATCCGATTTATTCACTTGATCTACCTTGGTTTTATCAGTATCCACTTTGATCTTGCTTTTGTTTTTCTGGGCATTACAGTTCATTAAAAACAATGAACTTACAGTCAGAATAATGGCTTTATACGAAATCATAATTTCTTTTTTAAATAATATTAAGCATATTCAGAAGTACTACCAAAAACATGGCCACTCCAACCACGAGGCTGAATCCCGTTCCGTAAATAAATCCGATGAATGCCCCTTTTGTTGATTTCCAGGCTTTTGTCATATCCTTGCTGTCATGAAGAAGCTCCCCGATGAAAACCCCGGCAAACATCCCCACAAGAAATCCCAGGGGAATAGGCAAAAACATACCGACAATGGTTCCGACAATGGATCCGATGCTTCCCCAGCGCGTTCCGCCGTACTTTTGGTTGGTCTTCGCCGGAATAACGTAATTTAAAACCACCGAAGCTGCGGTAAGGATTACAAATACCCAGACATAGATCATCGAAAGGTTTGCATCGGTCCCGAATTTATAGATCAGCAGTCCGCAGATGCTTAATAAGAGTCCCGGAAGTACGGGAAGGAAAGTTCCTAGAATGCCCAGAAACAGCAAAACCAGGCAGAGAATTTCAATTAATACGACGTCCATGAGATTTGATTATACTATGCAATATATGAAAAAAGCGGCTCTTTTGAAAGCCGCTTTCTGTATAAGTTGAAATTCATTAAAGGTTCAAAATAACATACTGCAGGATCACTCCGGCATTTCCGATGTTGCCGGTAGCGTGGTTGTGGAAGGTCGTGTAATAAATATAACCGCTGCTAGCCGATCCGGAGCAAGGGCCAACTGTTGCGCCCAATGCAACCAGGTAAGGTACGATGGCCTGTGGAACGGAAAGACTGATCTGGATATTTCCGGGAAGGGTAATGCAAATCGTTGTGAAAGTAGTAGTGGGTGCATTACCGATCGGCGTTGTCGGAAGCCCGGTGGCGGAAAAATGATTGGTCCGGATCATCAGGGCATCATTGCTGGAGGTTTCTTTCACCAAAACTTCCCAGTAAGCAGGATCGTAACTGATGATTTTCTGCCATGTACCCAGATCGTAATTGATGTTCAGCGTATTGAAGCCTAAAGCGGTGGTAAGACCGGCGTTGGTTACGGTAGCTCCTACATTGCCTGAATTTCCGATGTTTTTCGAACATAACTTCGAATCGGGAACAAATCCTCCTGCCGGAGCACATGCACTGGTATTACTGGTTCCGCCTACGAGATAGGAAACATCCCAGTCGGAAGCATAGATACTTCCCCCGTTGGCCACAAAAATAGCCAGATTGGCTTCTGCTGCAGCGTAAAGTCCCGGATTGGATGAATAATTGTTCCGTGAACCGCAGTTAAGGAAAATAATATCATACTGAGCAATTGTGGTGAGGTTGGTAAGGTCGTTATTGGTGATTTCCGTTGCAGTGTATCCCAGGCTTAGAATAATATCCTCGATTTTATCATAACTTCCCTTTACATAAGCAATTTTTGCTACCTGGTTCAGCTTGGTCTGTCCGGCATCCAGGCTCAGGGTTTCGTTATTTTTTACCGTAGCATTAATTTCTGTCCGGAAATTACTTCCGTTACCCGTCTGGATGTAAAACGTATGGTTTCCCACTGGTGCTTCAAGTGCGAAATTACCGTCGGCATCAGTTGCGGTATAATAAATCTTATACTTTTCGTCAAAGGTAAAAACCGACGCGCCTCCGATGGGCTTTACTCCGTTTTGCGACATGACTTTCCCTGTAACTTTTCCTGTTTTTACGGTATTGTCAATCGTGATTTCGGCAGGGGTTTCAGATTCCGAACGGCAAGCCCCTAATGATAAGAGAATAATGAAAATGAATAGAAGATTAAACTTTTTCATAAGCTTTAGTTTTTTGAATTAGGATACTAATTTAGTTATTTTATTGTTAAATGTTTTATAATTTTAAAATAATTTTAAATAATCCGTAAATTTTGGAATAGATTATGATAAGAAATCCTGTTTTTAAAAGGGTTTTGTGATTCTAATTTTAGTAAATTTGTTCTGATGAAAAACCAGTTAGAAGAAACCAAAGATTTAATACAGGAACTGAGTGAGCCTCTGTATGTTTATATAAATAAAATTTCGCCGGCCGGGCTGGAATGGGTATTCCACATCATTGTAAAGCTGGCATTGCTGTGTGCCGTCTTCTTCATAATCGACTTTATCCTGAAGATTATCATCAACAGTATTTTCGGAATTTTCCGTAATCAGGAGAAATACCCGATTGTGAATTCGGTATACGCGTCAAAAATTACCAATTCCCTGGCGCATCTGATCGCCCTGCTGATCATCGGTGGGATCCATGAATCGATTTTTGCAGGAGCTCTTACCAGGACAACAAAATTTATTGTTAGATCTGTAAACCTGGGAATCGTAATGATTTTCGCAGGAATGTTGTACCGCGGATTGGCGGCTTTCAGGAATTATTTCGTGATCAAGCAGGATTATTACAAGATTATGGCGCTGAATGCCATTTCCGAAACCATGAAGATTCTGGGGATCTTTATCTTTTCCGTAGTTGGCATCTGTGTAGTGTTCGGCATCAAAGGAACCACCATTGTCGGAAGTCTCGGTGCAATTACTGCGGTGCTGGTTCTGGTTTTCAGGGATACCATTCTCGGTTTTGTAACAGGCCTTCACGTGGCTACCTCCAAAAACCTGAAAGTAGGGGATTGGGTAAGCATTCCCAAATATAATGTCGAAGGAAATATTGCAGAAATCAATCTTTTAACTACCAGAATCAATAATTTTGACAAGACCTTTTCCACGATTCCTACGTATGATTTACTGACTACGGAAATCAAAAACCTGCAGGTAATCTCGGAGAAAAATACGCGAAGAATTAAAAAATCAATTTATTTCAATATCAATTCATTTAAATTTCTGACGGATCAGGATATCGAAAGACTGAAAAACATAAATCTTATTTCGGAATACCTGGCAGAAAGCTCCATCAATCTGAAGAAAGAGAAGGAAAACATGGCGCATAAAGAAGAGATCATCAATGGGCGGCAGCTTACCAACATCGGCGTTTTCCGGATTTATGCGCAGAAGTATATCGAAAGAATCCCTGAGCTGGATAAAGAAGGTCCGATCATGGTCCGACAGCTGAATATTACGCCGCAGGGGCTTCCGCTGGAGATCTACTCTTTCACCAATGATACGGAATGGGTTAGATTCGAGCAGATCCAGGCAGACATATTCGATCATTTACTGGTTGCCTCAAAAGCCTTTGATCTTGAAGTGATGCAGGTAAAGATGTAGCATCATAGTCCTGTTTTTGGTTTTCGGGAATCTGTATTTTATCATAGCTTTGCAGCTGTATAAAAATCAAATAAAATGAGGAGAATACCGGTATCTGATAGGTTTTAAATAATTGTATTTTACCGGATCCGTCAAATCATATTCAAAAATTTATCATTAGAAATGACAAAACTAAGCGTAAACATCAATAAAATTGCCACTCTTCGAAATGCAAGAGGCAGTGAGACTCCAAGCGTCACAGAAGCGGCGACAAAGATACAGGAATTTGGCGGACAGGGAATTACCATCCATCCCCGACCGGACGAAAGGCACATTACCAGGAAAGATGTTTATGATCTGAAACCGCTGGTAACGACGGAATTTAATATTGAAGGAAATCCTCACCGCTCATTCATCGATATGGTGCTTGAGGTAAGGCCGGAACAGGTAACACTGGTTCCCGATGCCGACGATGCCATTACTTCCAATGCAGGCTGGGATACGAGAAAACACCTGGATTTCCTCACCGAAATTATTGCCGAGTTCAGAAATGCAGGCATCCGTACCTCTATTTTCCTGGATCCGGATCCGGAATTGGTAGAATATGCCGCCAAAACAGGAACAGACCGTATCGAGCTGTATACTGAAGCCTATGCAAAACATTATACCCAAAATAAGGAAGCCGCCATCAAACCATATTACGATACAGCGGTAGTTGCTGCCGATTTCGGGCTGGGCGTAAATGCCGGCCATGATTTGAGCCTGGACAATTTAAAATATTTTGCCGATCATATTCCGAACCTTCTGGAAGTTTCCATCGGCCACGCATTGATTTCCGAAGCGTTGTACATGGGACTTGAAAATACCGTTCAGGCCTATCTGAAAAGATTGGCGAAGTGGTAATAAGGCTGGGTGATGGATGCTGGAAGCTTGAGGGTAATGAGCACAAAGTTTAGAATGATGTTTGTTACTGTTAAAGTAAAAAAGGAAGAAATTAGAATTTCACCTCCGCAAACCTCCATCGTCCCGCACCGATCATCCATCTAACAGATTAACAGTAAATGGGAAAGCCAAAGGTTGCAATTTTAATTTCCGCAACCTTCCAGCTTCCAACATTCATCTTCCATCCAAAAAACAAACCTATGCAAATCTTAAATTCAAAAATATTCGGCGAAAGCCTTTCTTCCACACCTCTGCTTGTATTTCACGGCTTATTCGGAATGCTTGACAACTGGGGAACCTTCGGAAAAGATTTCGGGGAATTGATGCCGACTCATCTTATTGATCTCCGTAACCATGGACGAAGCTTTCATTCGGAAGAGATGTCCCACGACGATCTTGCGGACGATATTCTCCGGTACATGGAACATTATGGAATGGAAAAAGCCCATATTTTAGGACATTCCCTGGGAGGAAAAGCAGTGATGCAGTTTGCCATTAAATATCCTGAAAGAGTTGATAAATTAATTGTTGTCGATATTTCCCCAAAAGCTTATCCGCCGCACCATCAGGGAATCATTAAAGCTTTGGAGACCGTGGATTTCGATACGGTAAATTCCAGAAATGAAGTAGAGGCCGTTTTAAGCCAGTATATTCCGGAAAGATCGACCATTCAGTTTTTAACGAAAAATCTGTATTGGGATGAAAATAAAAAGCTAAACTGGAGGTTTAACCTGAAAACATTGTCGGAAAAATACAACCAGTTTGTATCGAATGCCATAAAATACGGGGTTTTTGATGGAGAAAGTTTATTCATCGCCGGGGAAAAATCCAATTATATCCTTCCGCAGGACGAGTTTTCTATCAGGCAACAGTTTCCGAAAGCGAAATTCATTACGATAAAAAATGCCGGGCACTGGGTACAGGCTGAAAATCCGGTTGATTTTGCAAATGCGGTTAAAGCATTTTTATCAATCCCATAAACTGCATAATCCCTGAATCTGAATTGTTAAAATTTTCTTAAAATATATATTTATTCTTTCTGGAGTGAATTTTTTTAATACTTTAGTGACTCATAAATCACTAAATATTAATACTATGGAAAATAAAAAGTCTAAAAGGCCTTTTTTCGCATCTTTCCTTGAAAAGCAGATTCAGGATCCTGAAAAGATCAAGGGAGGATCCGAAACTTCCACCGGAGTGCTTAAAGATGCCGTAACCGCACCTGTGGCCGACAGCCTTACCAAACCGGGAGAAGATACGGTAAGTATGAAATATCCGTCCGACAGTGATGAGGGTGGAAACGAATTATAAAAGCTAATCCAAACAAAACATTCAAATTACAAACATTATGAAAAAGAAAGACAAAAAACCGTTTTTCGCTTCTTTTCTGGAGAAACAAATTGAGCATCCTGAAGGCATTCAGGGTGGGGCAACAACTCCAAATACCGATCTTATCACCATTCCGGAAAGAGATGGAATAACATCCCCTTCGGTAGATGGGCCGATCACTTTGAAATATCCGTCCGACAGCGATGAAGGCGGGTTCGATCCGGTGCCGCCTGGCGATGATCCTCATACTCCGGCCCCTTAATAATAAAAGTACAATCAAAATTAAATTATATGAAAAACAAGAATTCAAAAAAGAAACCTTTTTTCGCATCGTTTTTAGAAAAACAAATTCAGGATCCTGAAAAAATCAAAGGCGGAGGAGATGTTACCTTAGCGACACAGGATAATGTTATTACTTCAAAAGCTGCAGATACGGTAACGAAACCTACGCAGGATATGATGCATACCATGAAATATCCGTCGGACGGAGACGATGATTCCCAGACTGTGTAATAAATTGTTACAGGGTACTTTGACAAAAAATACAAGGAAACTTAGAGCATAAGTTTCCTTTTTTAATAAAACAGGCTATATGATTCTCTGCATTACCCACTCAAAGGATTTTTATAATATCGATATCTTTTTCGACTATCTGAAAGCCAAAGGTATTCCGTATTTCAGGCTGAATTCCGACCGGTTGAATCATTCCCAGAGAATCAGCATTCACGAAGATTTTTTTGAATTGACCGATGAATATGGAAACACGCTTGATTCAAAAACAATACAGGCGGTCTGGCACCGGAAGTCCTGGCGTATTTCCATTCCTGAAGAGCTGGATAAAACTTATGCTCAGATTTTCCTGAAGGAATATGCAAGCCTCCAGTACAATCTTTTAACCTTGCTGGAAGAGGTGCCGTGGATCAATCCGCTTCAGAATGAGAATAAA
The DNA here is from genome assembly GCA_913774355.1 of uncultured Chryseobacterium sp. Classification (GTDB taxonomy): domain Bacteria; phylum Bacteroidota; class Bacteroidia; order Flavobacteriales; family Weeksellaceae; genus Chryseobacterium. The sequence goes on along the minus strand of CAJYGB010000022.1, from coordinate 120,977 downwards.
ATAGACGGCAATAAAATCCATCAGTTAAAGTTGGCGAAAAAGAATAACCTGACCGTCCCCGAAACTATTTTCTCCAATGATCCTGAGAAAATCACCGGATTTTTCCATAAAAAGTGCAACGGAAAAATGATTGCCAAACTTCATGGCGTTATTTCAAAATCGATGGGAGGGGAAAACTTGCTTTCTACCCAGATCATTGATGAAAATTCCCTGGAAAACATTGAGGATATCGAATATTGTCCGATGATCTTCCAGCCTTATATTGAAAAAGAATATGAATTGAGGATTGTTTATCTCGACGGAGAATTTTTTACCGGAAAAATCAACAACAGTGAATATACGGATTGGCGGATCGCTAATGGAGATTACTTCTGGTCCGAATATCTTCTGCCTGAACATATCAGAACAAACCTTACGGCCATGATGAAAGAAATAGGACTCTACATTGGTGCCATCGATATGATCAGAGGACAAGACGGGAACTATTATTTCCTGGAAGTGAATCCGCAGGGAGAGTGGGGCATGCTCCAAAAAGAACTGAATTTCCCGATTGCGGAAAGGATAGCCGATAACCTTATAAAAAGAATGAAAACCAATGAATAAAATCTTAATCATCACACATACCGGGGACAACTTTTCCATCGAAAAAGTAACGGAATACATCGGTAAAAACGGATGTGAGGTCATTCGTTTCGACGTTGATCTCTATCCTCTTAAAAATAAACTGTCAACCCGTTTTGAAGATGGAAACTGGATGACCATACTTGAAACACCGGAAAAAAAATACCGGCTGGATGATATTTCAGCGATTTGGTACAGAAGGGCTTACAATATGGCAAACGGGCTGAAAGAAGAAATCGACGGGAAATTCCTGGGTGCTGCATTGGGAGAAATTCGCAACACGCTCTTCGGATTTTTCGAATCGGCAGATGTGTATTCTTTGGGAAAACCAAGCGTGTACCGAAGGCTGGACAGTAAAGAAGAACAGCTGAAGATTGCAGACAAGATCGGACTTAAAATTCCGGAAACCTGCATCACCAATAATCCTGAAGAAGCCAAAAACTTTGTACTGAAGCATCAGAATGTAATCGCCAAAATGCAGACCGGTTTTGCGATTTACGAAGACGGTGTGGAAAACGTGGTGTTTACCAACGTCATCACTGCTGAAAAGCTTGAAGAACTGGATACGCTCCTGTATTGCCCGATGCAGTTCCAGAAAAAGATAGAAAAGAAAAAAGAACTCCGCGTGACCATCGTCGGACGTGATGTTTATGCATTTGAGATCGATTCCCAGCAATCGGAAAGGGCAAAGATCGACTGGCGAAAAGACGGTGTTAATCTCATCGACAAATGGATTCCAACCGAGCTTCCTGCTGATATTGAAGCGAAACTATTGGAGCTTTTAGATGTTTACCACGTCGATTATGGAGCCATCGATATGATCGTTTCACCGGAAGACGAATACTATTTTATCGAAATCAACGCGGCCGGAGAATTCTTCTGGCTGGATAACCTTACGGAAGACAACCGGATTTCAAAAAGCATTGCCGATGTGCTTTGCGATAAAGCTCTGAGAAGGAACAATAGGGTACTCGTATAAATTTTATTTCCCTAAACCTTCAAGGTTTCAAAACCTTGAAGGTTTACATAAACTGCCGGTTTTACTGAATTCCGTTTCTTAAAAAAATTAGCCGTTTTCATTATTTTTTCCATGGAATATGTATGATAATCTAAAAATAAACTTAATTTTATCATCTAAATTGTGGCAGTGTCGAAATTCTTTTCTATAATTTTTATCTTATCAGGCGTTCTTGTCTTTGCGGGAACCGGAAATCCGGAAAAGAACCAGCTCTTCAAAAAAGCGGGCAGCGAAATCGTGTTGTCGCCGGAACGTTCGGTAGAGGTGCTGGATTATATTGAAAAAAACTTTCCACTGGATAAAGAAGAAGAAAAAAGGCTGTTGTATCTTAAAGTAAAATCACTTTATTTTCAGAACAATCTTACTGATGTTTTAAAAATCATATCGAAAGAAGATAAATACTACTCACCTGAACTGATGATTCTGAAACGGAATATACTGTATTCATTTAATATCACCGATGCCGCTCTTTTTAAAAATACGCCTGCTGATATTGATTACGGATTTTCTGAAAAAATATGGGGTATGCTTAACCGTTTAACGGTCAGGAGAAAATTCCCAACTCCGGCAGAATTGCTGCCAATCCTGAAAGAAATAGGGTCTCATCACCCGGAAGTACAACGGGAAAGCATGCTCAACCTTTCCGATTACCTGGCTCAGAATGATTCGCAGCTTCTGTACCAGCCTTTTCTGAATGAAATCAGCACGGTATATAAAAATGATCCGGCCTTTAACATGCTATACGCCAAGTACCTGCTGAAAAACAACCGGAATGAAGAGGCCGCAGCATTAATATCGGAACTACCCGAAGAATCTCTGGAACAGAGCGCGAATTTAAATTTAAAATACCGGTATTACGACCTGCTGGTTAATTTTTACTCGAAAACCGGTCAATATCAGGAGTATAGAGAAGCGGTCCGGAAAAAAGAGGCCTTGTTCAATACGATCGACCGGGCGGCTTTTTCGGCGAAGAACAAATGGTTTGACAGCCTGGAAGAGAATTACAGGAATGAACTGGATTCTTCCATTACCCATAAACGGTATTTTTTATTTTCTGCTTTAGTAATTGCCGTATTGTTCATTGGTTTTATTTCGGTGCGGCTTTCCCGGATAAAATCGCAGATCGAGGAATATGAAAATTTCACAGCTCAATTACGGCTGAATAAAGATAAAAAGACAGTTCAGCCTCAGGCAATCTCTGAGAAAACCGAGAACCTGCTGCTGCAAAAATTACAGGATTTTGAAAAAACTACGGATTATACCCGGCCCGATATTTCCCTCCAGAGCCTTGCCAAAAAACTGGATACCAATACCAAATATCTATCGGAGATCATCAACAAGCATAAACAGAAAAATTTTAATGCCTACATCAACGAGTTGAGAATCAATTATATTACCGGTAAATTAAAGGAGAATACCGTATATAGGAATTACAAAATAAAGTATCTTGCAGAAGAAAGCGGATTTTCCACGCACAGCGCTTTTGCTGCAGCATTTAAGATGGTGAACGGCATATCACCGGCCCATTATATCCAATTGTTAAATCATAAAGAAGAATGAAGGTACCGGTCTTTATCATATTGTTGTTTTTATGCTTTTCCTGCAGGACGCATGATCCGGCAGAGGATAGGATGGTGGGCAACGCTGAAAAAGCGATGCTATCGGATCCTCGGAAATCGTTTGATCTTGCCCAGGATCTGCTGAATAATCATTCCTTGACTCATAAGAATAAGGTGCGCAGCCTGTTTGTTCTGGCGAATACCTCCAATGTGATGGGAAAGCCGCTGGACGTTATAAAATATGGTAATCTTACTGTGGAGAATGCCACGGAAGAAAGTGATATGATTACTAAAATCAAAGCCCTGACGTTAATTGGAAATACCTACCAGTCCATACAGCTGAATGAAAAATTACGTACGAACCTGGATCAGGCCGAGCAGCTCCTGTCTTCGCCGGCAGTCCCCGATTCAATGAACGTTATCCGCGGAAATATATTCTACCTTAAAGCAATGAATTACTTCAGCAATATGGACGGAAATATTGCCCTGTTTTACTTTGATAAAGCCATTCACCAGTACCTGATCTCCAAAGAGCCGGTGGCCCGGATCAATCTTAAATTTGCCTATATCAATAAAGGGTGGGCACTTATTGACCAGAAGCGTTTTGACGTGGCAAGACAGAATTTTGCACTGGCAAAGGCAGATCCGGGAACAGATTCGAAAAACTATCCGCCCTTATTTATGGAAAGGCTGGAGACCACCTGCGCACTTGCCGAAGCCAAGATGTGCGCTGTGCAGAATGATCCCGAACGCTCAAATACCATTCTCTTCGGCATATTAAATGATCAGAAAAATATTCAGGTAAGAAAGGAGTTCGAAAATGATATTTACAAGCTTTTAGCAGACAATTTCTTGAAAAAGAACGAAGTGGCAAAATATGACTATTATCAGAATCTGTATCTCAGCCGTGCCAGCCAATACAATCAGGTTGCGGCAGATCTGGTAAACAAACTGATCCGGCAGGAAGGAGAAGAATATGCCCTGAAGAAAAAAGAAATTGACCGTAAATATTTTTTATTAACAGCTATTCTGTTGCTGCTTACCGTGCCTGTTATCATATTTCTGGTGAAAAAATCCATAAAACTGGGCAAAAAGTGCAGAAGCTTACGGACTGAAGTGTATAATGTTTTACCTTATGAAAATCAAATGGTTAAATAGGTAAAATGCCTGTCGGAATCATGAATATTCTGTAAAACAGGTATGGCTTTTTTTTGGTTTTGTAAAATTGATAGTTATTTTCGTAGAATTAAACATCTACGAAAAATGAAGAAACTCTATCCCTTTAACCAAGCGTTAAAACTGAGTACAATTGAAAGAGATCCCGGAAAGAAAACCAGGCTTTCCTTCTTTAAATTTCTGACAGCTTTGGCTGCTTTTGTACTATCGCCGAATCAAAACTGTAAGGCACAAATTATCGCGTATACCTTTTCGCAATCAAGTTCTGTGTATACTCCTGTTGCCAACGAAACGGTATTGGCTGCCGCGACAGATAATACCGCCACATTGAATCTCAACAGTGTGGTTTCTGCAGTTAATATACCATTTGCTTTCAGCTTCAACGGGACTTCTTATACTTCTCTTAATGTTTCTTCCAACGGATTTATCACTTTTGGTTCCGTTGCGCCATCTCCCTTTTATACCAGTCCTATTTCAGGGAATACCTCTTATCAGGGTGCAATATCTGCATGGGGGCGTGATATTTCCAGTTTTTATAACATAGGTGGAAAAACAGGAAAAATTTCATATGGGGTTACTGGGAATGCTCCCAACAGGGAATTTATTATCCAGTGGACCAATTTCAGGCCTAATGCTTCAACAGTAAGCACCATCGTCTATTCATTTTCTTTCCAGATCAGATTAAAAGAAACCTCTAATATTATCCAGATGGCGTATGATCAGGGATCGTATCTGGCCGGAAGCACGACGGTAAACGGTACCGCCGAAATAGGAATAAGAGGAGCTTCCAATGCCGAATTCAACAACCGGCTGAATCCAACGACTGCCGTATTCTCCGCTTCCGGAGCCGGAACCGCCGGCAATTCAGCCCAGGCTTTTAACACCGTAGGTACGGTGCCCGGAATGCCGCCGGCAGATCTTGTCTACACCTGGACGCCGCCAAGCTGTTATACCCCAACCGGTATTTCCGTAAATAATCTTACCTCGGTTTCTGCAATTTTGTCGTGGAATGCCTCCGCGTCATTGCCGGGAGGATACGATATTTATTACAGTACCAGTTCTGCGGCACCAACGTCTTCGACAGCTCCTACCGTTTCGAATGTTCCGGGAACTTCCTATCAGATAAACAATTTGAATCCGTTAACCACTTATTATGCATGGGTACGCTCAAACTGCGGCAGCGGAAATGTGAGTGTATGGTCACTTGATCCTATGATATTCACGACAAAATGCAGCAATCCTCCTGCGGCACCTGCAGTGAATGGAGCGACGATTTATCCGAACCATCAGGCCATTCTCACGGCTAATCCTTCATCATCCGCCAATTACAGCTGGTACGATGCACCGAACGGGGGCAACCTGATGTATACGGGAAATCCTTTTACGACACCTGCATTAACGGCCACGACCAATTATTATGTGAGTACGTTTACGGGAACTTCCGGAATCCCGACAGGGAGACCGATCTATACCAACGGAGGTGCTTTTACGGGTTTTGGAACGACGAACTTCGGGTTGGTTTTCGATGTTTTGAGTTATATGGTTTTAGAGAGCATAACCGTATATCCTCTCAGTACGACCAGTTCCCAGGGAACTTTAACCATTGACGTTATCGATTCCAACGGGATTATCGTTAATACGAAAACGGTGAGTGTGACAGGTGCTCCGGTTTCCGCACCCGTAGCACAGGTCATCAACCTTGATTTCCCGATTTTCCCGGGAACCAATTACAAATTACGTCCCCGCGGCTATACAGGTATAGACGGATTGCTATACGAATCGAATACGACTGCAGGCTATTTCGGATACCCTTTAAATGTCCAGAATTTAGTAGATATAAAATACAGTACCCTAACCGCTGCTCCGGCCAATACTCCCAATACAGGTCTTTATTACTATTTTTATGATTGGAAGGTTGGAAATAAATGCGAATCGGCCAGAAGCCCGGTTACGGTAACGGTGGATTCCACGCTTTCAACATCGGAAGCAGACACAAAAAATACGGTAAAAATTTATCCGAATCCTTTTTCCGATGCCATAACGATCGACAGGCCTGAATTGATTGGCTCACTGGGTATTTTCGATGCTTCCGGAAAATTGGTAATGCGGAATGTGAAAGCTGAGCAGAAGCTTATCCTGAGCCATCTGGTACCCGGAGCATACATTGTACAGATTCTCATGAAAGACGGTACCCGCCAGTCTGTAAAACTTATTAAAAAATAAAAGCAAATTATATTGGGAAAAGGCCGTCTGGATTTTATTCGGACGGCTTTTTATATTAACCGTTATGAATTCGGACAACGATCGGAAAATTAAAAGTTTTTTCCAATCTGTGTTTAGATAATGGCCAACTGAAATTTTATGGTTTTTAATATTTTAAAACCGAATTCTCCTTTAAAAGTCGCAAATTTGCATAAGGTAGAATATTATCATAATTTAGTCAGCAATCAAGTAAAAATAATTGATGGTTTTTGTAACGGGCGCAACCGGGATTTTAGGCAGGGTCGTGGTTTTGGAACTTCTGAAAAAGGGAAAAAACGTACGGGCTGCCAAAAGGCCGGCAAGCAATTTAAACGACGTAAGGCATTCCTATACATTTTACACGAAAGATCCCGACGGCTTTTTCAACAGGATTGAATGGGTGGATGTGGATTTTGATGATATTAATTCTTTACAGGATGCTTTGGAAGGGGTAGAAGAAGTATATCATTGCGCAGCAAAAGTAAGCTTTGATCCAAATGATGAAAAAGAAATGTACCATACGAATATCAAGGGTACGGAAAACCTCCTGCATGCCTGTGAAGGTTCGGGTGTTAAAAAATTCCTTCATGTAAGCTCAATTGCCGTACTTGATACCCTGAATGAACAGGGTGAAATGGATGAAGATTCCAGCTTCAACCCTAAACTTGAACATTCTGCCTATGCCTTATCCAAGCATCTTTCTGAAATGGAGGCTTGGAGAGCTTCCGCGGAAGGGCTGAATGTCATCATCATCAATCCCGGAATGATCATCGGCAGCGGAAACTGGGGGGAAAGCAGCGGAGATATTTTTCCGACTTTTGAAAAAAACAGCTTTACCTTTTCCGGCGGATCCAATTATGTCGACGTAAGGGATGTTGCCCAGATCGCGGTAGAACTGATGGAAAAAAACTGCTTCGGAGAACGGTTCATTATCGTTGCTGAAGGTAGGAGATATACCGAACTGGCAAAGCAGATCAGATCAAAACTGGGATTGAAAGACGCTAAAGTACTCTCGGAATTCCAGCTGAATGTGGGAAGATGGGCCAATATTCTTTTCGGATGGCTGATCCCTAAGCTCAGGATGATCACCAAATCCAATATTGAAGCCATCAGTTCGCTTAATACGGTATCTAATTCCAAAATTAAAAAAAGACTCGATAATCAGTTTATTTCCCTTTCGGAAAGCATTGATTTTCATTTAAATAATTATATGAATGATAAAAAGATAAAGCCATGAATCTTGCTGAGGCCATTATCCTGAAAAATACAGAAAAGCATCCTCTGAAATCAGCCATCGGCTTTAAGAAGAAAGATGCAGGCTGGAAAGAGCTGAGCTGGAAAAGATTCGGCGAAATTGTTTTTAAAACGGCAAATGCCCTCAAAGATGCGGGCATCCGGGAAAACGATACCGTAGCCATCTATGCCGACAACTCCTCGGAATGGATGATCTTCGATCTGGCGGCTATGGCTCTAGGTGCCGTAACTGTTCCTATATATGCCACCAATAACGCCGAACAGGCAGAATATATCATCAACGATTCTGAGGCTAAAATAATCCTTGTCGGAGATCAGGCCCAGTATGATGCGGCATTGCAGATTCTGCAAAAGGAAAACAGCTTAGAAACGATTATCATTTCCAAAAAAGCCGTCTGGATCAAGAAAGAATTCAGCAGCTTTTATCTGGAAGACTTTATTGCCAAAGCTTTACCTGAGTTTGAATACTGTACTAAGGAAAACGAAGATACCGCCACGGTTATTTATACCTCCGGAACCACCGGAAGCCCGAAAGGTGTGATGCTTACCCATGGAAATTTCATCAAGGCATTTGACGCACATTTTGAATTTTTCAAGTTTAAAAATTTTGAAGAAGAGCTTTCACTGGCATTCTTACCCCTGACCCATGTTTTCGAAAGAAGCTGGAGCTTATTGTGTCTTTACGGAGGAGCTAGGGTTTACTTCCTGGAAGATCCTAAAAACATATCAAAGGCTTTGGAAGAAGTAAAACCCACTATGATGTGTGCTGTTCCGAGATTTTTCCAGAAAGTATATGCCGGAGTGCTGGAAAAAGCGGAGGAAGGTTCGGGTGTAAAGAAAAAGATCTTTAAATGGGCTTTACAAACAGGCTGGCAAACGGCTGAATTGAAAAGAAATGAAAAATCCATTCCTTTGGATTTAAAAATAAAGCAAACCATTGCCGATACTCTGGTATTCAGCAAAATCAAAGACCGGATGGGCGGAAGGCTTTGGTTTCTGCCTTGTGGAGGTGCTTCCTTATCACCGGAAATTACCCGTTTCTTTGAATCGGTTGGAATCCATGTCACGGTAGGGTACGGGCTGACAGAAACGACGGCTACTTTGACGTTGTTTCCACTGACCCGTTTCGAGCACGGAAGCAGCGGTAGGCCGTTGCCGGGTGTAGAAATCAGGATCGGGGAAAATGATGAGATCCAGGCACGTGGAAATGGCATTATGAAAGGATATTACGGTAAACCTGAAGAAACGCAGAAAGTATTTACCGGAGACGGATGGTTTAAAACCGGGGACGCCGGGAAAATCGATGACAACGGAAATCTGATCATCACCGACCGCCTGAAAGACCTGATGAAAACGTCCAATGGAAAGTACATTGCGCCGCAGCCGGTAGAAAATCTTCTCACCAATAATAATTTTATTCAGCAGATTGTCCTGATTGCAGAGGGACGACAGTTCGTTTCGGCCCTTATCGTTCCGAATTTTGAATTTTTACGCGATTATCTCAGGAAAAATAATATTGCATTTACCACTTGGGAAGACATCGTGAAAAATGAGAAAGTAAACGATTTCTACAAAAAGAAAATCAAAGAACTGCAAAGCGATTTGTCCGATTATGAAAAGGTGAAAAAGTTTACTTTGATGCCTTCGGAATTCGATATCAGTACCGGGGAAATTACCCCTACCCTTAAGGTGAAAAGAGGAGTCGTCCTTAAGAAATATGCAGCGCTGATCGAAGAAATGTATTAAATTTAAGGCTAGGTTTGAGATAAAACTAAAAGCTTCAAAAAGTAATAGATAATAAATCCGGTTTCTATCCGGGAAAAAATATTCCATCATGATGATGACAACACAGGAATTTTTAGGAGAAAAAGAATTTACGATACATAATCAGACGGTTTCGGAAAGCTGCCCGTCGAATATTGCCCTGATTAAATACTGGGGAAAATACGACAACCAGATTCCGGCTAATCCAAGCATCAGTTTTACGTTAAACCACTGTAAAACCAATACGGATATGGAATTCATAGCGGATGAACTTTTCTCCGTTAAAACATTCCTGGCAGGAAACGAAGAGGAGAAATTTGGCGACAAGATCGAAAAATACTTCAGGAATATCGAACAGTATCTTCCATGGATTCTGCAGGGAAAATACATCATCAGAACGGAAAATACCTTTCCGCACAGTTCGGGAATTGCGAGCTCGGCTTCCGGTTTCGGAGCTATTGCCAAATGCCTGATGAGCCTGGATGAATCTTTCTCAGGGAAACTGCCAGAAGAGGAGTCATTGCGAAAAGCTTCTTTCCTCGCAAGGTTAGGAAGCGGAAGTGCCTGCAGAAGCCTTTATAACGGGTTGGTAGTATGGGGAGAATCCCAGGTAAGAGGCAGTTCGGATCTCTTTGCCGTTCCGTATCCCAAAGATGAAATCCATGAGATATTCAGAAATTTTAACGACTGGGTGCTGCTGATTCATGAAGGTCAGAAAAGCGTTTCATCTACCGTAGGCCATGGTTTGATGAATACCAATCCTTACGCCGACCGCAGGTTCCAGGAAGCCCGGGAAAATTTCGGTCCGATGAAAGAGATTCTGGCAGCCGGAGATATGGAAAAATTTATCAGGCTGGTAGAGCATGAAGCACTAACGCTCCATGCTATGATGATGATGAGCGACCCGGCATTTATTTTAATGAAAACAGGTACATTGGACGTCATCAATAAAGTTTGGGATTTCAGGAAAGAAACAGGCTTATCTTTGTTTTTTACATTGGATGCAGGGGCCAACGTCCACCTTTTATTTCCGAACGACGGTTCCGAAGAAACCGTCAAATCCTTTATCGGAGCCGAATTGCTGCAGCATACCCAGAATAACGGGGTGGTGAAGGATGTGATGCGGTTTTAATTTAAGAAAACATTCTAAAAAGATATAGCCTTTCCAAAACCGGGAAGGCTTTTGCCTGCTATGAATGACCATTGAAATGTATAAAAATATGCAGGATTTCGTTCTTTAGGAATTCAGACGCGAATCTTTTTATAAGTTTTCTAATACGATGTTTAGATTCCTATCTGCCTGACAGTGTGTGTATGCATTTTGATTAGAATTGAAATGGTTATTGTTTTAAAGCAACATAATTCAGGTAGTATTAATGGTGTGTCATCCTGAGGTTCTCGAAGGATTTTAGTTAGTAAAGGCTTCGAGTGGCCTCAGCCTGACAGTGCGTACATGCAGTTTGGTGTGAATTAAAATCTTTGTTGATCTAAATGAATATAATTTCGGTTGGTATTAGGGGTGTGTCATCCTGAGGTTCTCGAAGGAATTCGCATGACATCAGTAAGGGCTTCGAGAGCCTCCTTTAGATTCTTACGGAACGACAAAGACTATAAAGTTAAGAGTATGAGAAATCAAAGTATTCGATAAAACTCAGAAAATTTACCTTTATCCCTCCGTAACCACCGCATCTCTTTGCCCATCCTCCATTTTTCCTTCTTCGATCATTTCTTCGGCTTCAGCTTTTTCTTCAGCGGTCGCATAATCGATTTTTTCCTCCTGCTTTTCTTCCTGCTCGTGGTCGATAAAAAATTCGCAGTATACGGGAAGGTGATCGGAACCGAAGTTTTCAAGGGTTTTCAGGTCTTCGATAAAAATTTCCTCGCTGTGGAACATCAGGTCGATCGGAAACCGAAGCAGTTTGTATTTGGCATGGAAAGTAGAAACAAAGGAACGTCCGATCCGCGGATCGATGAGATGACTTGTTTTCCTGAACAGGATGGAGGATTTGGACCAGGCCACATTATTGAAGTCGCCGACTACAATGACGGGCTTTTTAATTTCGATTACTCTTTTTGCCGTACTCAGCAGGTCACCGTCTCTTTCTTTGGATGTTTCTTCTTCCGTCGGACTTGGCGGCGGCGGATGCACTCCGAAAAAGACAAACGAAAAGCCGTCTTCCGTTTTCAGATGCGCTTCAATACTTGGGATATCATCGGCTACAAAATAATGCGTCCGCGATTCTTCCATTCTGATTTTTGAGTAAAAATGCATCCCGTAGGTGTTTTCCAATGTTACCTTATGCTGGTAGGGATAATCTTTTTCCAGTTTCCGTAAGGCCTGCTCCCAGTCTCCGTTGCTTTCCATCGTCAGAAACATCTCGGGCCTGTATTTTTCAATCAGCTGAATGAAACGGTCATATTCTCTGTTAAACTGGTACACATTGGCGGATATAAAATGAATCCTGTCCGAAGACTGATATTTCTGAGTGAATTTTTTAACGGGATACAGCGGAGTATATTTTATTAAAATAACACTGTGATGGATAAAAATCAGTACCAAAAGTCCCTGGTAATACCATAAATATTCTGAAGAACCGACAAAAAATCCCAGGATTATTGTAAAAAGTGTAAAAAAGGTAATCTGTATCTTACCGAATTCCGGCACACGGAAAACCCAGTGCGAATGCTGGATTTTAGGCAGTAAGGTAAGAATTAGCAATAAAACGGTCAGACTCAGGTAAAGGATCCACATATTTTTTTAATCAACGGATAAATTTAATTCAAATTTATAAGTTTTCAAACCGATTGGTGTTTAAAGTTAATGAATTAAATAAGAATCTACCGATTAATTCACTATTTTTATCCGATCACAAACCTGCAATCTCATGAATATATTATCTGCCGTTGCCCTGCTGCTTGTAAAACAGCACGGCGAATGGAAAATACAGTATCTGATCGATACAAGGATAGAATTGTAATGAAATTAAATTAAATAAAACCCAGTGAAAATCCATCATATTGCCATTATCTGCTCAGATTACCATGTTTCAAAGAAATTTTATACTGAAATATTAGAACTGAATATCATCCGTGAAGTTTACCGTGACGAAAGAAGATCTTACAAACTCGATCTTGCCATCGGAGCACATTATGTCATTGAACTGTTTTCATTTCCTGATCCTCCTCAACGCCCTTCCAGGCCGGAAGCCTGCGGATTGAGACATTTGGCTTTTTCATTGGAAAATGTGAATGAAAAACGTGAAGAATTAATCCGGAAAGGATTATCCTGCGAAGATATCAGAATCGACGAGTTTACCGGGAAAGCATTCTTCTTCACCCAAGATCCGGACGGTTTGCCATTGGAATTTTATGAGATATAAATCATCGATGAAAAATTTAGATTAAAATGAAAAAATATTTTCTGTTAGCTGCTTTAACATGGGCGGTTCAGTTTTTTGCACAAGCGGTTCATGAACCTAAAAACCATCCCAAAGAGTGGTCGAAACCTTATGAACCGTTCAGGATTGCCGGGAATCTGTATTATGTGGGAACATACGATCTCGCCTCTTATCTGATTGTTACAGAAAAGGGGAATATCCTGATCAATACGGGACTTGCTGATTCACTTCCGATCATTAAAAACAATATTAAAAAGCTTGGCTTTACATACGGCGATATCAAAATACTGCTGCTTAATCAGGCACACTATGACCATTTAGGAGCAATGGCCGATATCAAAAAAGAAACCGGGGCAAAACTTTATGTTGACTATGCCGACGCTGATGTCATGACAAGCGGCGGGAAATCGGATTATGAGATGGGAAAGTACGGTGTTACCTTTAAGCCCGTTAATCCCGATTTTATCTTAAAAGACAGGCAGTGGGTAACATTGGGAAATACAAAGCTGATGATGCTTCACCATCCCGGCCATACAAAGGGCTCATGCAGCTATCTGTTTGAAACCAGAGATAAAAGCAGAAGTTACAAAGTTCTTATTGCCAATATGCCGAGCATCATCATTGATCATAAATTCTCTAAAGTTTCCACATATCCGGACATCGCGAAAGATTATGCCTATACTTTCACAGAAATGAAAAAGCTGGATTTTGATATTTGGGTAGCGGCCCATGCCAGTCAGTTCAGTCTTCATGAAAAGCATAAACCGACAGATTCCTACAATCCGAAAGCCTTCATGGATAAAAAAGAATACTTCGATGAACTTAATGATCTCGAAAAAGAATATCTTGAAAAAAAATCAGCGGAATAGATATTAATGTGCGTAACCCGTAAAAAAGCTGATCGCCATAATCGCCAGCACAATCGAAGAGATAACCACATAAACGTAATCTTTTTCTTTTAAATAGCCGATCAGGGCAAAAATAATCCTCATCAGCGGAGTGAAGATAAGCAGCAGGATTCCCAGCTGGATGATAGCCATGCCTTCGCCTTTGCAGAGGGTGGTCCAGAAATGGCTCCATACTTTCTCGGAAGATTCGCCCATCTCAAGAAGCCTGTATTTTTTCGGCATCTGGAAACCTTCCGTAAAAAGTTTTACAAAACCGACCAGTGATGTGGTAACCGATAAAATAACACCCAGGCGTAAAAGATTACCTACCGAGCGGTTAAGATCGGTGTCCGTGAAATTCTTACTCATGAGAAGTTGCTTCTTATTCCGTTATACATCATATATACTGAAAGGATCGTGATCACGATTGCGAAAAATGTTTTCAGCTTTTTTGTCTTAGAAACCATCAGGGTTTTGGAGCCGATAAAGCTTCCTACCACAACGCCTACCAAAACCGGTGCAACAATTACAGGGATAATTTCACCTCTCTGGAAATAGATCAGTGAGCTTGCTACGGCAGTCACCCCGATCATAAAATTACTGGTGGTTGTGGAAACCTTAAACGGCAGTCTCATCATATTGTCCATCGCCAGAACTTTTAAAGCACCGGAACCGATTCCCAATAATCCGGACATGGCTCCCGCGAACATCATCATGAAAAATCCGGGAACGGTATTTCTTGCCGAGTAACTTTTTAAAACACCTTTATCCGGAAACGTACCGTATAATTTCAGTTTGTCTTCGAGGCTTCCCTTGATCACAGGTTCCTGATGATCCGGTTTGCCTTTTAAATTTAAAACAACGGTCAAAAGAAGGATGCTGGCGAAAATAATCCCGATCGTATTCGGATTCAGCATTCCCGAAACCAGAGCCCCGACAATAGCCCCTGCAGTGGTTGCGATCTCCAGAAACATACCGATCCTCATATTGGTAAAACCTTCCTTAACGAAAGCTACGGCTGCACCGGAGGAAGTACCGATTACGGAAATAAGAGAAGCGCCGATGGCGTAATGCATTGGAACACCGAAGCCCAGCGTCAATAAAGGAATAATGATAACGCCTCCTCCTAAACCGGTCAGTGAACCCAGAAGTCCTGCCGAAATTGCTCCAAGGAAGAGAATGATGATTTCTGACATGGTACAAATATAAAACTATTGTAACAGTCTGCCAAACGTTTAAAAAAGATAAATTTGATGTATTTTTGCATAAACAGAATTTTATATGAAACTATTTTATGTCATCCTGGGAGCTACACCGCCCGGCAGAAATATTGAGCAGCACGATGTCTTCTTTGGGATTGCCGAAAACCTGAAAGATCTTGTGGAAGATATGAAAGCATTCTGGAAGGAAGCCAAAGGGAAAATCCATATCGACTGCTATCAGGAGGTAAAGTTCGTGGACGGATATGAGGTGCGGATTGTAGAAAGGGGAGTGCAGACTTCTGAAGAACAGCTGTATTTCATCAATCTCGGAGGATATAAAAAAGGGTTTTTTGAAGAATTCCATGAGCAGCATCTGGTGGTTGGGAATTCTATGAGTGATGCCGTAAAGAAAGCAAAGTCTACGGAATTTTATAAAACCATGGGCTTTAAAGGAGCAACCAGCCATATTGATGAAAAACTTGGTGTAGACATCGATGATATTTTTCCGGTGAAGGAAATCCTGCCTTCCGATATGAAAAAGAAATATTCGATTTCACTGGTAAAATCCGATGCAGAGAATCAGGAGAATTTTGTGAGCCTGGGATATTTAAAAATTGACAAGGTTCAGTAATTAAACAGCGTGCTGCATAAAAAGCACTAATCTGTTAAAGTGGTTTCAGGCAACATTGATGCTTCGCTATTATTTTAACACAATATCTTTTGCTGAGTGAATAGTTTATACTGAGCTCTTCGAAGCACCTCTGCAAACTTAAAAACATAAAATAGTAAAAAAAATCTTTGTTAACTCTGTGTTCAGAAAGCAATAGATAACCGAATATTTGAAATTTAAATCTAACAGAAATAAAATAAAGTAAAAAAATGAAAATTGGAATTTTAGGAGGCGGACAGCTCGGAAGGATGCTGATTCAGGAAGCGTTGAAATACGATGATGAATTTTATACCCTCGACCCGGCTTCCGATGCACCCTGCCACAATATTTCTTATTTCACCCAGGGCAGTTTCAATGATTATGAAACCGTTCTTGCCTTCGGGAAAGACAAAGATGTGGTAACCATTGAAATTGAACACGTAAATGCTGATGCACTGGCCGAACTGGAACATCAGGGCGTAAAAGTGGTTCCGAATTCCAACATCATTAAAACGATCCAGCAGAAAATTCTTCAGAAACAGTTTTATAAAGCTCACGATATTCCGAGCCCGGAATTTGAAGTGATGGACGGAAGCTCTGACGAAATAACAATGCCGTTGCCTTTCGTTCAGAAAATGAATACCGGAGGATACGACGGAAAAGGGGTGCAGGTAATCCGTACCTCAGAGGATATGAAAAATCTCTGGGTGGAAGATTCGGTGATCGAAAAGCTGGTGGACATCGATAAAGAACTTTCCGTGATCGTAGCCAGAAATGAAAATGGTGAAACGCAGACTTTCCCCGTAACGGAAATGGTCGCTGATCCTAAACTGAATCTGCTGGATTTCAACATCTGCCCGGTTCTCCTTTCGGAAGAGATTGAAGAACAGATCGACGCAATTACAGAGAAGTTTCTGAATGCTATCCAATCACCCGGGCTTTTTGCCATCGAGCTGTTTCTTGATAAAGAAGGAAAGGTTTGGGTCAATGAAACGGCACCGAGGCTTCATAATTCCGGGCACCAGAGCCAGGAAGGAAATGCAAACTCCCAGTTTGAGCAGATGTACCGTGTAGTGAAAAATTTACCGTTGGCGGATACGGATGCCATTATTTACAGCGGGATGCTGAATCTGGTAGGTGCAGAAGGCTATTCCGGAAAAGTGGTTTACGAAGGGATGGAAGAAGTCCTGAAACTTCCTGAAACCTATATTCACCTTTACGGAAAAACAGAAACCAAGCCCGGAAGAAAAATGGGTCACATCAATGTACTGGCCGAATCCCGCGAAGAGCTGATGGAAAAGCTGATCATGGTGAAAGCCATGGTAAGGGTAATTGCTTAATAATTTGACCTTATTATAATAAAGAAGACTGCCGAAAAGGCAGTCTTTCTGTTTAGTTACATTGATATTCCGCAAACTTTGGATATCCGTTTTCATTATATTCGTAACCGCTTATTTCACTGGTTTCATACGTTCCGGTTGGATAACCGTTTGAGTAGGTAATTTTACTGTATTTTCTATAATTATTTTTAGAAAGCCTTAAAAAGAAAGCATCCTCAAAAGGAACATTTACGTTGGCATAAGGATTTTTATATGAGTCGTAATTATCGTATTTAATTTCTACTTTATAGTTAGGATTAGATGCTGCGATTTGTTCAATCAACCTTAAATTTCCATCTGAATCATAAGTAAGCGTTTTAGTAGCTTCTCCATAAACATCTCCGAAGCTATCGGTCGTTTTTTCTTGGATCAATATGATCTTATTATTGGAATTATAGGAATATTTGAAGTTTCTTGTATCGCTGCTGCCGTCAGTAAAGTTGGTAGAAACCCTGTTTTTTTCCGATAGCCTGCCTTGGCTGTCATAAATAAGATAATCAACAGATTGAATATTAGAAGTATTTATCGGTTCAATAATTTTTATGGGTTGAAATAAAGTATTGTACTGAACCTCAGTTGTTTTGTCCAGCTGAAGCACATAATTTGAATTTGGCTGGCTGGGAGAACTGTTGTCAATTAGCTTATAATCGAGCTTTTTAGTAATCCGGTTACCGTCATAAACGTATTCAGACAGATAAAATTGTTGTGCACTATTTTTGATATTGGTTTTATTAAATTTTGTAATATAACACTGATGTTGCTGTACAGATTGATCATCGTTTGTGCATGAGAACATGAAAATCAGCGAAATAATTGCAAAAAAATTTTTCATTTAAAAATGGTTATTGATTTTAAGCTGCAAATATAATTAAATTGAATTTGAAAATAGAATTGTTCAATCTCTTTACTTGTAAATTTCAGGAAAATCCATTTTCAACTGCCTGTTTGTTGATTTCCATAAAAGATACGGACCGTCAAAACCTTCTAAATAAGCAAGTTCAAAATTGCTTTTATGATCTGTTGCATAATCAAGATAAATTCTTGGGTCTTTAAAAGAAAGTCCTAGCTTCTCCAGTGTTTTGTAATCTGATCTTTCTGGAAGCCTTCCGTATTTTTTCTGATAACCTTCGATATTCTGGATAATTTTATTTTCAAATTCTATATCCGATTTTCTTGTGATTTCAAACGGCAACTTCCAGTAAATAATGATCGAAATAATAATACAAAAAATGAGGTTATAAACAAGGCTGCTTTTTTCATCATTCTATTTTAATTTATATGATGTAAGCCTACATTATCTTCTCTTACGGCTATCCAGATAATTATTAACATAACCTTCGTATACACTTCTCAGAATTTCGCTTTCTTTTTCAAAATGGTTTTCTGCATCTCCGGCTATTTTCTTATACTTTTTTAGCTTGGTATTGAAATCCCAGAATTTGTAAGTAAGAAAAAGAGAAAAAAGAAATACCAATGTAACATTCGCAAAAATTAATTCCCTGTTTTCATTAAAATAATTTTTTACAGTTATCAATCTAAAAATGGTAACGGTTGAAAACACAGCGATGATAATATTTGAAAAAGCGATCATATAATTTAGGATTTCATTTTTCTGAATGGCTGCAAAATCTTTTTTCAATTCTCTGAATTTCTGACTGTGGGCGTTTGCTCTCTGAATCTTAAACAATTTATACTGTCTTAGATCTTCATCTATTCTTTCGGTTTCATTCATGGTATTAGTTTTATAAAGGAAATTTAATTATTATTTTGTTTAAATGATAATATTTATTTAAAAATCTTCTTAATCACATTCCCGATCTCCATAAAATCCCCATGATTTCCGACGGAGCGTTTCTCAGGGTTGTTTTCATCAGATTCCGAAAATGGGAAAATCAACAGGTAATTGTTTTTGCCCAGGTTTCTGTTTAACAGTTCCGGAATAAGTCTCATGGCAGGAATATATGATGTCATACCTCTTTTTGCCATAAAAATGATAAGGGCTTCATCGTCTTTCAGTTGGGCTGCTGTTTTTTCACCGTCTTTCCATGAATTCATGATGATAAATTCGGCTTCAATATTCGCTTTCTTAATGATTCTCTGAAGAATGTCGAGAATCTTTTCTGAAGCATAAAATACCAATGTAGCTCCGGAGTTTCTTGCAATATTCCAAACCCTGAGCAGTGCATGGAAGAAGCCGGTTTCCTGATGGGCGTTCTCCGGAATCATTACGGCGTATTTCTTTACGGTTGATAAGGGCTGGGCTGCATGATAAACAAGAACATTGACGTCTTCATTCTGCAGATAACCATTATAAAGGTTATAGACAAAAGAAGGAGAAAAGCCTTTTTCATCATTAACAGCAACGATCAGGTCGGTAATTTTCTGCTCTTTAATCACATTGCCAACCCCGTTGATCACATCATTATCATACCTCTTCAGAGACTGTATTTTTACATCGGCCGCGGCTGCCGCATCGGTAGCGGTGTGGAGTAGCTTTTCTGCATTTTTTACTGAAGATTCGTTTTTATCTTCATTGATGATATTCAGGGCGTACATATTTTCAGTATTGGAATGCGCTTTAATCAGAATTCCCAGATTTACCATCCGTTCTACCGTTGCTTCATAATTGAGCGCCAGAAGAATATTTTCTTCTTCATGGCTGTTGCCGGAAACGGTATCTTCATTATCCTGTTCGGAAATCTTCTGGGCACTCGACATCGATACGAATGATGAAATGGTACAGGAAATCAGGATCAGAAGAATACTGCCATTGAGGACATGCTCGTTCAATAAACGGATCGGTTCTCCGGTTTCGGTTTCAGAAAGAATGATGTTGTAGCCAACCATTACAGAAGCCAGCGTTGCCGCCGCAGAAGCTGAACTCAGCCCGAAAATCAGCTTGCCTTCTTCTTTGGAAAGTCTGAAAGTCTTTTGGGTAGCTACGGCTGACAGATATTTCCCACCGATAGAAGCAACCAGCATAATTCCGGCCACTTCCAGGGTTTCCCAGCTTTTGAAAAATACTTTAAAATCAATCAGCATTCCTACACTGATCAGGAAGAATGGGATAAAAATAGCGTTTCCGACAAACTCCACCCGGTTCATCAGCGATGAGGTGTGCGGAATCAGCCTGTTCAGCGCAAGTCCGGCAAAGAATGCTCCGATAATGGCTTCCACCCCAGCGAGTTCTGCCAGTAAGGCAGCCAGGTAGATCATCACCAGAACGAAAATATATTGTGAAATTTTATCATTCACCTTTTTGAAAAACCAACGGCCGATGATCGGAAATACAAACAGAACAATCAGTCCGAAAATGATGAATGAAACTGAAAGTTTTACCCAGAATCCGGTTCCAACATCTCCCTGGGACATGCCTACAATCACAGCAAGGACCAGTAACGCCAGAATATCCGTAATCATGGTTCCACCGACAGTAATATTAACAGCCGGATTTTTGGCGATCCCCAGCTTGCTTACCAATGGATAGGCAATCAGCGTGTGCGATGAAAACAGACTGGCAAAAAGAACGGAAGTAAGCACAGAAAAGTGCAAAATATAGTATGCTCCCAAATATCCCAGAACAAAAGGAACCATGAAGGTATAAATTCCGAAAGTAAGGCTTTTCCATTTATTCTTTTTAAAATCACCCATGTCGATTTCCAGTCCTGCCAGGAACATGATGTAGAGAAGTCCGGTGGTTCCGGTAACTACAATGCTGCTGTCCCGCGCCAGGACATTAAAGCCGTTTGGGCCGATGACGGCACCTGCAATAATCAATCCCAGCAAATGGGGAACCTTAATTTTATTTAAAAGCAGCGGAGCGGCAAGAATAATGATTAAAACCAACAGGAATTTCAGTACCGGGTCTTCAATCGGAAGACTCAGGTTGTGGATGCTCAGTAAGTTCATGATGTGCTTATTTTGTGGAACGGACCAATTCTACGGAGAATTTAGCCATACAGTTATTATCCGTTGTAATGGTGCGGGTTCCTCTCATTTTATTGGAGGAAAAATCGTTGAGGAGAACATTCATTTCAACCTTCTTTTTCGAAGTGGAATCGGTTTTAAAATTCAGCTTTACCTCATTGTTCTCAAATTTTCCTGAATACAGCCTAACCAGATTGTTGTTGTTGATGATCTTTGTAACCAGCTGGATGGAATCGCTGTCGAATTCCCAGGTGTCAGTCCGCTGGTCGCCCACTACATAGTCGCTGCAGTTGGATTCCGTGCAGATCACTTTCCCGGTCCATAATCCGGCTATCTGAGCAGGCCAGATGTTAATTTTTACAGAATCCTTTTTGGTGGCAAAAATACTGTCCCTCATCTTTAACAAAGACTGGTATTCAGATTCTTTCTGGGCAAATGCTTTTTCCTTTTCCAGCAGCTGCTGTTCTCTCGTCGTAAGGTCATTTTCCTTTTTTCTGTTGTCGCAGCTTATTAAGATAAATGCAACGGCAAGAAAAGCAAATAAAGTGTTTTTTATCATATCAAATAAGGCTTGGTGAAAACAATATAAGAAAAAATATGGAAAAATAAAAGTTTTCTCTTTACAGAACGATCAGTAAGCCCTGTCTTGATCTTTTTCAATTTTCTGTCTTTTAAACATTTCGCGATTATAATTTATAATAAAAACTCCAAGAATAATCAGTGCCGCAGCAATAATAAATTTAGCCGAGATTTCCTCATTTAAAATCAGCCAGCTCAGGAAGATTGAAATGACGGTGTTGATGTAAGCGAGAATGGAAACCTGTACCGGCGAAACTTTCGTTAAAGCGTAATGATACGCAAAAAATGCCGCTACGGAGCCGAACATAGCAAGATACAGCATGGCTGAAACACTTTTTGCAGACCAGTTTTCAAAATGATAGTTTTCCGTAAAAATACATGCGAAGATAATCTGTACAATCCCCGCAAAAGCAAACTGGTAAAAGAGATTCAGTGAAATATTTTTGCTTTGAATATTCATTTTTTTCGTGAAAATAGTACCGGATGCCCAGCCCAGAATTCCGCAGAACAGGAGGAATATGCCGAACCGGTAGTCAGGATTGGCCAGGTCTCTGATTCCGTCCCAGAAAATAATGGCAATTCCGCTGAAACAAGTTAAGACGCCAACTAACGCTTTGAATGTAAACTTCTGCAGACGTAAGGCTACGCTTCCCAAAAATACGATAATAGGAGAGGTGGCACTAATGAGTGAAGTAAGGCTGCTGGTGATGGTTTCTTCGGCAACCGTCGTTAATCCATTCGCAATGATGAGCATCAGTGAGGAAAATACAAGCTGGTAGCCCAGATTTTTCCAGCCGATCCATTGAAACTGCCGGCGGTACAAAAGGATCATCAGCATAATCAAGGCGGCAAGAAACTGCCGGATTCCTGCGACAAACCAGGCCGGTATTGTTTCTACCGCAATCCGTATGGAAAGGAAGGTGGTTCCCCAGACAACAGCAACGGTAAGGATGGCGAAGGTGAGCTTGTAATCTTTCAAAACAATAGTATTTTGTAAAAATATTTAATTTAAAATATTTAACGGGTACGATTTCCCGGATTTCGGGGTAACAGAACAAGTTTTACGCCTTTTTGGAAGAACCTTATTAATTTTTTATCTTTGGGCATCTAATAAATTGAAGAATGGTAGGAATTATAATGGGAAGTCAGAGCGACTTACCGATCATGGAACAGGCAGCCAACTTTTTAAAATCGCTGGATATTCCGTATGAACTGACAGTAGTTTCCGCGCACAGAACTCCGGAGAGAATGTTCGATTATGCGAAAACCGCTAAAGAAAGAGGCCTGAAAGTTATTATTGCGGGTGCAGGGGGTGCCGCACACCTGCCGGGCATGGTAGCCAGCTGTACAACATTACCTGTAATCGGTGTTCCGATTTTATCAAGCAATTCCATCGACGGCTGGGATTCGGTACTGTCTATTCTTCAGATGCCGGGCGGAATACCAGTTGCTACTGTAGCCTTAAACGGTGCCCTGAACGCAGGTATTTTAGCAGCAAAAATTATCGCAACCTCGGATGATCATATAGCTGAAAACCTTCAGAAATACCAGGATGCTCTAAAAGATAAGGTGTTGGGAACCGTTGACGATATCAAGGCAAAACATCCCAACCATTTCGATCAGTAATTTTTTTAATTGAATGATAGAAACCGGGGCTCACGAATTTCGTGAGCCCCGGTTGTTTTTACTGTTTGATGAATTTTAAATTCCGGCTGTTTTTATCGGAAATAAGCTGCAGGATATAGTTTCCTGAAACCAGATTCCGGATATCGATTTTCCCGCCGTTCAACATTCCTTTTAAAACCGTTCTTCCGCTTTGGTCGAAGATCGTAAAATTTTTCGTCTCACTGTTTCTTACAAAGATAAAATCGGTGGCAGGATTCGGATAGATCGTTTCTTCTGATTGGGTTATTGCATCAGAAGTTCCCAATACAGTATGGCATTCGCCATTGTAAATGTCTCCGGAGATGGTCCAGTTTTTAACGGTAATCAGATAGTTTCTTGCAGATATGGCAGCAGGGTCCGAATATGCCAGCGGAGCTACAGGCGAAAGAAAAATAGAGTTGGGTGTAGAAGGTTTCTGGCTCCATCCGATCAACGTATTGTCATAGTTCTGACAGTTCATCCCCGAATTGGAAAACATTCCGGAGGCCAATGTAAGATCATTTAGGTTCCAGTTTCCCAGGTTCTGATTGAAAGCGGACGCATTACTGAACATATTGCCCATTGATGAAACATGGGAAGTATTCCAGTTACCGATATTCTGGTTGAAAGATGTTGCATTGCTGAACATCTGGTTCATGGAAGTAACCTTAGAAGTATTCCAGTTCCCGATGTTCTGGTTAAAGGCGGTTGCGTTGAAAAACATATTTTGCATATAAAGTACCTCTGAAGTATTCCAGCTTCCGATATTCTGGTTGAAGACCTTCGCATTACTGAACATACTATTCATTTCAACAACTTTGGAGGTGTTCCAATTGCCGATAGGCTGATTGAACTTCCAGGCATTTGAAAACATAAATTCACAGTCCAGGTTTTCAGATAAATCCCAGTTTCCGATGGGCTGATTGAACTCGCGGGCATTATTAAACATAGCGGTCATGGTTTCCACATTGGAAGTATTCCAGCCTGCAAGCGGCTGATTGAATTTCTGTGCCATCAGAAAAGTGGTACCCATATTCACAACATTGGAGGTATCCCAGTTTCCAACAGGCTGGTTGAAAAGAAAGCATCCCTGAAATGTGCTCTGAAGATTGGTTACAGAAGATATGTTCCAATCGTTAATCGTAGGGTTTCCGGTAAGACTGGAACAATTGGTAAACATAAAAGAGAAATCGCTTACTGATGCCAGACGCGGAAGATCGGTGGCGGTAATGTTCATCAGGTTACATCCCTGAAAAGCCTGACGCATGCTGGACCACTGAGTCTCTCCCCATTGTTCAACCAGCAGGATCTTGTGCGAATCACCGATGATCCCGTTTCCCACGGGAAAAAGGTCCCAATCTGTAAATCTTATTCTGTGGAAACTTCCGCTTCCGCTTTCAACCTTTACCCTGTAAGTGGCATTTACCGGATCAGGATTCAGGGAAGTTCCGAAATCAACCAGGATGTGGTAACCTGAAATAACCCCGGATAGTATTCCGGTATGGGACGGATATCCTATTTCTTCCCAGGTAATCTGGTAATTTATACCTTCGGTCGGAAGCCATATCTGGTTTCCTGTGGAATTCACAGGAATCCCATCATACGCATAGGGCTGTACATTGCCGGGTTTCCAGACGGTAATGAACTCATTTTGGGCTTTCGTAACCTGAATGGTTACAATAAATAAAAGTACGGCTATTAGTTTTCTACACATATCAGTATTTTTGTGATTAGGTATCGTAAAAATACTGAAATATTTAAAAGTATTAATTATTTAAAGGTTTTAAATGATTTTTTTTAACATAAATAATTATTTTATGAAGATTTATTAATGAAAAAACCCTCCAAAGTGGAGAGTTTCGTTTTTTATTCCTGAAGCATATTGTCCCGGGTATTTTTCTGTACCGCAATGGCCCCGAAGAGTGCCAGCAAAAAGGCAAATCCGTAGAAACCCTTTTCACTTGGAAGAATGGTCGCATTCCAGAGCCCGATGGCCAGCAGCACAATAGACGAAAGGGTTGCAAACCAGCAGATCCCGTAATAGATATCCGTTACCTTGATATTTTCCAGCCGGTCTCTTACGGCTTTCTGTAAAGATACTACGGCAAAAAGACCGTATAAAAGGATGGTAAAATAGTAGCCTTTTTCATTAAGCTGCATTTCCGCTCTTGCAAGGCCGACAATAAAACCGATCATCCCTGCTCCTAAAGCGATCCATGATGCCGCTACGAAAGCGGTTGACACATTTTGTTTTTTCATGTAAATGTATTAGTAAAGATTCCAAAGATATTAATTTAAATTAAATATGAACAGCAACTGGATTTTTAAAATTTTATTGTGCAGATGAGAGCGGGGTGAATGGTGATTGGTCAATGGTGAATTCACTACGCTTGTCAATAGTCAATTCGCTTCGTTTGTCAATCTTTAACGCGGTGTCCACCAAGTTTTTGATAAGGATTCTGAACATTTTCCGTTCGCAAAGGTACTTCGACAAGCTCAGCATAAACTATTCACTCAGCAAATGATAGCGGTGAATGGTCAATCCGCTTCGTTCGCAATATAAAATTGACCATTCACTTGCGTAGCAAAATTCACTATTGACTTCACCCAACAAAAAAACTCCCCAAATGAATGGAGAGTCTTTATTTTTGCTAGAAGCTAGAAGCTAGAAGCTAGAAGCTAGAAGCTCTTAGTATCTGTAATATTCCGGTTTGAACGGTCCTTCAACATTTACTCCGATATAATCGGCTTGTTCTTTTGAAAGAGTTTCCAGTTCCACGCTTAATTTTTTAAGGTGAAGAGCTGCTACTTTTTCATCAAGGTGCTTAGGAAGCATATATACTTCGTTTCCGTAGGCTTGGGAATTGTTCCAAAGTTCGATCTGAGCCAACGTCTGGTTAGAGAAAGAGTTGGACATTACGAAAGACGGGTGACCTGTTGCACATCCAAGGTTTACCAATCTACCTTCTGCAAGGATGATAACTTCTTTACCGTCGATGGTATAGATATCAACCTGAGGTTTTACTTCAGATTTTGTAGAACCGTAGTTTTCGTTCAGCCAGGCCATATCGATTTCATTATCGAAGTGTCCGATGTTACAAACGATCGCCTTATCTTTCATTTTAAGGAAATGCTCACCTCTTACGATGTTGAAGTTACCGGTAGTCGTGATGATAATATCAGCATTATCAACCACCGTATCCAGTCTTTTCACTTCATAACCGTCCATTGCAGCCTGAAGCGCACAGATTGGGTCGATCTCAGTTACGGTAACGATAGAACCTGCTCCTCTGAAAGAAGCGGCTGTTCCTTTACCTACGTCTCCGTATCCGCAAACCACCACTCTTTTTCCGGCCAACATTACGTCTGTCGCTCTTCTTACCGCGTCCACAGCAGATTCCTTACATCCGTATTTGTTGTCGAATTTGGATTTGGTTACTGAATCGTTTACATTGATGGCAGGCATTACCAGCGTACCGTTCTTCATTCTTTCGTACAGTCTGTGTACACCGGTAGTGGTTTCTTCAGAAAGACCTTTGATATCTTTTGTTAGTTCCGGGTATTTGTCGAAAACCATATTGGTTAAATCTCCACCGTCATCAAGGATCATGTTCAACGGCTTTCTGTCTTCCCCGAAGAATAACGTCTGCTCGATACACCAGTCGAATTCTTCTTCATTAAGACCTTTCCATGCATATACAGGGATTCCTGCAGCAGCGATGGCGGCAGCAGCATGATCCTGGGTAGAGAAGATATTACAGGAAGACCACGTAACTTCAGCACCTAATGCTACCAAAGTCTCAATAAGCACGGCAGTCTGGATCGTCATGTGAAGACATCCTGCGATTCTTGCCCCCTTTAAAGGCTGAGACGGTCCGTATTCTTCACGGATCGCCATAAGACCCGGCATTTCTGCTTCTGCAAGGGTAATTTCTTTTCTTCCCCATTCTGCAAGGGCGATATCCTTAACTTTATAAGGAAGGTATTGTGTTGTAGTACTCATATGTAATGAATAAATTTAAATTCAATGATAATAATATGCAAAATTACAACTAATAATTAAGATAAAAAAACGCTGATATGTATAGAATTACGGAAACTGATTTATAACAGGATTTGTTTGAATTGTCTGAATTTTCTTCAGGAAAAATTTCATTAATTTTGTCCGATAAAACAACGAAATGCCACTGTACCGCGATTTTTCCGACAACAACGCCACCATTCTCGTCTGGAAGTACGATGAAGCCGATGAACTGAATGCTGACCTGCTGCTGGAGCCGGAAAATGCAGAGAAGGTAATGGATTATCATCCGAAAAAACTGTTGGAAGTTCTGATGATACGGAAGTTACTGAAAGGCTTAAAACCGAATTCCAAAATTTTATACAGGGAGCGGGAACCTTATCTGTTTCCGAAAGATGCCGAAATCTCAATTACCCATTCTTTTCCTTTTGCAGCAATTGCGGTTTCAAGGAACAAAATCGGAATCGATATTGAAAAATTCAATCCTAAAATTTTAAGGGTTATTGATAAGTTCACATACGAAGATGAACGCGGATTTATTCCTTTTGACCATGAAGTTACATTTTATACCATCATCTGGAGTGTAAAGGAGAGCATGTACAAAATTCACCATTCCAAACACTGGTCGCTGAAAAAACATTATGAAGTGCGGCCTTTCGAGCTGAAACATCTTCATCACATCAAATGCAGAGTGCACGACGATCAGATCTCGGATGAATTCAGGGCAAGGGTTGAATTTTTCGACGATTACTGCTTTACGATCGTTGAAGAGTAGACTTTGCAGCTTCCGGCTGCTCGTGGGATTCGTTTTTATAGGTTTCGATCACTTTGCGCTGTTCTTTGGCGACATCAAAGATCAGTTCAAGCACATCATGGATATTTTTAAGCTCGGTCAGCCTTGAGATTTTATCAGGATCGCGGAGATCATAGGCTTCATTTTCGGCAAGCTCGGCTTTTCTTTTGAGAATAAGGTCATCCAGCGATGAATCTTCCGGCTCGATACGGCTTTCCATATTCAGGCTTTCGGTAATTTTTTCGCCGTTTAAGAGGTTGAATACTTTCTGCATTTCCGCTTCAATTTTACGGCTCCAGCCTTCTGCATCGATTTCCGGGTATTTTTCATCATCTTTAACATATTGTGACAGGGAAGCGGTGTATGCGGTAATCAGGTGGGAAGTAGCCACAAACTGGTGTACGACCTCCAGTTTTTTCTGCTGGTTTTTAGGATCGGAAATCATGCGCTGGAAATTATCGGAAAGGTTGGCCAGAGAAATGATTGCGTTCTTGCGTTTTACTTTATAATCTTCAATACTGAAACTTTCACCGATAAACTTTGAAATGACACTCTGGAAATAAATGAGGTTGGCCTGAGCCGATTTTTTCATCAGATCCAGGTTCTGCGTATGTTCCCATACCGGCAATACGACATACGCTACCAGAGAAGTAATGATGGCGGCAATAATGGTATCTACAATCCTGTCCCTGAAGATAATATCCACTTTTCCGGGGCTGAGGAAGTTAAAGCTGAGGAATACATAAATCGTCATAAAGAGTACCGCCCAGAAATATTTCCCTTTCAGAAAGCTGAAACACATGATCATGCTTAAAAGAAGGATGGTAAACAGGATCTCATTAATATGGATGTAATGAAGGATTCCATAAGCAATAACGGCTCCCGCAACGGTTCCGTAAAGACGCAGGAGGTTCCGCTGTTTGGTAATGGAGTAGGCGGGTTTCAGGATGGCCACAGTGGTAATGAGGATCCAGTAGGTATGCCCGATACCCAGAAACTGAAACAGGGAAAATAGATAACCTACCAGCAGCGCAATCGTAATTCGCATTGCATGGCGGAAATGGGAGGACGAAAGCGAGATGTTGTTTTTCAGTACTTTAAAGTTAAGTTTCTCCTCATTAGGCATAAATTTCCTGAGGTCTAATCCGGTGGAAAGACTTTTGGCAAGTTTTACGTTCTGAGAAAAAACTTTGTAGATCTCATTGATTTCCTTGGTGATTTCATTAATGCGCATGAGGATCTGGCGCAGTACCATAAAGTTTTCGAAATTGTCGGGAGAGATGTTCCTGTTTCTCAGCTCGAAATAATCATGGTTGAGATTCTGCAACTCCGTATCGAGGTTGAATATTGGTTTTGCACGGGTACCGATCTGGAGGGAAATTCCGATGTTGGTAATTTCTTCAGCCAGCAGGTTAAGATAGTCATGAATGCTGACAAGAATGGTTGTGCTGCCAAAACTTTTCTGAAGCTTCTCATAATCGCTTTCGGAGGTCATCAGCTTCTCGTGGAGGTCCATGGAATTAAGGAGCATCAGCATAAGCAGACGGCTTGTCGTGGTGGATTCGTTAACAATTACCCGTGTTTTGAAAACGGTTTCCCGTGTTTCTTCCTGCAGGTTTTTAATCTCGATCTGCTTGGCGATCACCTGCGTGGTCAGTTTATTGAAATCCGGATTTTTCTGGTAATGGTTGGCTTTAATTTTCAGGAATTCCGCGAGCTGGAGGTAATTTTCCCCGATCATCTGGCTGGCCAGTTTGTATGGCTGGATGGTGGTGACAATTAAAAAGATGAGTAAAAACCAGGTACAGCCGGAAGCGAAGATCAACAGGCTTTTAAAAATATTATCTCCGGTGAGATGCCCGTCGATGAAGATGGCCATTACGACGAGCGATAAGGAACCGACGGCAGCCAGGCGCTGTCCGTATACTCCAATGAGGGAAAAGAACATCCCGAATACGATGATCTCTGCAAAGACGAGAATTTTGATGTGCATAACCACACTTGCAACCAGTGCCACAACTACGAAGCAGACAATGGCGAAGGTTAATGCGTTTCTTCTCCGGATGAAAGGCCCCGGCTGATCGGTAAGGGCTACAAAGCTTGTCCCGAGCGGGAAAAGAAAATATTCTTTGAGGATTCCGAAGTGGGCGAGCACTACGCATGGCAGAACGGTAGCCAGGGTAATCCTGATGGCAGAATACACATATTGGCTGGTCACAAATTTTTTGAGTTCCGCGGAGTAGTTCATGCTGCAAAAATAAGGGTTAAATGTGAATTACGGATTTACTAATGGTGAATTTTCCCTGCCAGTGCCTGATGATTGTATTTTTAAATGCACAGGAAACCGGATTGAGAAGTCAGTATCAAATTTTAAACCATGCTGTAGGAGAGGGGTTGGGAGTTTTAGGGTTCGAGTGTTTCAGTGTTTAAAAGGTTGATATTGGAAGCTGAACCCATGAAAAGATTGATGTTTTGATTATTTTTTGAAAATCCTTTAGATTCTACGCATTCCAAAAATAGCCCGGATAGTAACGGTTACCCCACAGCAGGGTCGGAGAGTTTGGGGAGTACATGGGTTTGGTGGTGGGGCGCACGGGAAGGCATCGGCGCGAGGAGTAAAAGTGGATAGCCGGATAAAGCTCCTGAAAAAATAAATGGGGAATAGTGAATTTCATTTTGCAAGTGAATGGTGAATTTCTATATACTCAAAATTGAGAAGCGAGGCGGATAAACCTTTGCTCCAAATAAAACAGGCCGTCTCAATTGAGGCGGCCTGTTTATTTATTAACTTTAGATATTGTTTCTTAATAATCTACGTTGGATGTATCGTCGCCGATGTTCCAGGTAAGCCCGAAACGAAGGGTGTTATCCAAAGCCGTATTGATTTTTGACATGTTGATCAGGTAAGAGACATCCAGCCCGAAAGAACGGTATTTCAATCCGATACCGGCTGTTGCAAACTGTCTTGCTCCCTGCTGCTCACTTTCGTGGAAGTAACCGCCTCTTACAGAGAATGCGTTATCATAAGAATATTCCAGAGCGCCACTGTACATGATGGATTTTTCGTTTTTGAAAGATTTCCCGATTCCTGCCATTACACCTACATTCGGTACCGCGTAGATCGGCTGTCTCGTATTAGGGTCGATGCCTACAAATTCGGAACCCGGAACCAGGATTTTGGAACCTTCGACGCTTAAGCCCACACGGTTCATATCATCAAGATACATATCATATCCAACTCCTAATCTTGCCATAGTTGGAAGGTAAGACCTGGATTCTTCGTTTCCTGTATAGTCTAATTTCGGACCTAGGTTCTGAATGGCAAAACCTCCGTTAATTTTACTTTCCATTCCGCCGAAACCTGAAAATCTCGGAGAAGTATAATATCCGGAAACGTCTACGGCAAAGCTGTTGGCCGGTTTCAGAGTCGTATCGGTGTTGAAGCCTCCGGCTAAGTCTGAACGTATGAATCTACCGGTAACGGCCATGGAATACGAATCGGATAGTTTCAGACCGTATGCAACGTCGATGGAAAATTCATTTGGTTTTGAGGTACCCATGGAAGTTACTTCATTTCCTACTAACTGCGTTAAATCCACCTGTCCCATATTGAAATAATAAATACTTGCGGAGATGGTAGATCTTTCTTCCTGACCTAAGAATTTGTGAAAAGCTCCGTATAATAAAAACACATCATTGGTAAGTTTCCCCATGTACGGTGTATAGTTAATTCCTACGGAAGAACTTGTTCTGCTAAAAGGGTATTTCGCAGCATTCCAGAATTGTGAAAAAGCGTCCGGAGAGGTTACCACACCCTGGTCTCCCATACCTCCAGCTCTTGCGTCCGGTGCGATTCTTAAGAAAGGAGCTCCGGTTAATACAGGTCTTACAAGGCTTAAATCCTGAGAGTAGCCTAAAAAACCGGCACTTAACCCAATTCCTAAAAGCAGTTTAGTAGTTAAATTCATATGTTGTCTTTTATATATTATCAGTTTTTTGTTAATATGTTTACTGTAATCGTTTTAAATTTATTTCAAAAGTACCATTTTTTCTACAGCTGTAGCACTTCCTTTGCATTTTTCTTGATTCTGACTTTTTGCAAATATCTTAAAAATATACGTACCTTTTGCAACAGTTGCCCCAAAATCGTCTCTTCCGTCCCATTCGATGGCCTGACGTGGCGTTCTGAAGCCCTGCAGGAACGGTTCTGCCACTACCGGCTGCGATAAAGTTCTTACCAGTTTTCCGGTAATGGTATAAATCTGAACATTCACATCCAGGATATCATCACAGTTATGCTCAAACTGGATATACGTTTTATTGGTAAACGGGTTCGGCCAGTTCAGTGGTCGGTTGATCACCAGGTGCTGATCGGCCTCATCCTTAACTTCAAAGTTTAACGTAGACGTTGTGGAATTATTGTTTATATCCCAAACTTTAAATGTTAATTGATGCTGTCCGATAGTCAGGTTTCTGAAAGGGTATGTTACATTTCCCTTTTGATAATCTGCAAGCCCAGGGCTCAAGCATCCGTTTCCTTCTCCTGAGGCATAAAAATCATTCAGCACTACGGTATTGATGATTTGCCCGTCCAAATATACTGTAATATCATGACCGATCCCAGACCCTGTGGAATTAATTCCGGTATCATCGGTAATACACGCCAGCAGCATCGGGTTCTGATCGGTAATACCGCCGTCTGCAAAGTTGGTATTGTTCATGTACAATTTTACCTTCGGCGGCTGATTGTCATTAATCCCGTTCGGGTTAAGATCTCCTACCTGTACCGCCTGGTTATTGAAGACGTCACTGGCCTTGTTATCAGCATAGGCCAGCATTCTTCCCGTACCTACGGCATAATTGATGTCTTTCGGAACGTAAAATTCCACGGTGAATACTCCGTTGACGGCAGTTCCAGAAGCCTTAACGATGGCACTTCCTTCTTCGGTATACTGAAGAACCGGGGTAAGTCCACCGTCATTGTTTAAAGTGGATTTATTTAATCTCTTATCGAAAATGTTAATCACGACCCTTCCGTTGAAGGTTGTATTAACCGTACCGTTCGGATTGTTCACATGGCCTTTTATCTTTACGAAATCCAGCCCTCTGATGAGTCCGGGAACCGGAGTTTCAATATTGTCAATCACCATTAACCTTTTCGGTCTGCTCAATTTCATGGCCGGGTCTCCCAGGAAATTTACTTTTAAATGCTCTGTAGATGCACCCTGCTGTTTTTTTGCATTTAAATGTGCATATCCCAATGTATCAAAATCATCGCTGGTAAGCTTGAAGATATTCTGGGTAAAAGCATCGGTAAATGTTACTCCATAGAACACATCAATGGCACGGCTGGAAGTAATCATCGTAGTGGGTCCTCCCTGTTTCAGCTTGATAAACTGTTCTCCCGCTGAAGATGTATCAGGATCATCCCACAGGGTAAATTCGCAGGTGATGGTAGAAACCAATGGGAATCTGCTGTATGCCGACGAGAAATTATTTGCATTCTGAACCTCGTTTAAAGTTAATACCCTCTCCTGAGCCCAACCGTTGATTCCGCCATGTCCGAAGTAGAACATATACAGGCTGTTTCCAATATCATTGGAAATGGCCTGGTTTACCTGCGGGTACCGCTGTCCGCCTGCGGTACTCTGTGCCGGAAATGCATCCAGATATAATTTTCTTATATTGTATTCTTTAAGATTTGTAGAGTTGGACTGCTCGAAAACAGACACCAGGGTATTGTTCATTACCGTATGGAAAGGAGTAGAATTTGGTCCGTCGTTGTCATCATCTACGATAAAGTCCAACTTCATTTTCCATTCTCCGAACGGCGTGGACTGTCCCGGTAAACCATTATAATAAGCAAGGGTTTTGTCGATCATATTTCCTGCTTCTGTCACATTTCCTGCCGGAAGCCTTCCTACGGGAAGATCGGGAAGATTGAAATCGATAAACTGGGTAGTCTGCGGTTTGGTCATTACGATGTAGTCGTCTGTAATGAAAGACCGGATCACATCCTGCGAAATCTCACTTTCGTAGCTGGAAACAATATTTGAGTTGCCGGAAATTCTGTTTTTATAATCATAGGAAGCGTCTCCCAAAATAAAAACATATTTAAGGGTTCCGGAAGGTGTATTCAGTCTGGTCACAAAATCACGGATTGCTGTAAGATCCCTGCTGCCGCTGCCAAATTCATTATAAATCTTATCCGTATCTACGATCTGTACATTATAATTGTTTTTGGTCTGATGATAATTGGCCAGCCGCTGGGCCTGTCCCATCATTTCCGGAACCGTAATGATAAGGTAATCCACATTCTGCAGTGCCGAAAGGTTCTGGTTATTGATCCTTCCTACAAACTGGGGGCTGTATGCCGCATCTGCTTTAAATGCTACGAATTCATTGTTGAAATTAGGATCGGAAGCGGTATATCCGAAATTGAAGGTCGTATTTCCTGTTGCTTTATTCACCCTTCTGTTGGCATTTGTAATATCCGTAACATCCCAGATCTGCTCTGCTGCGGAAGCATTGGATAAACTGAAGCCATACGTTGTATTGCTTCCGCTTACGATGGAATAATCCCTGAAATTCATCTGAGTTCCGTTGAAGCTCAGGTTATCTTTATATTGTACCTCAAAATAATCGGGATAGAAAGTTCCGTTCGGGTTTACCGAAATATTCGGTTTTAAATTGAAAGTAATCTGGCTTCCGCTCAATCCGGAAATCGTTCCGTTGTACCGGGTGGTGAAAAATTCATAAGTTCCGCTGGAGTTTGGAGCCGGAATCGCAACAGGAAAAGGATTCTGATTGTTGATATTATACGTAATGCTGTTCTGCTGTGATTTGTAGGCAATTACCTGTGCCCGGTAACGGATCTGGTCGCCACTCTGTATAGGAGACGCCGTATTAAAGGTAATTGTTTTATCTGTGGTAAACGGGGTATCTTCCACCCAGATACGGCCCACCTTCATGAGGTTTTTCTGGTCGTTGTTGATAAACTGGTAGTTGTCAAATCTGGTGATCAGTGGAGTAGAAGGCAGGTTCACATCCACAGGCTGCACTCTCTTTCCAGGACCTTTATCGAAATTAATATAATAATAGGAATAATCTTCGTAAATATTTTTTACGTTTTCGCTTCTGTCGTTTCTTGTATCTACTCTTTTATAACCATTACCGTTGGCGGTATTGTACAGGTTATAGCCGTTCGGCCCCTGGGCGTAAAAAAGGGCGTAATCATTGTCATTCCATACCCCGTCATTTTCTCCCACTACCTGGATCGCGTTTTCCTGAAGCGCACTGTATTTCACATCCTGGTTGTACTCCGGGAGCATAATGCCTCCGTTCCCGTAGATCCTGAAGTTTTTTGGGTTTACGGACGACGGATTGATGCCATTATCCTGCAGGAACTGCTTGGTAATTTTAAAAATCCCTGATTTGTCGACTTTTATTTTATAGAAATTTCCGGCGGAAAGAGGATTGTTGGCGGTTCCCACTTTCATCGTGCTGCCAATGCTGTTGGGTATGTTGGTTTCTGAAATTTCAAATGAAGACAGCCGCTGCACCTGCCCTTTTACATTTTTAAATAAGGAAACATTAATGCTGGCGTAACGGTCTCCATCGAGGTTATAATAAGCCACATCCTTTATTTCATAGTCCGGCAGGAGATCTTTGCTTATTTCATACAAAGCTCCGGCAGAGATGTTTTCCCAAACAGGATTGGAAATTTTCAGCTGCTTTTCGCCAACCTGTTGTTTGGTTGTGATAAAAATGTTATTTTGGCTGAATAAAAATCCTTGATTTTTGAAATTTGGGAGATTAAGTTTTGTATCTCCAAAGTCTCTGATCTTAGAGCCATCCCATTCGATGGTGACCCTTTGAGCCCAGAGCATTGATACAAAGCATAATAGAAATAAAAGTGAGATTTTTTGTTTCATGTTTATGGTTGAAATTTCTGAATTACAAAATAAATGAAAATTTTATAATTAAATTGTGATACAATAAAATTAATTTGTTAACGTTTTTCAAAAAAATCAACTCTTTACTTGATTTATTGAATAATTTACTTTTTCTTTGTACTTTGAAAATATTTATATCGACTATGAAAAAACTAAAGTTGTTTTCATTAATAGCATTAAGTTCTACACTTGCATTAACCAGTTGCGGAGGATCTAATAATGGCGGCGGTACGAAAAAATTTGTCAGCAAAACAGGTTGGAAACCAAACGAGAAACAAGGTTGGTTTTTTGCAGGAAAGCAACAAAAACAAAAAGGTTGGCCGGGAATGGTATATGTAGAAGGTGGAACTTTTACAATGGGATTAGTGAAAGATGATGTTATGCACGATTGGAATAACGCACCGCGCAGAATGCAGGTAAGTTCATTCTTCATCGGGGAAACTGAAATTACTAACTACGAATACCGCGAATACCTTACATGGTTGAAGTATGTATTCCCTCCGAGTGACCCAAGCTTTAAGGAAATCTATAACGGTGCATTGCCGGATACCTTATTGTGGGACAACAAACTATCTAGAAATGATTTCAACGAAACGTATTTCCGTTCTCCTGAATTCGATTACTACCCTGTAGTGGGCGTAACCTGGACCCAGGCCAACAGATATTGCGAATGGTTGTCTGACAGAGCTAATGAAAAAGCGCTGATGCAGGCCGGTATTATTGCGAAGGACCTGTATATCAACGAATCCAATAATCAGGGTGGAACGGCATTCAACATGGATAAATTCAAATCGAATGATCCTGAAATGCAAGGCTACATCAATGAAAAGAGAATGCAGCAGAAAACAGGTATGAAAACTACCAACCAGAGACTGCTTGCTGCAAACAGAGCACCTAACGCTGCCATGGTAACGAAATTCAGGCTTCCTACAGAAGTGGAATGGGAATATGCAGCTTTGGGTATGGCTAAAAACAGAGAGTATAACCAATACCTAGGTAAAAAGCCTGAAATCGATAAGTTAAGAGGTACCAAAGGAAGAGAAAGAGGAATGTTCCTTGAAAACTTCAAGATGGGCGCCGGTGACTATTCTGGTCTTCCAGGATGGAAAAACGACGGATCTGCCAAAACTTCAGACGTAAGACAATATCCTTCCAACGATCTTGGAATCTATGGAATGTACGGAAACGTTGCAGAATGGACGGCTGACGTATACAGACCGATCATCGATGAAGATTTCAGCGATTTCAACTATTACAGAGGAAACATGCCTCAGGCTGTAGTGAAAAATGCAGACGGAACGTATAAAATGGTAGACGAAAGCAGCATCAAATATGATACTTTGGCCGACGGAAGACTGGTTTACAGAAACCTTCCGGGACAGTTTGAAAAAGAAACGATTGCTGATTACAGAAACTATAGAGACGGAGACAGAATGTCTTCCCTGAACTACAGAAATGCTTCGGATTCTGCTTCTTCTTACAACATGTACAATGCTCCTAAATCCAGATTTATTGTAGATGCTAACGGTAAAGTTGTATTGCAGAAAGATAAAAAAGAAAGAACTTCTGACATTACCAACGATATCAGAGTAGTAAAAGGTGGTTCTTGGCAGGATACGGCTTACTGGCTGGATCCGGGACAAAGAAGATACAAATCTCAGGACAGAGCTTTCGGATGGATCGGTTTCCGTGTTGCACAGGATGCCAGAGCTAACGATAAGAGTAGAACAAGAAGATAATTTTATCTAAATAATTTTCAAAAAAACCTTCCAAAATACTGGAAGGTTTTTTTATTTTTGAAGCATGAATATAGAACAGTTTTATCCTTTATTTTTACAGGCGAATCAGGTGACCATCGACAGCAGGAAAGTAGAAAAAAATGATATTTTCTTCGCTTTCTCCGGAGAAAATTTCAATGCGGCAACATTGGCCGGGGAGGCTTTAGAAAAAGGAGCTTTGGCGGTCATCGTAGAGCAGAAGAATTTTGAAGACAAAGCAAAGAATATTTTTTATGTTCCTTCCACATTAGAATTTTTACAGGAACTGGCCATTCATCACAGAAGGCAGCTGCAGATTCCGGTCATAGGACTTACAGGAAGTAATGGTAAAACTACGACAAAAGAAATTATTCATGCGGTCCTTTCAGAAAAATTCAGCGTTCAGTATACGTTGGGAAACCTTAATAATCATATCGGCGTTCCGCTTACTCTGCTTTCTATTAAGCCTGAGCATGAAATGGCTGTGATTGAGATGGGTGCGAATCATCAGAAAGAAATCGAATTTTTATGCTCCATCGCTCAACCCAATTTCGGGTATATTACCAATTTCGGAAAAGCGCACCTGGAAGGATTCGGCGGGTTTGAAGGGGTGATCAAAGGGAAATCCGAGCTTTACGGTTATCTTAAGAATAACGGACAGACCATTATCGTCAATGAAAACGACCCTGTTCAAGTGGAAAAAACAGAGGGGTATACGCCGAAAATCACTTTCGGAAAGAAAGATTCAGAGTATTATTTTGAATTATTTTCAGAAGGAAATTTTGTAGGCCTGTTCTATGAAGGTGACAGCGCGGTTTCAAAACTTACCGGTGACTACAATTTTACGAATCTGTGTGCTGCAGCAAGCCTGGGACTTCATTTCGGGATCGGTTTCGATAAAATAAAGGATGCTATCGAAAATTATATGCCGACGAATATGCGTTCCCAGATCGTAAAAAAAGAAGGGAGAACGCTGTTACTGGATACCTACAATGCCAATCCAAGTTCCATGCAGGCTTCTCTTCATAATTTTATTACGTTTGAAGGCTCTAAAACCATCATTATCGGCGATATGCTGGAACTGGGTGATGAAAGTGAAAAAGAACATGCAGCCATCCTGAAACTTGCAGAAGAATTAGGGTTTGACCAGATTATCACCGTAGGCAAAAATTTCAGAAATGTACATTCATCACCTTTAAGCTTTGAGAATACGGCGGCATTAACCGAGTATTTAAAGGTTAACAAAATTAAGTCGGAAAATATATTGCTGAAAGGTTCCAGAGGAATCGCGTTGGAAAAATCAGTTGATTTTATTTAGTTTTAAGATCCCAGAATTCCTTTACGATCAGTTTGATATTTTTGAATGTGCTTGGGAAAACTTCATCTTTGATCTGTGCGGTGTTTTTCCAGGCCACTTCGGTGATTCCTTCTTCGATCTGTGGTTTTGAGGTGTCTTCTCCATCAAAGCTCATTTCAAACCAATGCGTGCACTTCAGAACTTTATCTCCATTTCTTTCCACATAAATATGATAGGTGGTATTGATGAATTGTATCAGTTCAACATTTGCCAGTCCGGTCTCCTCTTCAATCTCGCGAACAGCAGATTCCTCGCGCGACTCGCCTTTCTCCATTTTACCTTTCGGAAGATCCCATTTGCCCAGTCTTTTAATGAAAAGAAGGTCTCCCTGTGTATTGTTCACTAATCCTCCCGCCGCTTCAATAATCCTGAAGAGCTTTTGGAATTCGCTCCACATTTCATCAAGGTTCTCGCCGAAAACATTTAATTCCTTTACCGATGTATTTTCAAGAAGATCAAGGGCGATCTCCAGGCTTGTGACGTTTTCGTATCCAAGCGTTTTTTCTAAGTTTTCAGATTGCTTA
Source organism: uncultured Chryseobacterium sp. (assembly GCA_913774355.1). GTDB lineage: Bacteria > Bacteroidota > Bacteroidia > Flavobacteriales > Weeksellaceae > Chryseobacterium. The sequence continues at coordinate 81,272 of CAJYGB010000022.1, read as the reverse complement.
GACAACAGTAATTTTTTTTCGTTCACAAAAACTTTATACATATATTTGTAAGAATTAAGAATTTAATACAAAAATAAAAAATGAATTTAGAAGGACGAAAGATTATTGTCAATAAATCATCTAAAGAATTGGTGGAAATCCTGAAATCGCCGGAAAATTACAAAGATTTTATGCCGGATGGTCTTCAGAAGTTTGAGACAAGAGAGGATGGATTTAAATTCGGACTGCAGGGAATGCCGGAAATCGCCCTGAAAATCGATGAAGTGAACGATCAGAAAGCAGTATTGAAATCGGCAAGTTCAAGTCTGGATTTCTCTTTAACGGCAACCATAAATCCTCTGAATGAAAGCCAGACCGAAGTACAGATGCTGTTCGAGGGAAAATTCAACCCGTTCATCAAAATGATGGTTGAAAAGCCGCTTCAGAATTTCATCAATACCTTAACAGATAAGATCGAAGCTTATAAATAATAATAGAAAAACCTTCACTGCTGAAGGTTTTTTTCATTTAATAAGTACCTGTATTAGCTATTAATCCTTATTTCTTAAAAAGTCCGGCATTCAGGTCTTTACCTGTCGAACTTTCTGCCAATTGTAAATAATTGCGCTTGCTCTGGTCCTTTTCGATAACAACGGTTCCGGAAGTCCGTACGTTTTTCATTTCCAGGAAATCCGTTGATGTTGCGTCACTGTCGCCTAACGGCCCGCTTCCGTAGCCTGCTAGTTTTTTAAAATCGGTAAAAATACAGTCGGTTTAGGGTGCAAAGCACAAAATACAGCAATGGTTCCGTCTGATATAGTACCGTTTCAGGTAACTGTCGAAAAATCTGTTCATAAGGGTAAAGATGCGCTGGCCTTGAAAATAAAAGGCGAACCCGAAGGAGACAAAACCGTCGCAATCCTTAAAAACATTAATTTTCATAATGGGACGATCGAAGCTACCGTTTCCGGACAACCGCTTGCCAACGCCGGAGAGACGGCCCGTGGATTTGTAGGGATTGCTTTCAGAGCAGCTTCGGATGCTTCTAAAATGGAGGTCTTTTACTTGCGTCCTACCAATGGGCGGGCCAATGACCAATTGCGCAGAAACTATTCCAGCCAGTATATTTCCATTCCCGGATATCCGTGGGAAAAACTCAGGAAGGAAACGCCGGGGGAATATGAAGCTTATGTCGATTTAGTGCCAGCGGAATGGACCGGAATAAAAATTGTGGTAAAGGATGAAACGGCCAGGCTTTACGTTAACGATGCTTCTCAGCCAACATTGATCGTCAACCACCTGAAGCAGGGGAAAGATATGAGGGAAAGTATCGGTTTGTGGATAGGTCCGGGAATATTGGGACATTTTACAGATATAAAAGTAACCAAAGAAGATTGATGTATTAAGCTGTGAAACTGTATTGTTATGCAATAACTCCTGAACAATGATCGGCAGTACTTCCCGTAGCGGAAGATAATACATTAATCTCGTTATTCAGTCTTAAAACGCCCATAAAAGCAAAGATCAGAGCTTCTTTGAAATCAATAATATCTTTATATGGAATAATGATCTCAGCTTTTGTTTTGGCTTTGATTTTTTCGATTAAATAGGCATTATAAGTTCCTCCTCCCGTAAAAAGTACTTTTTTTAACCGGTTTTCATTCAAAACCTTTGAAATCTGTACGGCCGCATGTTCTGTGAAGGTTGCCAGCAGATCAAGCGTATCCGTTTCCTGAAATAAAGGAAAAATACAATCGTTGCACCACTCAATTCCCAGAGATTTCGGATGGGCCTGCTGATAAAATGGCAATGCGTTCAATTTATCCAATAAGGGTTGATTAATTTTTCCTTGTCTCGCCAGATCACCATTTTCATCGAAGTTTTTATTGAATGGCTGGGCCAATGCATTTAAAATAATATTGACGGGTGCAATATCAAAGGCAATCCGCTGATGATTAACTTTCAGGGAAATATTGGAGAAGCCGCCGAGGTTAAGACAGGCATCATACTGTGAAAATAAAAGCTCATCACCAATCGGGACCAGTGGCGCACCGTTTCCGCCCATCAGAATATCCTGGCTCCGGAAATCATAGATCACAGGTAACTGTGTTTCCAGCTTAATGGCCCTGCCGTCGCCGATCTGGAGCGTAAATTTTTTATGGGGTTGATGAAAAACCGTATGACCGTGGGAAGCGATCAGACCTATATGCTCCGGCTGATATTTTTCAATAAAACTTTTAACCGATTTTCCAAGGTAAAAGCCATATTCCGAATGCAGTGCCAATAATTCCTCCGCAGAAAGATGAATGGAATTTCTGAGTTTCTCTTCCCATTCTTCAGGATAGGGAAGGGTTTGGGCTTCCAGGATTTCAAAGCTCCATGCCGTCTGCTTTTCAAATCTTGCGAGACAGATATCAAGCCCGTCTAAGCTTGTTCCGGACATTAATCCGATGGCATGGAAAATCATGATGTTATTTTTTGTTTTGGGAAATTTCAGGAGCGGCAAAATCACCGGAATTCTGGAAGAATACATATTCCGAAAAATCATCTTTAGCTCTCATACCATGGGAGCCGATCAGTGTACTGCCGTCTTTTCTGGTTACATATACCGTATCGCGGGTATAGATGCTTTTCTTGATCTGGTCCCAGTACACACTCTGCATGGCAAATTTATCGCCTTCATTCGTAGTGATCCTTACATTGCCTTTGGCTTCGTAGAATTTTTTATAATCGTAGAACTTGGCATACTTTGCTTTGATGGTTCCCGGGATTTTCGGCTTCTTTTTATCGAAAAACTGAATGTCAATCCCTTTTCTCGCAACCGTATAAGGACTGTCGATGAGCTCATATTTTTCAATGATGGTAGCCTTTGCCCTCATGGTTACAAATCCCGAATCCCGCTGGATAATATAGGCATTGTTAATAATCTGTGAGGCGAAGTTTTTACTTTGCTTGGAATTGGATTTCGTAAGATCTTCTTCACAGGAAGTCATAATAAAAAATATAGCACAACTAAAAAGGTATGCTATATTTTTTTTATGGAGTATGTTTCTAAAAAACATCATATTAGTTGTAAAGCGTTTTTCTGAACCACCTGTCAGCAAAATTGAAGCCGACCTTCAGGTTAATGAAGTTCTGGTTGATCAGATTATTCTTAAGCGTTCCTCTTTTTCCCAGCTCAAGACCGATTTCCAATCCGCTCATCCTGGTGATGCTGCTGTTTTTGAATGGAAGAAGAACCCCTCCGGAAATCCCGAATTTATTGATGTTCTGCCCGGCGATCTGAAGATTTCCTTTTTCATAAAAGGCCCCGTAACGGTAAACGATTCTGGAAAAATAGCTCCTGAAGTTGTTATAGTTCGGCAGATACCATCCTCCTGCAGAAATCCTGTAGGAATCCTGAAGATCCAGGGTATTTCCGAAATACGTTATGCTTTCGCCTTTTTTATAATCTCCCTGTAAGGAAACGAACCATTGGTTCTCCTCACCGTAACCGACTCCTACAGAAGCCTGCAGTGGAAGCAGGTTTTTAGACTTGGTACTTTTCTGTTCAATGATGCTTTCATTGCTCTTTGTATTACCCGCAGCATCCGCATAAAAATAAGTGCTGTTTACATAATCCGTCGTCATGTTGCTGGTGTTTCCGAAAGTTGTCGTGGCACCGATGGTAAACTTACGGTCTGTACTGGTATTCAGGTTCTGGTAACTAGCCCCTAAGGTAAAGTTGAAATTGTGGATGCTGTTTCTGGTCTCATAACCGTTGATCAGTTCCGCATTAGGTTGTGCCAGCTCATTCAGGTCATAAAGATTTCCGAAATAATAATTGGCTCTTGCTCCCAGGGCGAGTTTATCCGTTACCTTATATCCCAAAGCGATCTGGGCGGTATTTAATGTTCCGCTTCCTTTGAACCTGTTGAATCTTATGATTTCACCATTTTCATTTTTATCTTCATGAAGGATGTTATAGCTTTTTGAGCTGTACGGCTGATAGGAAAGACCCATTTTCAGCTTTGGAGACAAAGGGAAAGCCAGTGAAATATTGGATAAATACGTAGAGTGTTTGGTAGACTTCGTATTGTTATAATCTGTTTTAAAGTAATTGTTTTCGTTGGTAGCCTCCAGTTTGATGCTGGTAAGCTCGAAGTTGGCGTTGTTTGCAGGGTTTGCAAAATTGAAATTACTTGTAAAATCGCTTATAAAAGCGGTTGATATACCTCCCATAGAGGACGTTTCGATCGTATTATCATATTTTACATCTCCGATTCCGTAAGTTGCATAAGGTGAATTACTCAGATTCTGCGCATTAAGGAAATACCCAACTGATATGAATGATAGTACAAAGATTTTTTTCATTCTTTATTTTTAAAACAATGCGCAAATATCTTAAATATTAATGAATTGTAAAAATTATATGAGGTTAAAGTTTGTTAAGGCAGATGCAGAGGGAAACCGCAGGCTTATTATGGTGAACGGTGAATCGTCAATTCACTTCGCTTATCAATTTTTAGTTTGCTGTATTCTGGAATTTCTAACGCTAAGACCCGCAAAGTTTTATTGTAAAATGCTTCGCATGTCAATTATCCATTGCTATCATTTGCTGAGTGAATAGTTTATGCTGAGCTTGTCGAAGTACCTTCGCGCCCGAAAAATCCGCGTTATGCTATTAAACAAAACCTAGCGATCCCTGCGTTAAAAAAATCCGCTACAGGTACTTCACAATTCACCATTGGTTTGCAGTGCAAAATTCACTTATGAAATAAAATTGACATCACAATAACCTACAATTTTTTTATCTTTGACCCATGAATTGGGAAAATATCGCCGGCCAGGAAAACCTGAAAAAACTTCTCAGAGACAGCATCGCCGAAAACAGAGTAAGCCATGCCCAGCTTTTCACAGGAAAAGAAGGATACGGGACGCTGCCTGTCGTTCTGGCGTATGCCCGGGAGGTTCTGAGCCGTGAGAATGAGCACGCCGCTTCAAAAGTAGAACATCTTAACCATCTCGATCTGCATTTCAGCTTTCCCGTTTTTACAGACAATAAAAATTCTTTGAGTAAAAATAAATTTGAAGAATTCCGGGAAATGGTAATGAAATCTCCGTATGCAAGTTATGACGACTGGACTGCTTTTTTACAGTCGGAGAACAAACAGCTGTTTATTTCGGCCGATGAAATCGATGACCAGAACCAGAAGTTTTCATTAAAAAGCTATGAAGGCGGGACCAAGATCCTGATTGTCTGGAGAGCTGATAAAATGAATATTGCTGCGGCCAATAAATTCCTGAAATTCCTGGAAGAGCCGCCGGCTAAAACCATCATTTTGCTTACCGCAGAATCGGTTAACGACATTTTGCCGACCATTCTTTCCAGGACACAGATCGTAGAAGTCCCAAGGATTACCGATGGAGATTTGGAAGCCTATTTGAAAAAAAAATTCAGCATTCCGGAAGAAAAGATCAGAGAAATCGTCCATGAAGCCCAGGGCGATCTGAATGATGCCCTTAAACTGTTACAGTCGGGAAGTAAAAATGAAGAGTTTGAGAAACTGTTTGTACAGTGGGTACGCGATGCTTTCATGGTAAAAAAGAAACCGGAATTTTTAAAAAGCATCATTTTATGGGCGAGGGAAATTGCAGGCTGGAACCGCGAAAAACAGAAGAATTTTTTGAATTACTGTTCGGAGATTTTCAGGCTGGCACTGCTTCAGAATTATCAGTCGGAGGTGCTGGTATACAAAAAAATCGATGCCAACGGTTTCAACTGGACCGGTTTCTCAAAATTCATTTCCGGAGCTAATATAGAAAGCATCCTGGAAGAAATCAGCACTGCCGATCTGCACCTTACCCGAAACGGAAATCCCAAGATCGTATGGACCGACCTCGGGATTAAACTTTCAAGATATATTCATAAAAATTAACGAACCTTCAGTTATAAACCCTTTTTTAATGATTCTTCAGGCTTTGGAATTCCTGAAGTTCCTTTTCCATGAATTCCGGCGAATTCATCTGTTTTCTCATCGAATGGATATTGCTTATCGTGGTTTCGACAGCTTTATTGAACCACGGAAATTCCTGGCTCAATGAAGTAAGCTTTGCCAAAGCCCGCAAAGGCTCGTCTGATTTGGAAAGCTTTACAGCGTGTTCGTATCTGAAAAGCGGACAGTAATAATATTCTTCTGCCAGGATATCCCACTGATCATTTTCTGCTTCGGCAGCTATAAGATAAGACAGGGCAAAAACAGAAGAGTCTACATAATCCTCGGAAAACAGGAAGCATCCGAAAAGGCTGTCCGTATCTTCTCTCTTTAATTTTTTTTCTAAAACTTCCCTGAAAATCTTATGCGAATTTTCCCGTTCATCATGATTTTCTGACAGGTGTAAGACGGTGGCATATTCCACTTTTACCGGATCCTGGTCCGGAAATCTGCGGTAAGCTTCTTTAATATACCTTTGGGCGGTATCATTCTGGATCAGAGAACGATACATTTTTGAAATGGCCACCAGCTCTCTGGCTTCAAATTCTACCTTATCCTTTAAAAATTCTTCCAGATACCGCAGGGCGATCTTGGGATAGCGGTCTTTCGTATACCGTTCCAGTACCTGCCAGTGTTCGGGCCTTTGCGGTTGAGACTGATCCCAGAATTTGTACAGCAGCGACATTCTGTCCCATTTTGACCGGATTCCGGCCCACTCGGCAAAAAGTTCTTCGTAAACCATATGAGGAGGATAAATGTTTCCTTTGTCGTCTTTTATTTCAATCTCTACAGTAAGGGTAGGGTCGGAATAGTATCTCTGAAATGCTTCGGTAATTTCAAGATCAAATTTTTTTCCGGCTTCTGTCAGGGCTTTTACTTGTTCTTCCTGTTGTAATTTCGTTTCTGCAGTTTGTTCCGACTTGTTTTTTTTATTCCCGAAAAGGGAACTGAATAGACCCATAATTAGTTTTTTCCGGTAAATATAATTATTAATTCATTTTAATTGGATTCAATGTTCAAATGAAAGTGGGCATAATCTAGGAAAAGGTCGTTTTTTTCCATGAATACGAATATAAATTCAAATAGAGATATTTCTGAAAAATGATCAGCTGCCTCCTTAAAATAGTAAAACAATTACAGGTAAAATTCTAAAATATTACCCCTCTATAATTATTATTAATATTTTGAATTAATATTAAATAGCTGATAGACATATGTTTAAATAATTTAACTTTAAAATTATATTAAAAAATCAATCAATCGTTTGATTTATTCAGAATTGGTCGTAAATTTGCAACCTCAAAAAGTGAGATACACCCAAGATGATTTCAAAAGAAGAAAATATATTGTTTGCTGCCGAAAAGCTTTTTGCGGAAAAAGGTTTTGAAGGAACTTCCACCCGGGAGATTGCGAAGGCAGCAAATGTAAATATTTCCATGATCTCTTACTATTTCGGCTCAAAAGAAAAGCTCTACGAAAAATTGGTAGAATACAGGATGAATGAAGGACAGTTTTTTTCAAAAGATATTCTGGAAAGAACGGATATGAACGAATGGGAAAAGATAGCCAGAATCGTAGACCAGTTTACGGATAGGGTAAGACATCACAAATGTTTTTACAGGATTATGCAACGCGAGCAGCTTCATACCCAGAATCCTCATATTGTGGAATTTCTGAAGCAGACCAAAATCGGATTTATTGCCGTCTACTCGAAGATCCTGGAAATTGGGCTGGAAAAAGGAATATTTACCAAAAATCCTCCGATCTATCTTCTTCATTCCACAGTAAGCGGAACTTTATTTTATGCTTCCAATGCCAAGGAGATGTACAAGGAATTTCTGAACGATACCAATGCCGAAGATGTTTTCGAAGAAAAATATTACACAGAGCTTAACACACATATTAAATACATATTAAAAGACCTTTTAGGTTATGAAGAAAATAAATAACTCAGTCCTTGCGCTGGCCTTATTCGTAGGGGTTGCATACGCAAATGCCCAGGAGAAAAAAACACTCACGCTGGATGAAGCCGTGCAGCTGGGTATACAGAACAGCAAAAACCTGAAAATTGATGCTGCGAAAATCGAAGAAGCCACCGCAGATCTTCTGGCGGCTAAAAACAGGCAGCTGCCGGAGCTTTCCGTATCGGGAAGTTACCTGTATCTTCCCCTCAAACCTAATGTAAACATTAAGCTTCCCGGAGTTTCGGGTGGCGGACCGGAAATTCACCAGGTCGCTTACGGATCTGCGAACCTCAGTGTTCCGATCTACAGCGGCGGAAGGATAAAATATGGGATTGAGTCCGCAAAGTATCTTGTGGAAGCCTCGAAATTAAGTACTGAAAGCGATAAAGTGGCAATTGCTTACAATGTGGCCCAGGCTTACAATAATTTATTTAAGGCTAACCAGTCGATCAAGGTATTGGAAGAAAACCTTACAGCCTCCCAGAAAAGGGATGAAACGTTCCTGAAACTGGAAAATAACGGAGTTATTGCCAGGAATGACCGTTTAAAAGCAAGTCTGCAGACTGCCAATGTAGAACTTCAGCTGCTGGAAGCCAGAAATAATTACAATATTGCCAACATCAATATGGATTTATTACTTGGACTTCCTGAAAATACGGAAATTGAAGTGGATCAGAATTATATCGAGGAAGGAAATGAAGTAGAGCCGGTTGATTTTTACATCAGTGAAGCAAGGGAGAACCGCAAGGATCTTCAGGCACTGGATAAGCAAAGGCAGGCTGCCGCGTTGGGAACAAAATCTGCCAAGGCAGAAAATCTTCCTTCAATCGCCTTTACCGGAGGATATGTGGCTGCGGATATTCCTAAGTTTTTAACGATTTATAATGCGGTAAACTTCGGGGTCGGGATTTCCTATAACCTTTCCAACCTCTGGAAAGAAAATTCGTCCCTTAAGCAGTCAAAGGCACGGGAAATGCAGCTGGCTGCCACCAACGAGCTTCTGAACGACAATATCAAGCTTGATGTTAACAGGGAATACCAAAATACGGATTATTCTAAAAAGAGAATCGCCGTTTTTGAAAAATCTGCCGAACAGGCCAATGAAAACTACAGGATCACAAAAAATAAATATGATAACGGACTGGCTACCATGACTGAGCTTTTGGATGCAGATGCCGCACAGATTTCGGCCAATGTAGGCGTTATCAATGCCAAAGCAGATGCAGCTCTGGCCTACCGCAAACTATTACAGACTACAGGAACTTTAACAATTAAATAAATAAAGAACGATACCCAACATGGAAAATAATACTACACCAGCCACTGAACCTAAGAAGAAAAAAAGTTTAGTCTTTCCTATTATTTTAGCGGTTGTTTTAATTGGCGGAGGAATCTACGGATTTAATGCCTACACCTACGGACAGTCTCATGAAGAGACCGATGATGCACAGATCGCATCCAATCTTTCCCCGGTGATTTCCAAGATCTCAGGATATGTAACGGAAGTAAAAGTAAAAGATAACCAGTTCGTAAAAAAAGGGGATACCCTGATCGTGCTGGACAGTAGAGACCAGAAGCTGGCTCTTGAACAGGCAGAAGCAGCTCTTGCAACAGCTAAAAGCAATATTTCCAACGCACAGGCCAGTACTACTGCTACTTCCAAAAATATCGGATCTTCCGAAGCAGCGGTAACCACAGCCAATGCACAGATTGAAGCGGCAAAGGTAAATGTCTGGAAAACTTCACAGGATCTTAAAAGATATGCGAATCTTGTAAAAGACCATTCCATTACGGAGCAGCAGTATGAGCAGGCGCTGGCTGCCAAACAAACAGCCGATAAGCAGCTGCAGGTTCTTATCGACCAGAGAAACCAGATTGCCCAGCAGACCAATATCGCTTCTTCGCAGACAGCGGCAAGCTCCCAGCAGATCAGCGTGGCAAGCTCCGTAGCCAAGCAGAGAGAAGTGGATGTGGAAAATGCCAAATTGAATTTATCCTACACAGTAATTTTAGCACCGGAAGACGGCTACGTAGGAAAAGTGCCGATCCAGGCCGGACAATATTTACAGGCCGGTTCCCAATTGTTTGCTTTGATAAAAAATGACCAGAAGTGGGTTGTAGCCAACTTTAAGGAAACGCAGGTGGATAAAATGGTAGAAGGGCAGAAGGTGAAAATTGAAATTGATGCTTTCCCTGACCAGGAATTTGACGGGGTGGTAAGCTCTTTCTCTCCGGCAACCGGAGCTACTTTTTCTATTCTTCCTCCTGACAATGCGAGTGGTAATTTCGTAAAGGTGGTTCAGCGGCTTCCGGTAAAAATCGATTTTGTAAACCTTGATAAAAACATTGCCAAAAGGTTGAGGACAGGAATGAACGTAAAAGCTGAAGTTTCTTTAAAATAATACAATACAAATGAATTGTCAATGCTGCGGAGGGAAATAGAAGAGGAATCAGGAAGCAGAATTGATGGAAGATGGATAGACCATTGGCAATTCATTTATTCAGAAATAATTTATAAGTGAATTGTCAGTTTGCAGCAGAGCGTCTTAATGATAAATGATGATGAAGAAGCAGACTGGCGATGAAGGGAGCACCCGGATATGAACAAACTGATGAGGTGAAAATGACGAAGAAGCTGATCATGAAGAAGAAACGTTTTAGAGGCAGGTTCCATACGACCAGGGAGGGAGATAGAGAAGCAGGAACCACAGATGTAGGAGGTAACGTTTGAAGATGAAAATCAGCAATGCAGGAGAAATGGAGCAAGGACGTTAATGAAGAAGATTTTGCAAAAGGACCCAGTCAAAATGTAGCGGAAAAATGAAGCTGTTATGGCGATATGAAGAAAGACCGCTGACAATTCACTTTTTATAAAATATAATTAAAATAGAAGAGATCTGGAGAACCGGATCTTAATGACTGTTATTTTGAAGTAAAGAAGAAAATGTGTAAAATAGGCTTTAGCCCGCTCATGAAAAACAAAATTCACCGGCTTTAGCTGAAAATGATGCCGATTAATCTCAGCCCTAACTTCAAATCTGATTTAAAGAGCCCATAAAACCCTAAAAGATTTCGATGTTTTTATTTAATCAATCTAAACACTAAAGTTTTCAAATAATTAAAAATTTTTGATTATTCAAAGGAATGTTTTAAGACAATTATCTTTTATCATATTTGCAGTTAATAGAAAGGAATAAAGTTAGTTCGTTACAGTTTGTTCCAATCACAATTCCGGATCTCATGATCTCTTGATTTTTTAATACCGAAAAAAAACTATGCAGGATTCGTTAGTAGAATATGGAGCCAGAAGGGTAATCATCACGATTACAGCCATTCTTTGTGCTCTTCTTGAAATTGTGGATTCCACAATTGTAAACGTTGCCCTTAACGAAATGAAGGGAAACCTGGGAGCTACGCTTTCGGAAGTGGGCTGGGTGATTACGGCGTATGCGATCGGTAACGTGATCATCGTACCCATGACGAGCTGGCTTTCCCAGCAGTTTGGCCGAAGGAACTACTTTGCGGCATCCATCATAATATTTACCGTATTCTCATTTCTCTGCGGAAACGCCACAAACATATGGGAACTGGTATTTTTCCGCCTGATGCAAGGTATCGGTGGAGGAGCGCTCCTGGTTACATCACAGACCATTATCACGGAATCCTATCCGATAGAAAAAAGAAGTATGGCACAGGCCATCTATGGCCTTGGGGTAATTATCGGGCCGACATTAGGTCCGCCGTTGGGAGGGTATATTGTAGATAACTTCAGCTGGCCGTATATCTTTTACATTAATATTCCCATCGGAATAGCAGCGACTTTAATGACGCTTCAGTTTGTAAGAAGCCCGAAATACGCCGAAAAGCGTAAAGTTTCAGATGTCGATTGGCTGGGAATCGCTTTATTGGCTGTAACCGTGGGATCGTTGCAGTTTATTCTCGAAAGAGGACATGAAGAAGACTGGTTTGCCAGCGGATGGATCGTAACTTTCACGGTATCGGCTGTTCTGGGATTCATCCTGTTTTTATGGAGAGAACTTACCTTCAAGTATCCGATTGTCGAACTGAGGGTTTTGAAGAACAGTAACCTGAGGATCGGAACCATTATGTCATTCGTCTTAGGATTCGGGTTGTACGGCTCAACATTCATTGTTCCTCTGTATACCCAGAGTATCCTTGGTTGGACGGCGCTTCAGTCGGGTGCCCTGATGATTCCCGCGGCATTAACGACCGCTTTCATGATGCCGATCATCGGAAAACTTTTGTCCAAAGGTGCCAAACAACAGCTCCTTGTTTCCCTGGGATTATTTATATTCTTTATCTACAGTTTCTGGGGGTATAAAATATTAACGCCTGACACCGGTAAAGATGCCTTTTTCTGGATGCTCATCGTAAGAGGTGCCGGTCTCGGGCTCCTGTTTATCCCGATTACTTCTCTTTCTTTAAGTACATTGAAAGGCCAGGAAATCGGCCAGGGAGCTGCTTTTACCGGGATGATGAGACAGCTTGGAGGTTCTTTCGGGATTGCGGCGATTACCACGTTCATTGCCAATGCCAGCCAGAAATACCGGCTTAACCTGATTTCCCACCTCGATGAAACGGATTTTGCTGTGCAGCAAAGGTTGCAGGCACTGAAAGGAAGTTTTATTGCCAAAGGAATGACACCGGATGCCGCGATGAATGCAGCCTATAAGATGCTCGACCTTTCCGTAACGAAACAGGCAACCGTGCTTTCGTATATGGATGTCTTCCTCTATCTGGGCGTGATCTTTCTGATCTGTATTCCGTTTATCCTTTTCGTGAAAGAAAGGAAAAGCAAGGAAAAGATAGATCTGAGTGGTGTACACTAATTAAATATTCAAAAAACAGAAAACCTCCATCCGGAGGTTTTCTGTTTTTTTACATTTGAATCAATTAATTACAGCATTAACTTCCAGCATCCAGCTTTCTTCTTCCCGCTTCCCGCACTTAATTGGACCTTATGTTAAGTTCCATTATTCTTAAATAACCAGTCAAAATTATCATATTAAAATTTCCTCCTGACATACCCTTGTCATCATCTGTCTTATCTTTGCATTATAAAAAAACCACTATGAGCTATTGCACTGTTATTGAAACCATGCAGCCCGAAATCAGAAGGGCTCTTCATCAGAATTACCACGACAACCATTATGGTTTTCCGATCCATGACGATAACGAGCTGTTCGGAAGACTAGTCATGGAAATCAATCAGGCAGGGCTAAGCTGGGAAACTATCCTTAAAAAAGAGGAAGGCTTCAGAAAGGCATATGATAATTTTGAGATAAAAAAAGTAGCAGCCTATACTGAGGCCGACCGCGAGCGCCTGCTTGCTGATCCGGGAATTATCAGAAATAAGTTAAAAGTGAACGCCGCCATCGAAAATGCAAAAGCGATCTTGGAATTGCAGCAGGAATTCGGTTCATTCGAAAATTGGCTGGATCATCACCATCCGAAAACCCTGCCGGAATGGATGAAGCTGTTTAAGAAAATCTTCAAATTCACTGGCGGGGAAATCGTGAATGAATTCCTGATGAGCACGGGTTATCTGAAAGGCTGCCATTCGGAAAGCTGTCCGGTTTATCAGAAAGTACTGGAACAGAATCCGAAATGGCTGGAAGGCTGATAGAGATAAACTTATAAATTAAAAGGAATGGAAAGTAAGACTGAAGTAGAATCAGGTTGATAGGCTGGAAGAGGGAAGCTGGGTGCTGGAGGTTTTTCCAGTTACCTTCATAACTAAGAATCTTTAAGTGAATCATCAATACCTTATCTGATGGTTTGGCTCAAATTAAATGAATTCCAATTGACTTTTAATCCTCTCCGTAAGCATCGAAATAATTCTCTTATTGAATGCCTTGGTATCGGAAAGGTAGATCTCCATTTCTTCCGGAGTCAGCATACCGATGGTCATTCCGATAAAGGTATTGCGGAGGGCATTATCCTTTTGCAGGCTCTGATCGATAAAAAGTATTTTCTTTTCTTTTTTCAGCGTATCAAAATCTGAAGCTTTACCTAAAACATAGTCCTTGAACAGCATCAGGGAGATGTCATTCTGTAACTTTAAAACAGGGCGGAGCGTCCGGTTTTGAAATAATTCTGTTTTGCTGGTGGAGTCGAATATCGGGAGATCAAGTTTTTCTCTGAGATCGGTTTTATTTATCATTAATGGAAAGTTTTATATTTAAAGTTTGTTTTTAATGCCAGCTGAACCCACAGTATCTGCATTGTTTTGCAGACGGAGTTCTTGCCAGCTTTCCGCAGTCCGGGCAATTGTTGAAAAAGATCTTTTCCGGTGTTTGTGCTACAATACGTTTAGCCACATTGATTTCAAATTCCTCATATCCGTTCCGGAGCAGGTTATCCGTTTCAGGTGTCTGACGGATCCAGTCTTTTTCTGTCATGATTTTCCGTTGCTTTTCATTATCAGAAGATTTGTACATATACATCTGATATTTCAAGGCTGCTATTTCATCCTCCGTCATAAGATGGCTGAAATAACGAATGATGTATTTTACGATTTCCTGATCCATAAGCTAATCATTATTTGTTTAAAATAGAATTAATTCTCCTTTCTGCCTCTTCTTTCGGAATTCCCTTGTAAAAGTCTCTTACAAAAGGATGATCATGGCTTTCATGAGGATAGATAAATGGTCTTCCTATTTTATTATCGATAAAAACATTGGTGGGAATAGAATTGCTGAAATCATATTCCGGAAAGTAGCTTGCCAGCCATCCGAAACATCCGTCTTCAAATTCTTTGTCGTCATAATGTTCCACGTAATTCTCAAAACTTTTTTTGCTTAAAGAAACCCATATCCCATACTCAAGATCCCGGCAGTCATTATGCACTTCCTGCACCAGAACAGCCCGGATAAAATAACAGGTTTCATCCGGATACCGGATAATGCAAAGATCGGATGTTAATTCGGAATTCTTTATTTCATCTTCAGATAAACCGAAATAAGGATAGGGCGCAGAATAGGCTATTGCCGGCCAGTCTTCTTTTTCTTCACCACAGCATGGGCAGGTGTATTTTATCATTGTCTTTTGATGATTTTAGAACTGAGAATTTGTTTGTATTTTGAAATATACATATTAAATGTGATATACTGCAACATTAAAGAGGCCATTGCCACAATTTGTGAGAACAGCCTCTGTTAATTTTACTCAGGTATTCGAAATGTCAATTATGAAAACCATTTTCGCGAATAATACAGAATTAATGATATTCCGATAACAATAAAAAACGGATATAAAAATAGTTTAGTAATCAGAAGGTAAACTGTTAATATAAAGAGAAAGATAATCAACAGATAAACAAAAAAAGATTCTTTATGAATAACTTTTAATGTATTAAAGATCAGGAGTACAAAAAATGCAAAAAATGCAAACTGTCCGATGGTATTCTGTCTGTAATCATAATTCGGATGATCGTTATACGAATCGCTCAGCCAGGTATAACCAAAATAAATAACGCCTAATAATGGAGCAGCGATTCCAACAATTGATTTATATTTATTTGTTCCCATAATTTTATACAATTAACATCCTGCTGCTTCCAGACAATCCTGTAATCCCCAACCTCCTCCGCCAAATGCTCCGGAAGCTCCACCAACTATACCACCTAAAATAGTAGCTGTAATCATTCGTGGTTTCCATTTTTTAACACATGCCTGGCAAGGATTGGTTTTAGCTGACTCCAGATCATCGATCTTATTGCAGGCTGCTTCAATAACTTCATTGATGAACATTTCATTACTGCCGTCGTACTTTAGCTGTGGATATTTATCGTATACATTATACAGCAGATCATTCATGATTGCTAATGAGAGATCTATGTCTTCATTTTTATAGCCCGTTAAATTTAAAAAATAATTTTCTCCACCCTTTTTAAAATCTTCTTCATCATAATTTTTTAAAAAGTTTTGTTTATTAGGTATATTACCAATAAAATTAACAAAGCTATTACCAAGATCAATAAATTCTTTGTCCTTTGCCAATTCATCAATTAGTTGTTCCTTCTTCAGGTTTATGGTCCTGGCAGAATAATGGTTGTTTTTTGCATTACCAATCGGTACGTCCGGATTTTCCAGTTCATTTTGCTGATCGCAGGCAGTTACAAATAAAAAGACTGTAATAAGTAACAAATAGAATTTTGTTAAGAATAATTTTTTCATTTTCAATTAGTTTAATATTAATTACTTAATTGTTAAACTTAATGCGCATTTGGTTTTAATGGAACAAATATATTTAAAAAAATGAAATATCCGAAAAAAAATTCCATTCCCTAGATATTTTTTTTATTTATTAAAAATAGTTTAATTTCAGGATGTTGTAGAATTATTACCCCACCGTTTTCGTATCCTCTTCCTTCAGGATCTTTTTCTCTTTCATGGAGAGCATCATCCGTTCGCACTTGTATTTCTGCCAGTCGAATTGATGGAGGAAATCGAGGGCGGCAGAAAAACCGCGGTTGAAGAGTTCTTCCTTTTCGTTTCTTTTCATAAAGAAATTCAGCCAGCTGCTGGTGCCGCAGTTCACGGTCTGGATGCTGAAGAGGTGGTAAAACGTATGCTTGGTAAGGAAGGTTTTGTCGTTAAAACCTTTCAGGGTGCTGAGAATGTTACCGGCAAAAGAAAAAGGTGATTTTAAAATCTCGGCGCTGGTTTTTCCTTTTTCTGAAAGGAGGTCGGAATCGCTGGTCAGCTGTACTCCGAAAAGCGGCGTTCTCGGGTAAAAGATATCGGCAGAGTGGAAGAGGTCGATCGGGAAGTTGGAAATGCTGCCGCCGTCAATAAAAACCCCGGCCGGATTAATATCTTCCGGTTTCGTATTCATCCAGAATTTCCAGGCATATTTTACCGAATCGTCATTCCGGTTGATCTGTTTCTGGAAAGGTTCGAAAAAGAACGGAACAGACATGGACGCACGAACAAATTCGGCCGGACTGATGTGTTTGAGCTCTTCTTCAGACCAGTACAGATTGGCCATGGTCGGCAGTTCGACTTTAATCTTGGCGTTGATGTCTGTGGTAATCACGACATATTCCGACTGCAGGAGGTAAAAAGGGTCTTTTTTATAGTAATCATTATTCACCGTACCTTCATAAAAAATCCGGTAGCGGATCTCGTCGATGTGTTCTTTATTATTGGTATAAATTTCCTCAATGCTTTCCAGTGCCATCTCATAATATTGCATTTCGTTTCCATAGCGGTAATTGAGGTTGAGGTCTTTGCCTTTCTTTACGAATTTTTCGTTCAGCTCGAAAACGGTTTTAATGCCAAATCCGTCCAGCACCGATTCCATCTGTTTCAGGAAAACGTTTCCGGGATTCAGCCCGGAATTGGCTTTCTTCAGATCGTTATACAGCTTCAGCAGGCAGGCCATGGCAATAATGATCGGGATGATGGGAACCAGGAACAGCAGTTTGGCGCGCAGTGTTGTTTCTGAAGAAATGGCAAACGGCATAATCACCAGGATCAGCATAATGACCATTAGTAGAATGATGTTGTTCCTGATGAAATTCTTATTGTTCAGCATCGAATGGATGGTCGTCCTGATGTACGGCTTTCCATCCATAAAATCGGCAAAGTTCCAGTTGAACAGGATATCCCTGATGGTCTCGCTCTTTGCTTCTCCCTTTGTTTTACAGGCAGCAATCAGCATCGTGTTGATGGCTCCCGCGCTGGTTCCTGCTACTTTAAGAAATCGGATCCCAAAAATTTCCAGGGCGTACAGATATCCTACTAATGCGCTTCCCCAGACCCCGCCGCCTTCCTGCACGAATTCCACATACTGGTTTCCTTCTTCATCCAGGAGGTCCGAAAATTCTTTGGCTGAAATAAGATCGTGCAATGCAGCCAGCTTTTCTTTGGATTCTTTTGAAAGGGTAGGGTCTTCTAGGACTTTTTGCAGGGCTTCAGGTTTCATGGTGATTGGTGCTTAAGTTATTTTGTTTGACGAAGATAATTTAATTCTGACCTGATAAAGACATCCCGACGACAATTTTTTCAATCTTTGCAGTTGATTTCAGTACATTGCAGACTATCAAGAACCCTTACCATTGCTTCCTTCGGGCATAAATAAACGTACAGATCACAACGACAGCCATTAATCCAAGGGTGAAAAAATACCCGTTTTTGTGGTGGAGTTCAGGCATATTGTCGAAGTTCATCCCGTATACCCCGGCGATAAACGTAATCGGTAAAAAATAGACGGAATACACGGCTAAAACTTTCATCACCTGGTTGGCCTTCTGATCCGAGAGGGCCAGGAACATCCCGATAAGGTTGGTTACCTGGATATTCAGATGGTCGAAATCGGCCACGACATCTTTATGCTTGTCTTTTAAATCATAAACTTCAGAATCCTGAAGGCCCAGCAGTTTAAATTTATCAATGGCATCTGAAGAAACCGTCAATACCCTGGAATTGAGCCCCGATTTTCTTTTCAGCTTGTATAATCTTTTGATCTGGTTGGTATGGTTGGTATTTTTAAGGAAAATCTCATTTTCGATATTGTCCATGGTTTCCAGCAGGCTGACCGACTCGTCGTCGAAGCTTTTCATGATCAGCAGGGCGATCCGTAAGGCAATATTTTTGGCGGTGGTTTCGGTTTTCAGTCCCGAAAGCTGCTTTTTGGTTTCGGTGAGGCTTTTGGTCTTCATCCGGTGGATGGTGATGATTGTCCTTCCCAGAATAAAGATCCCGATTTTGGTGCTGATGTCGCTGATGGTGTTGAGGTTTTTCCGTTCCAGTTCCGTGCTTTCCCGAAGCAGGAAAAATTTCACGTCGCCGTCCTCCTCATATTTCGGCAGGTGATTCGGATCCAGCGTATCCTCCAAAAGAAGATTGTTGATCTCGTATCGTTCATGTAAAAACTTCAGGTCTTCCGCGGTAGGAGCCTCCACATCCACCCATTCGCACTGGGAGTCGCGGTAAATGGTAACAATTGCCATATCGTAAAAATAATAATATTTTGAAAAACTATGTGTTAAATAAGTTTATCTTTACCAAAATTAAAAAACTATATGATTAAAAGTACAATAAAAGGAATCGGATTCCATGTTCCGGATCACGTTGTTACGAATGATGATTTAGCCAAATTAATGACCACCAATGACGAATGGATCACGGAGCGTACCGGCATCAAAGAAAGAAGACACCGGGAACACCGTAACGATGCGCAGGAAACCACCGCTTACCTTGGTTTCAGAGCTTCTGAAAAAGCGATCGCCAACGCCGGATTAACGTCAAAAGATATCGATTATATTGTTTTCGCCACCCTTTCACCGGATTATTACTTCCCGGGCTGCGGTGTTCTCCTGCAGGATATGCTGGGCTGCGGTACGATCGGGGCGCTGGATGTGAGAAACCAGTGTTCGGGGTTTGTTTATGCCATGAGCGTAGCCAATGCATTCATCAAATCGGGAACCTATAAAAATATTCTGGTTGTGGGAGCAGAAGTGCATTCTTTCGGACTGGATTTTTCTGATGAAGGCAGAGGTGTTTCCGTTATTTTCGGTGATGGGGCAGGAGCCATCGTCCTCTCTGCTACGATCAATGACGATGCAGGAGATGTGCTGGCGGTGAATATGCATTCCGAAGGGAAATATGCCGACGAATTGTGTACCCAGTTTCCGGGTTCCAAATACGGCTGGAGCGACCGGATGAGAAAAGAGCCGGAAAACGTAACCAATAAGGAAGTGTATCCCATCATGAATGGAAACTTTGTTTTTAAACATGCGGTAACACGATTTCCGGAAACGATGAAGGAAGCCCTGGATAAAGCCGGAAAAACGATCGAAGATGTGGATATGTTCATTCCACACCAGGCGAACTTACGGATTGCGCAGTTTGTACAGCAGAAATTCGGTCTGCCGGATGACAAAATCTTCAACAACATCCAGAAGTACGGAAATACGACGGCAGCGTCCATCCCGATTGCCTTAAGCGAAGCGATAGAGCAGGGGAAAATAAAAAGGGGAGACCTGGTATTGCTTTCCGCCTTTGGAAGCGGCTTTACATGGGGAAGTGTTTTGTTTGAATATTAATAAAAACTTTTTGAAATAGAAATCCGCTGTCTGAAAAGGCAGCGGATTTTTTATGTATATACAGGATTTAATCTTTCAAGAGCTTTTCGATCAGCTTATTCTGCATTTCCATCAGTTGGTTAATCTGGTGTTGGTTATTAATGACATTTTCCAATAAATGATTGTCTAAGGTATTAGTTACTGTCACAACATTACCCACAGCAGAATTATTGCTTGTTTCAACATTATTATTGATAATCGTATCTCCTTCTAAAAAATACTGAGGTTCCACTTTAAAAAAATCGGCAATCTTCTGCATAAAAATAAAATCCAGTTTTTCAATAGCTCCATTTTCAATTTTGCTGAGATAGCTCTGGGATACATCCAGCTGAAAAGCCAGGTCTTCCTGTGATATTTCTTTCTGCTCCCTTAATTTTTTTATTTTAAAACCGATACTGTTGTTCATCATGATGGAAATTGAAATGTAAAGATAATGTTTTTACCATAATATTTTTATTCCAAAAGGAATAGCCTTTTATTCCTTTTGGAATTGTTAGCTAGGGAACCGTTTTTCATCTTTGGAAAAAGTTTCGCGAAATACTTTTGTTGTAAAAAATTATTATTAATTTCAAAATTCAAAACACATGAAAAGAATTTTTTTATTGGCAGCCTTTGGAGTTGCCGGAATGATGAATGCTAATATTTCAAAAGAAGAGAAAGCTGAATCAAAATTTTTTTATAATCCGATAAAACTTACATCATCTTGTGGTTATACCCAGTTTGTAGAAGTGGGACCTAATGATCAGCAAGACTGTTGGATGACAGACTTGCAGCAAATGGAAGAAGAATGTGCAAGTCCCTTTGAAAATCCTCAATATGGTTATAATCCATAGATTATTAAACTTTAAGAATGCGTAACTATTTTTTAATACTACTGATTTTTTCCTGCTTATTTTCATTTGCTCAGCAAAAAGAAGAAAAGTCTTTTTCTGATCTTGAGGTGCAGTACGAATATTCTTTTACCCGTGACACAACAGATGTTGATTTAAGTCACCGATCTAAAGAAATTATGGTTTTAGATTTTAACCCTAATTCATCTATATTTTACAGCCAACAATATCTTGCTGCAAGAAAAGTTTTTGAGCAAGCCGCTATTGATGCACAGACTTCGGCAAATGTAGAGATTCGTGCTGCTGATCTACCGAAATACAAGATATCTTATTCCATTCTCAGAAATGGATCAAGTATCTTTTACACCGGTAATATTTCACGTGACGTATATACATTTGAAAGTACCTATCTAAAATGGAAAACAGATTATAGTGAAACAAAAACAATTCTTGGTTATAAATGTAACAAAGCGACAACAGTTTTTAATAACAGACTGTTTACGGCTTGGTATACCAAACAAATACCTATTTCTGAAGGGCCTTATCGATTTAAAGGTCTCACAGGTCTGATCCTTCAGGTCAGTGATGAAAAAAATTATCATTCTTTCAATGCAATAGGCATTGAGAAAAAGCAGGTTGAAATAAAACCTTTTTCTAAAGGTATTCCTGTAACCAGAGAGCAGTATTTAAAAAAGAGGGATGAATTCAAAAGTAATCCATACCCCGAAAGAAAGAATTTTCCAAAGGATAAGAGAGATCAAATGATTGAAGCATTTAAAAAAGAAATTCCCTTAGAAAGCTGATAGCTTAATAAAGGATTAAAAAAATCCGCAGATCATCTGCGGATTTTCTATTTTTATTGGATCGTTAAACTCTTCAGCAACTTTTCGGTATCCGCTGAATCTTCACCTGATTTTTTTGCCAGTTCGATGGACTTTTCTGCCCAAAGCTTTGCATTTTTCTTGTCACCCACTTTGTTGTAAAGGTTAGCCAAAGTATCGGTATTGGCATAGTTTTCATTTTTCTTTACCGATTCCTGTGCCCAGGCCACTGCTTTTTCCAAGGATGCTTTATTGGCCACATTCTCAAAGAAATTCCATGCCAGGGCGTTCAGTTCTTCGGAACTCATCGCTGAAGTGTCTTTGTTGAGTTCCAAAGCCAGCTTTTCATAGGTTGCAATATCTTTATTTCTTAATGCTCTGTTGGCCAGTGCTTTTTTCAGCGTTTTTTCAGCTTCTTCCTTAGACATGAACTTCTGGGCTTCCGTCAGGAAATAATTGTCGTTCCAGGATTTGGTGTCGGCATTGTATGATTTTTTGAATAGTCCACTGATCTTTATGCTCTTATCGATAGCATCATATTTTTCCGGCGTGATCACATTGGAAATCTCTGCCTTTTTGGACTGGAATATTTTATACGTCGGGCTGTCCGAATTCTGCGTTACCGATAGAAGCATCTGGATGTCGTTTCTGTCCAGCTCTGTTTTGCTGCTGAAATAACGTTCCATTACCTTTCCGGAAAACTCAGGGTCGCTGTACATGGTAAGGCCGGCCAGGTTTTTCAGGAATTCAGGATCTTTTTCACCTTCTTCGAACTTCTGCTTCAGGGCGGTCAGTCTTTTGCTCGGATCTCCTGCATCTTTGGCAAACTGGATGAAATCACCCTCTTCCACATATCCCAAAGTCCGGTGTACCAGTTCTCCGTTTCCGTCTACGAAAAGATAGGTAGGGAAGGCTTTTACATTGTATTTTTTGGCAATCTCGATTCCTTCGCCTTTCTCCATATCGATTTTGGCATTTACGAAATTGGCGTTATAATAATCCCCTACAGTTTTCTGTGGAAATACATTTTTAGCCATCAGCTTACAAGGTCCGCACCAGGTGGTGTAAGCATCGATAAAAACCAGTTTGTTTTCTTTTTTGGCTTTGGCAAGAACCGTAGCGAAGTTGGATTCCTCAAATTTTATTCCCTGTGCAAAAGCGAAAGCTCCGATAAACAGGGCTGAGAATATTGCTATTTTTTTCATAATACTTTTTATTGGTTGCAAATGTAATAAATATGTCGACAAATCAGTCTTCATAATATAAAAATAGTTACAGAGATACTTTGATTATTTTCCATACCTTAGGTTAAATTAATCTTATTGACTGCCGGTAAATGTTTAAATTATCTTATAGAATTAATTGGATATATTAAATTTTATTAAAATATAAATTATTCTTAATTTTGTGAAAACTAAAAGACACAATCCGAATATGATGAATTATTATAATAACCATGATAATTTGTAATTTATGTCTAAAAGTTTTCAGCAACTTTTGTTTTTCATTATTATTTCGATACCGCCGCTGGTCCAGGCAAAAAACGGATTTCAAAACCTATCTCCCAAGACCATACATACCGTTTTTTACGGATATTTTTCGGAAGCCTTAACAACAAATGATTTCCTAAGCGTTCCAGCGGATCTTCCGGAAGTATCGGGAGTTCTTACTGCCAGATCTTCAGAAGCACAGCCAGATCCCGTTTTAAAAAAGAAAAGCGGCGGGCTGAGTCTCGCAAAGGATGCTGCCATTATCATATTAAGCGGAATACTCATCATGTCTTTTTTCAGATTCAGGAAAATCCGTAAAAAGCAGCGTTCCAGACTCCGGCAGATCATCCGGAGCCGTCGGCAGTCGTCTGAAAGTGATCCTAATCCTGCTGCTGAAGAAGAGTATTGTTTTCCCAATATTTCCATAGAAGAAACTTTTGGAGATGAGAAGCAGCCTAACAGGCCGAAAACCGAATCTTTAATGACTCCCGAAACCGAGACCAAACTGCTGGAGCTGCTGGATATTTTTGAAAACGGCACTTTGTACAACAGCAAAAATATGTCTTTGCCTTTTCTCGCAGGAGAACTCAATACCAATACAAAATATCTTTCATTTGTGATCAACCGCTATAAGAGTGCTGATTTCAAAACATACATCAACCGTCTAAGAATACAGTATATCGTTAAGAGGCTTTCCGGAGACGAAAAGTACCGCCAATACAAGATCAGCATACTGGCTGATGAATGCGGTTTCTCTTCCCACAGTAAGTTTGCTTCTGTCTTTAAAACAATGACCGATTATTCGCCTTCGGCTTACATAAAACTGCTGGATGCCGGGAATCAGCCGGAAATCGATGGTTTTTTTGTGGAAGAAATGAGCTTATGACAGTATCCGTTAAGCGGAAAAGCTTTCTGTTTTCATGAAAACGGACATCCGTTTGCTTTCCCGTAAAAGACAAGGCGCCTATATTTGCCGCGGTTTTACGGATCAGAACATCGTTCTGCACTCTGCCAATCAACGGAATAGATGCAGCGTAGAGCCTCACCTAAACACGATAACTAAAAAACTGCTGGCTTCATATTGTAAAATGTATAACCCCTATTTTACATCAATTATGAACATGAACAGTAAAAAATTAAAACGGATGAGAACAACTTGTACAGTCGTTTTGGCTGTCGCCTTTTCCAATTTTGCTTTTTCGCAGGTTGGTATCAATACAGTAACACCTTTAACGAGTTTGGATGTCACTGCCGGAAAGATCGATGGCTCTTCTGCGGAAGGTATTTTGCCGCCGAGACTTACGGGAGATCAGATTAAAATGGCAGACAGCCGGTATTCTGCACAACACGCAGGAGTGATGGTGTATATAACCGCCCCGGTAACTGCAGCCAGTGCCAAAACCGTCAACATGACATCTGTCGGGATGTATATCTTTGATGGGGTTGTATGGATGAAAATGATGCAGGGGGACAGCCGTAATTTCCTGACGGTTTCTGCCGGAGATATTAAAAACTCCGTATTGAATACCGATCATGCAGGATGGTATGTTTTAGACGGAAGATCGATTGCAACTCTTCCGGACGGTGCAAAATCCACCGCGCAGCTTTTAGGATTTACGGCAAATATTCCCGATGCCAGAGACCGTGTGCTGAAAACGGGCGTAAACGGAGAAATCCCCGGAAGTACAGGGGGAGACAACTACTTATGGATTTCTCAGCTCAACCTGCCCGATATGAACTTCTTAGGAACCATAAGCGGAATTGCGCAAACTGCAGGATCCCACACGCACGGATCACCGGACGGTGGATTTCTATTGGGAGGAACAACGGTGAATAACGGGGCCGGCGGCTATCAGCCCGATCCCAATGCAACAGCCTGGGGCGGTATCGGTATGCTGGTAAATACTGCAGCCGCGGGATCACATATCCATACGGTGACCGGAACGGCAACGGTCCCTACCGGAGGAGCCGGAAAATCGATGGATAACAGGTCGGCCTATATGGTGGTAAATACGTTTATCTATCTGGGAGAATAAGAAGAATTGTAAAATTTTATACATACAGCCGGAAGCGATTGGCCGGTTAAGTAAGGTTTGTAAATGCAAAACCGCAGATGTTCTGCGGTTTTGTTCTATTTTGTTGTTACGGTATCCCGTTTCATTGCCGTACTGTCCGAAGCGGAAGATTCAGAGTGGGCACTGGCCGAATCGCCCAGGCTGTTTCTCATATATTCCTTATTGTGTTCTTCCTTAAATTCTTCCCTGTTCTCTTTTTTATCGGCACAGCTGCCTAAAAATAATAAGCCTAAAATACTGCCTATCCATAATTTTTTCATAGTAAATTCTTTAATGTTTAGTGTAAATCAAATATAATGATTAAAAAGTAAAAAGTAAAAAGTAAAAAGTAAAAAGTAAAAAGTAAAAAGTAAAAAGTAAAAAGTAAAAAGTAAAAAGTACCTTTAATAAATTTCAGAAAATGTAGATTATAAAGAGTAGAGGAGAAATGATGTAAAACAAAAAAATCCCCGGATTTTCATCTGAGGATTGGGGGGTAAATTTAATACTATCTCGCGGTAGCGGCAGTATCCATTTTCATTTTAATGCTGTCCGGATTACCGGTAGTCATGGTGTCGTTGGCAGCCGGTGCCATTGTAGCTGTATTATCTACCTTGACAGAATCCGAATTGCTTGTGGACATCGAAGATTCCTTTGTCCCGCAACTGATCGCAAACATTCCGACAGCTGCTATTAACACTAATTTTTTCATAATATTTTGTTTTGGTTGTGTGTCTTGTGCCTCCATCAGTTCAATAACCGTTCCGAAAATGAAGGTTAGCATTAATTATCAATAAATTAAATGGAAAATTATTGAAAAACTTCAGATTGTTTGATCTGTTCCTTCGGCTATTCCTTCGGGATTTACCTAAATTTATAATCAGTTTAAAAAAAATATGTAACCAAAATAAAAGCCCTGGAACCGAAATTCCAGGGCCTTATATCATTCATTGATGTCATTCATCATTTATTATCCGAGATACGGATATTTATAATCTTTAGGCGAAACAAATGTTTCTTTGACTGATCTTACGGACGTCCATCTCAACAGGTTCATTTTAGAACCCGCCTTATCATTCGTTCCTGAAGCTCTTCCGCCTCCGAAAGGCTGCTGACCAACTACGGCTCCTGTCGGTTTGTCGTTGATATAAAAGTTTCCGGATGCATTTTCCAATGCTTTGAAAGCTTCATTGATGGCATAACGGTCCTGTGCGAAAACAGACCCCGTCAATGAATAAGGAGATGAAGAATCTACCAGTTTAAGGGTTTCTTCCCATTGTGCATCTTCATACACGTAAACCGATAAAATCGGGCCGAAGATTTCCTCAACCATACTTTCGTACTGAGGATTTGTGGTTTCGATAACGGTAGGGTGTACAAACCATCCTTTGGAATCATCGGTTTTTCCGCCGATTACTACGTTTGCCTCTTCCGATGCATGGGCTCTGTCGATATATCCTTTGCACTTCTCGAAAGAGTTTTTATCAATTACTGCGTTTACAAAGTTAGACGGATCTTCAGGAGAACCTACTTTAATAGAAGAAATCTGTGTTTCCATTACTTTTTTTACGCCGGCCCAAAGAGACTGCGGAATATAAGCTCTGGAAGCTGCAGAACATTTCTGTCCCTGATATTCGAAGGCTCCTCTCACCAACGCCGTGGCTACTGCTTCCACATTAGCCGAAGGATGGGCAATCACAAAGTCTTTTCCTCCGGTTTCCCCAACGATTCTAGGATAAGTTCTGTAATTGTGAATTTGATCACCGATCATTTTCCACATGCCCTGGAATACTTTGGTAGAACCTGTAAAGTGAAGCCCGGCAAAATCACGGTGGGCCAATACTTTTTCAGCGGTTTCTTTTCCGTCGGTAAAGATCATGTTGATGACCCCTTTCGGAAGACCTGCCTCTGTAAGAACGTCCATGATTACTTTTGCAGAATAGATCTGCTTATCGGAAGGTTTCCAAACCACGACGTTTCCAAGCATGGCCATACAGGTCGGTAAATTACCGGAAATCGCCGTAAAGTTGAATGGGGTTACCGCAAAGCAGAACCCTTCCAGCGGTCTGTATTCCACACGGTTCCAGATTCCTGCATCGGACACCGGCTGCTCGGAATACATTTCCGTCATAAACTCTACATTGAATCTTAAGAAATCGATGAATTCACATGCCGCATCGATTTCAGCCTGATGAACATTTTTAGACTGTCCGATCATTGTGGCCGCGTTGATCACATCTCTGTACGGTCCGGCCAAAAGGTCGGCTGCTTTTAAGAAAATCGCTGCACGGTGTTCCCAGCCCAGTTCGTTCCATTCTTTTTTGGCTGCAAGGGCTGCGTTGATGGCGTCATCCACGTGCTGCATCGTTCCTCTGTGATAAAACCCGAAGTCATGGGCATGATCCTGAGGCGACTGAAGCTGAACTTTGTCTCCTGTCGTTACTTCTTCACCATTGATGATCATGGGGATTTCCACTTTCTCAGCCCACATTTTCCTGTATTGGGCGATCAGGCTTTT
Source organism: uncultured Chryseobacterium sp. (assembly GCA_913774355.1). GTDB lineage: Bacteria > Bacteroidota > Bacteroidia > Flavobacteriales > Weeksellaceae > Chryseobacterium. The sequence continues at coordinate 53,529 of CAJYGB010000022.1, read as the reverse complement.
TACTTCCGGAGTTCCCGGAGCATAAGAATTTACCGGCTCGTTTACCGCAAAAGGTACTTGCGAAATTGCTTTTGCCATATTAGTTGTCTGTTTTTATTTGCTATGATACAAATTTACAACATTTATTTGAGGTCTCCGGCAAAGAGCGCGACGAATGGTGGATCGTCAATAGTCAATGGTGAATAGTCAATCCGCTCCACTTATCAATTTATTGTTATTGAATATAAAACCAGTTATTAAATTGGAATAAAAAGACCGTAATCAAAGCTTTCACCGCAATTCCACTCCTCCGGAGGGGTGGCGAAAATTATGAAATAATTTTTTACGGGGTGGTTTTTGAACGGTGAATTTTACTGCGCAGGAGAATAGTGAATAGCGAAATCGCCAATCAGTTTTTATGAGTCAAACACTTCCGACGCTCATAAAGTTTTTTGCAAAAAAAATTCGCCTATTTTTCCTCTGCAAGGGCACTCAGATAGGCCCAGCGTAAACTTTACACTCAGCAAATGACAGCAGGGGATAATGTGAATAGTTAATTTAGTACACTTGTCAATTGGTAAATGACGGGGTGCTTTTATAATGAATGATCAATAGTGAATGATCAATTTATGGCAGTCTTCACTTAAATTCTGTTTTAGTAAAACATTATTAAATTTTATTTTTTCTCAAAAAATTCACCAGCAAAGCGATTGATAGTTCGCTATTGACCTTCTAAATCTTTTCGTTTTCCAGAATCTTCAGCACCAGCTTTTCCTCGTGAGTGAGACCGGCTTTCCCGTCATTTTGTTCGATTTGTTCGAGTTCGTCGAGGTATTTTTTGATGGTGTTGTTTTCGTAAAGGTTGATCACCAAAGGATGGACGTAGTATTTACGGCAGACCGTGCTGGTATTTCCCAAATGGGAAGCCACCATTTCCAGGGCCTCTTTTACTTTTTTCTTATATTCCGTATGGGTTTCCGCGTAACCGATTTCTTTAAAAGCAATCAGGGCACTTACCGTTCCAGACCAGGTTCTGAAATCTTTTGCCGTAAAATCTTCACCGCTGATTTCTTTGATATAATCATTTACCATTCCCGAATCTACGGTATGGCGGTTTCCTTCATCATCAATATACTGGAAAAGTTCTCTCCCCGGAATATCTTTGCATTTCTGGATCAGCTTGGAAAGACGCCGGCTTTTTAGGTCGATGTCATGCATCACCCCTTTTTTGCCTTTGAAATGAAACATAATTTTCTGCCCCTGTACTTTAACGTGTTTACCTTTTAAGGTTGTCAATCCGAAAGACCCGTAGAGTTTTTCATAAGCGTTGTTTCCGATCCGGATATTCGTTTTTTGCATTAAACTGACGATCAGTGCGAGGATTTTTCTTTTTTCGAAATTCCGGAGTGCCAGATCTTTTTCCACCTGAAGCCTGATATCAGGTAAGGCATATCCGAACTGAAGCATCCTGTAAAATTTGGTGTGGTTTCTCAGTGCGCTCCAAAGCGGATGGTAACGGTACTGTTTTCTTTGTTTCAGATCAAAACCCGTAGCCTGAAGATGGCCGTTATCCAAAGCACAAATCCAGACATTTTCCCAAGCAGGGGGTATCACCAGTTTGTTAATCCTGGTAATTTCTTCTTTATCCTTGATTTTTTCGCCGTCCTTGTAATATGAATATTTTTTACCCGTTTTCTTCCGGGTAATTCCGGCTGTTTCTGCATCGGAGGTATATATAAGATGTACCGCCTTTGCAGAGGCCACCGGATCTTTCATAATTTTTACAATCTTCGAAGGCTTCAGATGTGAAATGAGGTCTAGGTCTGAATTTTCCATAAGACTTGGTTAAGAGTTCTTACCCCTTGAGAACAGCCACAAAATAATGGCTATTACGCCGACAACTACAATAATGCCCCACCACATACCTGCTTTAAAGATTGTTTCTACTGCTTCGCAGCTTGTTAACATCAGCAGACAAAATACTGTCATGCTGTATAAGCTCAACTTTTTCATAATAATTTATTTTTGATGTTTATTATTTATTTAAATACGACGATGGTCAGCCTTCCATTTTTTAATGGATCTCTTAATTTCATCTCCGGAAATATTTTCATGAAGCGCTTTATAAAGCAGTTCTTTGAATTCATCGTCATAGGTAAATCTCAATGCTGCGATCTGGTCAAATGTCAATTTGCTTTCCACTTCATCAGACCTCAGCTGGAAAATCTCGAAATACCGCTGCTTAAATTCCAGCCTTACCATCCGGTCCTGCAGACCAAGTGCATAATGCTGTCTCATCATGATTGCCAGATAAAAAATCAGAAAAACAACAACGGAAAATAAAATCCAGATCAGCTCATGCGATTCATCATTAAAAATTTTATAAATCCCGAAAATTTCCAGGATCATCAATAGAGGAAGATAAATAAAATGGTGTGGCGGATAAAATTTCCGGTGATTTTTATAATTCTGGCTTTCCATATTCTGGTATAAGCAATAACCTTTCCAAAAACTTTCAATTTCTGATCCGAACAGCATTTTGGACTGAAGAAATAGTGATTTTAAGGCTTAAATATAACGTAAGGTATAATTTTGTTATAAAATCTGAAATTTAATTCACCTGTACGTGGTTATATTTGAGTATATTAACGTCTTAATTTAAATGTCTTTCCCAAATGATCAGAAAAGGAATATTCATACTTGGTTTTTTAGTTTCCGCATTTTGTTTTAGTCAAAAATACAATTTTACTTACGCGTACACATTCAAGCCTGATTCGTTAAATTTAGAAAAAACAGAGACCGAACTGATGGGTCTGTTTATCGATAAGAACGGATCTACTTATTTCAGCCTGGCAAAAGTAAGAAGAGATTCTGCGATTGCACAGAAAATAGAACCAGACGCGATTTCCTCAGATAGGGCAGTATCAACAAACATCTTTCCCCAGGGAAAAATTCGTGGCATAATCCGGAAAAACTGGCGATCTAATGAAGTAATATCTTATCTTCCTGTGGGCACAGACCGGTTTAAAATCATGCAGCATATTACCTTGAATTGGCAGATCGGAACAGAAACTGCCCTTATACAAGGCAGGAAATGCCAGCTGGCAACCTTAGAATATAAAGGCAGAAAATATAATGCATGGTTTACCAATGAGATTCCTGTTTCCGAAGGGCCTTATAAATTTTGGGGACTTCCGGGATTGATCGTAAAGATCGAAGACACCAAAAAACAGCACATCTGGGAATTGAAAGGAATTGAAAAGTTCAGAAATATTAAACTTAATTTGTCTACATACATACCCGTAACAGAAAGCCGGTATAAAAAAGCCGTTGAAGATTACATGAAAGATCCGATGAGCAGGATGAGGGAACTTAAGCAAAGGTATAATATTACCAGTTTCACTTCAACTATGCCTGACGGGAGTTCATATTCAGATATGGAATATGAGAAAATGAGAACCAAGAAGATACAAGAAAGTTTTAGAGAAAATAATAATTCCATAGAGCTTACTGAACATGAATATTTTAAAGAATAAACTATTAATTACGGACAAAAATTAAAAACATTTCTGATCAGATCTGTAATTATTTTTAAACACCATATATCCGGCTTGTTTTATCTAGATTTTACTTAGAAAAAACGATACGGCAAGATGATGTTTATCTGAACGTTAATCCTGGCAGGCTTTATGCTGCAATAAAATCCGATAAAACATCACCAAACGCTGTCCGATAACCTTTAAATTCGTAACTTCACCTTTTTAAAATTATAGAAAAAATGACTTCAAAGGAAAAAGTAGCTGCGCTTCGTGAAGAGATGCAGAAAAATAATGTTGATGCATTTATAGTATACTCCGCGGACCCGCACATGAGCGAATATCTTCCTCAGGAGTGGCAGGAAAGAGCCTGGCTGTCAGGGTTTTTAGGCTCGGCAGGTTTTGTGGTAATAACCAAAGACAAAGCCGGGCTCTGGACCGACGGGCGGTATTTTACCCAGGCACCGATCGAACTGGCCGGATCGGGAATCGATCTTTTCAAAGATGGCATGGAGGGAACTCCCAACTACATCGACTGGATTATTTCTGAAATTCCTGAGAACGGAAAAGTAGCCGTGAATGCCCAGGCGACTTCCCACGCCAACTGGGAACTTCTGACTGAAAAATTAAACGCTAAAAATATTACCCTGGCCGATCTTCCTTTGCTGAAGGAAATCTGGAAAGACAGGGGAACACCTTCTAAAAATCCGATCTTCGTGCATCCTGTGGAAAGAGCAGGAAAATCGGTGATCGATAAAATAGCTGCCATCCGACAGAAAATGGAGGAGCAGTGTGCTACGGTACATATCATTTCGAGCCTGGATGATGTGGCCTGGACCTTAAATTTGAGAGGAAGTGATGTGGAAAGCAATCCTGTATTTTTAGGATATCTGTTGATTACAAAAAATGATGCGAAACTTTTCACAGACCTGGATAAACTGGATGTGGAATCGAGAAGGCAGATGGATGAAGCCTGGGTGAAAATGATGCCGTATGAAGAATTCTACAACTGCCTGAAAGCATTCAGCAATGAAAAAGTGTTGGTTTCGCCGAACAGCAACCAGTCGATTTTTGAAGCGCTGAAACCGGATAATGAATTCATCAAAGCGGCAGTACCGGGAAATCTGATGAAGGCCCAAAAGAATGAAACGGAGCTGGAAGGCTTCCGAAAAGTGATGGTACGCGACGGTGTTGCGATGGTGAAATTCCTGTACTGGCTAACGCACAATGCCGGAAAAGAAACCATGAACGAATATTCCATCGGAGAAAAGCTGAGGGGGGTTCGTGCGGAAGGAGAGAATTTTGTAGGCGAAAGCTTCGGAAGCATTATCGGCTACAAAGATAACGGTGCGATCATGCATTACTCTGCGAAAAAAGAAGGCAGCAAGGAAGTGACCAACGACGCCAGCATTCTGGTAGATTCCGGAGGACAATACCTTGAAGGAACAACGGATATTACAAGAACTTTGGCTTTAGGAGCCGTATCTGAGGAATTTAAAAGAAACTCCACTTTAGTACTGCAGGGACTAATCCGTCTTTCGATGGTGAAATTCCCAAAAGGAACGAGAGGTGTACAGCTTGATGCGATTGCCCGGCTGCCATTGTGGATGGAAGGTAAAGACTACAACCACGGTACCGGCCATGGCGTAGGAAGTTTCATGAACGTACATGAAGGTCCTCAGAATATCAGAAAAGACATGAATCCGCAGGAACTGATGTTAGGAATGGTGTGTTCCAACGAGCCGGGGTACTACCTGGAAGGTGAATATGGCATCCGTCATGAAAACCTGATCGCGGTAAAAGAATCCGCAACCACGATTCACGGGAATTTTTATGAATTTGAAACACTCACGTTCTGTCCGTTCTTTAAGGATACGATCGTTAAGGAAATCCTTTCCGAAGAAGAAATCACCTGGCTGAATACCTATCACAAAACCTGTGAGGAAAAATTGGCTTCATTCCTGGAAGGGGAGGTTAAAGAATGGTTCCTGGAACTGGTAAGTCCGCTTTAAAAGAACGTCAAGGCTTGAAGAGGTAAAAGGTTTAAATGCCGGAAGCTTTTCCGGTCGGTATACCTGCTAAATTTAAAGCAGCCTTGAAAAAAAATTACATAAAGAATCGTCCTGCTATTTTTTTGTGGGGCGATTCTTTTTTTAGAAATTACCTTATTTTATGGATGCTGTTTTAGCGGTTATCCTAAAAAACATAAGGAAAGCGGCCGATCTTATCCTTATATTAACAAAACATCGTCCATATCTTCCATAGTAAATTCAAAGCAGGAAAATAATCTCAATCTTTAAAGATGTTCTTTGGTTAAGTAGCTGTTAATCATTTGATTTGAATTCTCCTTTGAAGAGTGGTTTAAAATGGGGAATAACCCCACACTGAGTTTTGCTTACACAAGGGAATGGTGAATTCTTCTTGTCAATGGGGTCAATTGTTAATTTTATATGCCCGCGCCAGTACATATTTGGTAAAAAGAAATCATGCGGCCGGTAAACATGTACCAGTGGTCATATTATTCACGGCCTCATAGCCCGGATAGTAACGGATACCCCGCAGCATGGAAGGGAAATGATGGCTTAAGCCCGGGCCTGGAAAGGTGTGAGGAGTATGAGTGGATAGCCGGAAAAAGCTCCTGAAAAAAGACAGGTTTGCTTTACAGTGAATGGTTTAAAAAACGGGCAATCAGGTCATGAGACACCCATAATTAATTTTGTTTCCTTATAAAATCGACAAACAAATCGAATTTGCCACTGACCTGTCTCCCCAATTGTGGCCATAGATAAACGGTATGGTGCATTGCAATTAAAAACCGTAAATTTGCAGCATGAATAACGATACGATTTGTGCGCTGGCTACGGCCAACGGCGTAGGTGCTCTGGGAATTATCCGTGTTTCAGGAAATGAAGCGTTGGCTGTGGTTCAGAAGTCTTTTCCGGGAAAAAATCTGGCCAGACAGAAGTCCCATACGATTCATTATGGCTATTTTATGGATGGAGAAGAGGCGATCGATGAGGTGATGCTTTCGATTTTCCTGGCGCCGAAAAGCTTTACGACCGAGAATTCCGTGGAAATTGCTTTTCACGGGTCGCCGCATATCGGAAAACGCATTCTGGAAACACTGATTAAAAACGGCGCGCGGATGGCCAAAGCCGGGGAATTTACGCTGCGGGCTTTCATCAACGGCCGGATCGACCTTTCCCAGGCCGAAGCCATTGCCGATGTGATTGCTTCAGAAAACGAAGCTTCAAGGAAAGTCGCCATCAGTCAGCTGAAAGGAGGGATTACGAATGAGATTTCATTTCTGAGAACGGACCTGCTTAATTTTGTTTCGCTGATCGAACTGGAGCTGGATTTTGCAGAAGAAGATGTGGAATTCGCCGACCGTACCGCTCTGAACCAACTTCTTGATAAGATCACTTTGAAATTAAACTCGCTGATTGAAAGTTTCCAGTACGGAAACGCCATCAAGAACGGAACTGCCGTGGCAATCATCGGAAAGCCCAACGCAGGAAAATCAACGCTGCTGAATGCACTTTTAAAAGAAGAGCGTGCGATCGTCAGCAACATCGCAGGAACAACACGGGATACGATTGAAGAGGTACTCCATATCAAAGGCCATGCATTCCGCCTGATCGATACGGCCGGATTGCGTGAAACCATGGATGAAATTGAAGCGATCGGGGTAAAAAAAGCGAGGGAAAAAGTGGCTAATGCCAATATTCTCGTTTACCTGGCCGATGCGGGAACTTCTGATTTTTCGGAAGATATCGAAATGATTCAATCATTATTGCGCGAAGATCTGAAACTGATTATCTGCGCTACAAAGATCGATGAAGTAATCCCGACCCAATATGAGAAAGCAGAAAATGTCTTCCGGAAGGCCATTGCCCACGAATTTGATTTCATTAAAATTTCTGCGGTCGAAAACCAGAATATCCAGGATCTTAAAAACGAACTGTCTTCGTACGTCGAACAGCTTAAAGCTTCAGAAAACAACATCGTCATCACCAACCAGCGGCATTTTGAAGCGCTGCAGAAATCCCTGGAAGCCATAGAGAAAGTCAAAGAAGCCATCACTTTCCGGATTTTTACCGAATTACTGGCCTATGAGCTGCGTAATGCACTGGAGCATCTCGGTGAGATCTCAGGAGAAGTGACGAATGATGAGGTGCTAGGGAATATTTTCAGTAAGTTTTGTATCGGGAAATAATTTAGCTTTTCTTTGATTTCTTTTTCTTTCTTTTATTTGATTATCATGCATTTATCAAATTTAATGCAAAATAATTATGTACTTATAAGCTGTTTTAGAGCTATTAAATTATTTATTTTCTTCAATAACTGAGTTGTCATCCGTATTCAAACAGTTGAACTCTTTTGAATTAATTATTTATTTAAAAACAATCGAATATAAAAACACTATTCCTTAAATTTTGCAGTGCAATGAGGTGGTTTATTTGACGGTAAATTCTTGTAATATTCCGTATATTTGTAATACAATAATGTTATTTATTGCTAAATTCTAACATTAAATAATACTATTATGTTATTTATATCTTTGTCCAAGGTTCAAAAAAAACTAATTGATAATATCCGTGAAAGGCGATTGCAACTGAATCTAACACAAGAAGGCTTAGCTGAAAGATCGGGTGTTCCTTTACCAACGCTAAGGAAATTTGAGCAAAAAGGCTTGATTTCTTTGGATTCATTTTTAAAACTGCTTTCAGTTGTTGGTGGATTAGAAGAAATGCTTGATGCTTTAAAAGCAAAGGAACAGAGTTTTAAATCTATCGATGATGTTCTAAAATCAGAGGAAAAGCCTATTAAAAAAAGAGGAAGCAGAAGATGAAAACAGCCATCAAAGAAATAAAAGTAGGATTGAATTTTGGTTCTGGAATTCAACCCGTTGGACGTTTGGCAATTCGTGATGGTATCATCTATTTTCAATACGATGAAGAATTTCTGCAAACCAATTTAGAAATTTCACCTATAAGACTTCCTTTGCAACGAGATGTGATAGAGCTTCCAAAAGATCCATTTGAAGGGTTGGCTGGTGTTTTCAATGATAGCCTGCCTGACGGTTGGGGTAGATTACTTTTTGACCGTTTGCTTCGCTCGGAAGGAATTTCTTCATTTGACATTTCACCACTTGACCGTTTAGCGTACGTTGGATTGCACGGTATGGGTGCATTGATTTATGAGCCGGATCAGAGTCCAGATAGTAGTAATGAGATGATTGATTTGGACGTGTTGGCTACTCAAACAGAAGACGTTTTGCAAGGTGATTCAGAAGAAGTGATTGCAGAACTTTTGGCTTTGAACGGATCCTCTGCTGGAGCACGGCCAAAAGCATTGATTGGCGTTGATGCAGAAAGAAAAAATATATCCTACGGAGCAAACTTGTTAGGTGATAATTTTGAACCCTGGATGGTGAAATTTCCAAACTCATTAGATGGAAAGGATGCAGGTGCAATCGAATACGTTTACGCTTTAATGGCTGTTGATGCAGGAATTAAAATGCCTGAAGTTCATTTGTTTCCTTCACAGAAAGGGAATGGCTATTTTGCCGTTAAGCGTTTTGATAGAGAAGGAAATAAGCGTCTCCATATGCATACAGTGAGTGGACTTATTCACAGTAATTTTAGGTTTCCATCTCTTGATTATGAAGATTTATTATCATTGACGGGCGTTTTAACCAAAGATATTCGCGAGGTAGAAAAAATGTTCAGGTTAGCAGTTTTCAATGTTATGGCGCACAATAGAGACGACCATGCAAAGAATTTTTCGTTTTTGATGAATGAATTTGGAGAGTGGAAATTATCACCTGCTTATGACCTTACTTTCTCATCCGGGCCAGGTGGAGAACAAAGCACTATGGTAATGGGAGAAGGACGAAATATAACCCTCAGGCATCTGACTAGATTAGGAAGCGAAGCCAAACTATCAAAAGAATTCATAGAGAATGTTATTGAGCAAACAAGTTCCGCACTTAGTAAATGGTCAAGCCTATCAGAAGATTTTGGAGTTAGTAAATCTAACAGAGAATTAATAACGAAATTGATTAAAACATTTTAATCGAAAATTTGAGTATACTTGTAAGGATTCTTACTTTATTTTCGTTATAAAATTAGATGAAAACTGAGGTGTACAGGCGAAATGTATCAATTATCACTGTCGCATTCGGGAATTGTTAATTGTTTGATTTAAATTAATTTACAAGGTTATAAGTGTACAATAGTAGTACAATTGTATTTTAAATTTATTGTAGAATACTATAAAATACGGGTTTACAATTGCTTAATGTGACGGGATTCATGCGGAAAAGTAAAAAAAGATGTTGCAGCATCTTGATCCTGTACCACTTTTGTATACCTCGATTTACTTAAACTCCCATCAATAAAGACTTCTATAGATACGTATTGTTGAATAAGAGTTTTTTTGATTTCACCTTGGCTGATACATAAATAAGGAAAGAGATTTTATGGTGTTCTGCACATGGAGCAAAGTGGTACATTATTCAAACCGGTAACATCCGTAAAAGAAAAAATGTTTCTTTATATACTCAAGAAAAAAATTGTCTAAATATTTAGACCTTATTTTCAAGGGGTTTTCGGTAGATGATGATTATCTTTGTGAAATAAAAAAATACTTATGAGAAAAATTATCAGCCTTTCTTTGGCAGCATCATTTGCGCTTACTGTGCATGCCCAGATTAGTATTACAAAAGATCTTAGTTTTGGCAATAACGGAACAATAACCATTAATACGGGGACAACCCCAATGTTCAGCTACATTTTGCTAATTCCTAATATTAACTCTACATTTCAGGGTAATAAAATATTCTTAGGATATCCGTATTCCGATGCTTCGGATCCTACTTTAAAATCCCAGTTTGTAAGATTAAATTCCGATGGATCTTTCGATAATACCTTTGGAAGTGGCGGTGTTATTAAGCTTACTGATTTCGAACCCTATTATTTTTATGCCAACAGCAGTTATTTCTACCTGAACGGTAATATAAAATACCTTACCGGCAGCGGGCAGCCTGATCCCAATTTTATATCAACCGGGATACAGAATGTTACAGACTGGATATATAAAACCGTTCTTGACGACGGGAAAATTTTTGTACGTGCGGAAAGCAGTTTTAATAAATTTTTGCCAGACGGAAGTGTTGATTTTACTTATGGTGCTAACGGAAGTATTACCCTTAGTTCACCTGTTGCCGGTGATCCGAACGATACCTATGATTTCTTTTTTAACAGGAATAATTTCATTTTTGAATTTATTTCGTCGAATTCCGGGCCTTTAAATGTGAGAAAAATAGATCTTACAACCGGAAATCTGGATATTACCTATGGAAATAATGGCTATGCACAGGTAAAGAACTCGTCGGTTCCATCTTCAGCCGGATTTGCGAAAAGTATTGTGTCAACGCAGAATGACGGATCATTTGTTAATAAATTATCAGACGGAAATACGGTTTACTTTACCAAAACAAACCCTTTGGGAATAATGGATACAACCTTCGGAAATAACGGGGTAATATCCGGTCCTATGTCTTTTACAAGCAATGCGATTACCTACTCCGGCGGATCAATGGATCCGCTTATGTACAATAATATGATCATAATGCCGGCGTCATCTACGGATCCGCAGGGAAATACGGTATGGGGCGTGAGCGGCTATTCCCTGAACGGGGCCGCGATGAATATAAACGGGAATGCATTTTTTCCATTATCGGGCATCTCCTATGAATCATTGGGATATATTTTCGCGAAAGACAATTATCTGTATGCGATCCATGACAACAATATTACAAGATATACTGTTCAGCAGTCTTCGTCAACACTGGGAATCGTAGGAGATCAAAAAAGCAATGGTTTTACGGTTTCCGTCAGTAATCCTTTCCGGGAGGAATTATCAGTAATCTCGGATCAGAAAATAAGAAAAGTTGAAATAAAAGACCAGGCAGGGCGCACGGTTCTCGTCGGAAATCAGAACAAACTGGATACATCCTTTCTTACCGAAGGTGTGTATACAATTATCATTACTGAAGACAGTGGAAAAGAACGGATTGTAAAGGGAATCAAGAAATAATACGATTGCCTGAAGATATTTTATTAGAAATCATTCTTTTCATATTTAAATTATTAAATAGTTTTAACAGGATACAACACCGTATCCTGTTTTTTTATGTGCTTTTTAAGAATATGGTGAGGGAACTCCGATTACTGATGTCACTGAAATGAAAAGGAAAAGGATCCGGTCTTTGTTTATCGGAGCAGGAGTTCTTCCATAAGGGTATTGATCTGGCAGTATATTTTTTTATTATGGGCTTCAGCATCAAATTCACGCTGATGCTTTCTGATATCTCTTCTGAGGTGTGGATTATATAACATTTCGGAAATGGTGGTCTTTAGGGCTTTTTTGTTAAACTGGCATAAGAGTCCTGTTTTTCTATGGGTAATGAGTTCCGGGATGCCTCCGGCCATTGTGCTGATCAGAGGTTTGTTCAGGATCAGGGCTTCGCCCACTGCCAGCGGATACGCTTCATACCGGGAAGGCTGAATGTAGCATTTCGCAGCGAGCATATAAGGGTAGGGATTAAGCCTGCTTCCAAGCAGGAAGAACGAGTCTTGTACGCCGAGCCTGCGGATCATCTTCTGCAGCTTTTGGAAATCTGTTCCGTCCCCCACAACGGCAATATGGTGGAAGACCCCTTCGTTCATCAGTTCCGCATGGACCTGGATGAGCATATCATAACCTTTTGCTTGGCAAAGTCTTCCTACTGAGACCATAAGGTTCTCTCTGGCCATGATCTCTTTTTCCAAGGGGGAGGTAAGGGATTCCGCAGCTTTTTTCAGGATTTCCCCGGCGTTAAAAGTATTGTATATATAATGGCTGTTGGGGATTCTGGCCTGCAGCAGTTCTTCCATGGTTTCCAGCGTACTTTTTGACACAAAAACATTGGCATCACAGCTTAGCATCCCCCGGGCAATCTTCCTGGCTTCATCGATGGTGTGGTGCCATTTTACATCGGTATGGAACCAGCAGACTTTTCGTGAATCCTTAAACGGGCTTTTGAGCATCTCACGGAGGGAAGAATGGAGAATGGCAACTTCGATATCGGGAATAATGTCGATTTTTCTCCGGTAGAGTATGGGGAAGAGCCTGTAGATACTTACTTTAAGGTTTCTGAGTGCGAGCTGAACGAGCCGTATGGGGAAGAAGCTGCTCATCTCCTGTCTTCCGTGGGAGATCGAGAATACCTGTATATTCCCCGGGATCTCATCAATGAGTTCTCCCTGATACAGATCGGTAACAATAAAAGGTTCAAACTTCTCGGGATCCAGGTTTCTTACAATATCGATCAGGACTTTGGGTACCCCGCCCATCTGCATGGAACGGATCCTGAAGAGGATTTTTTTTTTCACGGGTTTAGTAAATTAGTAATGCCCGATTCGGGGGCTTACCGGCATCAGGCATTTATTACAGATGGTTTTTGGTTTTGTTTTTTCAGGCATTTCATAGAGACATCGTTTATTTTTCGGAGGTTCCTTTTTAAGTACATGACAAAGAGTAGCCCCTGCGGCAGGTGCTTTAACGGTGTAGGGGATTTGACGCGCGTGGCACCATCTGGGCCTGAAGATATTCGTCGTCCATAAAGGTATTATAGCTGTTTACAGGTATTTCCAAATAACAGCCCCCATCATTGATATGGGAGCCGTTGCATAATATGGATGAACTGATATTTTTTTCAGCATGAAAGTGGTGCCCGTAATTAAGTGATATCAGAGTGAAAGACACTATTCCGGCATTTATAAAGATTATTTATTCATTTATTATATTAGAAACTGTTTCTTCCAGTTTCCTAAGGTATTTCTGCTGATGTTAAAATGCCTTGCGGTCGCTACATTATTTAAGCGGTGTTTCTTCTGATATTCAAGGATTTCAAATATGGCAGTACGGTCGTAGGATTTATATTTCTGATTGATGTTCTGGGCTTTTCCGGAAGAAATAATTTTATTCAGCCGGATTACATCCATCACCGTAAATTCTTTTTTTTTCAGAATAGTGCCGCATGCTGATGCTTTTTGCGGATATTTTTCAAAGATCATTTCCGTATATAGTTTTTTATAATCTATGTTTTTTTTTCTCATAGGATATTAAAGTATTGTTTTAAATTCTTTTCTCACCATTATTACAGTGCCATTTTCAAAATACACTGCCAGGAAGTACTTTTTATGGGTTTTAATATCAGTATTCAGCGCATAGGTCCAGCGGTTTTTCATCTGTGAACATGATTCATTTCTACCCAGCATTTGTTCTACTTCCTCGGCTTGCTTTCCGATGATCAGGCCGCCTTTAAGAATGCTCCTGAGGTAGTATTTTCTTTTCTGTGGATATTTTTTCCACTCATAACTGTTAAATCGCTTTGCAAAAATTAAATAAAACATAATTAAACGTTATATTTTTTACCAGGTATAACAAACTTTTATCTTTTCAACCCCATGATCTCCAAAATAAAGAATAAGTATTTTTCTTTGTCTCAGCCAGTTTCTTTTTAGCAGGTATGTCCATGTTTCGGCGGGATAATGATTGTATTCATCTCCCATTTCCTGAATAATTTCTTTTTTGGTTTTACCAAGTAAATGAATGTATTCTTTCATCTGTTTACTTACATCAATTAATTTGGTTAAAAAATTACGGGACAAATTATATGGAAATGATCATAAGCAATCCCTGGCGCCTGTTGATCCGTTTTCATGAGTTACTCAGTATGAAGTAACTAATTCGTTCAGTGAGGCTGAAAAATGAGAATACCATATATGGGTTGAAAAGATGACTTATAAACTTATCTCTTTACTTCTTGTTCAGACGATTTCTAAAATGGTAATAGATTCTGTTCCGGCAACGGGTTTTATCAGCTTTTAATAACTGTTCTTTTGGAAATCCATTTATACAAGGTTGTTTTCGGGATTCCATATTCCTCTATCACCTGGAGTTTTGTTTTTTTCTCTGTCCTGATCATGTCCAGAATGTAATCAATAAGTTCTTCACTGTATATATTTTTACGAAACTGCGGAAGGCCTATGTTTTGGCCTTTTTCATGATTTATGGCCTTGGAATATTCCGGTACCGGAGCGTACAGGATAAGATGGTGGCAGTAGATCCGGAAAAAATCGTACTCCAGTATTTTGCACCACCGGAGGAGAACAAGGGTATCCAGGCTTTCCGACAGGTACATCTCTTCAAGCTCTTCTTCGGAACATTTCATAAATTTTGTCAGTCGGGTAGCCGAAATATCAAGTTCCTGCACCCTGTTTTTTATAAGCTTCCCCAGGTGAAAATTTTTAAAATTCATATTACCGTATTTTTATTAAAAAATAATCAGATGCATTGTTAAAAACTCCGGCCGGATATGACAGCACTATGAAATTGATCCGGCCGGAGATATCAGCCTTGTATAAAACTTACCTTTACAGGTTACACATAAAACTATTGCCGGCCGATATTTTTGCTATAGCAGGAGTGCACACGGGATGATAGGGCACAGGTACATCCTTAATAGCAGATTCGTCATAAGGCGGAAATTATTTTTCATATTTTAGATGAATCTTTTGGGTCCGCCAGAAAAATAAAATTCTATGATATATATTGGTTTGACTATTAAAATGAAGATTTACGGTACTGCCATCCGATCATGAGGCACTTCTGCTTTCCGTTAAATACGTTTTATTCGTATTTCAGAATACTGTTTTCTGCAAGGCTGAACAGAAGCCTTACGAATTGTTTCGAAAGCATATCAGTTTTTCGGAAAGCTCCGGAACGGGTTTTTGCAATGTTCCGAAGCTGAACAAAATGAACAAGACTCTGATGTCTGAGTATTATAAAATCCAATCTC
Organism: uncultured Chryseobacterium sp.; assembly: GCA_913774355.1. Taxonomy (GTDB): domain Bacteria; phylum Bacteroidota; class Bacteroidia; order Flavobacteriales; family Weeksellaceae; genus Chryseobacterium. The sequence continues at coordinate 38,103 of CAJYGB010000022.1, read as the reverse complement.
ATCATGGTTACCATACAACAAGCTGAAGTAAGCCTGCGTATGAAATCGTCGATAATAAATTCTTTATTTTTAAAAACCTTTGAGAGGACTAATAATCATTGTGTTTTTATATATATTATATATATATTTAAAATATCAATCCTTCTCAAAGGTGAATGAGTAATTATGTATTTCGGTCAGGGAAACATTTTGTTTACACGATCCGCAATAACAGCTGTAATATTTTTCGCGTTGTTGTAATAGGGAAGTGCCATTTTAATATCTTCCAGATACCAGACCATGTCTATTTTGTTTTTCCTGGCATAGACTTCTATTTCTTTATTAGCAGTTTCAACGTAAGCTTTAAGGTCACGGTTGTATTGGTCGGTTATTTGGTTATTGTAGCTTATAATCCTGGATTCATGTAGTTTCTGCTCTTCCTGAAGCAGCTTCAGCCTTTCCGTATCGGGTTTGCTCATCCGCGTCTGAAGCTCTTCAAGGGTCTCATTCTGCCCGGGGGCATACGGATTTATGATAGCCTGATATTTCTTTTGCAGGCCCTGTTCTTCCTGCCGGACTTCTCTGTATAGCTTTACCTTTAGCGTGTCCAGACTGGCCTGTTTCGCGCTATAGCCTTTCAGCGCGGGATAGAGTTTTTCCTTCGAGATAAAAGCAGCCGTCTGTGCACCGGCAGAAGAGGCATAAAATAATAAAAGCACTGAGATGAAAAGTTTCATAAATCGTTATAATTTAATCCTGGTAATTATTGTTTATAAAGTTGTTGTTTTAATTTTTATTTACTTCCCGACCCAATAATAGAGGGGGTTCTCATGAGATCGGCAACATTTTAAACATGTTTCAAAAGTATAAATTCCTACTCTTCCACTATAATTTTTTGTATCTAAAGTGTGATACATAAGTATAGAACTTTTTAGACATAAAATACCCTCAGAGACCGGCATCGGTGACGAGAACACGTTCGGGATTTCCGTCATGGCCGTTCAGGACCATTACGATGATTCCCGATTTTTCCTGGTACCGGCCAAGATACCGGATGATGTAATAAAATTCTTTATTCCGGCGGTTCGCATACCTTTCAATACAGGTATCCTCCGAAAAGAGGTTGATATGGTTTTCCCGGCAGAATTGGATTACCTGGTGGGGCGTATATCCGAAACCTTCTTCCTCATCTTCAGCCGCGGTTAATTTTCCGTCAGGTCCGAAGAGATACTTCTTTCCTACGGCAGCGCCACGGTTGCGGAATGTCACCCACTTACAGCGGATGATGCCTGTAGGGCCATATTCCTTATATACCGAGAAGCAGCTGCAATTCCGGGTGCTAATCGATACGAACCGGCTCCCGCCTGTTCCTGCTGTGCATTCGGTTATCATCACATTTTTCACTTCCTGTTTTTTTGGCATGCCTTCTTTATTGCCGGCATAAAATTCCCGAAGGTTAAAATACTCGGTATGATGATGGATCAGTTGCGTGAAATCTTCTTTTTTCATAAAAGTAATAGCTTGTTCTTTTTAGTTTTTGCTAGTGGCGCGGATCTTTGGTTTTTAAGCAGAGAAATCTTGCTTCCGGACTTTTCCGAAGAATCTTTATCCTACAGGTAATTTACCGGAACCGGCATTTCCATTAATTGAGTACAGAATACGTTTCCCGATAGCATTTGGAAAGCGGCCCTATTTCCTGTCGTGGGCGGCATGTTGCCAAAGGTTCCGAATTCTTCCGGGATTCATAAGTAAGTTGCTCCGGCACTCAGCTCAAATATCCCGGGGTACTCCTGATGCTGGCTTTACATGCATAAATAAGGTACTGCCGCCAGGATCTTGCAGGGGTATGCTCCGATCCTGCAGTTTATCAGAATTGTAATGCCGTTCCGGCTTTGTATGGATTTAGGAGGTTCGGTCCCGCCGTCAGCTGTATTCTTTCCATGAAACATTCCGCCTGTTGTAAAAGAAAATCGTTGGGATATTCAAAACCCACCATCAGCTGGTCGCCTGCTTCAGGAATGGCCACGCTGTCCCTGTTACTCAGTTAACTCGAATCTAAAGGAGTATTCGCATGCATCATTGCAGAAGTAAGGGATACCGTCATAAATACCTTTCCACTTAGCCGGTAGGTTTCCGGAATGCACAGGCAGTGCACGAATACAGGATATGGTGAGCGGCAGTGCCTGGTGCAAACATTTATCCGTACCTGTTGCAGATTTTTGCCAAACGCCGGCCTGACGGGCTTTCCGGGCCTTTGTAGCTTCCCGAAATAGAGGATCTCCCCTTATACAGCCTGTGTTTTATCGGAAAAAGCGGAATAGAGAAAGGAAAAAAATAAACGTCACCGGTTTATCCTGCATCAATTTTTCAGAATGTTGAAAAGGGAATATGTACTTTATACTTTTCTTAATTACATGATTTCTCTGTTAGCCCTGCTTCCGGAAACAGGTAAATTTAAATTTTTTTGCCCTATTATTCCCGGACGGGAAATTCCGTTTCCGGAGGGTATCGTATAATTTCAAAAAATCCTGACGGATGTCCTAAGGCAACTCCGGCATCGGTGATAGCCCGGCTGTGGGTGAAGGATATACGCCCGGATGGTGGAGTGCCATACGTCCGTCCTGCAGGGTGCCATACGGGCGTATGGTTACCGTTATTCTACGGTGAGGATTTTGTCAAGGCTGGCCGTCCTCGGATCTTTCAGAAGGCTTCCGTTCCCGTATTGGGTAACGATTTCCAGGGTATAGGTACCTGCCGGAAGATCGGGAATAATCAGGATGACCTCGGAAGGGTTGTTGATAACGATGTCGGAAGCATCTACAGGCAAACGCGTTTGGGTAGAGGTTTCCATAAAGAAAATTCCGTTGGCCGCGTTGTCTCCCGTGATCTTGATCTTGCTTCCTTTTATTTTAAGGTTTTTACCGGGGGTTAGCAGGTCGTTTATTGTACCGCTTTTCACATCTTTCGCTTCCAGGATAATGACATCGCTCTGCGCAACTCCCAGAATGCTGATCTCTATATTGGGAATTTCGGCCCTGAGCTTATCGCCCTGGTTAAACTGGAACAGGATGTTGTGTTTCTGGGGATTATAGGGTTCTGCGGCTGAGCTGAAAACCCCGCGGATCTGTGTGCCGGCGGTAAAATATCCCGTATTTACCGAATATCCGTCGCAAAGCTGATACGCCATTTCCTTCAGGAAGAGTTCCACGGCGTGTTCTATGGAGGCGGCAGATACATCTGCACCCCCTCTGTTTACCGAGGCTTCACAGATCTGCTTCACATTCAGCGACCGCTCGCTTATCGTACGGGCTATAAAATCGTTAGGATCCGGGGTAAGCACATTATCGTACAGATAGGCTTTGATTTTGTGTAGTACAGGCATAATATTAAATATATTAAATCTTGTTTTTTATGAATAAGATAGGTATACTAGGGTTTGCAGTGCTATTTGATTTTTTTGAAATAATCCGGTGATAATTTTTTTGCTAGGCATCATTAAGATCACGGTTGAGGTTTCCGATCATCTGGGGAGTGATGGCTGTCGGAATACTGAAGTCGGCAGACAGCTGGGCGGTGATCTGCTGGGCGACGGTCAGCTGCCCGTTAACGGCAATAACCGATCCTGTGGTGGCGCTGCCGGAAGGAATACCGAGGGTATTACCGCCGATGGGCTTCCACTGGCCACCGTTTACGGAAAGTGATTTATTCTCATAATACCAGAAGCCCGGTGTGAGGGTCCCCATCGTACTTCCTACACCGGCAACACCGGATGCAGCGGTATTATAAACGATCATCCCGTCGAAGCGGGTAGGAAAAGAATTCGGAATTCCCGAGGTAACCCCGGGGAAAGAGGCCAGGGCAGAGAGATCTACCCTGGGGAAAATCAGCCCCTTTCCTATATTGGCGGAACCGTTGACGGCAGTATTGGACGATGCATCGATGAATGCAGGGCTGTTGCTTACCGAGCTGTTAACGGCATTATTCACGATTCTTACCTGAGTTTGCATTGCGGTAAAAATCATCAGCCCTGCCGCAACGGGTGCTGTTTTTTTTCTCATACGGTTTCATTATCGTACCGGCCGGAAAGCGGGAGGTTTTATCCTCATGCTGTGCCGCCTGGTGGCCGGCCTGTCATGTTGTGTTTAACAGTCCCAAAAATACCCTTTTAATTTTAAGCTGTAACAGCATGCTTTGTATGATGTTTGAGACATTTGTTTAAAAATTTTTATACAAAACAAAATGTTGGGGAAGGATAGGAAATAGAGTGTTACCGCATGGCTGTTTTGAGGATACGTACAGATGATGGCAGGATTTAAGGGGTATAGGCTGTCAGCAATAAAAAGGAAGAAGAAACTTCAGGTATGCGGCTTCCCTGTCCGGTCCGTTAACCCGATCTCTGCTTCGGAGGATATCCGTTTATTATAACCACCGATTTCCGCGGAATATAACGATCATATCGTGGGTTCGGCACCATTGAGCCACCGATTCCGGTCCTTTGAACCGGTTTGTTAAAGGTGTTCGCTAATAATGAACTTGTTTTTGTGCGCATACATCATTGTTGTTTTATACATGTCAGGACCTGTGTTTTACCGGAACTAGGGACATCCGTAAGATTTGTCGTCTCCCTGGTCCGTGGTAAAATCAAGGATATGGGAAGCCGGAAACTGGATGGCACCTGTACCCACCAGGTTCATGGCTTTGGTACTCCAGCTTTTATTGGCGGTAACCGTAACCCCCGTATTTACCGTTTTGGTATCCTGTATGTTTCTGAAGATTGCGGGCGGATTCCCCCAGGTGGTGCAGCTGTTGATGTCTCCGGAAACGAAAGCCGTGTTGGGCGCTGTTACGATAGTAGACTTGTATTACTTTATTGGCTTCAGATACTTCTTGTAAGAACGGTCTGTCTACAAGACAATCAATTCAGTGTTTCAAGATAATCCACTATTTCCGGATAAAAGCGGGATATGCTTTTATATCTGCTCTTGTGCTCTGTATACAGGCTGAAAAACGAATGGATCTCTTTAAAATATTTAAAATGTTTTGACTGATTTTCAACTTCCTTTAGTTCTGCTTCAGGGCCATATTTTTCACCCATTATTTTAGATACACAAACTCTGACGATCAATTCATCGAGTTCATTTTCCCATTCTGATTCTTTAAGCTTTTCCCCCTTTGCCGTAATTAAAAAAATATTCTTTTTCTTACTTAATCTTTCCCTGTACAAAGGAATAAAATCGTTGAGATACAGATGGGATACTTCGTGAATTACGATGTTGGGTAATGGGACAAAGGTCACTTTCGAATCATCGGTCTGAATAATATTTTTATCTTTCAGATAGGCCAGCTTAAACATCTTCTTTTCTTTAAAAGTTTTGTCATCAACTGAAATTGCATTATTGCCCAGGTTGTTGAGGAGATCTACAAAAATGATGATTTCTTCTTTTTTCTGTTTATGGTAAAATTTCTCAACATCATTTAACAGGTTGCTTGCCATGATCTGATCTTGGGCAAATTCTACAATGCGGGCATAATCTTCTTTATGGGCTTTCAGGAAACGATCTACCCTGCAGTCTTTATAAAAAGCATTAAACTTTTCCAAAAAAACACTGATTTCCGAACTGCGCAGCTGACTGCCGGAATAGGGGATTTTTAATTTGAATGGATACCCATCTGATAAATACAAACCGATACTTGAAAGATCATAACCGTCCCATACGTTAAGATTCCGATACCAATCTAATGACTGATGGTTCCTGCAATTTGCGAAGTACTGACTGAACTGTTTGTAATAAATTGATGGAGTAGGCTTTACATCTAAAGTGTCCATTGTGGCCAGCGTATAAAAAATACTGACGGCTTCAATTCTGTGATCTATTTTTACACTTACTTTTTTTTGACCAAATGAATAGAGGTGGATCATTAAAAACAGGATTACGATTTTTTTCATTGCTGTTCCCTTTAAGATGGTTTTCCCTTTAGAATATTTTTATTTTATGTTTCTTTAATCATAAAATTTTAGCGATTGCTGCTTACACTATGAAAGACATTCCAGATGATCATTTTATTACATAAATGCAGATCGGCTGGAAAACGAAACGTTTTATATTAAAATTTGTTATGGCCTGTCCAAAAAAGACTACTGGTTTACAGCTAAAAACAGCTATTTTAAGATTGCAGAGATACTATATCCATGTATTATTCAGCGATTAACACTGGCTAAGCTGCAATTTATAAAAAACTAATGATTTTCTTCTTCGCAATGTAAGAAAAAGAACTTTAAATCAAGGATCGGAAATTCCATAGCCCGTAGCTTATTCGTTGACTGAATAAATATAACGGGCCATTTCATTTCAGAAAAAGATCAGGATAGGCAAAACCCATAAATTTTAACGAAATTGCACCCTTTTATAATCAACTGCAAACTAAAATTGATGACAGGGAAATTTCCGGTAATAAACAGTACACTTTCACCCGATAAACTGGGCAAATATATCCAGCAAAAATATGGACTAAGCGAAAAAACGGAATGCAAAATATTGCGGCTTGCTATGAATCATGTATATCTCATCCATAGTGGTGCAGAAAAATATGTTTTCAGAGTATATACGCATCACTGGCGGACAAAATTGGAAATTGAAGAAGAAATAAAGCTTTTAACTCATGTAAAGAAGGCTGTCGGACAGGTTGCTTTTCCAATAGCGGATACCTCAAACCAATTCATTCAGGAAATTGATGCCCCGGAAGGAATAAGATTTGGCGTTTTATTTTCGTATGCGAAAGGTCTAAAAACCGCAAAGTTTTCAGAGGAAACAAGTTTTATGATTGGACGGGCACTGGCGGAAATTCATCAGTCGACAGAAAATTTCGAACTGAAAAGAATATCGTATAATATCCAAAACCTACTTAAATATCCTGTTTTAAAAGCAAAAGAATTTTACGGTAAAAACAAGAACGAAATTGAGTTTTTAGAAATCCTTTCTGCTTTTTTAATGCAAAAAATGGAAAGCATTGACCCTCATAAAATGAGGTGCGGAGCCGTTCATCTTGATGTATGGTTTGACAATCTGCACATCGATGAAAAAGAAGTAACTTTTTTTGACTTCGATTTCTGTGGCAACGGCTATTTATGTTTCGACATTTCCTATTTCCTCTTTCAGTTGCTGGCAACACATTTAGATGAAGAGGAGTATAAGACAAAGGCAGATGCCTTCCTGAATGGATATGAGACAGTAACGGAAATCAGCAATGAGGAAAAAAAGTTTTTACCCTATGCATGTTTAGCCATCATGACTTACTATATAAGTGTTCAGTGCGACAGGTTTGAATACTGGACCAATATCTTTCTGAACGAAGATCATCTGAAAAGAATGGTCGGAAACCTGAAGCGGTGGATGGCTTATTATAAGATTCAGATTGGGTAGCAAATCTTAAAAATAAGTGCCTAAGAAAGTATAAGTATAGTTTTAATTTCTTATAGAATAGCTCTTGATGAGAGCCTGTTCAAATTCTATTCTAAATGTATTTTTAACATTAAGGAATTTAGGTTTAATCATATACTTTCCATCAGTAAAGAATCGGCGAACTTTTTAAAGTGTTAATCTGAAAAGTTTTGGCTTTATAAAAGAAAATTATCCCTATCCCTGCATATCTTATTTCGAAACTATATCTTATCCCTAAAATCCGTATTTATACGTACGGAAATATTTCGTGGAGTTATTACTTTTGTTGGGAGAATATGGGGGCATCCATTCTTTTTTTTTGCGTATTTGCCCATCAGATGGATTACCAAAATTACCAAAATTAAAAGATCAGATAACTTCCACATACTAAAAATCGGAAAACATCTATAATTAAAATCATATTAAACATGGCATTAAAAAATTTTAAAAGAGTCTTTACCGCTGATAAAGCATACCTGGTTCTTTCAGTGAACGGTAATACGGATAAATACGGAAAAGTAACCGTAGGTAAAGATGATGACAGTAAAGAGATAGAAAAAAATACATTGACAGGAGATGACGACAAAGATCTCAGAGATAGCCTGAAGGCTTCCGAAGCCGATCTTATCTACGATATTTCCGATGTTAAGAATTGCAAAGACCGGAAAAAAGGATTTGTCTTCAAAGATCCGGCAGCCGGTACCGAATTACGTGTGAATGCCTCCAACACCATCATATACGGAAATGTAGAAGTATTGGGTGTGGATATCCACGCTCTTTATATGAGCGCTGACAAAAGGCTGATCGGAAAAGGGAGTGTGGACAGCAGCAGGATAAAAAATGAAAGCATCCAGTCTGCCCTTGAATTTGCAAATATAGAAGGTCTGAAAGGGGAACTGGGCTGTGATGTAAATGGAGTGCAGCAACGTAGCCTTTATTACCTGACTCTTGAAAACAGGATAGACAAAAAAGATGTTGCTGAAGCTAAAACAGCATGGGAAAATGCAAAAGCCGGTGAAGAAAAAGACAAAGCGCTGAAAAAATATTTCAGCCTGGCAAAAGCCTATCTGAGATGGGTTGAAGAAAATAAACTCGCTTCAGAAATGGCAGATGCCAAAAAAGAGGTCGATGATATCGAGGCGGAGATCAATAAAAAAGACTGGCAAGCGGAGGATTCTTTCCTGGAATCGCTGGGCATCAGGTTCAAAAAAGCCTCTCTTATCCATTACGAAGCCGAGGATGTGGATAAGAATTTTAACGAGTTGTTAAATGAGCTGAAAACCAACATTGAAGCCAATAGCAAGCTCCTGAGTCCCCCTGATACTGAAGCAGGAACTGTAGAAAAAGAAAAAAAAGAAAAAAAACCTGTTTAATCATCATTAGTGACTCGATTACTCCCTTTACAGATCAATGCCCTGTACTTGGATCAGCCGCAGCAGATCATTGGCCAGGATATCCGGTTTGAAAATATCCCGTGGATGAACATGCCGGAAGATGTGTTTGAAAATCCCAATACGCCTTTTGATACAAGTTCGGTCATTCCGCGTCCGTTCTCTTATGACAACACCGTTTATCTGGAAAAGGGAGTTCATATCCATTTCGTTCTGCCCGGATTCTTTAAGAAATTTGATGATCAGGGAAATCTGCCGCCCGCTCCCGACCGGTGGTATATCAGGCGGGGAGACCGGGAATGGATCGTCGAAAGCGATTACATCTGGGATGTCAACGATCCGGCTCTGGACCGGAATCAGACCTGCAGCTACCTTCGGGGAAAGCCGGAGGGAGACTTTTCGTTCAGCTACATCGGCAGGAAATATTCCCGTCGTGAATGGGAGAGTAAGGCCGGCGGGTCTTCGGAGCATCTCGGGAATTTAACGGCGGTCGGCTGGGGAAGCCTTTCATTTGATGCACATTTTGGCAATTGCAGAAGCGTATTCGGGTTCCATGATCGTGAGCCGGTTTCTGATGAATCCTATCTGATTATAGGTTGGGTGGAAGGAGACAGGACCCTGCCGGTTGTTGCCGGTAACTTCATTATAAAAACCGGGGAAACCAATAAACAGGAAGGGGCCCTGCATATCGCAGTGGCGAATACGCTTCCGGAAGCTTTGACAGCTCTGATACTCGAGGATTTAAATGATGAAGGCGAAACACTGGTCGAAAGATTACGAAAAGAAGAGCAGATAGAATCCGTACTGAATATAGACAGCCTGAGCGATCAGAAGCTGGACTGGGTTTCCCGCCTGCGACATCAGCAGCATGAAAAACAGTTCAGCGTCACCGCCGGGTTCTCCGGATGGCAGGTAATGGCCACAGATCTGCCTGTAGACAGCACCGCAGTGATTTACGGAATTGAAAAATTATTTGCAGATGATCTGGAGCAGCTAAATCGGATGCAGAGAGAATGCGATGACGCCCATCATCATTTTTATTCTGATCTGGAATCTGCCTATATCGACTGGTCCAATTATTTGTCTGACGTATTTTTAGAAAGATCTGCCGGTAACCGCGTAAACGGATCTCTTGCACAGATCGAAGCTAAAATAGAAACTCTACAATACACGGAAATGTATTGTCGGCAGCTGGCAGATAGGATCCATATTACCACCGAAGAGCTTCATTACCGGATAAAAACCAGCAAAGACATTGAAATGGTAATTGATAAGTTGATCAGAAGAATAGAAGACCTGAAAGCAGCATCTCTGAAATACCTGCCATCGCTGCATGAAAATTCTGATGAGCTGACAGTAAAAAAAGAACTAAGGCATCTTGCGCTTTCAAAAATAATGATCGAAAAGAAGAATACGCATAATTTTTATGAAGCACTACCTCCGACCGTTATTGTCTCCACCTCCGGTAAAAATGCCCTGGTCCGGACCTTTGATGCTGGTGACACCATTTCCCGGGAGGAAAAATATGTTGAAATTGAAGGCCGCATAGAGCGCTTCATCGATAAAATGGTCCGGGACAACATGCTTCCGGTAACAGAAGTGGCAGCCAATCTCTGGAAAACCCTTAAAGTAGAATGGCATGCTGAATTCCTGCCCAAAAAGAACGGACACTACCTCAACACGGCAGATCAAAATTTCTCTTCAGACTTTTTATTTGATACTTATTGCCTGGATGAGCAGAATGCCGACCTGATCAAAGATTATAAGCTGGATAATATTGCCTATAATTCCTCCGGAAATCAGTACTACGGGAACTCCTTGGTAGACAGCACACTGAAAGAATATGTATTGGGCAGAATTGAAAAAGCTGTGGAAACCTTCAGGGAATCAGATCAGAATCAGCCGATCTATAACCTCCTGGAACAATACAGGGCAAAGCTTGAAAGAACCGATCTGTTTGAATTTACCCTTTCGGATTTCAACAACCTGATGATCCAGCGGAGCCAGGCCCTGTCTGTACTGCCTTTCATTCCCAACGGGTTCCGGAACCATAAAAAGGCAGCCCGTGCACTTACTGCTCTGCTGAATAATCATAAAGCAAACATCAGTTTATTGTCAGCCAATCATTTATCTACGTTCAATCCGTTAAGAAATGGGGCGCTGAGCATAAGCCGTCTCAGGGTGACAGACAGTTTCGGACGGGAGCAGAAAATTTATCCGGATAAGATCATCACCACAAAAAACCAGACCTTTGCCGACAGGAAAAACTGGGTGATCCTGCCACCGAGAGTGCTGCAGCCTTCTGCACTGGATATTAAATTCGACTATCATACCTCAGACTCGGTGAAAAGTCCTGTGATCGGATGGATGATACCGGTTTTCATCAATCAGCATCTTGAATTTTTCAACAGTGAAGGATTGCACATCGGTGCTGTGAACGATGAAGGCCAGTGGGAACCTACGCCCTTTCATACCGCCTCCGGATATGAAAAGAAGACAGGCATTGAAAAGATTGAAAATCCCGATCTCAGAAATATGGTGAAATGGTTTTCAAAGCAAAGTAAAAAGCCGGGCTTTGTCGCTGAGGTAATTAAAGAAATCCAGCATAATCTAGAACACATTGCTCCGGAAAATTATCAGAACCCATCGCTGATGGAAACCATGGCTTCCCTCCCGATTGCAATTGCAAAAATAGACTACCGGTTGGTTTCCAGAGGAAAGCCTGTGTATAATGTTAAAAACAGAGATGTTGTATCCGATCATTCCGCTCACGAAAGCGGACTCTGCAACATCAGGTTTCCGGTCCGTTTCGGAGATGTCAATCAATACAATGACGGACTCATAGGCTATTGGCATATGGAAGAAGGCGATTTCAACCGCCGGATGCTTTACATCAACAGCCAGACCGTTTCCGGCCTGAGTTCCGCTGCCCGGAAAAGCTTTACCATTTATCAGGATATAAAAAACGGGCTGAATTCTGATGCTTCAGGAAAAAAGCTGAAAAATCCGTCATCAATCCGGAAGACCCTGGAATCAGCCTTTGAAGAAAGTGCTGAGTTAGCTGATATCTTAAACACGGAAGAACTGGAAAAAGTAAGTGCCTTCGTGAGCAGCAATCCCAGAAGCGATAAGCGGAATCGTTCCGTACCGTTCAAGCCGGATGACCTGATCAGCTCCGATATGGATTTTTTGCTGGACCGTTTTACCGCGCTGCTTAATCCGGAAAATCCGGAAACATCTTCCATAAAGGAAGAAAACGGGAACTCCGCCGGCAGCCGGTTTGAATCCCTGATCCTTCTCCTTGAGCAGATACTCGATGAAAAAGGAGATCTCTCCCGGCCTTATATCTTAAAACAGTTTACCGAAAAGGGAAATCTGATCTGGGAAACATTGCAGGACCTGCATATCATTCCGCAGGAGAACGATTTACAAAAGCTGGCTATGGCTTCAAAAACGGAAGATAACAAAGGGTTTGTTACCATAAACGGACCTGAAAAATCCATAATTGCGCTACTTCATCCCAAAGCGGGGCTCTTTGTGAAATCCGGAATTTTACCTGAAAAAAATATAAGCCTGCCCTATAATGAAATTAAATATGCACTGCGGAAGATCGAGCTTACCTTGCTCACCTCTCCCGTGGTAACGCCCAAAGAAAATCTGCAGCTTTCATTGTTAAAAGATAAACGCTACCGCTGGTCCTGGATAGACCTTAAGAAAACAAAAAAAGAAAAGCTCTCTGCGGAAAATAAACCGGTCCTCAACCGTATCACCCAGGATCTGTCCTTAAAAGGTTTGGAAGAGAAAGATCTTGACGCGTTGAGAACAAAAGGGCTGATAGCCGAGGAAGCATTCTTCCCGGACGAAAACCTGTATTACATAGATGCGGAAAAATACCGGGAATGGATACACCGGGAATCTCTGACGGAAGAAGATGAAAGGCTGGTTCAGCTTATTGAAAGAAGCAAAATGTCCATTATGGATTTTAATATTTCAAATCCCGTTATTCCCGGGTTAATATTAAAAGAAGGCTGGGTATCCATTAAATCTAACCAATTATAATCCCAATATACCGATGAGTAACATACTCTCTTATCATTTTCCTCTGGACAGCCTGGAAAACCGGCAGATCATCAATACCAACGGAAACGTCACGATTGTTTCCGAACTGCAGGACTCGAATATTGATTTCGACACCCGGAGAGGCAGCTATCTGCTGTTGAAAAACAGCAATGCTATACACTTTACTTTCGGTGAATTTATCATTGAGGCTGATAAATCGTATGTCATCAACCTGTTTTTTAATTATCAGCTGTTGCAGGGTAACGCTTCGGATGATTCTTTTCTGGTTGTTGATGACCTGTACAGCCTGGCAATCCGGAATAACATTTTATGGATTATGGAAAACCCCACAGAACGGCTTACGCAGGATACGTGGTATAATATTACGGTTACCATTAGCCGTGATAAAATAAAAACTTTTTTATTTAATAAAGAAATAAACAAGGCGGATCTCTCTTTAGGATCAATCGGCAAAATAAAGCTGCAGGCCGGAAAAAACAGCAACATAAAGTTTTCCGATCTCAGCATTCAGGAGGAAGTCAACGCCTCTGCCCTGAAAAAAATACGGAGCTATCAGAATGCAGAGAACCTGTCGGTTTTCAGTACGATCGGGTTCAGCCTTTACAATAAGTCCGGGTATCAGGACCGGCTCTTTCTGGATGATGACACGAAGGGATTGTTCTTGGATATTGATCTTGATACCTACTTTATCGAATTTCATCCTGACAGGAATGTTCATCTTATCCTGAAAGCCAAAAAAGGATTTTTTCAGCTGAAAGAAAGCGTTCCTGAAACCGCATCCGTAAGCACGGAAGGGGATGATTTCTCTATAGCTATAAAAGCAGGGACAGCCATGATAAAAGGTCGCAAAATTTTTATCCCTCTTCCATTTGTGGGGTTGGTGAATCTGAGGAATCAGGACAGAATGTTTGTGCAGCTGGAACTCACAAACTGCACGCTGAAAACGGGCGATCATACGAACATGGTCCTGTCCGGCGGTAAATCGGTAACCATCGATCGGACGGTTGCTATACAGGATGATCGCGGGGCCGATGTCTGCCCTTTTGAAGTGTTTGTTTTCGGTAATGATACCTTATATAACGGTGAAAAAAAAAACGCCCAGACGATCATCCTGAGAATCATGAACAGCCGGAGAGAAGAAGTCGCTTTCGGACAAAATGCATCTTTTGAAGTAACCTCCGGACAGATGGGGATAGTAAGGGACGATGTCCTGCAGGCTGTTAACATTAAGATAAAAAACAGGGAAGGCAGGGAATTGAATACGGTTAAGGATCAACAACTCAAAATTTATGTAAAAGAAAATACGGTCATTAAGGAAAACCAGTGGATGGATATTGAAATCTCAGGTCTGCTGGCTAAAAATGACAGCCCGGATTTCCCTTCGGGATCTTATCCGTTTTACCTGGAATACAGAAATATTCCCGGTTACCGGAACGGCAGGGCCCGGTTTTATCTCAGGACCGGCAAAATATTTTATTATTATCAATAAGCACGACAACAGTATGGAGGAAAAATTTTATATAAACGATTTTGAATCGGGAAAAAGTAAATTTAAAAACATTACAGCAGACACCGCAACCATCGATCAGCTGGTGGCTAAAATGGTAAAACTGGAGGAGACCATCGAATTGCTTAAAAATGACCTGAAGATAGTAAATAACCTGAAGCAGGAACTGATCAGAATTAATTCTGAAAAAACAGTAGTTAAAAATAAACTCTATGCCAATGAAGAACTGGTATCGGTACCCATAGGAACCATTGTAGCCTTTGCAGGACGGGAAATTCCCGAAGGCTGGAAAGTGTGCGACGGAAACAACGCACCGAATCTGGACAATAAAGTCATCTTCGGAACAACAGATAAAAGCAGGAACCGGGAAGTCGAAACAGGGCGCAAAAGCATTGTCCTGACCGAACTGAATATACCATCTCACTCCCATGAATACGAAAAAATGAAATATAATTTTTATACCCGGCAGGCGGTCACAACTTCACACGCCGTTGGTAGTGACGACAGAGCCGATTTTTATAACGGGAGTTCGGAAAATACAAGCCGGCTTTTCACCACGAGGACCGGTGAGGGACATGCGTTTGATATCACGCCTCCTAATGTGAAGATGCTTTACATTATGAAAACGGTGTAGGCCGGTCATATTTTATATATGTAAACGGTTTATCAGAAAAAGGTTTTCTCAGGATCAGAAAGATACTTTATCTAAATTAATTCAATCATTATGTCAGAAAAATTAAATATAAATGATTTTAAATCAGATCGCGGTGATATCAGCCGGCTGGAATCCAATGAAGGGAATATTAAGCGGTTGGAATCTGATGGAGGGAATATCAATATCCTGACGGTTGAACTTTTGAAACTGAAAAAGCAGATTGAGTTGCTATCCAATGAGCTGAAAATTGTGAAAGATGGCCGGGAGCTCATTAGAATTACTGCTGAAAAAACGGAAATTAAAAACAGGCTGTATGCCAATAACGAATATGTATCCGTTCCCATTGGTACCGTTGTCGCTTTTGCAGGTAAAGAGATACCGTGGGGGTGGGAATTGTGCGATGGGAGTGAAATAGACTGGAGAAATTCCGACGCAATAAGAATTATAGGGCGAAGAAAACCGAACCTCATCAATAAATTTATCAGGGGTACGAACTCGGATGCCGTAAGAGAAGGAGGTTCGGATGAGATGAGATTAACAGCAGAAAACCTGCCCTGGCATAACCATGCTTATTATGAAACCAGATTCAATGTCGGTACAAAATGGGGAACCAGAGGTATCGACAATAATGATGCCCTGTACCACAGCCATGACTATTATTTCGTAAAGAGGCTGACGAATAACGATATGGACAGCGACGACCACAGGCCATCGAGGCTTGAAGCGAGGAGCTTCAGCATCATACCTTCTCACATCACGCTGAGGTATATCATCAAACTGATGTAGGTATCGTTTTCTTTGATACTGTTTGGATATATGGATAAAAATAAAATCATTCAGCTGGAACTGCAGGTCGGAATTAAGGATTTCGAACTCAATCTGCAGGGTGCTTTTGAAAGCAATGGTGCATTTTCAGAAATGCACCTTAAAAACCGCCTACCCGGAGCGAAGAACAGGCTGAAATCCATTCTTGACGATCACCGGGATTTTGCAGAAATTATCGATCCTTTTATCCCTGAAGAAGCGGACTTCGGAATCTACAAACTGGAAGATAAAAAAACCGCCGATCATCTTTCTGCCAGCAGGATAGAACTGGCTTACCCTTATTTTAACCTCCTTATTCTGCTGTCCGGAAAATTCAATCTTCTGAGCCTTTCCCTTAATGGAGCTATCGGATTTTCCGGTCTGCCGCTGGTAGGGGAATACCTGAAAGACTACGGGATCTCAAAGCTGGATCTGGTGTATTTCTCGCAAAAAGAAACCGGCCTTTCCAAAACATCGGAATTTTTCTTAAAAAAGCAATTTAAAAATACGGTCTGGATCAAAGATCAGCAGATTAAAATCGAGCGCGATTTTAATGTAGGACTCGAATATTATTCCGGTCAGGAAAAGCAGATTATTGTCTTTCCCTCCAAAAATACGGGAAAACTGCCGGCGGTTCCTGCTTCGGGTAAAGAAGAAAAAGTCCCGGTTGCTTCAGATACAACCGGACCCGTGAAAAGATCTCCGGTAAAAATCACGAAAATAGCTCCGAAAATCGCCGGGAAAAGTATTCAGCTGACTATTTCGGCAGAGCTCAGCATTGGCCCGTTTTCTTTTGAGGTTATCGGGATGGGCATTATTATTCCGTTTCAGATTTTAAACGGATTCAGCTTTCCGGGTTCTCTTGCAAAAATACAGTTTACATTAAAAGGGCTTTCTTTGGCCTATCATACCCCTTCGTTATCCGTATCGGGTGCTTTTATGAGAGAAATTACGGAAGCCACCACGGCGGCCGGAACTTCGGAAAAAACGGAAACCTACAACGGGCTGGTGACCTTCAAAATGGGAAAGATTGAAATCGTGGCCATCGGTTCCTATATAAAAACGCCTGCCTATTCGTCCATGTTTGCTTTCGGATATCTGGGGGTGCCGATTCCCATAGATCCTTCTTTCAATATTCTCGGGCTGGCGCTGGGTTTTGGACTGAACAGAAATTTCGTGATGCCCAATATTTCCGAAGTGGCCGAATTCCCCTTAGTGAAAATTGTCAGGAACGGGGGACTAAAAGAAGGGGACAGCGTCCGGAAAATATTTGCGGATCTTAACCGGTATATTCCGCCGGAGGATAACAGCTATGTTATTGTTGCCGGGATAAAATTCGACACTTATAAAATTATTGTCACTACGGGAATTCTGGCGGTAGCCTTTGGCAATAAGACTTCCGTTAATCTGCTGGGGCTGTCGGTATCTGCTCTTGAAGGGGTCTACAACATCGAATTTGCATTTTCTCTGAGAGCGGATATTGAAGACGGTATTTTTATCGCCAGGGGACAGCTTACTGAGAAATCCTACGTGCTGCTTCCCCAGCTGAAGCTTACCGGCGGTTTTGCTTTCGGAATGTGGCTGAAAGGGGAGGCTGCCGGAGATTTTGTTTTATCCGTTGGCGGCTATCATCCCAAATTCAAACCGCCACAGCATTATCCCAGCGATATTCCGAGGCTTGGATTTGATCTGAACCTGGGGCCCGTAAATATTTACGGCAAAATTTATTATGCGCTCACCCCGGGCTGTATTATGGCCGGGATAGAAGCCGGTATCGTTTATACCTATGAAGGAAGCCTGCTCTATGCAAATATCGCCATACAGTTCCAGGCCGATTTTATCATTAGCTGGCATCCGTTTTATTACGAAGCGGAAATTGCCTGCCGCGTTTTTATTGATTTAAGGGTCGGGATCGGCTGGTTCAGCATTAGCTACAGGCAGAACATCATGGCCACGTTGCTGGTAGCAGGGCCCGATTTCGGCGGAAAAGCCATGATTAAAATAGCAGGCTACGAACTGGAAACCTCTTTCGGCGAAAAACACAGGAAAAAGCCGGAACTGCAAAGACCCGATTTCGTAAAAGCCTATCTGGATGATGCGGATAAAATTTTAACCTGCAGCATCTCAAAAGGGATCATTAAAAAGGCCGGACCTGAAAACGGGCCGCAAAGAACCGTGGTGAATCCAAAAGATTTCGTCCTCGATATTTACAGTAAAATTCCGATCACGGCCATTGAGGGAACAGAAACGCAACTTATCAGCAAGACCATCTATCCCGTCTATTCCGGTTCCCCTGCACTTCAAAACACGCTGTATCTGGAAGTGATGCTTGATAAAACAAAAATCGATTTGGTAAACGAACTGATCATACAGTCGGTAGCCCGATCTGTGTGGAATGATAAAAACCATATTTCGGACGAAGAAGCTTTATCCGGTGATAATCTGTTGAAGGATATCTGCAAAGGGATCCGGCTGGAATTTCCGAAAACGGTTGTTCCGGTACAATCCGTACCTGCGTCCTTATACGATACGGCCGTTAAAAATTATGAAGACGGTTTCCGTGGTTTTGCCGTAGAAAAAGTAAACAACGACCATTTCGGACCAGAACATATCCTGAAAGAACTCAATCTTATGGATGACCATGAATTCGATGTATCTGATCTGGAAAATGATCTGGAAACCTACCGTTACAAAACGATTTTGGGCACCTATAAAACGACATCTTATGCAAAATGAACTGAATGACATCGGGATCGGACCTTCACATATCCCTGCCGTACAGGCCGGAAAATATACGGTAACTGCCCGCCTGGATAATGAACTTGAAAAAGGGAATCCTCAGATCACCGAATTTCATGTCGCCGGATACAACCATCAGATCCCCCATAATGAAGTCCTGGCCGTTTACCCCATTCATGAAGGAAAAGGAAATTATGCCGGCGTATTTCCCCACATCCAGTTCAGGAGAAGTACGCTTCCATGGGAATACGAATGCCATTATAACGGGGAGAAACTGCCTTACCTGTTTTTGGTGCTGATCAAAGAAGAGGAATTTGAGCAGAATAAGGCTGAACTTTCAGAAAGCAACACGGATTTTCTGACAGGCTCCCTGGAATCGGAACGGAAAACGATTACCCTCCTGAAGTTTGAGGAGGGATCATACATTACGCCCCCACCGGAGCTTACAGGTTCTTTGGCACACGTCCGAATTCAGAAGCACAAGGAAATAGCAGCCCTGAATTTACCGGAGGAAACAAGTATCGTGATGGCCCACCGTATGGTTGAGCCGGACACGAGGTACCGCATTTTTGTCTGTTATTATGCCAACATCGAAAAACATTCCGGAACGATTTCCAGAACCGCAGCCAAAACATCCTGCTGTGTCGTCCTGCATGAATGGTCTTTTGAATCCATCGGGACGGAATTATATCAGATCGATCTGAAAAAAATGAAAAATCACCCAAACTTCAAGGATTTTTCCGGGATAAAAGATTCTGAAATATCGGATTATGAAGGGCTTAAAAATATCATCAGCAGCAATCTAGAAAATCCGTCGTACCGTACCCTGCAAAGGCTGATGGAAGAAAACAGAAAATTCCTGGATAAAAAGAAGGTTCGTTTTAACAGGTTTAAGGCGGTACTGACAGAGAATGTTACGGGCAATATTGAAAAAGAAAATGATTTAGCCCATAAGTTAGAGGAAGACCAGGAGAAGCTTGAACAGCACAATAACCATATTCTGGAATATCTGGAGTATAATGGGAAAACACTGAAAGGACTCCTGCATGAGCTGAAAATACAGGCCTTTACAACCCATACCATAACCAGCCATGAAGCGGCCAACCGCCTGCTCAATATTGCAAAAGTACCGCTGGAACACCAGCTGAAGGGAGGAGGCAAAATGATTTCCTGGTACCAGGGCCCTTTTGTGAACAGAAAGTATACTTTTGATCTTGAAATGTTTAACGGCATCTCTGAAGACCGTTACCTGCCGGATCATGCAGACCACCTGATCCTGTTTAATGAAGACACCAAAATGTATGACATGACGTATGCATCGGCATGGCAGCTCGGCCGGCTGATGGTCATGAACGACAATAAGGTTCTGCAGGAGCTGAAAAAGTGGAAATACGACTTATCCTTACAGCAGCTAATCGAGGAGCAGAACAGGACAACCCATCTGGTAAAGCTTTCCACCGATGATTCGGCCTGCCAGCTTCCTGAAGTGTTGGCCGATTATACGACGGGCTTTCTGAAATTTGAAAATTTTCCGCTGTATTACTTATTTCCCCACTCGGATCTTAGCACCGAAGAAAGCTGCAAATACTTTAAAATCGACAATTCCTGGCTGCTGGCCTTTCTTTACGGTATTTTCAGCGCCGGGCCGAAGCTGAAAACGTATATTTTTAAAAAGTATATTTTGCAGAATGAGACGGTCAAAAAAGCATTTAATTTCGAAACCGAATCTTACGGCATCGTTATACAGTCACATATTATCAAAAACTGGCCCCATCTCATCATAGAACTGGACCGGGCATTTGATTTTAAATTCGTAACCACCATCAACAGCACATTACGGCTGTATATTACCGATAAAAATTTTAATGGCATACAGATGTACCTCAAGAATGAAAATGCACACTTTGCCACCGAATATCCCGGAGTGTCTGCAGCTGATACATTCATAACCAAGAAAGAAGCCGGGTATGTCATTCGCGGCAGAACCATCCCCAGAGGCAGATTACCTTTTGAGCTGCTTTATAAACAACCTTATGTGGATTTTGAAATAATGCAGAGAACGGATATTTTATATTGAAGAAACATAAAAATACCGTCGATTTCAGCTGCAGCTCTTCTCCGGAACCGGAAGAACGATTGGTATTGGTGAATAGTTGGAATTCTATCCAATTTATTGACTTGAATGAAAATGCCATAATACAGGTTGTAATACTGGTATGTGATTTTTTATTTTGAATATGGCATGATCTATAGTAACCAAATACACAAAAAACAAAATGCAAACAGGATCATTTGATAGGAAGACCATTAATATGCATTCACTGAAGAAACTTCAGGCATCCGGTTCCTTCTTCCAGCCTTTCACCTGGTTTCTGCTTTGGGTTCACATTAATAATAATTCCTGAAAATCGTCAGAGGTTTTTATATAAATCTATTTAGCTTACTTCAAATGAAAGCAAGAGTACCGATATGAAAAATCATGATTGTTCCGGACATCCTGTTGACGAAATAAACGAAAAAAGGGCTACCATTGGATCTGTAAAATCATTTCGGCAGCTGCAGGAAAAAAGTACTTCCTTTTCCACGGCCTTCACTTTCCGCCCAGACCTTGCCGTTGTGCATATCGGCGAGGATCTTCACCGAATACAGTCCGAATCCATGTGATCGTTCGTTGGCCGTAGGTACGGAAGAAAGGTTTGAAAATTTAGTAAACAGGAGATCGATCTCGGAACGGAGAATACCCTGGCCCTTATCATTCACGCTGAAAATGATCGAATCATCATGCTCCTTACAAGAGACACAGATCTCTGAGCCGAAAGGGGAATATTTTGAGGCATTGCTCAGGTAATTCGTCAGAATATCGATAAGACGCTGGCGATCGGCTTTGATGCTGGTATCCGTGGAAATATCCAGTTTTATTTGTTGTCGCTTGTTGCTGAGGATCTGTCCCAGGCTGGCACATACTTCACCGATAATCTCTTTAGGGTTGATAGAGGTAATCTCCAGTTCGATATATTGTTCTTCCGAAGCGGCATCGCTAAGCATTTTGCTCAGCATCTGTTCTGTAGATCTCGTATTTTCCACAATAGTATGGGCAAGCCTGTGGATCAGATTTCCTTCTTCAGTCTTTCTTTGTATTTGCTGTGCAGAAAGTCCAATGGAAGTCAGCGGATTAAGGACATTATGGACCATGTGATGAAGCCTGTCATCTGCTATCTTAGCGATCTTTCGCTTAGCTTTCATGGACTCCAGCTTATCCAGAACTACGCCTGCCAGTTTTTTTAGTACGGAATATTGAAATTCCGAAACGTCGTGCCTGGGCTTGCTGTCAATAACACAAACGGTTCCGATGTTATAGCCGTCTTCTGTTTTTATCGGGGCACCCGCGTAGAACCGTATACCCCCTTCACATGCTACAAAAGGCTTTTGCTTCAGGTCATCATAAAGATGGGTGTCATTAATAATGCATAATTCATTTTCGTGTATCGCAATAGAGCAGAGGCTGTCCTCACGAAGCACTTTGTTGATGGGAAGATTACTCAGGTTGGCTTTGAAAAAAACCTTATCGGTATCCACAAAACTCACGAAAGCACCCGGTGTATCAAAAAGTTCTGCAGCAATGGAAGCAACATTGTCAAACGTTCTTTCACTGGCCGTGTCAACTATACAGTATTGATTCAGTCTTTCGATCCTTTCTTCCTCATTATCGGGAATCAAGGAGGGCTTGGAAAAGTAATTCTTCATTATTTATGGATTTCTACTCAAAAGTATTAAAATTTAAGCAATTTTTAAGGGATAAATAAATATTATTTAGATTGATCAGGGATTAAGTAAAGCATTATTAATAGCATACATTTTTCTATTACAGGATCCGGAGCTTAATGGGATTAGAGATGGTTCATTAACAGCAATATACTCACCATTATCAGGAATAATGCCATAACAGCTCTGCGGGTTTCCAGCGTATAAGCAAATAGATCTAAAAAACAGCATTCAGTACTTTTCTGCTTTGTTCCATTGCCATCCCGAAAACAACATGCGATCCGAACTCCCATACCCACCACGAAGCAGGCATTTCATTTACCTTTGCCTGAAGGCCTAGCATCGGAACAGTGGAGCCATGGGTGAATGCCCAGACGGCTACTCCGGCAGCAATACCTTCACCCGTTTGGAAACGTCGGTTTCTGTTGGCGAGTACCACATAAGTTACTCCGATTACAGTCCCCAGCGCATAATGAATAATGTTCATAACCATTAATGTATCTTCTTCTGAAAGCTCCTTCCGGGTCGTATCATAATAGATTTGTCTGGCCAGGACCGCAGGCGGCATATTCTGCGGATGGCCGGTAACATCAGCGCCGCGAAGGCTCAGCTTATAAGGTTCCGGTGGAAACATCTTTTCTCCCAGCTTCTGCAAAGGCGGTTCTGCAAGTGATTTAATAAAAGAAGCAATTAATCCTACGGCAATGCCTTTTAAAATATTTTGAGTAAAAGTATTCATAAAAAGTGAGGTTAATGGTTAATCTTAGTTCAGCTTTTAAAGCTCAATGTATTTTATGAGTCAGTACAATTTGCTGCCTGTTCATGATGAAGGATCATATATTCCCACGGATTCATTGAGAGCACCAGGGTATCGGGAACATTCTTCTCTTCTTCTGTGAAAAGATTCACGTACCTGCCTGTGTCGAAAGAAGTATCAAACTGTGCGGTAACAGGTTTATTGCTGAGATTCATAAAGGCCAGTACTTTATCGCCGTCCATTTCCCGCACAAATGAAATTATCTGGTCCATCCTGTCGTTCACGATTCTTACCATTTCCCCGCCGTATTTTCCGTTCCAGAGGGCTTTGTTCTTGTGCTTCAGGCTGAAAAGCGTCGTGTAAAGTGCTTCGTTTTCATGAGGCTTCCAGTCGATGGGATCTTTTTCAAAAAATTGCAGCGAACGGTCCAGTCCGGCTTCCTGACCGCTGTATACCAAAGGCAGTCCGTCCATCATCACTGTAAACACCGTAGCCGCGTGCAAAGCTTCCCTAAAATTGCCATACTGATCGCCTTCCCAGGAATTTTTATCATGATTATCGAGAAAATTCAGGCGGATCCCTTCTTTCGGAAAGATGGATACATGCTCGGCAAGATAAGCTTCTGTAAGGATTTTTACGCTTCTTTCATTTAAAGCAAGCTGGTGGAGGATATTCCATAGCGTCCAGTTGTAGGTGGCATCAAAGGCTTTGCGGTGGAGTTCGCGGTCTTCGGCTTCTGCCAGCATAAACACAGGCTTAATGGCATCAAGCTCTTCCCGCACATTTTCCCAGAAATCAATCGGCACAAAGCTGGCAATATCGCAACGATAACCGTCAATGTCATATTCGCGAATCCAGAATTTCAGGGCTTCCGTCATATATTTCCGTAATTCAGGGTGGCTGTAATCCAATTCTATAATATCGTCATAATCCCTCCATCGGGTCGATTGGAAAGTGTTTTTTCTCGACTTTCGGTACCATTCGGGATGATCGGTCACCATATCATTGTCCCAGCTGGTGTGGTTGGCTACCCAGTCTATAATGACGTACATTCCTTCCTGATGAATGGCATTGATGAGGCTTCTGAAATCTTCTTCAGTACCGAATTCAGGATTGATGCCGAAGTAGTCTTTTACGGAATAATAACTGCCCAGGGTTCCTTTGCGGTGGAGTTTTCCGATAGGATTTACCGGCATCAGCCATATCAGATCGATTCCCATTTTTTTCAGTCTCACGAGGTCTCTTTCGATGGCTTTAAAAGTACCTTCTTCCGAAAATTGCCGAATGTTCAGTTCATAAACCGTTGCATTTTTCGCCCATTCGGGTAAGGTAATTTCTACATACTTTTCCGGCTGATACCGGGAATCGGTTTGCTGTTCCATAATCTTATAAAATAAATGGCTGTATCGTATCAAGCGTAAAAGAAATAAACGTACCATAATGAATACATTTACTTTATTTAATAGGGAAATCATAAGTCACCAAGAGAATATTCGATAAAAATCAGGGAGATGAAATGTATTTAAAATTGAAAATCAGGCTGATTAATCTTCTTTATATTTTCCCTAAAAATGACTGATTTCTGTGAAATATTTTCACAATTAATAATTTATGGTATCTAAATGTTCTGTAATACTACACTAAGGTTTGATTATTGCAAATACCAAAGAGCGGCAACGACCGTATCATACCGAAATCACTTAAAAAATAAAATATGATCCCAAAGAAAATACACTATTGCTGGTTCGGAGGCCATGCAAAACACGAACTGGCTGAACATTGCATCGCTTCATGGAAAAAAATCCACCCTGATTTTGAGCTTGTGGAATGGAATGAAAGCAATGCTCCGCTGGAAGACAATAATTATGTGAAAGAAGCGTTTGCCCAAAAAAAATGGGCGTTCGTATCCGACTACGTACGGTCTAAAGTGATGTACGAACATGGCGGAATTTATATGGATACCGATATGGAGCTGAAGATGCCACTGGGTGAATTTCTTACCGAAAAAGCAGTTTGTGGTTTTGAAGTAAAGGGTGTTCCGTATTCCGCATTCTGGATGGCTGAGCCGAAACATAAACTTGCGGCAGATTTTGTCGCCTATTACGACCAACAGAATGGATTTGAAGAACGCATCAATACCGATATTTTTTCAGAAATGCTGGAAAAAGAATACGGGGCAGACCGTAACAGCGACACGATCCAGAAACTGAAGCATGACGTAACCCTGTATCCGTCTGTTTATTTTTCACAGGACCTTCCCAAGAATTATGTAAGTCATCATTTCAACGGTTCATGGTTCGGAGGGGATGAAGAAAATACGCACAAAAAGATGGTTAATACCTATGGACTTCTGGATAGATTAATCACTCAGCCGGATGCGGCAAAATCCATAAAAAGCATCATTAACGAGCATAAAATTATTGATGTGAATAAAGTTCTGGCACTTTTTCCGGAAGAAAGCATCCGGGAATTTCTGGAAAATTCAGAAACAAGGCAAAGTAATGCGGCAACATCTGAAATTACCGATAAATAATCCGATTTCAGGATTTTAAATTGCCGGTATTTAAAAATAGGATACCCATTTATAGTAACGTCGGGCTTTAGCCCGACGTTACTGTTTTTAATTAAATTGGGGTTCAGCCCAAATCTGATAATTTCAGGTTAAATTAAATCATCCTGTAAACAATTAGATTTTACTTAATTTTAAAAGCCCTCTCTTAATGTGCTTCATCCGATTCAACGGAGTTTATTCTTAGTTTTAATAATAAGAAATCTTTAGATTCGATACAGTAAAATTCAGTTTACCAAGCTTAAAAAGATTATACCTTAACTTCTTAATGTTAACATATATTCGTGTTTAAAAAGCTTTAAAAGTTCGTTATTTACCATTCAAAATAACCGGCCATCATCTTGACGTAAAAAAACATCAGCTTCCAGCTTCTCTCATTCGGTTTTTTAATCAGATTATAGTCGTCACGGGAACTTCTTCCTGTAATCCCAGATCCGACAGTTCCTGGCGGAATTCATTCAGTGCCAATAGGCTTTCATAGTGAATTTCCCTTTGCAGGCTGTCAGGGTCGGGAATATCCCATAACCCGCTGTGGTGCCAGATGTCAGGAAAATCCCAGTCGGGACGGTCGATGATCGGATAGATACAGCAACCGTACAACGGAATTCCATTTCTGATGATCGACAGGCATTCTCTGCTGATCATTTTCAGCCAGCTATACCGTTTGTGTTCCGGAATGCTGGTCTCCGAAATCACGATTGGCCTTCCATAAAGAAGATAGACTTCACTGACCAGAATGCTTAAATTTTTCCATAATGGATTTGGCGGATCAGCATCCCAGGAAATAAACCGATGTTCATGGATCGTCCATGGGTTGTTGAAATAAAAATTAACCCCAATGAAATCCAGGTATTCCGGTTTTCCACGAAGTTCGGGACATATTTTTCCGGTGAGTATATCCAAAACCTGAAACTGTTCCAGATGTCTTTGATGGGCTTCAAGCAGTAATGCCGGGTCAGAAGGATCCGAAGCTGAAATATGGATGAGCGGTTCTGTCGGCATAATCTGTACCGAGGGATCGGTTTCCTTCATCATTTCTATTCCTTCGATATACGCTTTCATCAACATATATTTTACTTCCCAACCCTGCCGTACGCTGTACGGACTGGTTCCCTTTACCTCCCCGCCAAGCCACGAAAGAAAGCTTACTTCATTGATCGGGGTAACGATAAGTTCGCCATCAGTAACCATGCTCCGGTATTTTTTTACAAAAGCACAGCAGAGATGGGCAAAACGCCGGGCAAACATAGGATGCAGCGGAGTAAGGTCATCCGGAAACCCGAAATGGCAGATATCCCAGACCACCTGGATATGATGCGTCTGTGCATGGATAATAATGTCTTCCACCTGGCTCCAGTCGTACTCAAAAGGCCTTTTTTCCACAAAACTCCACCGGATGCCTTCCCGTACGGTAGCTATTCCGATTTCACGGAGATTTTCATAATCTTCGCCGATCAACCGGTCGTGGCCGGTTAATTCGGTCAGGTCGATCCTTTGCCCGAAAGCGTTCTGGTGATCGGCACATTCAAAACCGGCCATCAGAAACGACCGGAAAGGGTTTTCATCAGACGGCCTGAATCTGTACTTCATGTTCGCTTTCTTTTAATATTTTACGGAATAATGCCAATGACTGGGCAACCACCTGGTCCATATTGTAGTATTTGTAAGTACCCAGACGGCCGGTAAAATAGACATCAGGCATTTCATCCGCCAGCTTTTTGTACCGATTGTAGATCTCCTGGTTTTCTTTTCTCGGAATGGGGTAGTAAGGATCGCCTTCACCGGTAGGATATTCATAAACAACAGTTGTCTTGTGGTGAACCTGTCCCGTAAGGTGTTTGAATTCGGTAATTCTCGTATACAGATTGGACGTCGGGTAATTTACCGTTCCTGTGGCCTGGTACTGATCCTGATCCAAAGTCTCAAATTTGAAATCGATGGAGCGGTAGGGCAGCTTCCCGAACCTGAAATCGAAATACCCGTCGATCGGTCCGGTATAAATCAGTTTTTTATGTGGAATAAGATTCACCACATCCCGGAAATTGGTATTCAGCATGATATGGATATTCGGATGGGAAAGCATTTTTCTGAACATTTCCGTATAGCCGTTTTTGGGCATGGCCTGAAACGTATCCGTAAAATACAGGTCGTCGCTGTTGGTACGTGTCGGTACCCGTGCCGTTACCGAGGCATCCAGCTCTGAAGGGTCGAGGTCCCATTGTTTCCGGGTATAGCCACGGAAGAACTTTTCGTATAATTCTTTTCCAACGACATTGATAACTACATCTTCGGAAGTGAGTACCGGTTTCCGGGCTTCCGCTTTGGAGGCAAGGAAATCCACAACCTCATCGGAAGTCAGGTTTTTACCGTATAGCTTGTTGATGGTTGTCAGGTTGATAGGAATCGGTACCAGCTGGCCGTCTACGCTTCCCAGTACTCGGTGCTCGTACGGCCTCCAGTCGGTAAATCGTGAGAGATAACGGAATACTTCTTCGGAATTCGTATGGAAAATATGCGGACCGTACTGGTGAACCAATATTCCGTCTTCATTATAGTAATCATACGCATTTCCGCCGATATGACTGCGTTTATCGACGATAAGAACTTTTTTTCCCTGGCTGGCAAGGCGTTCGGCGAGTACGGATCCTGCAAATCCGCAGCCGGTAATCAGATAATCATACATAAATTCCATTGTTAGTTTTAATGGTGTCAATTAAAAGGCTCATTTTCCGGAAAGTATTGTCCCAGGAATCATCGGCCAGGAACTCGTCTACTTTCATCAGCCATTCTTTACGGGAATCTTTTCGGAGTTCTTCTTCTCCGAAAGCGATAAACGTATCGGCATTGTTGGCGATGTATACAAGGTTTTCTTCACCGTAAGGCCGTACTACATCTTTAATAGGTGTGGAAATCACAGGGATTCCTGCCGCAAGATATTCTGGCGTTTTGGTCGGGCTGATGAATTCCGTAGATTCATTGATGGCAAATAAAACCAGGGCAATATCCCAATGACTGATGTACTGGGGAAGATCATCGTATTTTTTAGGACCTAAATAATGGATATTTTCGGCCTTCGGAAGTTCCGCCGGATCAATTTTTACCACCGGTCCGATGATCACGAAATGCCAGTCGGGTTTCCGAGCGGAAACTTCTTTCAGTAACTCAATGTCAAATCTTTCATCAATGACTCCGAAAAATCCAAATCTCGGGTGGGGAATATGCTGCTGATCGGAGCTGTCGGTTGTTTTTCTCCTTGCTTGCCGAAAATGCTCTTTATCTATGCTGCTGGGAAACGGATGAATGTTATGATGACGGTCTTTTTTAGCCTGGTACAGGGTATGGCCGCCGGTAAAAACAACATCCGCCTTTTTGAAGAGTTCTTCCTCTAATTCCAGCAGCTGCGGCGGGGCAAAACGGAAAGCCGACAGCTCATCCATCGAATCGTAAACGGTAACTTTTGGGGTAAGATGAGCGGTGTACTCCAGCGCCATCGGGGTATAATACCAGCAGAGGTAATCCTGTATATGCTGATCTTTTAAAAACCTGTCCATAATCCGGGTCATTCTTCCTTTGTAGTCGTCATGATGATTTTCGATATGGATTATCACAACCGAAATACCGTCCTGCTTTATAATCTCATAAGAATCGGGTCCGGTATGGGGTTCTTCAAAATAAAAAACGTTATAGTTTTTGGCAAACCGGTAAGTACATGCTGAGGGCGCTGAAATACGAAATTCCACCGCAAATGGCTGAAGCATAAAATATTTTGCATAAGGTGTTGATGTTAATATTCATAAAGCTAGGATTAAAACATCAGGAAGCATCATGACTGCAGTCATAAGCAGTGAGGCGTAATTGTGCTATCAATAAGGATTTTGTATTATTTATTATAGAGCCAAACCACACAAGAATTTGATTTTATTCTTTTGGCTAAAGTAATTTCAATATAACAAGTGCTGTGGGCTTTGATCCATTTGGGATATGAGGTGCTAAATCGGATTTTGCCGAGAATTATGATTGATTTTCCTAGCTGGAAATTCTTACACTTCAGGTTGAGGGTTTGTATCGTTTAAATATTAAGATAATTAAATCTGCCTTATGAAATTTGTCGGATGATACGTTCTTAGAACGTTGAGATCAATTGTTATCGCGGTTATTTCTTTTCAGTTCGCGTTCGATCTCGTTAATTTCCGCTAGCGGCGTATGATAATGGGTCTGGATGTAATGCAGGATATTTTCATCGGTTTTACCATTGATTTTCCTGATAAAAAGATGATTGCCGGCAGTAAGAGAGGTGAGGAAATCCTCTGTAGGATGTCCGCATCTGAAGAAAGTCTTCTCGATGCTTGCCCTTTTGTCGTCATTTACAATGATGTCTTTAAAATCCGTATTCATAAGAACGGTCTGAAAGAAAGATTCTGCAGGTAAAAGGGTATGGAGGTAATAGTCTTCAAAATCCATTACCCTTTTGTTATTCGTCAGGAAAGTACAGGTTTCCCGGGTAAGGATAAACCATTTTTCTCCGATATACGGTGTAACACCCTCCATGAATTCCCTTTTGTAGAGCATCGACGAAATTTTGTGGGTTAGCTCGGTAAAATGATTCTGGATCCTTTGCATGGTGTCGGGCCTGTAAAACTTCTGGTCGTAGTAAAAAAGATAATTTCGTCCTTTATTGCTGGTGAGAAAGTGACGGATGATATCCTGTGATCGGAGCGGGTAATCTTCACCGCTTAAATTGATGAAGTAATCCCATTCCCGGCTTACATTCAACAAATATTCCATCGCATTGAGCTCAGCCTGGATCACACTGAAGCCTCCGGGTAAAATATTCATACTTTCAAGAAGATAGGCATTGGGAAACTGCAACAGGTACAGCTGGATTTCTTCCGTAAATTTAGCACTGGCTTTACGGTCGATATGAATCAGGTAAAACTGGTCGCGTGTGTAGATTTTTTCAAACATGGCTTTAAAAACATTGGGTTTATGATGTACCATGATGAAGTAAGCGATCCGTATGTGCCTGGAAGGAGGGATTTCTGTAGGCTTGAACAGGGGCTGTGGAATAGGAGAATACGTTTGCATAAGGCTGAAATTTAAAATTATCCGCAGTCTGCAAACAATTTGTTTTTTGTGTGCGTAAGCTACGAATATAATTTTGAAAATCAGTGAATTATATTCATTGTTTTCCAATTATTTTCGCTTACATTTGCAGGGTATTCATAAAACAGGTTCCTGCCTTCGCCGTACTGATTTAATTTAAATTACATTTTTATCATTCAGTTTTGCTTTTTCAGCTGCCCGATTATTAATCTGCCCCGATAATAAAAGCCGGCTTAAAATCCCTTTTATTTTAGAAATGATATGTCATTGCAGGCTGTTGTTCAATATTGTTATTTTCAGATAAATTATTGTGCAGGCCATGCAAAAGTGGTAAATGGATAGAGCATCTTTATTTATCATCCATACGATACGGATTCCGTAAACGGGTCCGTTACAAAATACCGGGCAACCGGCCGATTATGATCAGTTTTAAAAACTTACATTTAATCAATCCGATTATCCGCGCCGTTACGGAAGCAGGGTATTCGAAGCCTACCGAATTGCAGAACTTTGCAGTGCCGCATATTTTGGCAGGTCATGACGTAATCGCCTGTTCGCATTCCGGAACCGGAAAAACCGCTGCATTTGTAATGCCCATCCTTCAGCTGCTGCAGAAAAATTCTCAGGAGCACGGGAAAATAAGGGTTGTTATTTTGAGCCCGGCAAAAGAATTCGTAATGGGAGTTGAGGAAAAGTTGGAAATTTACAGCAAATATCTTCCGCTTTCACAGCTTTCCGTGTTCGACGGCATTTCAGCCGGCGGACAGCTTTCTGCCTTAAGAAAAAGGGTAGACCTGCTTGTAGCGACCCCGGAAAGATTATTGGAACTTGCCGTTCAGCGATACATTGATCTTTCCAAAATCGAAATACTGGTCCTGGATGAAGCCGACCGGATATTTGAAACGGGAGGAGCAGATGAGGTGAAAGAAATTCTGAAACTGATGCCTAACAAGAGACAGACGCTGTTTTTTTCGGCAGCGATGCCTGAGAGGATCAGGAAATTTGCAGAAGCGGTTCTGCGCAAACCGGTGGAAGTTACGGTGAGCCGTTACCAACAGGAAGAAATCGGCAGCCGCTACGTATCATAGGACAGGATACAACATGAAATCAAATGATCCCTAAAGTGTGGGGATCGTGATAATATATAATTTAACAATCATTACCATGCAACAAGGCACAGTAAAATTTTTTAATGAAGCAAAAGGCTTCGGATTTATTGCTCCGGCAGACGGAAGCAAAGATATTTTTGTACATTCATCAGGACTAAGCATCAACTCGATCCGTGAAAACGATCAGGTTGTTTTTGATATACAGAAAGGAGAAAGAGGTTTAAATGCGGTTAACGTAAGACTTGCTTAATCCGGTTTCTGATAAAAAACTTACATAACGTTCCCGGCGGTATAAGCTGAATCTCATACTAATTCATATAATTTCAGTTGACCCATATATCGTTCGGAAAATAAAATGTAAGCAATTACTTATTATTTTGTTATGTTCATCTGCCTCCCGTGTTATGCGGGAGGTTTTTCGGTACAGGACAAAAAAATTACGTTCAAATGTAATAATTATGATAAATTAGTAAAAAAATAAAATGGTTATCATCAGTAATTTCGAAGAATACAAACAGCTGGAAGGAAGCGTAGCCGGCACTTCTGAGTGGCACACCATCGATCAGCAGCAGATCAGCCGTTTTGCGAAAGCTACCCTTGATCATCAGTGGATCCACGTGGATGAAAAAAAAGCGGCTTCGGAAGGGCCCTACGGTTCTACGATCGCACACGGCTATCTTACCCTTTCCCTTATCCCTTATCTCTGGAAGCAGATCGCAGAAGTACGAAACGTAAAGATGGAAATCAATTACGGAATTGAAAATTTCAGGTTCGGTTTGCCAGTTAAGGTAAATGATGAAGTATGCTTACAGGCTACTGTAAAATCCGTCAATGACCTGAGAGGAACGGTAAAAGTGGTTGTAGAAGCGAAACTTCTGATAAAAGATCAGGCCAAACCTGCTTATACCGGTGATGTTATTTTTCTTTATCATTTCTGAAGGAGAGAAACTGCCGGGAAATTGTACGAAAATTAAACAGAACGTTCATATTTTAAACAAAATCTTTAGATGGATGAAAAACTGAAATTGAATAATGACAGTCAAACGGACAGCGTTGGATTAAAAATTTCTGAAACAGACGAGATGCTGATCGGCAATTGTGTGCATGATTTCTACCATATCTTTTCCAATAATATTCGTCAGCCCGATTTTGATAAGATTCATGAAGTGTGTTCTTTATCGGCAAGTATCATCAAAAAGTCAACGGAATGCACGGAAGTATATGACCTTAAATCCTTTATCGATCCCAGGAAAAAGATCCTTACAGACGGTACTTTAACAGAGTTCAGCGAATGGGAAACGGGAGAAGAAACCCGGATTACGGGAAATATTGCCCAGCGGTATTCAACGTACCGGAAAAAAGGCCTGCTTTGCGGGGAATATTTTGAAGCTTCGGGCCGTAAAATGTTCCAGTTTATCAAAGAAAGCGGCATCTGGAAGATTGTACATGTGATTTGGGAGGATGAGGTGTAGTCTATGATACATTTTTAACATGTAGGAATTAAGGTTTAATTTCTTTCCGCTTAATAAACTGAATTTGACTGCGTCAAATCTAAATATTTTTTACTATTAAGAATCAACTTCGTTTATTTAGATGAAGCGACATTAAGCAGAAGTCTATAAAAAATTATTATATCAAATTTAAATATCCTCTAAGTAAATTTATTTAAAATTAATTACATTTTGGATTTTTACTTTTTTATTATTGTTGAAATAAATTGAGTCCTATCGAATTCATATGATAATACTGCGGCGGCATTAAGTTAATTTAGCGGAATACGTATGGCTTGGTTCTTGAAAGCGTAAAGATAAAATCTACACATTATGAACAATCGAATCGGAATTATTGCCGGAAGTCTCCGAAAGGCCTCATTCTCTAAAAAACTGGCCCAGGCCGTCGCTGATCTGCAACCGGAAGGTTTTGAATTTGAAATCCTTTCCATCGACAATCTTCCCATTTACAACCAGGATTTTGACGATTTCAATGAAGTGCCCGAATCGTACACAGAATTCAGGACCAAGTTGAAAGACATCGAGGGTTTTATCTTTATCACCCCGGAATACAACCGCTCCATCCCCGGCGTATTGAAGAATGCCGTTGACGTCGGCTCCAGGCCCGCAGGAAAAAGCGTATGGGACAATAAACCGGCGGCCGTTTTCAGCAGCTCGCCGGGAAATATTTCTGCTTTCGGAGCCAACCATCACCTGAGACAATGTTTTGTTTTCCTCAATCTCCCAACCATGCAGCAGCCGGAAGTCTACATCGCCAATGTCGCCGAATGGTTTGATGACGAAGGCAGCATTAAAAGTGAAGAAAACAAAAAATTCCTGAAATCGGCGGTGGATGCTTATGCGGAGTGGTTTGCTAAACTGAAGGGAAATAAATAATTGGTTTTTCTCTATCGATCTTTAAATTCGAAGGTGTAAATAATAAGTAAAAGGCTTCCCAAATTTCGGGTAGTCTTTTATCATTTATGTGGTACTTTCTGCAATTTACTTCGACTATTCTTATGTCCACGCATATTTCTATTATAAATGATGAGTGGCAATTTATAAATCAGACACTTCTGACATCATAATTTTAATCAAAAATCCAAACAACATTTTCTTCAATATTGTTATCAATTGAAGAAAAAAATTTGTCTGTAATTTCAAATTGAGTATTACTAATTTTATTATCACTAAATATAATATCGGTGAATTTACACTTCTTAAAATTACAATTTGTAATATTTGCCCCCATTATTTCGGCACTTGCAAAAGAACATGATATGAAAGAACAAGACTCAAATACTGTATTGTTTAAGTTTGACTTCGTAAAATCAACATTTTGAAAGGTACATTCTTTAAATGATGTTTGAACGAAATATGCTGAATAAAGTGATATATGATTAAATTCAGTATTGCGATATTCAGATTTGACAGAGATCAGGTCATCTAAATTAATATCACTAATAATTAAATTTTTTATATCTATTTCATTAAAATTAGGCAAGTCATCAGACGTGTAATTATTTTTCTCTTTTATAATGCTATATAAATTAAATCTGTCTTCCATTTTATTTAAAATTTTACATTTATTTCTATTATTCTTGATAGTTCTTCGGAGCTTAAATTAGTATTGAGCCACTTCCATAAAGCGGTATGATCTATTTCATTCATATAGCTGCAATCTAATATAACTCTTCTTTTTTCCAGTACTCCGGTTATATTATTAGGAAAAAGAGGTTTTTCACTCAGTTCCTTTTTTATTGACTTGCCAACTCTTGGATGATCCATATCGACAGGTACTCTTGATGATTTTGAAGGAGGTGTCTTAACATCAAAAGGCAAACCATTTGCATCAAAAAATTCAATTTCAGCTGGTCCCCTCTGAATTGGACCCTTAATTAATCCTTGTGCTTCAGCCTCTAAGCCAGCCATTGCTTCTTGTCTAGAAGCAGGGCTAATAGCTTTGGTGCCTTTATGGGCAGGATCAGTTGCCAAATCATTAAATCTTGGGTCGTTAGAATATTTAGAAGGTATATCAGAATTATTGTTAAATGTTTTGTACCTTTCAAATTCTCCAGCAGGCTTTTTTACTCTACCAATTTCTTCCCCAAGCAAACTATTCACTTTTTCAAGCTCATCACTTTTTATTGCCTCTTTAGAAGTTTTCTTTGTTTTCTCCAGCTCATTGACAATATTTTCGATGGTTTTATAGTCATTGTTTGCAAATGCTTCTTCTATACGAACTACAATCGCTTCGTCTTTTACTTTGGCTAGCTCATCAGCATGTGTAGATGCTTTTTCCAGCAGCGTGATCTGCTCTTTGGTAAATTGACTTTCCTTGACAATTTAGCAGTGTCTCTTTCTGATTCAGGTGGAGTTTAGCATATTCCCTGAGAATTTAAAAAGAGTTTAGATTCTATTGAAAATTTTGCATCTGCTCTTGAGAGTAGAAATTATCTGCAAAAGCAAATAGTTTTTCTGCTAAGATCTCCAATCCATGATTCTTTTCATTGCTATTAATAATACTTTTGTACAAAGCCCGTAATTCATGAAATGTATACATATCTTCTTTTTCCATCAGCTCTATTCTCTCTTGATTTATAAACTGAAAGATATCCCAAAAACTTTTCTTTAGAAGAGGAGTAACCGGGTATTTTTCAATTGGGGCTATTTTATTGACCAAAAAAATTGTTCGGGGCTTTTTATAAGCCATGCACAATACAAATTATTCTCATTAAACAATAAAGATACATTTTCAGCTATTTGCAATTCGGTAAATTCCTGGCTATTTAAAAGAATGTCTCCATAACCCAATAAGATACTATCAGAAGGTACACAGTATCTATACTTAAAGGGCTCCAAATCGAAAGACAAAGGTTGAATTAGTTTTGGAATACCAACTATTTTTTTTGCTTTAGTTACTAATTCAAACTTATCATCCGGCCATCTGTCCACTTCGCTGTAATCTAAATAAATAGCGGTAAGCAGATGATCTTGAGTATCAAATCTAAACATATCATTGTCTTCTGTAAATAACAGGCCCTTATCACTTCCATCAGTAACTGATATCTCATAATCCATTTCCTTAACACTATTACATGCTGTTAAACAAATTTCTACATCGTAAATAATAACTCTTGGAATTGCAGATAATTGCTTTTCTTTAACGATTTCTATTTCTACGTTGTTTGTTAATTTATACATAATTTTATTTTTCATATGTGAGATGCTCCGGTTTATAGATATATTTGAAATGATTGAAAAAGCTGTATGATGCAGTCTTGAGACAGCTAATATCTCACATACTATCAAGTTTAGCAAAAATTCTTAATAAAAACGGATAATTTTTAGTTATACGTTTTTTTATCTATTCTTTCTCGGGAGGAAAGGGATAATCTTGTAAGGGTAATAATTCTTCTCCTTTTTTTGCTAAATAGTTTTGAATCCTACCTAATTCATAAGAGTATTCAAATATTAATTTTTGGTTAGTTTCTTTAAGATCAATAGTTACAAAAGGAGAACCGTCTAAATATTCAACACTTTCTCTTTCTATATTTGTATTATGTTCTTTATTGAATTTATATGTAAACTGAACAACAGCTGTTGGAGCATACATTATTTTTTTTACTTTCATTTTTATTACTATTTTAAGTTATCTATTAAATTTATTTTCACATTTGGAAACATTTTACTAAAATCTTGTATTACTCCTTGGCGAGACATACAATAAGGTAATTCTGATAAGATTGTTATTTCTCCTTCTCCTTTTATTTCAGGATAAGTCCTCTTTATTTGCGTCAAGGTTTTCTGCTATTTTAGGTAACATTAGGCAGATTTTTATTAATAATCTGTAAGTTATTAATAATTAATTTTTAACAGTAAAAAAAAAGAATCCGCCTCACTTTTTAGTTGTGAGACTGACTCTTATTTTTTGTAGATGTGATTGTTCAAGTATTGAATAAGTGTGTTCGACATAAACTCTCAAAGTTGAAAACTGCGAAGGAAAGAGTTTTATCCAAACACTTTTATGTTTGTCAATATTAAGAAAAATATTCTTGATCTCTGATTTTCCATTTTTCTAGATCTTCTATGGAAATCGCAGGCTCTACAATAATATATTTGTTGAGATAGCGTCCCTCAAAAAAAATTTTACCTCTTGGCTGAATCAGACTTTTTCTTAGAATTCTTTTTATGATACTTTGTTTATCAGGATCAGTAATATCTTCTTGCGAAAACTCATTGGTCATTTCTTCTGAGAAAACCCTGATCATTTCGTAGTATTCTGTGTATGGTTCCAATGGTTCATCAGGATCAAAATATCTACGGGTAGATACATGATACGAATAAAAAGGACGAATGATATAATCTGTCCCTACTTCTAATAATTGAGGCATGAAGACATGCTCTTTTATTTTATGATGTTCATCAATATACTGTAATAAAGCCTCATATAATTGAACATATACTGGGAGGAGTTTGGGGGTAAGTTCGCCATCCAAATGACGTATCATCATATCATTTCCAGTAGAAATATTCTCATTAAAATACATCGTTCCAAATTGACTGTCGGCAAAATCAATTAGTTTTAAATCTTTAGAGGTCCTAACTTAACTACATATTAGATCTTTTTGTAAAACAGGCTTTCTATCCACCATTCTTTTGATAAGATTATTAAAGATTGTTTGCTTTGATTGGGACCGATTTATTCTGAAACAAAAC
>CAJYGB010000021.1 GCA_913774355.1 uncultured Chryseobacterium sp. | reverse complement strand
TGATGCGGTCTTGAAATCTGTTTACCTTGCTTTAAAAGAAGCCACAAAAAAATGGTCGATGCCGATTCAGAATTGGGGAATTGTTCTCAACCAATTTATGCTTATTTTTGAAGAAAGGCTCAGATTATAAAATCCAAGCCCTGACTTTTTAACTTACACACTTTGGGGGAGAGTGTCAAAATTTAACTCAAACAGCTTCTTTAATAAATTTACTTTAATATTAGCCATTTCTGATAAAGAATCTAAATGTGCATTTTGCTCTTTAACTAAAGAGTCTGCTTGATCATTTTTATTTATAAAACCTCTTATTGCTACCATAACGTATTTATAATTTAAATTGCAAATTAGATTTATTCTATAAATCTTCTATTACAGCATTGATATTTGCTATAATTTGAATTGCATTTAGATCAATATTATTTAAAATTAAACCATTAACATTAATAGGTTGAGGTATTAAAAAATTATTTGCTATATTATTAATTGTATTTACAGTTAGGTTTCCTATAACTTCTATGTTTTGAGCTTGGGATCCTTGGATAGTACCATTGAAATTTCTCCATACTAAATCACCGCCTCTTCTTAATGGAAGGACATCCGGTCCATAAGGTCCATCAATAGCTAATACCGGAGCTACAAGATCAATTTCTGTCTCTATAGTTACTCTACTAAAAATAACTGAATAATTATTCAAAAAGTCTTCAGCATTATCTGCATGATTCCACTGAAATACATTTGCTAAGTTTTCTACCGTATAGAAACCTCTTCCATATGCATTTACATTTCCAACTTGAAGTTGTATTCCACCAACTTCAATTAAATTTGCATTTTCATTTCTGGTAATATGAAAAAGCAGGGTATTAATTTCTAACATATAACAATATTTTATGAATTTTTACTCTTTTAATTATAGGCTTTTCAGGATTTCGCCTCGTTTTTTATTTCAATTTTTTTATTTAATCCTCACAATATTCAAGTACGTGCTGCCATTATTGCTTGTATTACCTGCTACTGTATTACTCGCACTAAAACCATAAAAACTCAATGTATTACCAGCGGATAAATACAATAAAGTGGTTATCGTATTGTTGTTTTTTAAATGAGAAGAATTAGTGTTTGAAGAATAATTTGAACGATATAATATAGCGCTAGACATTGTACTTCCAACAGTATTATTTAAATCCATATAAAAAGGTATTCCAATATTACTTGAGCTTACTCCATCAGTTTGTGTTCCAATTATTTGTACATTTATTTGATACCATCCAGCACTGTTTGAACCTACCGTAAAGGTTGTTCCGTTCCATGTATTTCCTCCTGTTAAAGAGGCATTTGCTGAATTACTACCAGAGAAAGTAATCAAATTTGAAGAAGTTCCGTTTCCTAAAGTCGTAATAGATTGAGAAACATTGTTTCTAATATCTAATTCAATATTTGGATAAACGCTTGCTGCCCCACTTGGCGTCACCCATTGTGTATTATAGTT
Organism: uncultured Chryseobacterium sp.; assembly: GCA_913774355.1. Taxonomy (GTDB): domain Bacteria; phylum Bacteroidota; class Bacteroidia; order Flavobacteriales; family Weeksellaceae; genus Chryseobacterium. The sequence goes on along the minus strand of CAJYGB010000021.1, from coordinate 46,428 downwards.
GGTTCCATCCACTTTTGCCAATACCTGCCCGGTTGTTCCTCCTGTCGGTACGCCAACTCCTGCCGATCCTAAGTTTCCGCCTACGGTAAGGTTCCAGTTTGCTATCGTGCCTGAACCGCCATTATTGTCGATGTTCACCACCATGCTTGTTGAGCTGTAAGACGTAATCGTTCCTTCCAGGAAATTCACAGCATTGGTGGGATCTACAAAACGGATACGCTGGCCGGGGATATATGCCAGCCCTGCCGGTACTGCAAACGTTTTGCTGCCTAAGCTAATGGTTTTTGCTGAAGCGGAGGTTCCGCCATATCCGATGCCTGCAGGTCCCGTAGCACCGGTAGCTCCTGCAGGACCTACAAGAGAAACCCCTGCCGGCCAGTTGCCTCCCGCTTTTGGACCGAATAAGAAATTCGTAGCTGTATTAATGTAAAAATCGCCATTATTTCCTGTGGAAGATGATGGATTTACCGTTCCGTTTAAAACGGATTTTCCATCTGATCCCGCTGCGCCTGCTGCTCCGTTGCAGATATATTTGGTATCGGTAATTTCAGAAACTTCTAAAGTTCCGTTGTTGTTGTTATCCAGCCCGCTTTCTATTTTGATCCCTCCGGTGCTGCAATTGGCTCCGGCTGCTTCGGGGGTGGTCTTTACCAGTGCATTTTTACCGTTTGTTCCGCTGCCCGTTCCGCCGAGATTGGAAACGGCAGAACCGGTAACCGTACCGTCATCATTAATCGTCAGAAGATTGGTTCCGTCAGAATTATGCACTTTCAGGGCTTGGGTGGTAACCGCATTTCCTTTGCTTACCACGTGTAAGGCAGCTGTAGGAGATTGGGTGTTGATGCCGACCTGAGCATTTGCCCATGAAATGGAGAATAAAAATATTCCCATTACGTGTAATTTTCTATTCATGTTCTAATTTTATCTTGTTTAAAAATTTCTACATTTCTATTTTCTCTTGCCTGTCATGAAAAACCTAAGCCTGGCTGTTGATTGTTTTAGGGTATTGATGAAAAATAAAAGGCTTATTGATGGGGGAATATCGGCTCAATTATTCTTATTTAATTTCTGCAGGCTGCTTCGTGTTTTCAGAATCTTCTTATCATGCAGGCTTAGGTTGTACAGTTCAATGTATGGTGTCCATAACAGATTTGATATCTTGTAATTTCAGAGGGATTTTGTTTTTTAAACATATGCGTACCGCTCTCCAAAACTTTGAATCTAAGATGATCATTCAGGTAAAATATTTTTACGCAAATGAATGAATTATAAGTCTGATACCACAAAAAAATAAGTATAGTTTTGGAACAGGATTCCGAGAAAAAAGGATAAAAAAAGGATAGTCTGAAGAAACCAGATTCACTATTTTCTTCGTTAAAATAATTGAAAGTAATATAAATTGTTGATTATCATAGATGTTTTTTTGTAAAATGAATTTTGTTTCCTTAGACAGCAGATTTTTTACCTGCGTTGGAAACTTCCATGATCAGAATACTTCATGGCAATTTAAGGGTACTTTTTTAGTTTGATCTTTTCGTTCTTTTTGTTTCGGGACAAAAGAGCATAACAGAATATTTACCTTAAATTTGTATGACTTTGAATTTTCAAACTATGAATACCAAACAGGAAAAGCTGGAAGCTTTCGGAAGATTACTGGATATTATGGACGATCTGCGCGCAAAATGCCCGTGGGATCAAAAACAGACATTGGAATCCCTTCGCCATCTTACCCTGGAAGAAACCTATGAGCTCTCGGATGCGATTCTGCAGAATGACCTTCAGGAAATAAAAAAAGAACTCGGTGATGTTTTGCTGCACCTGGTGTTCTACGCCAAAATCGGTTCTGAAAAAGAAAGCTTTGATATCGCCGATGTCATCAATTCCCTAAATGAAAAGCTGATCTTCCGCCATCCCCACATTTACGGAGATACCGAAGTGACGGATGAGGAAGAAGTAAAGCAGAACTGGGAAAAGCTGAAGCTGAAAGAAGGCAACAAATCCATCCTGGGCGGCGTTCCCAAAAGCCTGCCGAGTATGGTAAAAGCCTACCGGATCCAGGATAAGGTAAAAGGGATCGGATTCGAGTTTCACGATGCGGAAGATGCCTGGAAAAAGGTAGATGAAGAAATACAGGAGTTTCATGCAGAAACAGACCCCAATAAAAAAGAACAGGAATTTGGGGATGTGTTTTTCTCACTGATCAACTATGCACGGATTTCAGGAATCAATCCGGATTCGGCATTGGAGCGCACCAATCTTAAATTCATTTCCAGATTTCAGAAAATGGAACAGCTGGCTTCGGAGCAGGGGATTAACCTCGCCGACCTGTCTCTGGAAGAAATGGATGTCCTCTGGGAAAAAGCCAAACGCCTGCAGTAAATGAAAGTAAGAAATCCCTTGCATCACCAGTTTCAGTACCTGCTGGAAATCAAGGAAACGGAAAGGAAATGGCATTTTCCCTTTCTCGCCGCACTGTGCATCGGCAGCTGTCTGTTTATCGGCTATTTTACCGGTAAGCCCAATTACGGGGCACTCGCGAGTTTAGGAGCATTAACGATCCTGTATTTCACTTCGGCCCCGATGGCTCAGCGGATGATCCACCTGGCGGTTTGTGCAGTAGGGATCATATTTTCCTTTGCGGTGAGTTCATTTTTCGGGTTTAATATCTATTTTGCTTCTTTGGCGGTCGCCGTTATTTCTTTTCTGGCGCATTTTATTTCATCCTATTTTAAAATTCCGCCCCCCGGCAATTTTTTCTTTATCATGGTTGCGGCGATGGCAGGCACGTATCCGTTTGACCCGGAACTGATCCCTGCAAGGGTCGGACTTGTGGCCATGGGCGCTGTTTTGTCATGCTCACTGGCCTTCCTGTACTCGGTCTTTGTTGAAAAAAGCGAAGTGGTGACGGTCCCGAGAAGAACTTTCAATAAAAGAAGGTATACCAAATTCGTCGAAAGCACGATCATCGGATTTTTTATGGCCATGACCCTGATCATCGGCCATCTTCTGGCATTTAAAAATACCTACTGGATTTCGATTGCCACCGTTGCCATTATCCAGGGGCGAAATTTTGAACACGTCCGGCAGCGGAATATGCATCGGATCCTTGGGACTTTTATAGGAATCGGTCTGGTATGGCTCATGCTCTTATTCAATCCCGATAAAATAACCATGATCATTACCATTACGGTATTGCAGTTTATCATTGAATTTTTGGTAGTTCGGAACTATGGTCTGGCCGTTATCTTTATTACACCGCTGACGATCCTGCTGGCGGAAACGGCAAGTGATGCCCATCACAACGTCGAAATCCTGATGCAGGCCCGTCTGATCGATACCATTATCGGAAGCCTGCTCGGTCTTGCGGCAGGATTTTTTCTCCATCATCAGCGGATTATTAATAACTTAGAGAAGAATATCAGGTTCTCTTATTTCCAGTTTAAAAAATTAAAAAAATAAATATGTTGCGCGTTGTTATTGTTTCTGCATTTCTTCTTTGGAGCTGTAACCCGAAAGCTCAGGATTCGTCTGCCATCTATAAATTAAAAGTGGAATTCTCTCTGCCGAAAAAACTGAAGGAAGTTTCCGGTATGGCTTTATCTCCGGATAAAAAGACCATCTGGACCATTGAGGACCAGGGAAACAAGAATATGGTCTACGGTCTGAATCTGCAGGGTGACCCAACAGCGGACGTTTTGGTGGAGAATGCAGAAAACCACGACTGGGAAGATATCACGGCAGATCCGCAGGGAAATCTTTATATCGGTGACTTCGGGAACAATGACAATGACAGACGAAATTTATCGATTTTAAAAATTGACCTTAAAAATGATTCCCAAAAGTCCACGAAGGTAATACAGGAAACAAAATTCTATTACGAAGGACAAACTGAATTTCCACCCAAAAAATCCAACCTGCTGTACGACTGTGAAGCTTTTGTAGAGATGAACGGAAATTTTTACCTGTTTACCAAAAACCGGAGCAAAGGTTTCGACGGGACGTTTCTTGTTTTTAAAGTTCCGAACCAGGAAGGGGATTTTGAAGCAAAATTAATAGGCCGACTGAAGCTGAAAGGCGCATACAGCGATGCCGCCATTACTTCCGCCGCTATCAACAGTACCAAAAACCAGATCGTTTTATTAAACCACAAAAACATCCAGGTGCTGACCGGTTTTAGTCCTGATGATTTCAGCAAAACAAAAATCCGTACCATTTCCCTGAACCATAATTCCCAAAAAGAATCCGTTGCCTTTTTTGATGACCATACTTTAATGATCGCCGATGAAAAAGACAAAAAAACGGGTGGAAAGGTATATAGGTTTAATCTGAAGTAAAATCAGATCCGACTCATCGTTTTGGCTACAGAATTTTGAGATGCAAAGAAAAAATACATCAAGCAGATTTTGCAGATTGCGTAGATTTTTTTGAGAGTTTTCAACGCAAAGATTGATGTTTGATATCGCTGATTTTAGGTGGCAAAGGCAGAAAAGTCTGCTGCGCGAAGCACACGTAACCTTCATCAATCAGTTTGCTGATTTCTTCTTTGCTGCCTTGGAAAATTCATCCTTAAAGATAAAAACTTTGCGTTAAATAAATCTCACGCATACTTTGCAGATCGTGCAGATTTTTTTGAAAATTTTCAACGCAAAGATTGATGTTTGATATCGCTGATTTTAGGAGGCAAAGGCAAACAAGTCTGCTGCGCGAAGCAGACGTAACCTTCATCAATCAGTTTGCTGATTTCTTCTTTGCTGCCTTGGAATATTTATCCAGGAAGTAAAAACTTTACGTTAAATAAATCTCACGATACTTTGCAGGTCGCGCAGATTTTTTTGAAAGTTTTTAACGTAAAAAAATGGCAAAGTCATTTTTTGAACCTTGCCATAAATTTTAATTTTGCTAATTGCTAATTGCTAATTGCTAATTGCTAATTGCTAATTGCTAATTGCTAATTGCTAATTGCTAATACATTAGAATGCAAGTCCCACACCGCCCGAAATTCTACCTCCGTCTTCTCCGGTAAAATAATCTATTCTTGCAGAAAACATTTCCACGATATTTAGCCAGAATCCGGCACCTACGCCCTGATGCCATTTGGCTGAGGATTCACGGTCCATCCACACCCTTCCGAGATCATAGCCGATCAGCACGCCCATATTTGCCGGGGCAATACTGTTTTTAATACGTCCGAAATCCCAACGGATTTCCGTGTTGTTCACGACATAGGATTTTCCGGCAAACCTTTCGTTCCGGTAGGCCCGCATCTTATTGTTTCCTCCGATGGCGGCAGCCTGGTAAAATTCAAAATTATTATTGTTGATGATCATGGCATTGGCAGAATTGGCCAATACGAATTTTCCGCGCTTATCGATCCGGTGAAAGATATTCAGCGTTCCCTGGAATGAAGTGAAGTTCTGGTTGAATTCCGATAAATTTGCTTTCCACCCTGCATTCAGGGCCAGCTCCAGCCCGAGGGTTGGGAAAGCCGTGTTGTCAAGGTTTCTGAAGCCGAAGGTATAATTGGCTCCTGCAAATTGCTGCCCTTTAAATACTTCAGGATTTACATCCGATGAAACGGCGATGAAACGGTCGTCGTTCCGCTGCACTTTTGCCTGTTCGAAGCTCAGTTGAAACTGATGTTTCAGTCCGTGCCAGCTCGTAGTTGAAACGGAAGGTGCCAATTTGAACTGCGAAATACGAACCCGGTTATAATCCCTTTCTACCGCTTCCTCATCATACACGGTTTCATTGCCCAGCCCAAAGAATGTTCTTGCAAAAAACGGAGTGGTGTATGAAGCGTCGATGCCGGCGTCCCAGCCTCCGAAGGCTTTTTTAAAGACGCCTTTGTAGCCGAGATTAAATCCGCCCGTTGCGGTATATATATTGGCCCTTAGGGTATGTTTCTGGGTAAACGGATCACGGATGAAATTATTCACGGTATAATTGGCAACTACACCTAAAATAATTCCGTCATCCGGATTGAAATTCGCATTAGGATAGCCTGCAAAGAAATTGTACTTCGGATGTTTGTAATCGTATGTATTAACATTGTAATCATCTGAAATATGTTCTGAAGTACCTTTTGTATGGTAAGTATTTTTCTGGGATTTGAAATCGTAGATCTTAACCCGGCGTCCATCGGCCACGTTATAGGTGTCATGATTATAGCCTCCGATCAGGCGGATGTTGATCTTCGGTTTTCCTTCGCCTGAAACTTCGTAAACATCATCATCTTCAAGACCATAGATCCAGAGTTCTTTCGTTTTGGAATCGTCGTAGGTCTTTTCAAAAACCAGTTCGGGATTTTCCTGTTTTTTATTGAGTTTGTATTGTTTGATATTAACCGTATTGCCGTTTTTTGTAATCAAAAATTTATCGGGATGAACGGTTCCTGCCAGCGGTACTTTTTTCTGGAGTACGTCATAATACTGGGATGCATAGATCCCGAGTTTTGCTTTTCTTGATTTTAATTTCCGCTGAATATCGGCAAGGGTTTCATCCTGTACTTCTTTCGGCAGATTCCTGAAGGCTTCGTCGATATCCTGATCCGTAAGATGTTCCTGTATATATTTCGCCTGAGCTTTCCAGTCTGCTTCCGTAGCCCCTTTCAGGAACACCAGATCCAGCGGATAAGGCTCCATGGAAAACCATTTCACATTTTTAAGATCATCCTTAAACGTTTTCATGTGGCGGATGGCCGGAATATTCATGATGATTTTGAAGGCTGCACCGTCATATTTGCTGAAAGCCTGATCCCGGTCTCTCGGAATCGGCTTGTAGATCACCTTATCACCATTTTTGTATTCCGCCCATTTCCACTGGTCGGCATGCCGGTCCCAGTCGCCGATCAGCATATCGAAAATCCGTGCCCGAATGTAGGTTTCCTGATCGACGGTATATTTATAGCTTTTATTAAAATTTTTCAGCACGTCGTCTGTAGAAACGATATCCTCTGCGCCGTCCAGCGAAGCCAGGGTTTTCGGATCTGATGAAAAACGCTCCTCGATCATATACATTTCATCCCCGAAATGCGTATTATATTCACCCAGGGCTTTTTGCTTTGGAATATAGAATAGTCTGGGATTGCTGTGGTAAAGCCCGATCTTATCAGCCATATTTCCCACGGCAAACGGGGTAAAAGGATGGTTGGTCGTGTAAAAATCCAGAAGGAACTTTTCCGGGAAGGTATTGTCCAGCTCATTTCCGAAAGTACTTTTCCGGAAAGCCATATTGTTAAGGAAACGCACGGCACTTTTCTTTACGCCCCGCATCACGAATTCCTGCCCGTCCTTTGCTTTCAGCCTCAGGCTGTTCGACTGGTTCCCGCCTCCTTCACGGAACGGGGTATAACCGCCGTCAAGCGTTGAAATATCGGTAGTCGGTGCTTCTACCGGCATACCGTAATATTTCCGGTAATGCTTACCCCAAAGCCAGGTGTAGAACTTTCCTTTCCGGGTTAATTTTTCAGGGTAAATAGTAGATGAAACGGTTGATGGAAAAGAATCAGGAAAGTTATTTACAAATTCTTTCGGCTGAGCTATTACCTGAATGTGCGAAAGGCTTTCCGGGGAATTGTCTTTTGTGGAAAAATATTCCACATCGGAACTTTGGTCTTTCCGGAGATTTAATACGGCAAAACCGCTTCCTCCGTAAGAAAAATCACTGTCTTCACGAATGGAAGCAGGTTCTACTTTGGAACCGGCACCACTGACGATCTGCCGGATGTTCCTGTTTTTATGATACTGCAGGTTGTGGTCGTGCCCGGAAACAAAAATGATGTTTTCCTTATCCTGAACAATGCTTCGGATACGGCCGGCAAGATCTGCGTAATGCTGGTTGGTAATGTCCTCCGGACTGGCTCCGGAAGAACTTCTCAAGATATTAATAAGACTTGCCACACCGGGCACCGGAATCCTGCTTTTTAAAGGATAAAGGTTGGGTCGGGCAGAAGTAAATCCGGCATGGGTTCCGGTGCTGATCAAAGGATGATGCATCGCTACGATGATCCTTTTATCCTGGTTTTTATTGATTAGATCTTTAAATTCAACAAACAGGTCTTCGCGGGTTTTGATGTCACAGTTTTTATTGATACTCGGGTATTTGTCCCAGTTCAGCAAGGCCCATTCGGAATCGATGACAATCAGTTTAATATCTTTGGTGAGGCTGATGTCATCAATCGGGCAGGAGTTTTTAGGAAGAAAAGCTTTTTTATCGTTTAAATAGTCTTTTACGAAATCTTCCTGTGCTTTGAGGCCTTCAAGTCCGCTGTACCAGTCGTGGTTTCCGGGGATAACGAGTGCTCTGCCTTTGAAGTTTTTCACGATGGCCAGCTGGTCTTCCAGTTTCTTTTTGGCCGTTTCGTAGTTTTTATCGGATTTGTCGGGCATTCCTTTCGGATAAATGTTATCTCCCAGGAAAATCAGCATCGAGTTGCTGTCTGCGGTTTCCAACTGGCTTTTCAGCATATCCAGAGTCCGTTGCCCCTGTGGTTCATCCGCATTTCCCGCATCACCGACCAGGAAAAGCTTGAAATCGTTTCCGGACAGGGTTTCGGAACGGCTTACCTCGGATAAGTTTTTGCCTTTTTTTACGTTATATGTTGCGCATGAATACAGAACGCCGGCAGACAGAAAAAGCCTGAAAGCAACGGAAGTATTTTTTAGATGCGTTTTCAAGTATAAATTCATAAATTTACATTAATAAAATCTCGGTGATGAATATTTTACACAAGGCCAAAGATTATGTGGAAAGCCTATTCAAAGATAAACTATCTTCGGTATATTTTTATCATAATTTCATACATACTACTTTCACGGTAAACAAAGCGGAGGAGATCCTTAACAATACAGGCGTTTCTGAAAAAGATCGGGAAAAAGTACTGCTGGCCATGTGGTTTCATGATACCGGGTACATAGAATGTGCCAAAGATCATGAAGAAGCCGGGGTAAAAATTGCAAAAGATTTTCTGCAAAATGAAGGGTATCCTGAAGAATACGTCGATGAGGTATCGCAGCTGATCCTGGCCACCAAGATTATGTATGAACCCCAGAACCTCCTGGAAAAAATCGTAAAGGATGCCGATTACAGCCATTTTGCAAGCCGCGATTACAATGAGATTTCCGATGCATTGCGAAAAGAGTGGGAACTGACGAACGTAAGGTGCTATTCCAACGATGAGTGGAATGCCGGCAACCTCGATATGCTGAAAAACAGGCATCGTTTCTACACCGATTATGCAAAGCAGCATTGGCAGCCCCTGAAGGAAAAGAACATTAAGAAGATCGAGAAAAAGCTTGAGAAGGATGACGGCATGAAAGAATCTTCCGAAAGTAAAAAAGAGAAAGAGCCGAAATCCGACCGAAGCGTAGACACCTTATTCAGGGTAACGTTGGGAAATCATACCCGGCTGAGCGATATTGCCGACAGCAAGGCGAATATCCTCCTTTCGGTGAATGCAATTATCATTTCGGTCTGCCTTTCCGTATTGGTTCCGAAACTTGATGCACCTAAAAATTCGCACCTGATTATCCCGAGTTTTATCCTTCTGGTATCAAGTGTATTGACGATCGTTTTTGCCATTTTATCGACTAAACCGAACGTAACCAAGGTAAGATTTACCGCCCAGGATGTTGCCGACCGGAAGGTCAATCTTTTGTTTTTCGGAAACTTTAACCGGATGATGTTTGATGACTACCATTCGGCGATGAATATCCTGATCAAAGACCGGGATTATATCTATGATTCTATGGTAAAGGATCTGTATTACCTGGGTAAAGTGCTGGACCGGAAGTACAGGCTGCTTTCAATAACGTATCAGATCTTTATGGCCGGGATTATTATTTCCGTGCTTTCTTTCGGATATGCTTTCCTGAGCCTGTAGAATCCAGAAAAGCTAATGTCCGATAGTCAAGAGAAAGCAAAGTGAGTCGTGGGAGAATTTTACCACAAAAGACACAAAAGCTTTTTAAACACAGTAGAAATAGAAGATATAAAATGAAAGCTTTGAAAACATTTCAGAGCACATAAGTTTTTAAAAATCTTTGATTTTTATGTGATAGGTTATAAAGCAGGTGGATTTCGGAACGTGCTAAGCCATTAAGACATAAGAAGAGTAAATTGAATACAAAATATTAAATATCATAAGGATCAAAATTTCCTCCCGTGGAGGGGTGGCGAAAATTCAAAGAATTTTTGACGGGGTGGTTGATCTAATCGGTAAGAGAAAATTTCACTACAAAAGTCACAAAAGATATTAATGCTGTATAAAGAAGTTTAATGATGCGTACTGATAAAATCGCTCAAAAGTTTTTAAAAATCTTTGATTTTTTATCTGATGTGTTCTAAAATATTTTCAAACGATTAAAATTCTCTCTGTGACTTATGTGTTAAAATTAAAGCGTGATCATCTATCTGTGAAAATCCTTGAGATCCTTGATAGATTGATTCCCACTTACTTTTCATTGCACCAAGGAAACCCTTAAAGCCAGAAGTCCCGTGATGCCCTGCAGGTCTTCGACTTTTAAAAACTCAATGTCACTCTGAAGAATCCCTTTTTTCTGCAGCCTGCCGATGTAGTCGAGGTATTCCCGCTGGTTTTCCATTCCGAAATAAACAACGGTGATTTTTCCGGGGCAGGTAATGCGTTCGCCGGAGTCTTTTACATGGGCTTTGTCCAGCCGTTTTTTAATGATCTCATAATAAGAATTATAGGCTCCGTCTACATCGAAGCGCTTCTCATCCATCCTGAAACGGATATCAATTTTTTCATTATATACAAAAATCAGGGAGGCAATCTCAAGATCAACCGGAAGGTCTTTCCTGAAGTTGCGGAATTCCAGCTCCATATTACAGATGGTTTTCAGCTGCCAGTACCTCAGTTTATGGACCACTTTGGAGTGGTAATGTAATCCGGGAGCAATATTCTGTCCGATATATAAATTATGTTCGATGCCGTCGGATTTAAATCTTTCATAATAATGCGGAAAGATCTGCTGGGCCGTGATCTGTGCTTCGTCCAGCACATCTGCCAGTTTCCGGTTCACCAAGGTAATGGAATCATCCAGGCTTTTTCTGTTGTTGTAGAAAAGCCCGCTTTGCATAAAAATAAGAGAAAAATAATCTTTAATTTTTGCCTTTACTTCACTGGAGGATTTTACCTCGAGCCTGCCCTGCAAAAAAGGGTGGATCTCATCCCTTAGCAGCCTTTGAAAACGCTGTTCGGTATCTGCCTTTATTTCGTGGTCCAGCTCATTCTCAAAAATATCCAGTGCCAATATGTATTTTTCGGAATCTGAATTAATCATTGAGAAAATTTCCCGGAGAGCGTCAATCTGCCTGTTGAGATCCTCCAGCATCAGCTGGTACCGTTTCTCGGAAGAAGAGCGGATGTCTGAAAAGCCGAAGAGCGGAGTTAAATTTTTAAAGGAAATCTGTTTTAGCGAATATATTTTTTTTCCCAATGAAGCATTGAAATATTTCTCGGCTTCATTCCTGAATTTCCAGACCACACTGTCGTGGATGGTGGTATATTCCCGCTGGATGATGGCTTCGATCTGATAATTTTTTTCAAAGCTGAAACGGTTAAGGGAAAACAGGATCATATCCGTGAAAAATTCAATTTTTTTAAGCTTAAGTCCGTTGAAACTGTTTGGAATAGGGGAAGTAAACTCCATGATGGCAATCAGTTCGTTGTCCTTCATGATAGGAATGACCATAAAACTGTTGATTTCGTTGTCTCTTAAAATACTGAATGAAGGAAGAGACTTGATCTCGTGGTCCAGATTTTCGATATTGGAAACCACGATGGGCTTCGAATTATGGTTTAAGTTGGTAAATGTTTTCTTTCTGGTTTCCGAATCAAACGTATTGATCCAGAAATCCAGAATATAATTGGTGAATACATTTTCATAGATCGGGAGCTTTTCCAGCCGCTGGTCTTTTCCGTTAAAAAGCATGAGCCCGAAGCTGAGTTGTGCAACATCAAAATATGATTTGAAGATTTCTTTCAGATTTTCATCCGGCTTTAGATTTTCCGGATCAATCCGGATCATGCTGGATTTAAGATCTGACAGGGCAACCTCAGAGGTGCAGTCGACAAGGGAAATAATGGAAAAACCTTTCAGAACCCAGGATTTTGAGGGGAAATATTTTTTCCAGAGCCTGTAATCGTCGAGGTTTTCCAACAGCATATCGATGACTTCCTCCGAGGGGATCCGTGCATCTTCCGTAGGATATACTTCTGTAAAATCGACATTTACTGATATTTTATAATGCTTCATGATACCCTGTCTGTTGGGAATATCATAGTACAACGGGAGCGTGCTTTTAATGTCTCTTTTAAAATAGGCCTGGAGGATCAGGCAGCAGCAGAAAACATAAAACTCATCATCATCAATATTCCTCAGCTCGATTTCAAAATCTTTTCCGGCGTCTTTCAGTATCGATTTGAACCGTTCGGTATAATTAAATGTAACATTGGACAGCGGGATACCGGCTGCTTTTATTTCATTATGGGTAAGTCCGGTAGGAAAGAGGTCTGCGAGCAGAAGGCGGATAAGGTCTTCACTTTTTTCCAGCAGGGAAATGTCCTGAAAGCCATCCCTCAGTTCCCGGAAATTTTTTGTCTTTTCAATCAGCGATTCAGCATAATTAACGCGGTACTCCAGACGATCGTTGTACCGGATATGTTCCAGTACATCCAAATATTTTTTAAATGAGATATACACCTGAAAAGGAGTATCTTTTTTATAGAAGTCCGACAAAGCTGAAATTTAGAGTAAAGGTATGAAAAAACCATGATTGATATGGAAGATCAGGGTATCGTAATGGTAATTTTAACCTAGAAGAAAAAAAAGGATAAAAGATTTAATAAGTAAGCGTCTCTTCCCTGCGTATTATAAATTGTGGATTTTTAAAATAGCTGACAAATCGAAATAGTAAAGAATTATTTTCCAATACGCCATACAAAAAAGCACAACCTCAGGCTGTGCTTTTTATAATGATTTATAAATATTTTTTACAATCCGAAGAGTTTTGCAAATAAGTCAGGGAAAACGCCCAAAACAACTACTGAAGCGATAACGAATACGCCAACTATATTGTAAGTAACCGTTACTTTTTCTGAAGATTTGAATGTGCTTTCTTTAAAGAAGAACATGGAAATGATCAGTCTTAAATAATAAGCAATAGAAAGGGCAGACCCCAATACCGCGACCAATACAAGGAATACGCCGTGCTTAGAATTCATTGCCTGGGAGAATAAAGCAAATTTCCCCATAAATCCAGCCGTCAAAGGAATCCCCGCCATAGAAAGCATGGAGATCGCTGCTGCCGTTGCCAGTAAAGGCTCCGTTTTCGCCAATCCTTTAAAAGCGCCGAAAGAAGTTTCTCTCTTCAGTTTTTCCACATAGATCAGGCACATGAAAACCCCTACGGTAGATAAAGCATATGCAAATAAATAAAATGCTAAATTATACGTTGAAAGACTGGTCATTCCGAAAAATACCAATCCGATATATCCTGCATGGGAAACGGAAGAATAAGCCAGCATTCTTTTGGCGTTGGTCTGGGCAAGACCCATTACATTCGCCAATAGTAAAGTGATGATCAGGAATACTCCGAAAACGTTGATCCACTCTGCTGTAACCCCTCCAAATCCGATGGTCATCAGTCTGAACAGGGCAAAGAATCCTGAGATCTTCACAACACTTGCCATAAAGGCTGTGATCAGTGAAGGTGCTCCGTAATATACGTCAGGGCTCCACATGTGGAAAGGTGCCAGTGCTACTTTAAATGCCAGGGCACAAAGGATAAGCAATACCCCAAGAATAAACATCACATCTTTAGGATTGGAAACCCCGAAGTCCTGGATTTTATATAAATCGAAACTTCCCACACTTCCATAAATAAATGCAATACCAAACAGTAAGAAACCTGTGGCAAACGCACCCATCAGGAAATATTTGATCGAAGCTTCATTAGACCTTAAATCTGTTTTATTCGCTCCTGCCATTACATACAGAGGAATTGAAAGGATCTCAACACCTAAGAACAGCGTGACCATATTCTGGTATCCGAAAAGGATGATCCCTCCACAAAGGGCAAAAAGCATCAAAGCGTACAGTTCCGACTGGTGGCTTCTGTGGTTGCTGAATGCAAAACCTCCCAGAAAGAACAGTAATAAAGTGGTTACGATTGATATTTTAGTAAAAAGCGCAGTATTTTCTGTGTAGTCATACATATGCCTGTACTGTCCGAAGAACGAAAGTTCCGGCATGAAACTTACCCATAATGCGATGATTAATCCCAAAATCCCAATGTATCTTGCGAATTTCCCTTGTTCAAAAACTCCTGAAAATAACGCAACAACTGCCGTTAGGAAAACAATAATTAAAACACTCATTTCTTAAAATATCAAATTAGCTTACCATTGACTGGTAGATAAACTTCAACGAACTATTCACCATTTCGATGATCGGTTGCGGGAAAATCCCAAACACGATCACAAAAACCGCTAAACTTGCCAATACCGAGAATTCTACGGCAGAAAGGTCTTTGGCTGTACTCAAAACCGCTTCATCACCCTGTCCGAACATCGCTTTTCCGTAAAACCTCAACAGATAGACTGCGGCAAGGATTACCGTAAGTCCGGCAATAACTGCCGCCAATCCGTTAAAATCGTACACCGATTTCAGCAGGATAAATTCTCCGATGAAACCGTTGGTTAACGGAACACCCATGGAACCCAGTATAATAATCAGGAACAACACGGCAAACTTAGGCGCTACTTTTGCAAGTCCTCCCATCTGTCGGATGTCTCTGGATTTAAATCTCTTATATAAAATGTCACAGCAGTAGAACAGCCCCAACACGTTAATCCCGTGGGCAAAAGTCTGTACCAAAGCTCCTTCCGCTCCTTCAATATTGAATGTTCCTCTCAGGGAAATTACGGCAGAGGCAAAAATACCTGCTACCATCAGTCCAACATGGGAGAAAGATGAATAGGCAATGATTTTCTTCATATCCGTCTGGATGATCGCGATCAGAGCACCGTGTACAATCCCAACAATCGCCAGGATGATAACGATTTGTCCGGAAATCCCGGCAATCGGAATTGGTGTGATTGGTAATAAATAACGCATCACTCCATACACTGCCATTTTAAGCATAATCCCCGATAAAAGCATTGATCCCTGTGTCGGAGAATATGTATAGGTATCAGGCTGCCACGTGTGGAAAGGGAATACCGGCAATTTCACTGCGAAAGCAAAGAAGATAAACCAGAATACCACCGTTTGCTGCGTTTCGTTCAGCTGGGCATTGTATAAATCCGTAAGCGCGAATGATGCAGAGTGGTTGTACACATAGATCAATCCGGCTAACATAAATAATGATCCTACAAAGGTATAGACGAAGAATTTCGTTGTGAATTCAAATCTTTTATTTTCCTGTCCCCAAAGCCCGGCAATAAACCAGATCGGGATCAGGGTTACTTCCCAGAAAATATAGAACAGCAATCCGTCCAGAGAAGTGAAAACACCTACCAGACCGAACTGCATCATCAGAATCAGTCCGTAGAAGGTATTTCTGTAGCTTACATTTTCATTAAAAGAAGATAAGATAATGATCGGCGTTAAAATATTTGTCAGCAATAAAAGAAGAAGGCTCATCCCGTCGATTCCGAAGTGAAGGGAACTCTTCATAAATTGTGACCAGGGGTAATTGATCTCGTGCTGCAATACGCTGTCTACCGTCGGATTATAATCAAAATCCGCTGCGATGTAGAAGGTAACCAGCATTTGTACCAACGCAATTCCCAGTGCCAAATATTTGCTGGAATTGTTTTTCCAGGCAAAAACTAATCCCGAACCTACAAGAGGTAATAGCAATAATGTTAATAACAAACCCGACATTATTATTGTAATAAAAAGTTAACAATTAATATAATTCCCACCGCTAAAGACATGATAAGAATATAGTTCTCCACATTTCCGTTCTGGATACGCTTCATAGCTCTTCCGCTGTCTTCAGCGCCATCGCCTACGAAGTCTACAAAACGGTCAAGGATTCCTTTATCAAACATTCTTCCTCCGCGTCCTAATCCTTCAACAGTTTTTACAACAATCGCATTGTAAAGTTCGTCAACGTATAATTTCTTGGCAGACAGTTTCTCCCATCCGGTGTACATTTCTTCCGGAAGAGCCTGCTTTTTCTTGTTGACGTATGTATTTTTAACAAAAAACCAAACACAGAAGAACATTAAAACCGTTGCACCTAAAAGGATCATTTCAGTACCGAAAGGAACTCCTGAAAGGGTAGCTTCCATCTGGTTGTAGCTCTCCTCAGTAAGCACCGGCTTCAGCCATTCCATTAATTTGGCGTAATGACCGTGTCCGATGAAGTGAGGAAGGTTGATAAAACCGCCTATTACGGAAAAGATGGCCAATACGATCAAAGGCAGCGTCATATTAGACGGGCTTTCATGTAGATGGTGCTTTTGCTCTTCCGTACCTCTGAATTCTCCATGGAATGCCAAGTAATATAGTCTGAACATATAAGTTGCCGTAACTGCCGCTAAAATAAATAGCATCACCCAATAGATCGGGTTTTTAGAAAAAGCAGCTACGAGAATTTCGTCTTTTGAAATCATCCCGGATAACAGAGGGAACCCGGAAATGGCCAGTGTACCGATCAGGAAAGTAGCATGCGTAAGAGGAATGTATTTTTTCAATCCTCCCATGAAACGCATATCCTGCTCGTTGCTCATCGCGTGGATCACAGAACCTGCTCCAAGGAACAATAATGCTTTAAAGAAAGCATGTGTCATCACGTGGAACATTGCAGTGGTATAAGCACCCAATCCCAAAGCAATGAACATAAATCCAAGCTGTGAAACGGTAGAGTAGGCCAGTACTTTTTTAATATCGTTCTGGCGCAGTGCGTAGAATCCGGCCAATGCCGCCGTTAGGAATCCGATGAATAAGATCCCGTCCTGAACGCTTGGTGCCAATGTGAATAAAAAGTTAGATCTTACGACCAGATAGATCCCTGCCGTTACCATCGTTGCCGCGTGAATCAATGCAGAAACCGGGGTAGGACCTGCCATTGCATCAGGAAGCCAGGTATATAGAGGAACCTGAGCCGATTTACCGGTAGCTCCGATAAATAAACTCGCCGTGATAAAGATGATAACGCTTCCGTCCAGTTCAAATTTACCGGCATTTTCTTTTATGGTTAAATAATCTACAGCATTCGTCTGAGAAGCAAGCATGAAAATTCCGATCAGTAACGCAAGGTCACCGATTCTGTTCATAATAAATGCCTTTCTTGCCGCTTTACCGTATTCTTCGTTGGTATACCAGAAACCGATCAGTAAATAAGAACACAATCCTACACCTTCCCATCCGATGAAAAGGATCAGGTAGTTGCTTCCCATTACCAGTAACAGCATGGAGAAAATGAAGAGATTTAAATAAGTGAAAAACTTATAGAACCCTTTGTCGTGGCTCATGTATCCGATAGAGTAGAGGTGGATTAAAGAACCGATTCCCGTAATGATCATCACCATCATTAAAGACAGCTGGTCGATCTGGAACCCGAAATTGATCTGAATACCATTTACCCTGAACCATTCAAAAGCTTTTACAATAACGGGCTGGCTCTCTGAATTGAAACCCAGGAAAATGCTAACTGCGATGCAGAAAGAAGCAAAAACCATTGCCGTAGCCAGGCTACCCACCACAATTTTCGGAAGATTTTTCCCGAACAGTCCGTTAATAAGAAAACCTAAAAGGGGTAAAAGTATTATTGCATACACTAAATTTTCCATTCTTATCCTCTTAATTTATTAAATATACTTACATCAACAGAACGGGTATTTCGATATAGCATAGCAATAATTGCCAGACCTACCGCCACTTCCGCAGCAGCCACCACCATAATGAAGAAAACTAAAAGTTGTCCGTCTCCGTTCCCTTTGTAGGCTGAAAATGCAGCCAGCAAAAGGTTTACAGAATTCAGCATAAGCTCTACACAACCCAGAATAACAATCGCATTTTTTCTCAGCAATACGCCCAACACGCCCAGACAGAATAATACTGACGAAAGAATGATGAAGTAATTCAGAGGGATGCTTTGTATAAATGTATTTACTTCTCCCATAATTTTATAAATCTTTTTTACCGATTAATACCGCACCTACGATACCTGCCAGAATAAGGATGGATGCAAGCTCAAACGGTAAAACATATTCATTAAACAAAAGTCTGCCCAGATTTTTGGTAAGCCCGATGCTTCCGTCTGCATCTGCTACAGCCACATGGTTCTGCTGTACGCCTCTGAATACCCCCAAAACCCCAATTAACAGAAGACCGGCTGTAAAAACACCGACAAACTTTAAAGTATTGTTCTTCTTACTTTCGTCTTGCTTATTAAGGTTAAGCATCATGAGGATATACAGGAACAATACCATGATGGCTCCTGCATAGACAATGATCTGGATAATCGCAAGGAACTGTGCATTCAGAAGGATGTACATGCCGGCGATCGAAAACATCGTAACAATTAATGACAGAATAGCATAGAGAGGATTTCTTGCAAACACGAAATACACCGCACTTGCCACTGCTAAAAATGCCACCAAGAAAAATAAAAACTGATCCATTATTTTACCGCATTTTTTTGTTTCTCGGACTGTCTTTCAGTGATGTCAATCCTTTCATTTATTTTTTCTACCAATTTATCTTTTCCGTAAATGAAAGAACCTCTGTTGGTTTCTACATCTACGAGTCTGTCGGTAAGATAGATCGCGGATTTCGGGCAGGCTTCTTCACACATTCCGCAGAAAATACATCTCAGCATATTGATTTCATAGACCGATGCGTATTTTTCTTCTCTGTACAGGTTCTTTTCCTCCTTCGTTCTTTCTGCAGCCGTCATGGTAATGGCCTCTGCAGGACATGCCACCGCACAAAGTCCGCAGGCGGTACATCTTTCGCGGCCCTCCTCGTCTCTTTTCAAAACGTGCTGGCCTCTCCAGATTTCTGCCCTCGGCTTCTGTACTTCGGGATACGCATATACTGCGGGAGCCCCTTTCAGTACGGTTCTTACAGCATGCTTAAAGGTAATCCCCATCCCTGTAAAGATCGCAGGCAGGTAGATTTTTTCAGCAAGGGTCATTTCTTTATTGGAAACAACTTTTGATCTGTTTGTAAGTTTCATTATTTTTTTATTATTAAATGTTAGAAGATGGAAGCCGGGAGATGGAAGTATATTGCATCACCACACCAACTCATCGTCACATTATCAAATTTTCAAATTAATTTATTCCAAATTATTAATTCGCAAAAGCTAAAATTACCGCTCCTGTAATTAATAAGTTTACCAATGCCATTGGAATTAATGTTTTCCATCCTAAGTGCATCAATTGATCGTATCTGAATCTCGGCAGCGTCCATCTGATCCACATAAAGATCAGGATTCCGATTACCGTCTTGGTTAAAAATGCCACAACACTTAAAATTCCAGCGGTATTTTCGCCCCAGTGCTGCGTTACCCACTCAATTCCAGGATAGTTGTATCCTCCGAAGAAAAGAACCACCATAAAAGCGTTGGAGATGAACATATTCACATATTCACCGAACATATACAGTCCCAGTTTCATTGATGAATATTCTGTAGAATATCCGGTTACCAGTTCGGATTCACACTCCGGTAAATCGAAAGGGTGTCTGTTGGTTTCTGCCAAAGCAGCAACGAAGAAAACAAGGAAAGCAATCGGCTGATAAAAGATATTCCAGTTCAGTCCGGAAACCCATGGAATAAAGCCCCACAATTTTCCGTTGGTCTGGCTAGCCGTAATTTCTTTAAGATCAAGACTTCCCGTCATCATAATGATGGAAAGCAAAGCCAATCCCATCGCCAGTTCATAGGAGATCATCTGTGAAGATGCACGGATGGCCCCAAGTAATGAATATTTGTTGTTGGAAGCCCAGCCTCCGATCATAATCCCGTAAACCCCGATGGAAGCCATTCCGATAATGAAAAGAACCCCTACGTCGATGTTAGCCACCTGAAGATCGTAAGAAGTACCGGCAATATTTAAACTTTTACCCCAAGGAATAACCGCTCCGGTAATCAGTGAAATAAACATCACCAAAGCCGGACCCAGCACGAAAAGGAATTTTTCCGCATTGGCAGGGGTAAAATCTTCTTTAAAGAAAAACTTTCCACCATCCGCAAGAGGCTGCAGCAAACCGAAAGGCCCGGCTCTGTTTGGCCCGATCCTGTCCTGCATGATAGATGCTACTTTTCTTTCCGCCCAGGTAGAGTAGGCTGCAATCGTCAGCGAAAGCAGGAAAAGTGCTAATACAAGTATAAGTTTAAATGTAATTAAATCCATTTTTAATTTAAATGTTTTGAAGATGGGAGTCGGAAGCAGGATGTTCAGTACATCGTGGCATCAACTCATCATCACATTACCAATTTTTTATATTTTTAAATGGCTGATGTTGAAAGCGAAGCATAAATTTTAAACTTCCAGCTTCCTTTTTCCAGCATCCCACTTTTTTATTTTTCGTCTTTTTCGCTGATCTCTTTCGCCATCGGATTGTCCAGGACTCTCAATTCGTCTTTTGGCTTCTCGTAATGGTTGAGTGAAATCACCGAATGTCTGTCGATATGTCTAGGACCTTCGATGTTCCAGTCGCTTAAGCTCTTTCTCTCGAAACGGCAGGTGTCGCAGATGAATTCTTCCACTTCGCCCCACTGGTCTTTTCTGGCGGTTACCCTTACGATTTCGTCTCCTTTCATCCACACTACCGCTTTTCCGGAACATTTCCCGCAGTTGCATGAAGCGTTCATCGGCTTGGTAAACCAAACCCTGCTGGCAAAACGGGCCGTTCTGTCGGTCAATGCACCTACCGGACAAACGTCGATTACGTTTCCGATGAAGTCATTGTCCAGGGCTTTATTCAAGTAGGTTGAGATTTCAGCGTGATCCCCTCTGAAAAGGATCCCGTGTTCTCTTTCGCCGGTCAGCTGATTGGCAGCCAGTACGCATCTTGCGCAAAGGATGCAACGGTTCATATTCAGTTTGATGTGAGGACCTAAGTCGTCGGCATCATAGGTATTTCTTTCGAATTCCGTTCTGGTGTTTTCCACGCCGTGCTCGTAGCCAAGATCCTGAAGGTGGCATTCTCCCGCCTGGTCACAGATCGGGCAATCCAACGGGTGATTTAACAATAAAAACTCAGTTACGGCTTTTCTGCCTTCCTGTGCCTTTTCGGAAGAAAGATTTTTTACTTCCATTCCGTCCATGACATTGGTTCTGCAGCTGGCCACCAATTTCGGCATAGGACGCGGATCTGCTTCAGATCCTTTGGAAACTTCCACTAGGCAAGTTCTGCATCTTCCTCCGCTGGTTTCCAGTTTGCTGTAGTAGCACATTGCCGGAGGTACGGATTTTCCGCCGATCTGTCTGGCAGCTTCCAGGATAGAAGTTCCAGGCAAAACTTCGGTGGTCTGTCCGTCTATAGTTATTTTAAATTTTTTAACCTCTTCGCTCATATTCTATGCTTTTCGCTTATGCCTTAGCCATTAAGCTCTGTTTAATTATACTTTTTCGTATTAAATGTATATCCGATTCCTGCCAGCACCTGTCCGAAGACAAAATCCTGACGGGCTTTATCCGGTTTATTATTCAATGTGGTTTTAATATCCCACATATTGATGTACCCGGCTTTGGCTTCTGCCCGGATCATCCAGTGGTTCCAGAAAACCAGGTTTAAGCTCGATCTCAGATCGGTAGCCATACCGGCTACGTGGAAACGGTCGCTTCTCTCATTGCCGAAAAGCTTGACATTACTCTTCGGAAACATGAAACCGAGACCGGCTCCGTAAGACCATACCAGGTCTATATTTTTCTTGTGAACAAGACTTTTATATTTTTCAAGGCCTAAATTTTCATAATTAAGACCGTCTGTATGCTCAAAGGTAAGGAACTGCTCATCAGATAAATTTACCTGTCCGTTCTGTACCATGGCTGCATATTTCGGATCTGAAATATTTCCTGAAAAACCAACCGTTTGGTTTTGATTCATTACATATTTCATGTGATCGATTCCTAGCACTAAGGCCAAATTATCTTTAATAAAATAACCTGCTCTGAAATTATATTGGACTACCGTAAACCAAGACGGGTCGATATATACAATCCCCAATTTCGTAGGTCTGTCTCTCGCCGATACATTGTTCAGCTGAAAATCATAGCCGTTTCCGGTGAAATGAATGTCCGAGTTGCTAAAAGCCCCTCTGTTCCAACCGAAGAAAGCGAACATCTGTCCTTTTTTGCTTAATGGTAAAGGTTTTTCTTTCTTTTCATTCTGGAATGGAACTGTTTCAATTTTAATCTTTTTGGATTGATTGGCAACATTCACATATCCAATAGCTTCTTCAAGGGACCTTTCTTTCGGCAAGGTATCATTTGTCGCTCTTTGTCCAAAAACAAAACCCGAAATCATTAACCCGGCAGCCAGTAAACTTTTCATCCTAAGCATTTTTCTCAACAGCAGGGATTGGATCTGCATAATGGGCCAGCCCATAGTTCTGTGTCTTACACAACTCAGGGTTTTTCACGTGCCATTCAAACTCGTCTCTGAAGTGACGGATCGCTGCTGCTACCGGCCATGCCGCCGCATCACCCAATGGGCAGATCGTATTTCCTTCGATCTTTCTCTGGATGTCCCAAAGCAGATCAATATCTTCCATTTTTCCTTCTCCTTTCTCGATTTTTTTCAGAATCTTATACATCCATCCCGTACCTTCACGGCAAGGCGTACATTGTCCGCAGCTTTCGTGGTTGTAGAATCTCGCCAGGGTCATGGTATGTTCCACCACACACTGATCTTCATCCAGTACAATAAAACCTCCTGAACCCATCATGGTTCCGGTAGCAAAACCACCGTCAGCCAAAGATTCGTAGTTCATGTATCTCGGTTCTCCGTTCACGGTTTTCAGTAATAAATTGGCAGGAACGATCGGAACGGAGCTTCCACCCGGAATACAGGCTTTCAGTCTTTTTCCGTCCTTAATTCCGCCGCAGTATTCGTCAGAGTAAATGAATTCTTCAACGGTAATCGTCATATCGATTTCATAAACGCCCGGTTTATTGATGTTTCCACAGGCTGAAATCAGTTTGGTCCCGGTAGATCTTCCTACGCCGATTTTGGCATATTCCGCTCCGGTTATATCGATGATCGGAACAATCGCTGCGATTGATTCCACGTTGTTCACTACGGTTGGTCTTTCCCAAAGTCCTTTTACAGCCGGGAATGGTGGTTTCAGTCTTGGGTTTCCTCTTTTTCCTTCAAGAGATTCGAGCAATGCCGTTTCTTCCCCACAAATGTAGGCTCCGGCCCCTCTCTGAACATAGATTTCAAGATCGAAACCTGTTCCTAATATATTTTTACCTAAAAATCCTGCTGCTTTGGCTTCTTCAATCGCTTCTTCCAGAATATCCGGGATCCATGAATACTCTCCACGGATGTAGATGTAAGAAGTGTTGGAACCCAGGCAGTATGATGAAATCAGCATTCCCTCGATTAAAAGATGCGGAAGGAATTCCATCAGGTATCGGTCTTTGAATGTTCCCGGCTCGGATTCGTCGGCATTTACCACAAGGTGTCTTGGAACGCCTTCAGGCTTTGCCAGGAAGCTCCATTTCATCCCGGTCGGGAATCCGGCTCCTCCACGTCCGCGAAGTCCCGAAGTTTTCACTTCTTCCAGGATTTCGTCCGGTGTCATTTTCAGGGCTTTTTCTGCTGCTCCGTAACCTCCCTGCTTGCGGTAGGTTTCAAAATAGCGTATGCCTTCAACATGTGCGTCTTTAAGTAAAAGTTTTTTACTCATTCTAATTGTTAAATAAATTATCTTCTATAAACTTCAAAAGTTTATCTAAATTTTCGTTTTTATTTCTTTCAAATACCCAAATTCCTTTGTCATCATATTGGTATTTTGAAGAGGATTTATAATCCCATTTTTCACTTCGATGTTCTTTAAATAAATCTATTTTAGAAAAAAGAAATGCTTTTTGC
The DNA here is from genome assembly GCA_913774355.1 of uncultured Chryseobacterium sp. Classification (GTDB taxonomy): domain Bacteria; phylum Bacteroidota; class Bacteroidia; order Flavobacteriales; family Weeksellaceae; genus Chryseobacterium. Next base: position 22,339 of record CAJYGB010000021.1, on the reverse strand, counting down.
GCAGGTAAATTAATTTTATCAACATTTGCTGCTTTAGCACAATCGATCATTGTATTCCAGCAATTATCGAAGAATTTGAATTCTTCTTTTAAACAAGTATTTAGAAAATCTTCTAAAAGTCCTTCATTTTGATCATTAAATGGCAAAAGAAAAATTGATAAATGAATATTCAGATCATGACCTATCGCTTCATATTCTTTTAATCTCTTTTCTCTTCCTCCTTTTGAAATAGAATTATTAAAGTCGGTGTCGAATATTATTAAATTTTTTGCTCCTTCAGAACGTCTTCTCTCGTTAATAAGCAAAGGATTATTTTTTAATTTATCTTTACCTTTCACATCTATTACCAGTGCAGGATCATTAATCCCAAAGAATTGCAAAAGTAGATAATCTATAAATTTTTTATCAGATTCTCCTTCTACAAATATTGTATTTTGACCATATTCTTTCATTATGCTCTCAACTCAATATTAGAATATAGGCCCGCTTCTATGTTTTCAAAGTTATAGGTTGTACTATAAATTTTTTCCTGTTCTCCTTCTTGAAGACTAATTAGTCTTATATCTTTTTGTTCATTTAATTCTTTGCTTGCTTCATAAAATGCACGAAGACATTCGTTTGAATGGGTAGTAGCAAAAAGTTGTATATCTAAATCTTTACATATTTTTATAATATCAATCCAAAAACTTTTTTGTCTTGAATAATGAATACCTGTTTCTATTTCATCTATACATAAATAATTAAAATTTTGATTAAATAACAATTCAACAATAATTCTAAATATTCTTATAAATCCATCACCATACTCTGTTATAGGATGATATTCTATTCTATTTTCAGTCGATATTTGTATTACTTCATTTCCATCTATATAATCACCTATTCTTAATCGAATAATTTTTATATTAGATAACTTATTTAATATTTGAATTAAAAATTCTTCATCTTTAGGACTATTAATTAGCTGATTAAGAAATCTAATTAGATCAATTGCATATAAATCAGATAATTTTATAAAAGGCAAATAGATTGAACTGTTTAAAAATTGGTTATAATAAGTTGATGTCACATCAACAAGAAAAATTATTTTCTGTTCTTTGTATAGAATGTCTTTCTTGAAGTTACTCTTAAAAATAATCCAATTTTTAGATAATTGATTTATTTCTTTATAACCAAATAAATCTACATCTTCAATAAATTTTTTAGTAGTATTTTCATTTAAAGGATTATAATCAAACTTATTTTCAATATGTAAATGTTTAACCGTATTATCTTTATATTTACATTCAAACAATAAAGGTTTGTTCATATTATTTTGAACTAATCCTACAACGTTTCTCTTATGATTTATATTAATAGCATTTATATCTAATTTTGAATTATCAAAGTTAATTAATCTTTTTTCTAATATAAATTGCAAATCTCCTAAGAAGTCTTTAGGGCTTAGTTTTAAAGAAATTGCTTCTAATAGAATTGTTTTCCCAACGTTATTATCCCCAACAATCAAATTAAACTGACCAATATCTTTAACTTCAAGAGAATCAAATTTCTTGAAGTTTTCTACTTTAAAATATGTAAGATGTTGGTTTTTCATACTATTCTATTAGTCCAAAGCAACCTGCCCTTCTCTGCAAAGATCAAGGATTTCGTCTACTTTTTCTATCGTTAAATTTTCGTGGAAGAATTTCCCCAGCTGCATCATCGGGGCATATCCGCACGCACCAAGGCATTCTGCGGGCTTTAACGTGAACATTCCGTCTTCCGTCGTTTCCCCGTCTTTAATGTTCAGTTTGGTTCTGATGTGGTTCAGGATCTTTTCGCTTCCCGAAACCATGCAAGGTCCCGTTCTGCATACTTCCAGCACATATTTACCCACAGGCTTCATATTGAACATGGTGTAGAAAGTCGCCACTTCATATACTTCGATCGGCTTGATGCTCAGTAGTTCCGCAACATAATCCATTACCGGAACGTCCAGCCATCCGCCGAATTCTTTCTGTGCCAGGTGAAGAACAGGAATAAGGGCCGATTTTTGTCTTCCCTCGGGATATCTTGCCATCATCTTATGCACCTGTGCTAAACTTTCCGGTTTAAAAGCTATTGTTTCGCTCATTTTATTTGGTTGTAAAATGTACATTGTACAAAGTACAAAGTATTATTATCTGTTTATATTTTCCAAGTACATTGTATATCAATACATTGTACTTTTTACCGTTTTATGCGTCTAATTCTCCCGCAATAATATTCATACTACACATGGTAACGATCGCATCGGAGATCACAGAACCTGTAATCATTTCAGGATACGCCTGGTAGTAAATAAAACAAGGTCTTCTGAAATGCAGTCGGTAAGGGCTTCTTCCGCCGTCACTTACTAAATAGAACCCTAATTCACCGTTTCCTCCTTCCACGGCATGGTAAACTTCTCCTTTCGGAACGTCGGTTTCTCCCATGACGATCTTGAAGTGGTAGATCAGGGCTTCCATTTTCTGGTAAACATCTGCCTTTTCAGGAAGGTAGAAATCCGGAACATCCGCGTGGAATGGTCCTTCAGGAAGGTTTTCGTATGCTTGTTTGATGATTTTAATAGATTCCCAGATTTCCTGCTGACGAACCATGAAACGGTCGTAGGTATCTCCGGAAGTTCCCACCGGAATGATAAAGTCGAAATCCTCGTAAGAAGAATAAGGCTGCGCAACTCTCACGTCATAATCCACACCTGTTGCACGTAAATTCGGACCTGTGAAACCATAGCTTAATGCTCTTTCCGCAGAAATAGATCCTGCTCCGATGGTTCTGTCCATAAAGATTCTGTTTCTCTCAAGAAGCGTACAGAATTCTTTAAATCTAGGGGGGAAGGTTTTAAGGAAATCCTTGATCAGCTCATGGAACTTCGGAGTGAAATCTCTTTCAAAACCTCCGATCCTTCCCATATTGGTCGTCATCCTCGCTCCGCAGATCTGTTCGTACATGTCATAAATACGTTCTCTTTCGATGAACATATAGGTAAGTCCTGTAATTGCGCCTGAGTCCATCCCGGTTACCCCGTTGCAGATCAGGTGGTCACCGATTCTGGCAAGCTCCATTAAAATAACACGCATATAGTCTACACGTTTCGGAACTTCAACCCCGATCAGCTTTTCAACCGTCATGTGCCAGCCTAAGTTGTTAATCGGCGCAGAACAGTAATTCATACGATCGGTAAGGGTAGTGATCTGGGAATAATTCCTTCTTTCGGAAATTTTCTCAAATGCCCTGTGGATATAGCCTACGGTCTGCTCTGCGTGAAGGATTCTTTCTCCGTCCATGGTCAGGACATTCTGGAAAATCCCGTGGGTAGCTGGGTGGGTAGGTCCTAGATTGAGGGTATACAACTGTCCGTCAATCTGTTCCTTACTGTCGTATTGGTTAAGTATATTAGATAATGAGTTATCTTTCATAATATTTGCTTTTAGCTATTTGCTTTTGGCTATCGGCTAATTGCCATTCACCAGAAGCTATATTATCTTCCGAACATATCGTCGTTCTTGTCGGTTCTTGTGCCGTCTTCCAGACGATATTCCTTCAGCATAGGGTGATAGCCGAGGTCTTCCATATTCAGGATAGGTCTCAGATCCGGGTGTCCTTTAAATTTAATTCCGAAGAAATCATACGTTTCCCTTTCCATCCAGTTGGCTCCGGCGTAAAGATCCACTAAAGAATCAATCTCCACATTTTCCCTGGACATAAAAATTTTCAGACGCAGTCTGAAGTTCGTCATCATATTATGCAGGTGATACACCACACCGATTTCCTTCTCCGGAAATTCAGGATAATGGATCCCGCAGATATCCGTCAGGAAATTGATTTCCAGTGACGAATCTTTCAGGTAATGAACGATTTTCTTCAGGTCTTCTTTCTTTACTTCAACCGTCAGCATTCCATACGGTTCTGAACTGGCAATAACAGATTCCGGAAATTCTCTTGTGATGGCTTCTAATACAAATTCGTTGGTCATTTCCGTTAGTTGCTAATATTGTAAGAATCTAATAATTTCTGATATTCAGGAGTGTCTCTTCTTCTGATGCTTTCGCTTTCAGCCAGGGCCTGAACCTGCATTACCCCTTCGATGATCTGCTCAGGTCGGGGAGGGCATCCCGGAACATAGACGTCTACCGGAATTATTTTATCGATTCCCTGCAATACGGAGTAAGTGTCAAAAATACCGCCGCTCGAAGCACAAGCTCCTACGGCAACCACCCATTTCGGCTCGGCCATCTGGGTGTACACTTCTTTTAGGACCGGTCCTAATTTCTTGGATATGGTTCCGCACACCATCAGTAAGTCTGCCTGTCTCGGGGAAAAAGAGTTTCTTTCCATCCCGAATCTTGAAGCGTCATACGTTGGGTTAAGGGTTGCCATAAACTCGATGCCACAACAAGAGGTTGCGAAAGGCAACGGCCAAAGAGAGAATTTTCTGGCCATCCCGATGACGCTGCTCAGTTTCGTTGCGAAAAACCCTTCTCCTTCAAATCCTTCCGGAGCCGGTGCATCTGTTCTTATTACTGGTTTGTTATCTGACATTTGATTGATTTAAGATTTAATTTAGATCCCGGATACGTGTTAATGTTAGTCATTAAACCTAATTGTCCTGTCTAAAACGGTCATTTACAATTTCTATTTCTTTACTTATCCCAATCCAGTGCCCCTCTCTTCCAGACATAGAAAAATGCCATAAAGAAGATTGCTACAAAAGTAAGCACCGCCAGGAAGCCTTCCATCCCGAATTCTCTGAAGTTGACGGCATAAGGATAGAAGAATACGATTTCAATATCGAATAATACAAACAGTACTGCTGTTAAAAAGTATTTGATAGAAAAAGGCGTTCTTGCATTTCCTTCCACCGGGACTCCACATTCCCAGCTCTGGTTTTTCACAGAATTTCCTTTTTTCTGTTTAGGACCTAAAAAATGCGCTCCAAGCAAAGAAATGGCTACGAAACCTATCGCGACACCTGCCTGTAAAAGGATTGGAATATAACTTTCAGGTAAATTCATTTTTGCATTATTATCTCAATTTGCAAATTTAGCGAATAAACAAGAAAGCATGAAATTTATGTGGTTAAAAGTCGCTTCAAAATAGATGAAACGTATAATTTAGAATCAGTAAAAATAAGGATTATTTCTTCATTTTTCTGAGGAGAGAATATGCCATAAATGAAATGTATGCAAAAAGCACACTGGCATAAATGATATTGACTGCGGTGTTCGTTCTTTCGTCACCGATCCGGAAAAATAAATTGTAGGCGATAAATCCGGCAATCAAAATCCCGAAAACAATTAGGTGTGGTTTCATATCTTCAAATTTCTGATAAGTCTACTTTCAACAATGGAATTATTTGATCTCCATAGAATAGGTCCGTCGTCTCTTATGGTTCACCGGATCGTAATCCTGCCATAAAAGCTGGACGCTTTTGTTTTCTTCCAGTTCAGGATTGGTTTCCAGGTATTTGACTCCTTTTTTCCTGAAGAGTTTCCAGATTTCCTTGAAAATAATAGAAGTAACGCCTCTTCTCTGATAGTCGGGATGAATCCCGATCAGGTAAAAATTCGCCCGGTCGTTCTTTTTTCCGGCTCTCAGGAAGTACCACCATCCGAAAGGCAGCAGCTTTCCTTTGGATTTCTGCAGGGCGCCGGAATAAGAAGGCATGGTGATGGCAAAGGCAACCAGCTGATTGGCATCGTCAGCGACACAGACAATATAATCCTTATCGATAAGTTTAAAATATTTCTCTTTATACGTTTTACGCTGTTCGTCGGAAATAGGGGTGTAAGTAGACAGATGCTTATAGGTTTCATCCAGGAGGTCAAACATGGGATCCACGTATTCGATAATCTCCTCTTTCGATTTGAAGTTTAAAACTTTGAGTTTGTATTTCTGGGAAATCAGTTCGTTGAACTTGTGTATTTTTTCAGGCAGTACTTCCGGGAACTGCAACTCGAATTCCACCCATTCTTTTTCTTTCGTCAGGCCCAGCTTTTCCAGATGCTTCGGATAATAGGCGTGGTTATAAATCCCGATCATCGTAGCCAGCTTGTCGAAGCCCATGGTCAGCATTCCTGCTTTATCAAGATTGGTAAAACCCATCGGTCCTTCAATTTTCCCGATATTTTTTTCTATGGCATAATCGATGGCTTTCTGAATAAGAGCCTGGGAAACCTTTTCATCATCAATGAAATCGATCCACCCGAAACGCACTTTTCTGATCCCTAGTTCACGTTCTTCCTTGTGGTTGATTATCAGCGCTATCCTCCCGACAACCGTATTGTTTTTAAATGCCAGGAATTGTTTGGCTTCAGAATATTGAAGGGCCGGATTTTCAGCAGGATTCCAGATATTGATTTCCTCATTCACGAAAGAAGGAACATAATAAGGATTATTCTTATAAAGATCCATCGGAAACCTTACGAACTCCTTGAGCTGATCGGCATTTTTTACTTCAATAACGGAAATTTCTGACATGATTTCTGTGCGAATTATGGAACAAATATAAATAAATTAATACAATACTTTGGCACAGTTTTTACATCATTCGGTATGAAAAAATAGATTACAAGTTTATAGATGAGCGGATATTATATAATCATCATACTTTCGATGGCCGTAAGTTGGTTTGTCTCCTGGCGGCTGAAGTCGAAATTTGAACATTACTCGCATATACATCTCCGTAATGGAATGTCGGGAAAAGAGGTGGCGGAAAAAATGCTGCGGGACAATGGAATCAACGACGTACAGGTAATGTCGGTTCCGGGACAGCTTACCGATCATTACAATCCTGAAAATAAAACGGTAAATCTTTCCGAAGCGGTCTATATGCAACGAAATGCTGCAGCAGCGGCAGTTGCAGCCCATGAATGCGGACATGCGGTTCAGCATAAAGTCGGGTATTCCATGTTGCAGCTCCGTTCCAAGCTGGTACCGGTAGTAAGCATCAGCTCAAACCTGATGCAGTTTGTTATCATGGGAGGGATCCTTGTAATGATGATGAGCGGCAACAAGCTGATCCTGACAATTGGTGTTATTATGTTTGCTTTAACTACGCTTTTTGCCTTTGTAACACTTCCTGTGGAATATGATGCGAGTAATCGTGCGATGAAATGGCTGAGGGATACCGGGACGGTTACTACGGAAGAATATATCGGTGTAAAGGATAGTCTTAAGTGGGCAGCCAGAACCTACGTTGTAGCAGCGATCGGCTCTCTGGTTCAGCTATTGTACTTTATTTCTCTTTTGATGGGAGGAAGAAGGAATTAATCTTTATATTTAAATGAAACATACTGCATCTCGGAAAGCTTTTCCGAGATGCTTTCTTTTTGGGAAAGCTTCAGAGATGCGGTAACAATACATTTCTCGTGAGCATCAAACTGTAAAACCTTTGCATCGTATTTAGAAAGTAATGTGAAAATAAGATTTTGCTGGTTAAAATTAAACTGAATTTCAATTGTCGTTTCCAGTTCCCGGGTAATGATATGGGCTTCTTCCAGCGTAATCTTTGCCGATTCCTTATAAGCTTTTACCAAACCGGAAACGCCCAGTTTTGTCCCGCCGTAATAGCGGACGGAAATCACAAGGACGTTTGTAATCTCATTGGCCAGAAGCTGGTTATAGATCGGCAGTCCGGCACTTCCCGAAGGTTCGCCGTCGTCGTTGGCGCGGTAGTTTTCCCCATGCAGCCCCATTCTGAATGCGTAACAATGATGCGTTGCTTTCGGATGTTCGGAGCGGATCTTCTCCAAAGCGGTTTTAAGCTCTTCCTCATTATTTACAGGGAAAGCAAAGCCGATGAACTTGCTTCCTTTTTCTTTTAATAATATATTTTTAACCGGAGATTCTATTGTTTTAAAATTGAACATAAGAAATTGGAAAAATGATTCTGAATGGATTCTGGAATTATTTTCCAAAGGTAAAATTTTTTAAGGGAAAGACTCAAAAACAAGATGACAAAAAAGAGAACCGTTGAGATTCCCTTTCTGTATTATTTTATTCTCCATCTGCCGGCTCACCCGGGTTACCCGGACCTGTACGCTTTACACAAGGACTGCCGTCAAGCGCACAATAATAAGTTTCCCGCGGAATACAGCATCTGTAAGTTCCCGTAGGGCAATGTTGGTTACAGGTCTGGATTCCCCCGTTTACAGATTTTAATTCTTTCTTTGATAATTTTCTTAAATTTTTCATGAGATATTGGTTTAAATGGATCATGAAGGTACGGAATTAATTTCAAAGTATGGTGATAAATTAAAAATATTTGCTACGATAAGTTCTGATAATTAAAGCTTTATATTATTTATTTTTATAAAATGCCAGACTGTTATCTCTGAAATTTTCCTTTTTGAACGGCTGGATATCCAATAAAACCGGAGCTTTTGTCCCGTTTTCCAGATTCAGGTTTTCATTGCGGATCACGATAGCTTCATCCCAGAGATTTCCGTTAATGAACTGCTGCAGCGTAAACCTCCCGCCTTCGATAATCACCGACTGGATCTGCGCTTTGTACAGAGCATCCATCAGTTCCTGCAGGAAATTTTCTTTTTTAATTTTAATAAAATGAATGTGTTCCTGAATTTCTTCTTTAACAGAATTGATGACAATGGTTTTAGCTTCTCTGTTGTAAATATTGAAATCATAAGGAACTTTCAGGTCAAAATCAATTAAAATCCGTACCGGATTTACCCCTTCCACGTTTCTTGCCGTAAGGGCAGGGTTGTCGTTCAACGCAGTTTGGGTTCCCACCAGGATTGCATGTTCGTCGGCTCTCAGCTGATGGACAAATTGATTGGCCAACGGATTCGAGATGGAAGTCGGCTGAAAATCCTTATCCAGTAAACCGTCCGCTGACTGGGCCCATTTCAGGATGATGTAAGGCCTCTTTTTTTCATGATAAGTGAAAAACCTTTTGTTCAGTTCGATGCATTCTTTCTCTAAAACTCCGGACACCACCTCGATTCCGGCATCCTGAATGATTTTTTTGCCTTTTCCGTTTACTTTGTCATGAGAATCCATGGCTCCGATCACGACTTTCCGAAAGCCCAGTTCTTTTATTTTCAGAGCACACGGCGGTGTTTTCCCGTAATGGGCACACGGCTCAAGAGTAACGTAAATGGTGGATTCCGGAATCAGGGATTTATTCTCCACCGATTCAATGGCGTTGATTTCCGCATGGTTTTCTCCGGCTTTGCGATGATAGCCTTCTCCAATAATGTTACCGTTGTGTACAATTACGCTTCCCACCAAAGGATTGGGGTAGGTTTTGCCAATGGCTTTTTGAGCTAATTCAATTCCTCTTTTAATAAATACTTCGTCCTCCATATTTCATGAAAAAAGCGAAGTCAAATGGCTTTGCTCCGCTTTTAAGATTTAAGATTATTTTTTATTCTCCGGCAATAATGCTGTGAAGGTTTTGTTTTAATGTTTCAACATGGGCTTTTTTCTCATCAATTGAATCGTAAGTATCTTTCAGCAGCGGATTTTCTCTGGACGGGTTCTTGAAAAATGCCAGGTTGTTTTCCAGTTTCACGATTTCCGCTTCAAGATCAGAGATCTGGCTCTTCATCTTTCTTGCTTTGTCGGTCAGCTGATTTTCAGATAATCCTTCTTCTTTAAGTTCAAATTCATTGATCTTGTTCAGCTTCAGCTTTTCCCTCAATGTTTTGTTGAATTCGGTATTGATGGAAATTTTATCCCTCGGTACTTTTCCGATATTGTTCCAGGCTGTTTTAATAGCTTCAATTCTTTCGATGCTGCCTTCTTCGTTGCTTACGGTTTTAAGGTCTTCCAGGATGGCTTTTTTATGCTTGTAGTTTTCTTTCCAGTTGTCGGCGGAAGCATTGCTTTTTTCACGGTAATTGTTGAAGAAAGCGTTGCAGGCATCACGGAATTCATCCCAGATTTTGTTGGTCATGCTCTTAGGAACATGCCCGATCTTTTTCCAGTCTTCCTGAAGCTTTTTAAATAAAGGAACGGCGATGTCCCATTCTTCGTTGTTCTGGTTGTCCTTTGCCGTCTGGATGAGCTTTAATTTTTCTTCCAGGTTGGCCTGTTGGGAACCTTTTAATGACTTATAATAAGTATTTTTTGTTGTGTTGAAATTTCTGAGCGTGGTTTTGAAATCATTCCAGTTCTGGTTGGAAAGTTTTCTCGGTACGCTTCCGGTTTTAAGGAATTCCGTACGGAGATCTTCCACTTTTCTGATGGCATTCTGCCAGTAATTGTGGTTCGGCTTTTCGGCGGGCTCAGATAATTTTTTGATTTCTGAGATAATCTGGTTTTTCTTTTCAAGATTACCGGTCTGTTCCGTTTCGATTGCTGCCGAAAGTTCGGATTTTCTTTCGTGTATCTTATTGGAAATTTCCTTGAATTCTTCCCATGTTTTTTCACGGAATTCTTCTGCCACCGGTTCTGCCTCCTCCTTCCAAAGCTTGTGAAGGTACTGAAGCTCGTTCAGTGCCTTCTGGATTACCGGCTCATGCTCAAGCTGCTTGGCACGCTCGATGATGTGTTGTCTTTTTTCAAGATTATGGCTGTACTCCTGCTCCAGAAATTCTTTATTCAGGTCCAGCATCTGATAAAACTGGTTCAGGTGATGGAAATAATTATTATTAAGGATCCTGAATTCGGATTTGGCTACCTGTCCGGCGTTGGACCAGTCTTCCTTGATCTCACGGATCGATTTGAAAAGATTGGTTCCCGGCTCGGAATTGGTGTACAGGTTCTTCAGTCTTTCGATGATGCCCTGGCGGTGTTCCAGGTTTTTCTTTTGCTCTTCCTCCTGGCCTTTCTGGAAATCGTCGTGCTTTTCTCTGAAAATATTTACCAAAGCAGAGAATCTTGCCTGCATAGGATGTTCGTAGCTGAAGTTTTCAGGTGCATTTCCGGCTTCTGTATATTCATGCTTTTTGTCTTCCACTTCATCATGGATGTAATGACTTGCTTTTTCCTTGAGCTGATTGAATTTCTTGAAATCTTCACCGGCATTCGGCGCATTGATGATTTTTTCCATTTCTTTCAGCGCATCAGCGAGGGTAATATCTACCTCTTCGTGCTCTTCTTCATGTTCTGTTTCTTCATGCGGAATGTTTTCATCCTGAGATGCAACATTTTCTGATGTTTTTTCCTGAGGAATTTCCTGGTCGTTCTTATTTTCCCCGTTTTCAGAAAGGTTGTTTTCTGTAATCATAGCAAATCGTTTATGTGAGTGGCATTATAATATCCTCTAAATATATGGCTAAAAAGCCAAATACAATACTAAGTTAAGTTATTTTTTTTGAAAATTCCAAATTTCCCAGGCTTTTTCTGCCTGCTGTTCGAGCATATAGTAACCATTCACTGTTTTGGCTCCTTTTTCAGAGGCATTGATGATGAATTTCGTGTAATTCGGATTGTAAATCAGGTCAATGATCAGGTGATCGCTGGTGAGTGCTTCGAAAGGGAACTCCAGGCAGTCTTCCACATTGGGGAAAGTTCCTACCGGTGTACACTGAATGATGAGTTTATGCTGTTCCACCATTTCTTTATCAAGATTTTCATAATTGATTTCCGTAGTTCTTGAAACTGTTATGTTAGGAATTTCATGTTTATCAAGAATATACTTGACAGCTTTGGCAGCCCCGCCATTTCCCAGAATGATTGCTGAATTTTGGTGCTGCTTTTTATGGAGCATCAGGGTTTTTTCAAATCCGAATGCATCCGTATTATAGCCTGTTTTTTTACCGTTTTCAATCCGGACACAGTTGACGGCGCCTATTTCACGGGCTTCATCACTCAATTCATCCAGATAATCAATGATTTTTTCTTTGTATGGAATCGTGACATTGAATCCCAATAGTTCAGGACTGGAAAAAAGATTCTCCACCTCATGGATTTCCGGCAGATCGAAAATGCTGTACGAATAGCCTTTCAGCATCAGCTTCTGGAATTTGTCTTCAAAGTATTTTTTCGAAAAGGAGTAGGAGATGTTTTTCCCGATCAGTCCTAGTTTTTTATTGGAATCCATGGGATAAAAATAAAAAAAAGACCGGACAAAACCGGTCTTCATAATGAAATATTTTTTAAATCTTAGTCTACGATGAATTTCGCTGCGAAGGCATCGGTTTTCAGGATGTAATTCCCTTTTACCAGGCCTTTGAGATTGATTTTATTTGAATGTTTAAAAGGATTCTCAATGGTTTCAATCAGTTTTCCTGAGAAATCATAGATCTGCGCTTTTGAAATGCGGCTCAGGTTTTCCCCTTTTACAAACAATTCGTTGTTTTTTACCGGGTTCGGATAGATGCTGAAAGACGATTTGTCTTTTGAAATTTCCGCTGTTGCCAATACACTGTAGCAGGTCCAGCTCAGGTCGTCAATGGAAACTCTTTTTCCTGTTTCGGAATTAATGATTTTAATCACAACATTGCCGGCAACATTGATGTTGTTAATCGTCGTTGTGGCAGCTGAAGTCCCGAAAGGAATTGTACCCACATTGTTTCCGTTGATCTGTAAGGTAAGATTTCCTGAGGTATCTGAGAAAGGAAGTTTGGTGGTAACCGTTAAAGAGCCGATCCCTCCTGAAATGGTAGAACTTGTAAGGTTCCCGTTTCTGATGGTAATGGCTTTACCGTTGATCGTCTGGTCTGTTCTTGCATCGGTGGCTGTCCAGGTAATGTTATTGCCGGTCCAGTTCTGTGTTGCATATGAAGAGGATGCTGCCGGAATGTTTGAAAAGTCTTCCGTTCCGCAGCTTCCGCCCGGCTGTCCGCCTGCGAGGGTGGTTCCCTGTGCGGTATTGCTTGCCGTAGACGAGTTTCCTGCTGCGTCTTTTGCAATAACATAGAAATTATAAGTAGTGGACGGATTCAATCCGGAAACAGTCGCCGTGGTGCCCGTCACTGTTGCATAGAACGTTCCGTCTTTATAAATATCATATGCCACCACACCCACATTATCTGTAGAAGCCGTCCAGCTTAAGGAAATGGAATTTGAAGACGGGCTGTTGGTTGCCAGGTTGGTAGGTGCGGTCGGCGCCTGGGTATCGGCTACCGGCGTTCCCCAGATTTGAGCTACATATTCAGGATGGTCAATATACGGGTTTCTGTTTCCCTGATAAACGTATGAGGCATTATTCCTTGAAATCTCAGTCGCGGAAACCGGGTCTGCGGCGTGCCATGCCAGCAGCTGGTTCAGTTCCCAGGTCTGTAATCCGGGAAAAGCCGAACCTCCTAGCATGTTTCCCGTTCCGAAGCCGGAAAGCTGGGATTCGTATCTTGTTACAAAATACAGGATCATCCGGGCGATGTCTCCTTTAAAAGCGTCGATCGGTTCAAAGACCGTTCCGGAATATCCCGGAGAAATCGAAGTCCCTAATTTTGATCCGTTTAGGGAAGTAAAAGAGGCGGAACCTACTTTGCCGTACGGAAAGTTTGACCGCATTCCGTTTACTTTCCCGTCCGTAGGCCTGATGAAATTAATATCGGAAACCATCGGCGCATTACTGCTGAATAAACTTTGAGGAACGACGTGCTCTCTGTTGTAGCAATTGCCTTCGCTGCTGTAAGAACCGCATTGGCCGCTCGGGTAGTTATAGCTGTAAGGGTCTGTACCGTTTGGGTTTTCGGAATAAAGATCCAGGATGGTATTGTCATTTTCGTAGCCCGGCATGGCGATGTTATCGCGGTCTGTGGTCTGATAGCCGTTCCAGAGACCGTTGTAGCCGTTATCAATATGGCCGTTGGTAATGATCTGTTTAAGTTTGGTTTTTAAAGCCGCTCCGGTAAGGCCTGCCGTACCGTCATAATAACCGGTCGGAATCTGCGCAAACGTGCTGGCAAACGCAAAAATCAGTAAAAAGGGGAATAGAATTCGTTTCATTTTTAAAAATTGGGGCGTAAAGGTACAAAAAAATGAACGCTGAATGTGTTAATTTTTAGTAATATACTCCCTGCTGATTTTTGAGAATATCCATGAAATGGCAAATCCGAATAAAGATGCGGTAAGGGCAACGGTCACGTAATTTTTGCCAACGATCTTTACGGGGAAAGGAAGGCTTTCATTGGCCTTGAAAAATTCGGTGTACTGCTGGAAATAGCAGAGCCCGGTTCCCAGGATGAGTCCGGAGATGATTCCCAGGACGACGATCAGGATCCCGGTATAAAAATAGACCTGCCGCAGATGGCTTAATGGGAAGCCCAAAGAAACCAGGGATTTTGCCTGTTCCTTTTTATCCAGCTGAAGGATAATAATGGCACCTGCGAGATTAAAGGTAGTGATGAAAATCACCAGTGCAAAAATCAAATAGATAAATAATTTTTCGGTGTTGATCATTTTCCAGAACGCGGCATTCTCCTCCTGCTTGGTTTTGATCTCAATCTGCTTTCCGGCAGGCGTTTTTTCACCTTTGAGGCTGCCACCGAGGGAAGTGGTAAGCTGCTGCTTTACGGCATCGGCATTTTCAGGATTTTTAAGCTTGATCACGATCTGGTAAGCCGAATGTTTCGGCAGGCTGAGCAGTTCTTCCGTCAGTTCGATCGGGGCAATGATGTAGTTGTCGAGCTGGTCTTTTCCGGGGAATAGACCGGTGACCAGAATGTCTTTTTTGTTGTAGATGTCTTCTTCCTTATTAATAATTCCGGTTCCCGGCTTCGGCATGAATACCGTGGCATAGCCGTTCTCAGTAGCGACCGGAACTGACAGGCGGATGTCCAGCGAATTTTCCATCAGCACTTCATTGGAATACTTGAATCCCGGATAAACACCGAAGAACACTTCTTTATCGATGGGATTCACTTTGGTATAGGCCGAATCAACACCGCGCAGATAGGCAATGTCGCCTTTGCCGTTGAAGCTGATGTAGACTTTTTCTTCGATCACCCTCGAAAAATGGCTGATCTCCTTGTTGTTTTTCAGAACGGTGGTGATCTGGTCCAGGTCTTTCAGGGTTTTGCCGGAAGTGCTTTTGATGGTCAGGTCGGCGTGGAGGTTGGAGATCAGGTCTTTATTGAGATCTTCCAGACCCGAAAAAACCGAGATGATGACAAACATTGCCGTTACCGCTACCGTCATCGCACCCACCGCCAACCAGGTAATAAAGGTCACGGCTGTGCTCCCTTTTTTTGACAAAAGGTAACGGGAAGCAATATAAAAAGCAATGTTTTTCAAGGTTTAAAGAATCGGATTATCGCCTTCGCCTCTCAGTTCGCGCTCCAGTTTTTCCACATCGTCCAGCGTGGTATCCAGGTAAAAATTAAGATTCGGGATCACGCGTACCTGCTTCGCCATTTTCTGGCCGATGAAATTCCGGTACTGCGCCTTATTTTCCTCGATCTCTTTCATCACCGCCTTGCGGTGTTCCTGCGGGAAGATGCTTAAATAAATCTTGGCAATGCTGAGATCCGGCGTTACCTTTACATCCGAAACCGTTACCAGAATGCTCTGGTTGCTTTCCGAGGCCTGCTTGCGGAAAAGTTCTGCGAAATCTTCCTGTATGATCTGGGCTACTTTTCTTTGTCTGTTACTTTCCATAATTTCTGCAAATTTAGTACTTTTGTTTGAATTGCTGCCCCGAAATCCGTCGGCTCTTTCAAAATTACGACTTAATTTATTTTATTCTTTATGAAATTAGAACATATCGGTATTGCCGTACAATCCTTAGGGGTTTCCGACGAACTTTTTGCGAAGCTGCTGGGAAAGGAATCCTATAAAAAAGAATCGGTGGAGCGGGAAGGCGTGACAACTTCCTTTTATGCCGCCGGCGAGAGCAAAATCGAGCTTCTGGAAGCGAGCCGGGAAGACAGCCCCGTTTCCAAATTCATCGGCAAGAAAGGGGAGGGCATCCACCATTTGGCATTCGGGGTGGACGATATCGCGGCCGAAGTGCAAAGACTGAAAAAAGAAGGCTTCGAATTTATCTCCGAAGAACCCAAAGAAGGTGCTGATAATAAACTCGTTGTCTTCCTTCACCCCAAATCCACCAACGGCGTCCTCGTAGAATTGTGCCAAGAAAAACCCTAAATAATTTTGTAGAAACAGAAATTTTACTATTTTTGCAATCACAAAATTTAACCAAATTTTTGAGGTCCTATAGCTCAGTTGGTTAGAGTCCCTGACTCATAATCAGGTTGTCCTTGGTTCGAGCCCAAGTGGGACCACGTACGACTGAAAACAGTTAAAGACAACTGAATACAGTTAAACGTAAAATCCTTGTATTCATAAGTAATACAAGGATTTTTTTATATTTACTTTTAAGATTGTTCAGTCATATTCATAAAATAGTGTACTCCTCAGTGTCCCTAATTTAAATTAAAGTATCTCTAAAACAAGACAAGTAATAAACATCTAACAAAAATTCTTATTAAGGCTAAGGTAAGTAGTGAATTTCTTATTAATGAGAAAGATTATAAAAGAAAATGTAATTTTAGTTACAAAGCCATTATGACTGGATTACATTTTATTATGGAAGAAGTTATTTTATTGTCAATTGTTTAATTAAGTGCTTAAAGCATCTTAATATCATGCAAATCACATGTCATGAAGATTTTAGCGTTTTTCAAAACTATGTAAAGTTTGCCGTTGATGATTCTGTGAATATACTAACTGATGCTTGGAGTTAATATCCAAATATGATTTTGTAAAAATTAAAAACCTTTTTAATATTTAAGAAGGTTTTTTTATTTATATGGGGGTGTCCAAGAAAATTCTAATGGTAGAAGGAGTGTTGTGTATAAAGTTAATGTAGCTAGATATACTATAACAAGTGTTATTAATTAATAAGATTGATATTAAGAAGAAAACTAAAGAAGAAGCTAAGGTGGTAAATAGTAGTAAATGCAGGTAAAGATATATATTGAACAAGCGTTACAAAAAAATGTAAAGGATGAGCAACAAAAACATCAACAGTAACACAAGTAAAATTAGGAGAACAAAATAGATAATTGAATTGTGTTAAAAGAGATTGTAATTACGGGAAACCGTAAAAGTAAAACAAAATGAAAAAAAATGACACAAATACATCATAAAAATTTGTATAATTAAAAATAGAATTCTAATTTTGTAGGATATAAATAGATTGTTATGAAGCTTAAAATATTAAAACCTAAAGAATCTACTTTAGTTTCTAAAATAACAGTACACAAAACTGGGAAATTAGGATTCTCTAAAGGAGCTATGGAGCAATTAGAATTAGAAGCTAATAAGTTTTGTAAGTTTGGTATGAATGAAGAAGAAGATTTGTTTATAATTGTCTCAAATGAGAAGGATGAAGAAACTTATAATATTGCTAAAGCAGGTGATTATTACTACGTATCTGCAAAAGCATTATTAGAGGATGATTTGAATATTGATTATAAGTCAAAAAACACTACAATTTTTGATTTATTTAAAACAGAAAATAAAAAGATTATGAAAATGGTAAAAAGAGTTATATCTAAATAAAATATATATATATAAAAAGAAGTCCAGACTTTCTCAGGGTGGGACTTCTTGCGGTTAGTAAAAGAGTTAGTCATGATTTGAAGTTATCATGATAACCTGCTTTTGATTTTGCAAATATACTAAATATTTATTTAAATAGTATTTAAATGGTATTTAAATAGTGTTAAAATTTCCAAATTCGAAGGTATGACCCTAACTTCACTGACATAACCTTTTCAGTAGTAATAAGGTATAATTTAAAACAGTGAATCATGGCAAAGAAAGCAACAAGTAAATCAATTGCTTCTACAGCTTCTAAAATTCTCAAAAGTTCAAAGTATTCTAAAGCAACAAAATCTGTTGCTGCAAGTGCTTTGAGTCAAAGAGAAAAGAAAAAGTAGTATTAAAGGGTTCATGCACTTACCCTTAAAAGTGCATTTTTTATTAATAATTTAAATTAAAAAAATGAAAAAGGAAATTTTTAACGAAAAATTTAAACAAGTATTTGTACCCGAAATAGTAGGACATAATACGGAAGGAAAACTAAAAATTAGTAAACTTCTTGAATTAATTACGGATGATTTTTACCGGCAAAAAATTGAAAGACATTTTGGATTACAAGATGTACAAGATAATTATGTTGTTATTGGTAATGTTGATACTGCTTACAATTATGTTAAATATATTACAGAAAAGTTTGAGTATCTAAACTATTATGCTTTTAGTAAGAATGTTGAAACTTATATGGAGCAAAATGAAGATAATAAACAGAACGAAATCTATTTTGTTATTGATGAACCTTTCAATGAGGAGGGTGAAATAGTTAATCAAATAATAGCAAAAGCGGAATACGATTCTGTTAATATGTTTTATAAGGAAGTAGAGTTGTCAAAGCATATTAATTATTTAAAAAAGAATGGATATACTCGACCTTTGGAGAGTTTGAATAAAGCATGGAAAACTGAGTTTTTGTTGAATGATAAATTAAATAAAAGAAGAAATTATAGATTTGTTAAAGATGCTGGGAAATTATATTTAAGAAGTATAAATTCTGAACTATATAATGAATATGGAGTTGCATTTGCATTCGTCGTTGGAATGTTGGCGTTAGACAGGCTGATGAGAAATGAAAAAGGAGTAAATTTTTCAATTACATCATTATCTTTAAATGAGTCTAAGATTGATATAATTGTATCATCCAACGATTCGGTATATGTTGAGGAAATACAAAGTTATATTTCATCCTCTATAAGTATTCGTAATAATGATTTAGGGAATAAATCTCTTTCTTTTACCAATACACTCAAAATAACACGTCAACAAAATACTGAGAGAGAAATATATATATTTCCAAAAGTGAAAGAAGATATTAATACTAAAACTATCATAAGACATAGTGAAGGTATAGAAAAAGTATTTGCAACGATTGATTTAATAAATGGAATTATGGACTCTTCAAGCGAATTTGTTAAAACATTCAAAGGTTTTCATAAAACTAATTCTTATGATGAACTAAGAGCTAAAATTGAAGAAAAATTAATTACAAATAATAGTCCTTTTAAAGGTGTTAAAGAGCTTCGAGATTTATTTAAAAGGAGTGCTGTACAAAGCATTGATAATTTAGCGAAATTGCTTGATATGTGTGGAAAGGCTGAAATGATTGATATGGATTTTGACCTCAAATTTAAACTACGTTATTTGATTTCAAATGTACTTTTATATGGTAAAAATAATGTGGAATAAAGCATTATTTGAACTTTGACACAACATTTAAGGTGTATAAACTAATCATTGTTTTTTACCTTTTAATATTAACAAAATTATTCACATAATATATATGAGAACACTTTTACAATCTATTCAGACATTAATAGATAATATTACAGTAACAGATAAACAGGAAGGGAATATTTCTTCATCAGTCAATAATATAATATCAACACTTGAAAAAGATGATGAATTATATTTAAAAGAATCATTTTTAAATGGCTCTTATGAACGTGACACCATAATAAGGCCATTGCATGATATTGATATTTTTATTGTTTTAAAAGAAGAAGATTGGGTGGATGATAATGAGAATCTTCCTAATCCGCAATCTGTTTTATCTAAAATAAAAAGATACCTTGATAGTCAACATGATTATCAAGGTAAAGTTAAACAGGATAGACCTTGCGTGACTGTTGAACTTAGTAATAAATCATTTGATATTTTGCCCGCTTTTGAATTTGGTAATACAGGTTATTTAATACCAGATTATAACTTGTTATCATGGACTCTTTCTTATCCAAAAACTTTGACTGAAAGTTTGAATGATGCTCAACGAGACTATGGCTATAAATTAAAGAACATTATTAAAGTAATTAAATATTGGAATAGATTAAATGACAAAATCATCCCATCTTATCATATTGAAGAAATTGCAATTAAGATTTTTAACTTCACAACATTTGAAAATTACGAAAAATCGATAAGAAAATGGTTTAATGAAGCTCATTATCATGTTGAAGATAGTAAATTTAAGTCATATCAGGAATATGAAAAATTTATTAAGAAACTAGATAAAGCAAAAGATAAGCTAAATGAAGCATATGATTTTTTAGAAGATAAAAAAGAAGGTGATGCTAAAAGAATATGGAAAGAAGTTTTTGAAAAAGAATTTACAATCATTGATGAAGAAGAAGCAAAGACATTTGCTAAATCTTTGAGTGAGGGTAAGTTGAAAATTACAAGTTCAGGTCTTTTATCAACTACTTCAGGAATGTCGTCGATTTCAGCATCTAAAGGCTATTTTGGAGATGTACTTTAAAAAACAAAAGTACAATTCAAAAGTACAAATCAGAGCAATGAAACAAAAGTACCCTCAGTTTAAACATAAACAAGAGGGTAATACGATAATCTTTGAAGGTACCTTACAAGTAAAACCAGAGTTTCCTGTATATACTATTTCTATTATTTATAGAGGAAGTCTTTCACCAATTGTAAAGGTTTTAAATCCTCAGTTAGTTGAAAATCCTCCCCATGTTTATAAGAGTGAAGATAATAAGCTATGTCTATACCACCCAAAAAATTTCAAATGGACAAAAGAAAAATTTATTGCAAAAGAGATTCTGGAATGGACGGCTGGCTGGCTTTATTTTTATGAAGTGTGGTTAGAAACAGGTGTATGGTATGGACCAGAGGCACACGAAGATTTTGAAAAATTAGATTATGAATAAAATAGTTCCACATAAGGTTGATTATGATTTGACCAATAAAATAACAAGATTCCAATTTATATTAATAATAGTAGGGACAGTTTTGTCTTTAATTTCAATTTTTAAGCTAGAGGATAGTATTAAAAATATTATTGATACGATTGTGTGTATAATTTCGATCATTTACTTTGTATTGGAGTTTACCTTTAGTTACTTTTTTATTAAAGCAGAACAAAAGCGAATTGATGATTTGATTGATAATAGTTTAAATTCTCAATTATCTGATGAAAAATCAGAAAACTACTATACAAATGAGGAAATAAAAAAAAGCATTACAAAACTGGGGGTTAATAGTTTTGAAAATACTTTTTTTAGCAAAAATATTGTTGAAAGAATGATAAAAAAACAATTAATAATTTTTTTAATTGTTACAAGTATTTATTTAATTTCAATTTTTGTTATTGAAAAAAAGATTTTAGTAGTTCTTTTCCAATTATTATTGCCATTATATATTGTTAAGGATTTTGTAATACTTCTTTTACTAAAATCAAGACTTGATAAAATATTTGATTGTTATAAGAAAATATTTACATCAACTAAAAAAGGAGACAGAGAACCTTTAATAATAAATAATATAATATCATATGAGAAATTAATTTCAGCCTATGGTGTACAATTGGATTCATTGATTTTTGATAAAATGAATGATGACCTTTCACAAAAATGGATTGATTTAAAAAAACGATATAAAATTGAATAAAAGATCGTTTTTAAATGAAGTTGGTATGAAATGAAATTATCTTTTTTTTTAATCTGCCTTTTGGAATGAGAAGGCTCAGATTATAAAATCTAAACCCTGACTTTTAACCTACACACTTTATGGAATAGTGTCGTTTTTATCTTGAATAGTTTATTTATTTTTGCAATTAATTCATCCAATGTATATCAATAAGAAAAATTTTAATTGTTTCATGAAACGCAATTATATGTAATTTATTTCTACAATAGTATTCTGCTAGAGATTATTAATGATATTTTGTCCTTAGTATATCTTAAATCACTTCTATTATTATAAAATTACCTTCTTTATCAATATTAAATAAATCATATTAATTATTACTTTCTAACAAGCTACTCCAACTGCTCCGTCATCTTCTCCTTTTCCTTCAGCAATCTTTTCCTCGTGAAGTTGGATTAATTTATTAATCGGATAAGATTATTTGGTTTCGGCATAAATTAAATTTCTATAAAAACAGCTAACGCGTCGAAAACAGTTGTAAGTATCCGGGACGTAATGATAAAGATATTTTTATATGCTTAATCCAAAAACACATTCACCTTCTTCAGCCGTTCAGTAATCATTTTCGTCCGATCGTTTCCGTTGGAATCTACCACTTTTAAATTTCCATTATACATCGACGGGTTTTCGATATAGTTTTTCCGTGCTTCCAGGAACTGCTGTTTGGATTTGGTCTTCACATCATTTCTATAATTCAGGGGCTCAATCGGTTCATCGGATTTTTTGATATCAGTGGCGTAAATTTCGATCGTCTTGTTTTTATTGTAGACTTCGAGGATCAATCCGGAAAGGCCCTTAAAACGGAAAGGTCCGTCGGGAATCGTAATATCATTGGTAAACCAGGCAAAATAGGTATCGCCGGTATCGGTAGTGGTTTTGGCCAAGCGGCTTTTAAATCCTTTGATGTCTTTGGTTTCGTTCA
>CAJYGB010000020.1 GCA_913774355.1 uncultured Chryseobacterium sp. | reverse complement strand
AGGGAAAATGCATTGCAAGCCGAACTGGAAGTCTTAAAGCTGCAGCTGGATCCTCATTTTCTGTTCAACAACTTCAGCATCCTGACCCAGCTCATCGAGATCAATAAAGAAGCGGCACAGGAATTTTTGTCCAGCCTTTCTAAAGTGTACCGGTACATCCTCACTACGGGTAAAAAAGACATTGTCTCCCTGGATGCGGAACTGAGGTTCGTGGAAATCTATTTCCACCTCATTAAAATCCGGCACGGTGAAACCATCCATCTGACTGTTGATGTGCCGGAAGCAGACAGAAGGAAAGGTATTCCGCCCGTTACGTTGCAGCTGCTGCTTGAAAACGCTATCAAACACAATATGTCTACTCTGAAAAAACCGTTGTATTTATCGATTGTAAGTGATGATAGCGGTACAATTGTCGTTAAAAATAATCTTCAGCGCATCAATATAGATTATAAAAGTACGGGTATGGGGCTGAAGAATATCAAAGAGCGGTACCAGCTGCTGGAAGGTAAAATGCCGGAAATCGCGGAAACCCCTGCTTCTTTTGAAGTTACACTGCCGCTCTTGAACATTTAAAAAACGGAACAATGAATTACCTGATTATAGAAGACGAAGCCCATAACGCAGCACTGCTGAAAAGTCTGGTACAGAAAACGGATCCTGCAGCCCAACTGCTGGAAATACTTCCTTCCGTACAGGAAAGTGTGGAATGGCTGGAAGCAAACCCGGCACCTGATGTCATTTTTATGGATATCCGGCTGGCGGACGGATTGTCTTTTGAAATTTTTAACTGGGTAAAAGTTGCTTCGCCCGTTATTTTTACTACCGCTTATGATGAGTATGCTTTACAGGCTTTTAAGGTCTATGGTGCCGCATATCTGCTTAAACCTATCGAAAAGGATGAACTGAAAGAAGCACTGGAAAAGGTTAAACGGGTCCAGCCGAAAATTTCCACAGAGGAAATCGGTGCTATCATGGAGATGTTCCGAACCAGGGAGAAAACCTATAAAAGCCGTTTCCTGCTGCATTACCGGGAAACCTACAAGGTGATTCCGGTGGAAGAGATCGATTACATCTGTCTGGAAAATAAAAATGTTTACTTCCACCTGCTGGACGGAACTTCCATCGCCGTGTCGTATACTCTGGAGGAGCTGGAAGAGCAGCTTGATACACAGTATTTCTTCCGGGCGAACCGCCAGTATATCCTGCATATCAACAGCATTGACAGCATCCACAAATATTTTAATGATAAACTGAAAGTCGTCCTGAAAAGGGACCGTCAGGCAGAAGTGATGGTGAGCCGCATCAGAATTCCACAGTTTAAATTGTGGCTGGATAGATAACCAGTCTGTTCTAAAAAGTGATTTTTTTATGAAAACAAAACCTGATAAGCTGCCTGAAGAAAGTCCGCTTACTGAAACGATATTGCCCGGAACCAAATGGCAGAAACGCTACTGGTTTATTTTTTCGGGACAGGCCCTTTCCATCATCGGCTCTGCACTCACTCAGTTTGTCCTGATGTGGTGGATTGCCGATACGACCGGAAGCGTTAGTAAACTTGCTTTTGCGGGAATGGTTGCCCTTCTTCCACAAGCATTGCTGAGCCCGGTGGGAGGGGTGATGGCAGACCGCTACAGCCGGAAAATGATTATGATCCTCGCGGATGTCATCAGTGCATCCTGTGTGGCCCTTCTGGTTATCCTGTTTCTGACGGATGATGTTGAACTCTGGCATATTTACCTGATGATGGGCATCCGCGGTGCCATGCAGGCTTTTCAGTCTCCGGCCGTAGAGGCAAGTAGCGCCATGCTGGTCCCCGAAGATTTTCTTCCGCGGGCTGCAGGCCTGAACCAGATCCTGATGGGAGCGACCCTTGTCGCCGGTGCCCCGCTTGGAGCCCTTGCTCTTACTGCCATGCCTTTGGGCTGGGCATTAAGCATTGATGTTTTTACAGCCCTGCTGGGCATTGTACCGCTCTTCTTTTTTACAATTCCGCAGTTCAGGAAAGAAAAAACTAAGGCATCGTTTTTCAGGGAAATCATCTCCGAACTTGGCGAAGGAATTGCCCTGGTCTGGAAAGACCACGGATTGAAAAGGCTTTTCCTGCTGTTAGGCGGCATTGTGCTGGTAATTATGCCTACGTTTACCTTTGTGCCGCTTCTGGTAAAAGAACATTTCAAGGGCGGCGTGGAAGAAGTAGGGCTGATGGAAGGTCTTGCCGGTGCAGGAATGGTGGCCGGAGGTATTTTAGTAACAATCATTTCGCCCAAACGAAAAATGACCTGGATCCTTACCGGGTTGGGATTGTCCTGTTTTGCCGTCAGCCTTACTGCCCTGATGCCTGCTAATCTCTTCTGGGCCGCGGCCTTCTGGTGGATGATCAGCTCTTTTACCTTCATTTTCGCCAACGCTCCCTTAACTGCATTGCTGCAGATCATTATTCCGAACCAGATCCAGGGAAGGGTATTATCGCTCTTAAATATGATAATGGCTTTGGCCGCACCGGTCGGATTGATGATGGCCAACCCTCTGGGGGATTGGCTTGGATTACGCGGGCTGTTTGTAAGTGTCGGGATTCTCAGCGGTTTGGTTGCATTTTCAGGATTTGCATCATACCATCTGAAGAATCTTGAAAACAGAAAGTTAAATAATTAGTGGATGATATTCTATATTTCAAAATATTGTAACATAATAAGATACACAAATAGATTAAGTGCTAAGAATATATTTTTGTGTAACATATATAGAAAAGTAAATTGTAAAATGTTCTAATACTGATACAATTCGTAAATCTAACGTTAGCTGAAAGTTTATAAAAATGAGAATCCAAGAATAATAAACAAAAAACAGATGAAAGACTAATAATATTTGCAGGAGAAGATTTTGAAAATGTTCATCCTCAAAAAAATTAATGTGAGAAATGTTTAATGAATTGACCTACCCCCAATATATAGAACATTCTAAAGTAGAGAAAGTTGTTTTTTCTGATTGTTATTGATGTATTCATTTGGCGTCAGATTCCCTAACGAATTGTGAGTAGGCAGAAAGCCATATTTTGCACATCTTTTGAATATATACCCTTTTTGCCTATTCGCCAAATTTTTGCGCGATCCAAAAAAAGTAGCCACCCTTTCGACCACCCTTTAAAATAAAAATCCTCTGATAACCGTAGTTTCAGAGGATTTTTCGTACCCAGGACCGGGATCGAACCGGTACTCCTAAGAACTGGTGTTTGAGACCAGCGCGTCTACCAATTCCGCCACCTGGGCAAGTGTTACCTTCTTTTGAATCGGTGTGCAAATATAGAAACTTTTCTTAATACTCCAAAGCTTTTTAAAAGGATTTTTTAAAAATTTAGCTCCAGACCGTCGTAGGCCAGGTGCATTCCGGCCGGAAGTTGTTTGTCTTCAATATCATGCAGCCCGAAATGATGGCTAAGGTGGGTCAGAAACATTTTTTTAGGCTTCAGCTCTTCAAAAAGGTGAATGGCGTCCGGGAGGATAAAATGCGCCGGATGCGGATCAAATTTCCGGATGCAATTGATGATAAGGGTATCCAGATCCTGTAATTTTTCTTTTTCCGTATCTGAAATAAAACCGGCATCGGTAATGTAAGCCAGATCCTTAAACCGGTAACCGAAAGCCGTAATTTTAAAATGAATCACTTCAACAGGGGTGATTTCCGTATCTACCACCGTGAAAGGCTTATTTTCGATTTCGTGCAGCTCAAAAGCGGGAGCGCCGGGATATTTTTCGTCGGCAAAGGCGTAAGGAAAACGTTTTTTTACTTCGTTCCCGACTCTTGAATAGCAGTACAACGGCATATCCTTTCCCGTCTTAAAAATCAACGGACGCATATCATCAAGACCGATCACATGGTCGTTATGTTCATGGGTAAGCAACGCAGCATCGATGTGGTTTTCTTTTTGGGTAAGCATCTGCTGCCGGAAATCGGGACCGCAGTCGATCAGGATTTTCCTGTTTTCATCGGTGGTCACCATCACGGAAGATCTGAGACGGTTGTCTTTCGGATTTTTTGAAGTGCATACCTCGCAGGTGCAGCCGATCACGGGTACGCCCTGGGATGTTCCCGTTCCTAAAAATTTCAACTTCATTTCTTTTGAGGTTGGTTTAATTTTGGTAAATTTACGAAAAATTTAATGTCCTAATGTATCAGAAACTAACTCCTAAACAAAAAGCATTAACAATTAATCTAGATCCTACTATTTATGGTACTTTCGCAGAAATTGGAGCAGGGCAGGAGACTGTTCGGCATTTTTTTAGAGCAGGAGGGGCTTCCGGTACAATTGCCAAGGCGATGTCGGCTTACGACAAAGATTTTAGTGATGCCATCTACGGAAAAGAAGTAAAAAACAGATATGTTACCCAAAACCGTCTTCGGAAAATGCTTCGTTATGAAGTCGCTTTGATTGAAGAGCGGATTTCCAGGGAAAACAATCCCAACCGAAAGTTTTTTTCTTATGCCAATACCGTAACCACCATTAATTTTGATAAAACCGTTAAAGGCCACGGCTGGGTGGGCATCCGTTTTCAGGTAAAAGAGAACGAAGATTATAACGAAATTGTGATCCATGTCAAATTCAAGGAAAATGACGCGACGTTACAACAGGAAACATTAGGAAATCTTGGGGTTAACCTGATCTTTGGTGCATTCCATTATTATGATAACCCGAGAAATCTGGTAGAATCCCTTTACGATGAAGTAGCGAAGGACAATCTGGAGATCGATATGATCGATTTCAGCGGTCCGGCCTTTGAATACGTAGACAACCGGCTGATGTCCTTGCAACTGGTAAAGCATGGGATGACGGATGCCGTGATCTTCAATTCTGAAGGGAACAACATGCTTCCTGCCGACATTTTATACAAGAAAAATATTTTTGCCGTCCGGGGAAGTTTCCGTCCGGTAACCAAGGTGAATATCGATATGCTGAAAAACGGGATGGATATGTTCCTGAAAGATTCCGCCTGCAGCCCCGACACTACAGAAGTGCTGATCGAAATTACCATTTCCAACCTCCGGGCAGACGGTGATATCGATGAAAGGGATTTCTTGGATCGGGTAGATGTCCTGGGTAAATTGGGATATACGGTAATCATTTCCAATTATTCGGAATATTACCGGTTGATCGATTATTTTGCTTCTTACACCAGCGGAAATATCGGGGTAGCGATGGGCGTAAATAACTTACTGATGGTATTCGACGAGAAATATTACAAGAACCTGTCAGGAGGAATACTGGAAGCTTTCGGTAAATTTTTCAGAAACGGGCTCAGGGTATACCTGTATCCTTACAAAGATCCTGAAACGCATGAACTGCTGAATTCCGATACCTTAAAAGTAGAAGAAAATTTAAAAGAGCTCTATAAATATTTCAAGCACAACGAACGTATTGTGGACATCACCAACTACAATCCGGAGTTCCTGGAAATTTATTCAAGAGATATTTTAAAGAAAATAGGCTGCAACATCAAGGGCTGGGAAACCCAGCTTCCGGAAGGGGTTGCGGAAATGATAAAGGAACGCGGGATGTTCGGCTACAAAGAAGAACTTTCGCTTAAACAATTCTCTTAAAACAATATAGTACAATGTCAGAATTAAAAAAAAGGCTTTCCTCCATTCTTGAAAGTCCGAAACATAACACCGAAGAAAAACTGGAAAAAGTATGTCATTTGTTGGATCAGGAAATTTCCTATTTCAACTGGACGGGTTTCTATTTTAAAAATGGAGATAAGGACGAACTGAAGCTGGGACCTTACGTGGGCGCGCCTACCGATCACACGATTATCCCGTACGGAAAAGGAATTTGCGGACAGGTAGCCGTTTCCAACGAAACCTTTGTGGTTCCGGATGTACACGAAGAAAGCAATTACCTGAGCTGCTCCATCGATACCAAAGCGGAAATCGTAGTTCCGATCTTTAAGGACGGGCAGAACATCGGCCAGATCGATATCGATTCCCATACCATCAACCCGTTTACCGATGAAGACCGCGAATTGCTGGAATGGCTTTGTAACGAAGTTGCCAAAATCCTGTAACAGCAATCTTCAATAAAAATATACACTCCGATTCTCCCCTGAGCCGGAGTTTTTTGTTTTCTCTTTTTCTCCCATACATACGCTCCAACTTATCAACCCTCAAACTTTTCAGGAGCTGTTTCCGGCTATCCACTCTTACTCCTCGCGCCGCTGCGAAGGCCAACGCCTGCTGTGGGGTAACCGTTTCTATCCGGGCTAGGGCATTTGTAAGGACATTCAGTATTCGGTAAATATTGAAAAATTCTTCATTCTTACGTCATGTCGCCAATTTCAGGAATTTTGTTAGAGATTTGCATGGCTTTGGGGTTCTCAGCCATTGGATAACCATTCATTACAAAGGACAGTGAATAATAATTTCAACATTTTGTTTATCCATCCCGTAGGGATCCAATCAGCGTATTAGAAAATCGCTCGGCTTGGTTTCTCTTGTCTTTAAATCAGTTTGCTAATCGTCGTCCGGTTAACTTCCAAAGCCCTGAAAGGGCGTCACAAGAATAGCACCGGGTGAAACCCGGTGTAATATGCAATCCCGATTATTGAAGTCCTGAATACGCAGGATTTTAAACCACGGATTGACACAGATGTTTGCGCATATTTATATTGTCTGCTGTATTCCCGGATTAATATTCAAAGTCCTGAAAGGGCGTCATGACAATAGAACCGGGTGTACCCGGTGTCTTCTGATGTATTCTAAAATATTTCAAGAATTCCATTCTGAAAATGGTCTTCTGATTTATTTAACAATCTCTGCATTCACTTCCTGGATCAGGTCATTAAAATAATCCCCGCATTTGGCGATGTGGGTTCCGTACCAGGAAAAGGCTTCCCCGTCAACGATCATGATCTTTATATCGGGATAGACGGCTTTCAGTTCTTCGATATGCTTTTCTTTGAAAGGGAAGGGCTCTGAGGACAGCATAATGACATCGGCGCCGGCCAGGTCTTCGGTAGTGATTTCGGGATAACGTTTCAGGTCTTTGAAAAGATTCTCAAAACCGATTTCGGCCAGGATTTTATGGATGAAGGTATCGGAGCCAACGGTCATATAAGGGTTTTTCCAGATCAGGTAAGCAGCTTTTAACCTGGAATCGGGAGCAGGCTGGTTCAGGACCTCGTAAATTTTCAGATTGAACAACTGGGCTTTGTCTTCTTTATGAAAAAGCTTTCCGAGATTTTTCAGCAGGTAATAATTGTCTTCGATATTCTCAACATTCGTCACGATCACTTTGAAATCATCCATCAATGCTTCTACCTGCTCTTTCACGTTTTCTTCTTTGTTGGCTAAGATCAGGTCCGGCTGAAGGGCTTTGATCTTATCGATGTTGATGTTTTTCGTCCCGCCGATTACAGAAACATTTTTTACTCTATCCGCCGGATGGATGCAGAATTTCGTCCTTCCGACGATTTCCTGTTCCGTTAAACCTAAGTCAAATAAAGCCTCCGTAATAGAAGGAACCAGAGAAACTATTTTCATTGTAATATTTTAGAGGTGGCCTAAAATTACAAAAGTTTGCCCGTTAAGAAAAGTCCGGCAACGGAAAAATAGATGATCAGTCCGGTAACATCCACCAAAGTGGCTACAAAAGGGGCGGAGGAGGTCGCGGGATCGAGTTTCATTTTTTTAAGGATAAAAGGAACCATGGAACCGGAAAGCGTTCCCCAAAGCACAATCATTACCAAGGAAACCCCCACGCTCAGCCCTACATAGGCCCAGTGCATTCCGTAGTTGAAAAAGCCGGCCTTATGCCAGATCATAATCCTCAGGAAACCGATAATCCCCAGAATTCCGCCGAGCAGCAGTCCGGTAAAAATCTCCTTTCGCATCACATACCACCAGTCTTTCAGTCCTATTTCCTGGAGCGCCATCGCCCTGATAATAAGGGTTGCCGCCTGGGAACCGGAATTTCCGCCGCTGGAAATAATTAGCGGGACAAATAGAGCCAGCACCACCGCTTTCTGGATTTCATCTTCAAAATATCCCATCGCCGAAGCAGTCAGCATTTCGGAAAAGAAAAGGATGACCAGCCACATGCCTCTTTTCTTAACCATTTCGATAAGTGAAGTCTGGGTATAAGGAAGGTCCAGAGCTTCCAATCCCCCGAATTTCTGGATATCCTCTGTATTCTGCTGTTCGATCTGGTCCAGGATGTCATCAATGGTTACAATACCTACCAGAACGCCGGCTTCGGTGATGATTGGAAGGGCGGCACGGTCATATTTTTCAAAATACTGCACGGCATCTTCCTTAGAGGTAGTAGTGGTAATGGCTACGAAATGGTTATCGGTAATATCCGCAACCATCGTATCTTCTTCTGCCAGCAGCAGGCTTCCCAAAGCAATATCGTCAATCAGCCGGTTTCTCTCGTCTACTACATAAAGATAGTTCATTGTTTCCACTTTGCTTCCCACTTTCTTGATCTGCTGAAGGCATCTTTTGATGGTCCATTCCTTACGGATTTGGATGTAATATGGTGTCATCAGACGGGCAATAGAGTCTGAATCGTATCCCAAAAGCTTTAAAGCAATTCTCCGTTCCTGGGGATTCAGGTGGTTGATGGAGTATTTGATCAGTTCATCCGGAAAATCTTCAAACAGGGCCGTCCGGTCATCCGGGGTCATGGCATTCAGGATCTCCGAAACTTCGTCGCTGCCGATGCTTCGGATGGTTTCTTCCTGGAAATCGGGATTCAGGTGAGAGAAAACTTCCGCTTTGTATTCTTTCGGAACTTTCAGGAATGCCAGAAGCCTCTCATCGGCGTGGAGTTCACTGAGGGTTTCGGCAATATCTTCAGGATTGAATATAAGTTCGTCTTTAGAATTCAAAACGTGATTTTTTTAGGATACTACAAAAATAATTCAATTTTTTAAAATTGAGGAATGAAGTGGAAAATTTAAGGATTAATTAAACTTTTTTCGGCTGCAGACAAAAAAAGCACCTGTAAACAGATGCTTTTGAAAAATTGGTTAATACTTAGTCTTCTATACAGGCATATGGTGCACACATCATGTTACAACACCAGCCTATAACGCAATCTGAATGAGTTCTACATTTAGTAATGGCTCCGCCATTAATTGCTTCTTGCTGTTTTCTGGTTAATTTTTTTAAATTTTTCATAGTAATAGATTATGGTTGATTGAATTTAAATTTATACTTCAGGACAATTGTAAAGGACGCACACGTTCTGGCAGCAGGAACCTCCCGGACATTCATAATGGTCCTGGCATCTTTTCAGCGTTCCACCGTTGATTTTTCCCTGTTCTTTACGGGTAAGCTTTTTTAGATTGGTATTTTTCATATAAAAATGGATTTTGATGTGATTAAATATACATGAACTTTTTCAATTAATCACTATAAAATGAAAAATATTTATTGTTAACAATTTGATTTTGATTTATATCCGGCAGCAGTATTAGTATTAAATAAAAAAAGCACCCGTACGAATACCGGTGCTCAAGAAATTTCTATTGAGATAGTTTGAATGAATTGTTCTTCCGAAATTACTAAAATATTTTAAATTATTCACCATGTTATGAATTTAAATCAATTAAATTTAATGAAGTGCACAGTTTTATTTATAGACGATGATGTGGAAGTGGAAAAGGTAAGGTAGGGGTTACCTGATTAAATTTTAGCCGACAATATGAAAATCAGTCGTTGATTTTTAAAATCCGGTGCCGTCAGAATGCCTGTTTTTTCTAAACTGCTTTAAAATTCCTTTAATGGCACCATTGGTACCGATCTTTACAGAGTTTGTGGTGGAACCCAGCAGACGCATGTTCTTTTTATAGGTATCATAATCGGTCTCGGTGAGAAGGTTTCCCTGCGCATCAAAAAGTTTCATGCTGACCACCACCTGGTTGGAGAATACATACTTCCCGAACCCGACTTTGAAATATTTCACTTTGGGAACAACAGCAAAGTCTGCGTCATTATTCATGCAGTAATCTGCAATGGTTTTTTGATCGATGCTGTCGAAAGAAATCTGGGTCTCCGTTTTAAGCATTTTGTTTTTCCTTTCGCTTAAATTATCGGAAACGGCACTGAAGAAAGCCGTATTGGTAGGTTCTTTAATCTCTTCAAGATCAGGTTCCACTTCAGGGTTGAAGTACAGGACTTTATTGATTTTTTCGCCAACAGACTTTTGTGCTTTCAGTATGAAAACACCTCCAAAAAGAAGTCCGGCACATAGAATAAAAGTTAGTTTTTTTTCCATCACTAATTACCATGCAAAATTACTGCCTTTTGATGGCATCACATAATTTTTTTAAGAAATTTTTAACATTTTTCTCTATGAATGCCGATAAATGAAATCGATAATGTTGGCAGATTCAAAAATAAGTCGTACTTTTGCAGCCGTTACATAATAATCATTAAACAATATTGGAATGTACTTAACAACAGAAAAAAAAGCAGAGATTTTCGCAAAACACGGAAAATCTGCACAGGACACAGGAAGCGCTGAAGGACAGGTAGCTTTATTTACTTTCAGAATCAACCACTTATCCCAGCACTTGAAGGCTAACCGTCATGACTTCAATACTGAAAGATCATTGGTAAAGCTGGTAGGTAAAAGAAAAAGCCTTTTGGATTATCTTAAGAAAAAAGATATTACAAGATACAGAGCGATCATCGCTGAACTAGGTTTAAGAAAATAATCTACAGAGATTTAAAAATAAAGCAACTTCGTAAGAGGTTGCTTTTTTATTTGGTATTACTTCATAATTAATTCGGAAAAGCTAATTTAATTTTAAACCTATCCACTGCTATCATTTGCTTAGTGAATAGAAGATTCGACGGAGTCAAACGCCCTTGCGGCCGTAAAATTCGCTTCATGCTAAACAAATTCCTTAGAGTCGGTGACGTTAAAATGAAATCATAGGCTCAGAGCTTTTTATCATTCTCCATTTCAGTAAAAACAACTTTGAAGCTTCTTTCCGTAACGATTTTAAAAGACCTGGGGGCTTAATCCAAATAATTACCTTAAATTTGCAGGTAAATTTAGACGAAATATAATCTTAAAAGCACTCAATACGGAGTGCAACACAAACAATTTATGAGTGTACCTCAAGCAATTACAGAGCTGATTACTCTTGCAGACGGCAGAGAAATCACTATTGAAACAGGAAAACTGGCTAAGCAGGCCGACGGATCCGTTGTTGTAAAAATGGGCGGAACCATGTTGTTGGCAACGGTTGTTGCAAACAAAGAAGCAAATCCCGGTGTGGATTTCCTGCCGTTAACGGTAGATTACAGAGAGAAGTTCTATGCGGGCGGTAAAATTCCCGGAAACTTTTTCAGAAGAGAAGCGCGTCCTTCCGACCAGGAGATCCTGACGATGCGTCTTGTAGACAGAGTATTAAGACCTTTGTTCCCGGAAGATTTCCACGCGGAAGTTCAGGTGATGATTTCCCTGATCTCTTACGACGGACAGTCGATTCCGGATGACCTTGCCGGTCTTGCGGCATCTTCAGCCATTGCGATTACCGATATTCCTTTCAACGGACCCATGTCTGAAGTAAGGGTGGTAAGAATCAACGGCGAACTTTCCATCAACCCGAATTACGCAGACCTTAAAGATTCCGACCTGGATATCATGGTAGGAGCTACTAAAGATTCTATCGTAATGGTAGAGGGGGAAATGAAAGAAATCTCCGAGCAGGAAATGCTGGAAGCCATTACTTTCGCGCATGCGGAAATCAAAAAACAGGTAGAGGCACAGGAAAGACTGGCTGAAAAAGTAGGAAAATCGTTCCCGAAAAGAGAATACATCCACGAAACGCACGATGAAGCCATTCGTGAAAAGGTTTGGAAAGAAACATACGATAAAGTATACGAGGTAGCAAAGACCCCTTCAGGAAAAGAAGAAAGAGCGGAAAAATTCAAAGCGGTACGTGAAGAATTCCTTGCGCAGTATGTAGATAATCCTGAAGAGCTGGAAAGAGTAACGCCTTTCGTAAAAGTATATTACCACGATGTGGAAAAAGAGGCGATGCGCCAGATGATTTTAAATGAAAAAATCCGTCTTGACGGCCGTGATCCTGAAACCATCCGTCCGATCTGGAGTGAGATCGATTATTTACCGGGGGCTCACGGATCTGCTGTTTTCACGAGAGGGGAAACGCAGTCTCTTACCGCTGTAACGCTGGGATCTATTAAAGATGCCAACATGGTAGACAGCGTAATGGTAAATTACGACGAAAGATTCTTCTTACATTACAATTTCCCTCCGTTCTCAACAGGTGAAGCAAGACCTTTAAGAGGAACTTCCAGAAGAGAGGTTGGTCACGGAAACCTTGCTCAGAGAGCTTTGGCGAACATGATTCCTGAGGAAAATCCATATACGATCAGAATCGTTTCCGATATCTTAGAATCCAACGGTTCGTCTTCCATGGCTACCGTTTGTGCAGGAACGCTTGCGCTGATGGATGCCGGGATCCAGATTGCAAAGCCGGTTTCCGGGATTGCGATGGGACTGGTAACGGATACCAAAACTGGAAATTTCACCGTATTATCCGATATCCTAGGGGATGAAGATCACCTGGGGGATATGGACTTTAAAGTAACCGGAACGGCAGACGGAATCACCGCTTGCCAGATGGATATCAAAATCCAGGGACTTTCCATGGACATTATGGAAAAAGCATTGATGCAGGCTAAAGACGGTAGATTACATATCTTAAATAAAATCACGGAAACCATTGCTGAACCAAGAGCTGATGTGAAGCCACATGCTCCGAAGATGGTGATGATGGAAATCCCTAAAGATTTCATCGGTGCCGTAATCGGGCCTGGAGGAAAGATCATCCAGCAGATGCAGAAGGATACCGATACCGTTATTGCCATTGAAGAAATCGGCGAGATCGGAAGAATCGAAATTTCCGGGGTTAGCAGAGAGAAGATCAACGAAGCCATCGCGAAAATCAATGAAATTACTTTCGTACCGGTAGTTGGAGAAGTGTACAACGGTAAAGTGGTGAAAGTAATGGACTTTGGTGCTTTCGTAGCGATTGCGAAAGGTACGGAAGGACTTCTCCACATCTCCGAGATCGAATGGTCGCGTCTGGATAAGGTTCCTTACAACGAAGGAGATGAAGTGGAAGTGAAGTTCATGGGTTACGATGACCGTAAGAAAATGAAACTTTCCAGAAAGGTATTGTTGCCAAGACCTCCTAAAGCGGAAGGGCAGGGAAGACCTGAACGTTCCGACCGACCTGAGCGTTCTGACCGTCCGAACCGACCTGAAGGCCAGAGAAGACCGGAAGGACAAAGAAGACCTGAAGGTGACAGAGAAAGAAGGCATGATGGCGAAAGAAGAAATGACGGCGAGAGAAGACAGGAGAGAGAAAGAAGACCTGAAGGCGATCAGCCGGCAGGAGATCAGAATCCTTCGACTGAAGAATAAGATAATAAGATTATCAATCATATTAAACCACCGGAGTTCCGGTGGTTTTTTTATGAAAGTGGCGGTAGATATGGACTATAATGTCAAATAACGTAATTCCAATGAATATTAATAACAACGGGAATGTCATCCTGAGCCTGTCGAAGGAAGCCTAATTATGCTATAGAGTGTGATAATTGGCTTTAGCCAAAATATGTAACTGACTCTTTTTTATTGCACAAAGTTGAGAACGCTGGGCAAAATTTATCCATCGCAATTTTATATTTTTCAAAATACATCCTTTTATTTGGAGATCAAAAACTATCATATGACTAAAAGAGAACAATACGGGTTAGAATTTTATAAGTTAAGTTCTGATGGTATCACAGGTTATAATTGTCGTTGTAAAGACGGGATTTTAGACCATAATAACAGTCTGCAGTTTTTATCTTATTTAGATCGTGCCGGAACAGAACTTCTTTTACAGGAAATTAATACATTCCTCGATACGGATGAGCCTTACAGGTCAATTTATGAATCAATGGTACTGGAGCATATGGATCTGGATATAGAATATCCGGATTTCAGAATTGACAAATTGCCTTATACCTTTCCTTTGGCCGATATAAAAGATTTGCTACAGGAGTGGCTTGATTTTTTGAAAGCTTAAAATAAATTGAATTTCAGGGATTTGAAATCAAGGTTGCTTGCATGGTACGTTTTTTTTTTCTATCTTTGTTTACTTATTAAAAGAAATCTCTGTCTTTACTTCTGTGACCGTTAAGAATACTTATTCACTTCCGCTTCACATCTGCCTTTCAGAAAGGCAATCACATTAATAAAAGCACTCAGAAAACCTTTAATAGGACGCGATCAGAACCTGATTTTGAAAAATAACAGGCAGACAATATATCTTTGTCATGAGCGTTAAAATTAAATCGTAATATAAAATTCAGTACAATATATGGCAGATTCTTTCTCTAAAAAAGAAAATTTCAAGAAAAAACAGCAAAAACAAAAAGAAAAAGCTTTACGTCGTGAAGAGCGTAAAGAAAATAACGACAAAGGCAAAAGCTTCGACGACATGATTATGTATGTGGATGCGAACGGGCAACTGACCTCTACACCGCCGGATCGTGATGAAAAAGAAGAAATCGATATCAACGACATTCAGCTGGGCGCTGCTCCGATTGAAGCTGAAGAAACCGTTAAAAAAGGAATCGTTACTTTCCTGAGTGAAAAGGGATACGGTTTCATTACGGAAGATAAAACGAAAGAGAACATCTTCTTCCACAACAACAACTGCATCGACCAGGTAAAAAAAGGAAACAAGGTTTCTTTTGAAAAAGAAAAATCCCCGAAAGGATTTTCTGCTATGGAGATCAGACTTGTAAAATAAGATACTCCTCAATATAAAAATAAAGCTTCGCAAGAAGCTTTATTTGTTTTTATACACTTCCTCCCTGATCTCTACCAGTATTTTTGTGGTTTTTGCCATGTCCGGAAATTCAGGAAGGGCGGAAACCGAATGATAATATTCAATCGAGCGGATCAGATCTTCGGCTTTCTTCATCATGGCTTCGTACGGCCGGTTACCGGCTTTGATATCCAGCAGTTCGTCCCGGTTGTCCACCCGGATGTTGAGGGAACCGGTCTTAAAGATCTGTTCGCAGGACTGCAGCAGGCGGATGGTATGCATCATATTCTTGCTGTCGTAATTCTGTCCGTGGTTCCGGTTTACGTTGTAGCGGTCTTCGTTCCGCTCCGAAACCCACTTCCAGTATTCCCGGTAATCCTTGCAGTAAGTAGAGTAGGCATCCAGATTGCAGAACAGGTAGGCCAGGGGCTTTTCCCCTTTCGGGACCGATGAAACGGAAACCTGGTTGGCTTCTTCGTGCTGGATGATCCCTTTATACCCCAAG
Source organism: uncultured Chryseobacterium sp. (assembly GCA_913774355.1). Classification (GTDB taxonomy): domain Bacteria; phylum Bacteroidota; class Bacteroidia; order Flavobacteriales; family Weeksellaceae; genus Chryseobacterium. Next base: position 118,518 of record CAJYGB010000020.1, on the reverse strand, counting down.
CTTCCCGATTCATCATAAAACAGCGCAAACATCCCTTTCGTATGTTCGATGCTTACCAGTCCGCATTTTTCCTGTGTAAGACCGTACTGTCCATTGTAGGGAAATTCCCGCAGCCATTGTTGAAGCGGAACCGAGCCCTGGTCCTGCAAAACATAGCAGAAATCCAAAACCGACTTTCTTTCCTTATCCATCGGATTCAGTATTTTCTTATTAAGTCCTTTGGCTTTTTTGATCTGCGAAATAGCATATCCTGCAAACGTATCTTTACAGAGCTTCGACAGGAAATCTTCGGGTTTCAGCAGGTCCATCAGCGGATGTTTCTGCAGAATACAGTCTTCCGGGCTCGCCAGGACTTCCAGAATGTTCGGATTGTTTTTCTGCAGCAATTCCACCAGCCTCCCGATCTCGTAATAGGTAATGTCATTGGTTTCATTGGAAACCTGCGGCACATAATTAAGCCCGAAAAAATCTTCTTTCGGCAGATAATACACGCCCCGGATATCCGTATCCGAATGTTCCGTCGCCAACCCGAAAGCCCGGCTGCCGGAGACGGCTTCGAGGAGGATGAGGTTTTGGGTTTTGAGGGATGGGATCGTCATTTAATAATCTTTTGAAAGTTTAAATATTTCATAATTTATTTTTTTCGTTTTGCTGATGAAGTATGTTTTACGTTTACCTTTCGAAAAAATCGGTTTAGTGTAAAACCTTCCATTAATAATCATATATTCTTCACCTTTTATATGAATCGCAACAAATAAGTACTGAACGTTATTGTCTGATTTTTCTAAGCACTGATTAATAAAGGAAAAATCTGTTTTTTCCGAAACGAATTTTTTTTCTTTCAAAGAAAATTTGGTCTGTGCTTCGTCTAGAAGAGACTGGAACCTACTTAAATCTTCTGACTCTGGAAATTCATTAAAATACTGATCGGTAACAGATTTAATAAAATCCGGGTGATAGAATACTTTATATTCCTTGAAATTTTTTATGGCCAAATAAATGGGATCCCGGAAATCATTTTTTAAATTAGCGCACCGGACTTTAACTGATTCGGGGATTTCAATTCCGTTTTGAATTTTTAAATTTTCACAGTGTTTAAGGAACTCATTTTCTTCCTGATATATTACTTTCACTTCCCCTTTAGCAATATTTTTTTCAATGCTTGTAAAAAGATAATTTTGTCCTTGTTGCCAGGTTCCATCCCGGAATATTAATGACAGATATTTATATTCAGTTCTGTTCTCAGCATTGAAACGGATAGAAAGAGTATCTCTCTCCTGAGGGATATAATAAAAATCGAAAAGATTTCCTTCATTTAATTTTGAACTTATGTTTTCTACCGAGATTCCGTTTTGAAAATCTTTTACAGGCATCATCGCCTTTCCGCGTATCAATGATTCCCGGGAACCGTAATACCGGTAGAGGGTCCAGATGTAAATATTCTTAATCTCTGTAATATTTCCTTCAACACAGGTGCAGAACTTCAGTTCTGTATTTGGTGTGCACATAATTCAGTCTAAAAAATAAGGTGAAAAATCAATTCCTTGGATACATCCAATAATTGGCAAAACATTATCGCCGTTCATCGTCACTTCATACAAAGTACATGTAAGTTGAGATATTCTTTGATGCCAACTTTTCTGGTATTCTTTCTCAATTCTTTGCAAATTAATTAAACAATGCAGTCCGCCATTGGTTTTGATAAAGGTGAGACAATCACTATTGATGCAATCTGAAATATCCGATCTGAATTTTTCGATTGCCTGCTGATGGTTTTCAATCCTGAAATCAATATCCAGATCAAAAAATATTTTTCTAGAGGTGGTCGTCTGAATCATATTTAAAGCCAGTGTATGCGGGTGAATAGCTTGGTCACCCCGGATCAGCTTTTCAGATATTTCTTTCATCAGAAATAAAGAAGCTTTATGCAGGTCTCTTGGATTGGGCGTAATATAAACGGCAAGATTATCCTGCGAAACAACGGTGTTTCCGGATTCATACACTCCTAAAGGAAGTTCAAGCTGCCTGATTTTCTGAAACAATCTTTCTTTCGTTGAGGTAAAGCGTTTCAATTGTGCTTTATCTGCATGTAGGCCTGTCACAGGATTATATTTTTTTCTGGCCAAAAGTGTCATATAATATTGTTCATTAGGCAGTAAATCCGGAAGCCATTCGATAAACTGTTTGAGTTTTTCTTCATTAAATATAATTTTATAATTCATCTGGTTTTTAATTTTGTTTGTGGAATTCTACTGTTTTATCTATCCATTCCAGTATGATGTCTTCAAGTACTTCTAAATTCTTAAGTTCGGAGTCTTGTTTTCCAGTCCATGACAGAATGCCTGCTTTATAAATTTTATTTTCGATTTTAAAAATGAAATGGGTTTGTGGCATATCTAAGATTGCGCCTCCTCCATAATAACCGAATGTTTTATTTTCATGAATTACTTTCAATAGTTGGAGTATAATTTTCTCAGGAACCTGTCCCTGCATTACAAAATCTAAAGTTCTGCCGGTAATTTCAGAAAACTCATTGGAACGAACATGGAGAAAATAATCAAAATCGTAATCAATCAATAAACTATAACTTCGGACCCTTAAATCTTTTCTTAAACCATCAAATTTATCAAAGTAAAATTGATAGCTGCTATCTGCCAGGTTATAGGTGGGTAAACCATACTTTCTTTTTTCATAACCATTTTCATCCTTTTCCCGATTTTTATATGAATAAAATAATATCTTATATCCTATTTGGGATACAATAAAATCTTCATCAAAATTTTTTCCATGAGAGATAATGAAGGTTTCCTTTTCCCAGGAATATTCTTTCGTTTTCACATTCCACTGATCTTTCGTGAATATAAATTCGATCCAGTAATATGATGAAAATTTTTTAAAATTTAAAAGAAATACATCCCTGTGCTGCGGAGTAAAATCAATACTTCTGAAAAAATTGCTTTTTGTGAATTCATTGAATAAATCTTTTATTTTACCTGAAATTTTTTCAATGTTAGAACTGTTTCTAAAAATTCTTTCCCATGGAAAATGAACTCCGATGATGGTAGAACTACTGCTTTCAGAATTCGGACAATAGCGTTTTATAGCCCAATTGAAATCCGTTTCAGTTTCCGCAGAATTAATCGTAATAATATGTCCTTTTTCCATGGTTCCGGTTTAAATGGATTCTAAAATTTCCTTCAAAAATAGTCTATATTCCCCACGCATCCCCAATTCCTTCTCCACAAAAAGCTCCTTCCTCACACAATCCACCGTTTCTTTCGTGACGGGATTGAACCCCGGCTTCATAATTTCTTTATGATAGATCCCGACGCCGCGTTTCTGCCAGGTCGGAAGGGTGTTGTAATTGATGCCGTACTGAAACAGCAGCTCGTTCTTTTCGGCCTGGGGCATTTTTTCGATCTTTCCGGTGGCCTGTTTTGCGGTAAAGCCGTTATTCCGTAAGGTCCAGTAGCAATATGCGGAAAGGGAATTGCGGTGGGCATCTTCCTGCCGCCAGCAGAAATAATCCAGCAGCATATCAAGGTTAGGGATGGCGATGGTACGGCAGTCGAAGACACAGACTTCCTGAAACTGCAGGCTGAAAAAAGCACTGGCTTCCCCGGCGAGCACGGAATTGATTTTCCTGACCTTTCTGCTGAAGGTCTGGTCGTCTTTACCGATCAGTAAAGAAATTTCATCGCTTTGGGTGTAACCGTAGATCACCTTAAAACCGGTATTAAAAAGATGCTTTACCGTATCAGTCATTACTTTGCCGAATCTTACATCAAATGGTTTCTCCAGGGTAAGCTTTTCTTTGGTCAGTTTCGTGAAGCCTTTTCCGTCCAGTCGTACGATGATATAATTTTCCGGCAGGATGTACTGTTCCGAAAGGCTTTCGTTCTTCCGCATGACGGCTTCGATTTCTTCAAATTTCATAAGGGCTGATTTCAAAAGTGTTATTAACGATTTTTACGGTGAATATTTTATCAAAGCCTTCCTCAAATGTGGGCTTTTGCAGTTCTTTGTACTTGGCTTTGATGCCGATTTCGTTGATGGTGTCTTTCCGGTTCCGGTTTCTTTCCAGACAGTCCGGGACGCTGCTGTCAAAAAAATACCCGATGATTTCATATTGATTCTGTTTCGCAGGTTCAATGTATTTTTTACGGCTTTCCCTGGTGACGTTTGTGTTGTCGATCACCATTCTCGACTGGGTTTCAAAGCAGTACTGCAGCAGCCTGTTTTCTTTGTTCCGGGTGTTCAGGAGATCCATGCTGATCCGGAGGTGCGAATTGAAAAAAAGCTCCTTGTAAAAGGAACTTTTCCCGCTCGCCGGAATCCCGGTGAAGATGATCATTTCCATAATTTAGAATGAGTTAGAGGTTAAGTGATTTATTTTCATTGTTTTATTGAATTAATGGCTGGGATTCAGACCAATGAATCAGGATTTTAAATAAAGTTTCTACTGATCAATAAAAAACGGTTTAATTAATACCTTTGATCCTACTAATGACACAATTTCGGAAGTAAATACAGTAATTTCCGGATCCAGCGAATCGAAGCCTCTGATGTCGGTGACTTTATCGAAAACCCCGGCTTTAAAGCTTTTAAAATCCGAACATTTGATAAAAACAGGACCTTCGTTTATAAAATCTTTCAGCTGTCCGTAAGAAATTTTCCGTTTGGTAAATTCTTCCGAGATTATTGAAAGCCAGTGATTATCAGGTTTTGTTAAAGTGAGGTTACATTGTTCCGCCACGATCTCCGCATAGATGTCTTCACCGTAAACTGCTACCACAGCTGCCCGGAATTTTTCAGGAACATTCCATTTTGCATTGAAGCGGCTCAACTCGTAAGGAGAATTGAGGGATGCTTTTTTCAGGATATTGCTGTCCTCCGTATACATCGGAGAGAGGGCGATGAGTTTTTTCATTGGATCACATCTTTTAATTGTTCATTCAGCTTAGAGCGGTTGTTTTCGGAAACACTGTCAATGCCCACGCTCCAGGCATCTTCATGGCAGGTCGCATGGACGAGATTGACTTCATTCTTCCACATCAGGTTGTATTTATCGGAGCAATGCGGTAAAAAATCATATCCCGACAGGCATGCTGAGAATTCCTTTATATCGGTAATCTCATGGCTGTAAGCGGGGAGATTTTTATAATACCGGTGTTTTTCAAAAAAAGCCTGCTGCCCGATAAAGGTATCGAATCTTTCGAAATAATAATAAAAATCATGCGAATGGCAACCGCAGTCCCTAACGGCAATTTCCCCGTTTTCAGCGATGTATAAACCGTTATTGACCGGAAATAAGGTCTGGCTCTTCCATTCGTAGGTATTTACAGTCTTCCTTTCCCTGATCTGCTCAGGCGTAAAAATATGAATAACGGTATCCTGAAAATGCAGGCCGGCAAAATTTTCCTGAAATCTTATTATTTCGGTGGAATCTTCAAGATGATATATTCTTAAATGATTTTTTAAGACATCCGGATCTATCCAGTACTCTTTATTCCTGCCTGCTTTTTCCATAAAGCGCAAAGACGGTTCAGACAGCTGTTTCATACCTGAGGTTTTTATAAGTCCAATATTTCCCGAAAACCTTTTCCATTTTGGCTTTGTTGGTATTTCCGCCGTTCAGGCCTTTTGCTTTTTCTTCCGAATCTTTGATCATGGTTTCGAGGAACCAAAAAAGTTCACGGTCGTTCGGATGGTGATACGATTCGTCTTTCGTGGCTTTTAAAGCGATTAAATTTTCTGTTTTTTCCCGGATAAAATCATCCGTTAATACCAGCAGTTCACTGAAGAGCACCGGCGGAACGGTCCCTTTCTCCAGGATCCATTTCCCCGTCAGTGCCGTGCGGAGCAGGTAAAAATAAGATTTCAGCTTCACTTCATCGCCGCGGCAGGCTTCCAGGTATTTTTTGCTCATGCTCAGGTAATGGTAGAAAACGGCTACCGGCGAAAAGCATTCATCGGCCAGAGGCTTGAACAGGTCATAAAATCTTTTGTTCTTTACATAAACGATCGGGGAGTAGAACCAGCTAAGCAAAGCGGCATTCGACTTCAGCAGCAGATGGAACGTCTTCCGAAGGTCCCAGCCGGAACCGTCGAGGTCGTCTTCCGTCATGAATTCGATGGTTTCGTCTTTGTCCCAGGGGGAGAGGTACCAGTCTTTTTCGTGACGGTAGATAAAGCGGATGTCGTAATCGCTGTCGGGTGAGGCAAATCCCCACGCCCGGCTCCCGGATTCCACAGCAAGAAGGATTTCAACGCCGCGTCTTTCTTCTATTTCTTTTAGTTTTTCCAGTATTTTCGGTGTCATTGTTTTTTAATTTATGGGACAAAGTAAAAGATGGTGTGCGCAATGTTTTTACGCAGGCTGCTTTCAGGGAATATTGAACGTCAGCGGAAGGAATCAGATTACCGCTGGATGCCGGTAAAAATTATTAAGCATTATTTAACAGACCGGTAACGGCGGCGTAATATCAAGGATTTAGATTTGGCCATTCAAATTGAATCCTAAAATTAATTTATGAAAAATTATTTACTGCTGTTCTTTTGCCTGGTTGCCGTCCTCTCTTACGGGCAGGAACCGGTGCCGTATTTACAGAATCCTACCCCGAATTCGATGATTGTAAACTGGAAGACGTCTTCCAATAACGAAACAACCGTTTATTACGGTACGTCACCAGCCAACCTGAATGTAACGGTGACGGGAACCACCAATATCTTTTCCGATACCGGGTATACCAATAACTATTATTACCATACTGCGAAGGTGAACAGCCTTCAGCCTAACACCAAGTATTATTACAAAATCAAAACGGGGACCTTCGAATCTCCGGTGTACAATTTCCGGACCCTTCCGCTTCCGGGGCAGGCGGCTACTGCAGACGGAAAAATAAGGTTCCTGATCATGGGCGACAACCAGCTGAAAAACGAACCCCGTTATGATTCCCTTAATTATCATGCCTACCGGAAAATCAAACAGCGGTTCGGAACAACGGCTGACCCATCCGATCATGTTGCGCTCACTTTCATGGTGGGCGATCAGGTGGACGTCGGCACACTGGATCATTATGAAAATGTCCATTTCAAGAAAAACAGGAAACTTTCGCCTTATCTTCCCATCCAGACCACTGTGGGAAACCATGAAACCTACGGAACTTTAGGAATGAGTTCTTACTATGCGCATTTCTACATCGACGAGCTGAGCTACAAAAATATCACTTCCGGAAATGAAAATTACTATGCACAACAGGCGGGGAACGTCCTGTTCGTGAGTTTAAGCTCGGAACATACCGGTGCTGCACAGCAGATGTGGCTGCAGCAGATTCTGGATGCTGCTTCTACGGACAACACCGTTCAGTGGATCATTTCCCTGAGCCACCGCCCTTATCAGGCGGAGCAGTACGTAGGCGACATTTCAACATGGGTGAGAAATACGGCCGTACCGATGCTTACCGCGTCCGACAAATACCTGATGCACATCGGCGCCCATCACCATCTGTACCATCGGGGCCAGCTTAAAAATTCGCCGAATTACCAGATCATTTCCGGAGGAACGGCCTGGGACCAGTATTGGGGAATGTCCAATGAGCAGGATTTTGACGACGTACAGAAAACACTGACGGACTGGACCTACCAGATCATCGAAATAGATGTCACTAATGGCAAGGCAGATGTCGAAAGCTACTCGATAGGAAGTATTTACCAACAGAAAAACAGTGTGCTGGTGGACAGTTTCCACCGGTATAAAAATCTGGCAAAACCGGCAAAGCCATCCGTTACGAATGTTTTTACAACGCCTGTCACTCTGCCCCTGACATTAAACGGAAGCACATTTGCCACCGCTACTCCGGAGCTTCTGAACACCAGCCAGTTCCTCATCAGCAAAACCCCGGACTTTTCGGTAATCGATAAAGAATTCTACAGGGATTTCGAAAACTGGTTCGGGAAGGAAGGCACGGGAAATCCGGACGTTACGAAAAACCTCAACGCCGGCGTGGATATTACCAAAGCAACGCTTGCGGCCAACTCGGTCACCAATGGTACTTATTATGTAAAATTACGGTACAGGGACCGGAACCTGGAGTGGAGCGACTGGAGCGATGTGAAACAGTTTGAGATCACGGGAAGTGTGGTATCGAATCCTGCACTGGTTCTAAACAAAACCGAATATCTTCAAAACGAACCAATCCTCGCGACCTATACGGACGGGCCGGGAAACCAGCAGGACTGGATCGGAATTTATAAAAAAGGCCAGACTCCCGCTTTCGTAACGTCACAGGCTTATAAATACACGAACGGCCAAACGTCAGGGACTGCAAATTTCAATACCGGATTGGCTGCAAAAGGGCAATATTTCGCAGGCTTCTTTGCCAACAACGGCTATACCGAAATTACCGGCAGGAAAAGTTTCTATGTCGGACCGAAAGTCGTTCTGCAGGTCACCGCAGATTCTTATCCCGTCGGAGGAACGGTGACGATCAATTATTCCAACGGACCCAATCTTGTCAAAGACTGGATCGGGATTTACAAAATGGGCCAGGTTCCCGGATCGGCAAACCCGTCAGCGATGTGGAGCTACGTAACCACTGCCGCAGGAACAAAAAATTTTACGGGCTTACCGAAAGGGTACTATTATGCAACGTACCTTTTGGAAGACGGCTATACCCAGATCGGGGAGAAGGTTTTCTTTAAAGTAGGCGATATCGTAACGGACCTCTGGATCAACAAGCCGGTGTATACACTTGGAGAAAACATTACGGCATCCTGGACGGATTCTCCCGGGATCATCAAAGACTGGCTGGGCATTTATCCGCAGAGTGTGCAGACCCCGAACGACCAGTTTACCTCATACACTTATTTTGACGGGCTCACGCAGGGCTCAAAAACAATCAGTGGAAATGTGAACGGCGTTCCAACCGCTGCCGGAAATTATTACATGGTGATGTTTACCAATGATTCCTACACGGAAGTTTCGAACCGGGTATCCTTCCAGGTGGTAAGCAGTACCCTCGGCACGGGAGAATCCCAGAGCAGCACCGAGAAGAATGTCATCCTGTATCCGAATCCTGCGAAGCCAGGGCAGCCGACTTTTATCAGAAGCGATTACCCCATTGAAAAAATCCAGCTTCTATCCGCTACGGGACAGCTGCTGTACGAGACCAAAAACATCAATAACCAGAAATTCTCCCTGCTGAATGAAAATTTACCTAAAGGGGTGTATTTCGTTAAGGTACATACCCGGAAACTGTTTACATTAAAACTTATTGTAGAATAAAAATTTCCCTTAATCCATTGAAAATCCAATTTGCTATCTGCAAATTGGATTTTTATTTCATAAAAAATGACAAGCTAATCTGGGTTTTATGGTCGATGCGGGAACTGTAACTTCCTTAAAAAGTAAAGATCAGGCCGGATGCAGCGTTTCAAGCATTCATTATTTGAACCTGCCGGCGTGGTGAAAAAGTCATTGATCTGCCGGTCAGATGATGATTCAGTGATGGAAAAGGGGCAATTAAAATTGTAAGCTTTAAAAAAAAAACAGGGACTGAAAATTTAAATCAATTCCCTATCTTTAAAGAAATGAATCCGCAACCTGCAATATAATTGCAAATGTTTAAGAAGGGCCGGATCTGCCGGTGCATTCCGTAAGCTGCCTGTCATCATAAATGAAGAATTATGCCGATTACCCAGTTACCTCCGGACGGAGGGATGTTGTATAAAGAAACCGATATGGCCCAGCTGTTTCCCGAGCCGTTGAATGCCATCACGGCTGTACTGTTTTTAGCCCTGGCCATTTTCTGGACGATAAAGCTGAAAGGTCATTTTAAGGAAAATCCCTTTTTGACCTACTGCCTGGCTTTATTATACATCGGGGCCATTGGCGGAACGGTTTATCATTCTTTCAGGCAGTGGCCGGTATTCATTATGATGGACTGGCTGCCGATCATGCTGCTGTGCTTATCCGCCGGATTTTATTTTGTCGCCCGGAGCACCCGGTGGTATTATGCCGTTCTGACGCTTGTTATGTATATGATCCTCATGTTTGCTTTGAGAAACTGTATCCTGATTGATCATCCTTCTCTTTTTATCAACGTCAATTACGCGATCATGGCTTCCTTTGTCCTTTTCTCGGTGTTGAGGTACCTGATCTATACCCGTTGGAAAGCCGGAAAATGGGTAGGCTTCGCTTTGTTATCCTTTGTGCTGGCTCTGACCTTCCGTATCGCCGATAAGTGGGAATGGATCCGTTTTGGGACCCACTTTTTATGGCATACGTTCGGGGCGATCGCTGCATTTTGTATGTTTCATTATATTTATCTTACACGGGATAGCGTTAAAAAAGTATAGTTGGTTTATTTCTTTGCTATGCGGAATTTGCTGAAGTTGGAGCAAGAAATTGGAATCATTGCCTTTAAACTTGCTGCATAAGCTATAGACTTTAAAAATCTTAGAATACATCTTTACTGATGTCAAGCAATCAACTGAAAAAGTAATTTGTGATAAAGTTTACATATAATGTAAACTTTTTTCAGTATATTTGTTAATCAATGTATGTAGTAAATAAAATTACAGGTGAGAAACAGACTGCAGTAATAACTGAAATTAATGCTGCTGAAATTGCAGAAATTAATAAGACCAAGCGATTTGACTTTAATTGGAACAAAGAAAAAAACTTTCATACTTATAAATTAACCGTAGAAGGCAAAGAAGAACCAATAGGGCTTATATCAATAGAAGAGCGTCCACAGGATTATGCTTTGGAAGTCAGGCTTCTGGCAGCCTCCAAAGAAAATGTTGGAAAATCGCAGAATTATAGTCGGATTGCAGGATGTCTTATTGCCTTTGCATGCAGACAAGCATTTAAAAAAGGGTTTGGAGGGTATGTATGCTTAAAGCCAAAAACAAAGCTTGAAAGACATTATATGCAACAATATGGCTTGCAGTCAACTAAAATGTATTTGATAACCGAAGGAGAAAATTCATTAAAATTAATTCAGGAATATTATGAAGACAAACAGGAAGGAAATTAAGGAAACGGATTTTTCAAAATTTACGGGTGAAGAACTGGCAGATGCTTTTGTCTTTCCTGCTGATCAGGTTTTGGATGCGAAAGAGAAAAAAGAGGAGGAAGACTTTTGGGCAGCCCGCCGTAACCAATTCGATAACCGCACTCACAAACAAAAAATGTATTCAAGATTGTTACAGCTCAAGTTTCAATTGGAAGACTATATAAACAGCAGCCAATATCTGGAAACTTTCAGTTTCGGATTTTTTTTGAATGAGTATGTTAGCAGACAGGATAAAAAAGATAAAGACTTCGCTGTTGAGGTTGATGTTAAGCCGACTGTGCTTAGCCAATATATGAATGATCATCGAAAGCCGACTGATGAGTTCATCATCAGGCTTGAATTACATTCTAACGGAATGATTCCCGCAATAAGCTGGTTCAAGGTAATTCAAAAAGATAAGGAGCATAAGATCAGGACAAGTCAGAAATTGAGAGATGAAGAAAGCAAGCATGTTAAAAACAGGCTTGGATTTGCTTATTAGCGTCCACTTTTAAAAGAGAAGCTGCCAAATACAGGTAAATCTGCTATGCGAAGCAACCGTAAACTTCATCAGATCAGCCTGCTGATTCTTCTTTGTCTCTTTATAGTTTATACATCAGGAAAATCAAACTTTGCGTTAAAATAAGTTTTGGCTGAAGCCGGATCTGATATTGCTACAGTGACATCGGGCTAAAGCCCGATGGTATTGATACCTTATACTGGAAAAACCACGATCCGCCGGACAAGGTTGATAATGAGGTGATGAATTTTCTCTTTTCCTGCCAGAAAAAGAACGATTTACCTATATTTGCCCCGCAAAGCAAATTAAAATGTTCAAAAGAGGAATCACTGTACTTATCCTTAGTTTTTTAACGGCTTTTTGTCCGGGCCAGCAGGTCCGGCCTTCCGGATCATCAGAAATTTACCGTGAACTCAAAACCCTGAAGCACCTGCCGAAGGTCCTGTACCTGGCGGCGCATCCGGATGATGAAAATACAGGATTGCTCTCGTGGCTGGTCAACGATCAGAACCTGGAAACGGGCTATTTGTCTTTAACCAGAGGTGATGGCGGGCAGAATTTATTGGGCACCGAGCAGGGAGCTGCCTTAGGTTTAATCAGAACGCATGAGCTTTTAGAGGCCAGAAAATTAGACGGTGCCCAACAGTTTTTTACCCGGGCAATCGATTTCGGGTTTTCTAAAAACACCACCGATACTTTTAAGCAATGGGATGAAAACAGCATTATCGCAGATGTGGTCTGGGTGATCCGTAAATTCCGGCCGGATGTGATCATCTGCCGTTTTCCTCCTACGGCCGCGGCAGGCCACGGGCAACATGCGGCTTCGGCGGTTGTGGCGGAAAAAGCCTTTAAATTGGCCGGAGATAAAAACGCTTTCCCGGATCAGCTAAAATATGCCAATGTTTGGCAACCGAAACGCCTGTTGTGGAATACGTTCCGGTTTGGTTCGGTGAATACGACGGCTGAAAATCAACTGAAAATCACCGTCGGACAATATGATGCGCAGCTCGGAATGGGCTATGGCGAACTGGCCGGATTAAGCAGAAGCCTCCACAAAAGCCAGGGGGCAGGAACCCAGTCGGTGGCCGGGATTAAAACCGAATATTTTACGCATGTGGCTGGTGAACCTGCCAAAGCAAGCCTTCTGGATGGCATCGTGAAAACCTGGACCTCCAAAGGAAATTCCGATATCGACCAGGCTTTAGATAAAATTATTTCCGCTTTTAATTTTAACAATCCGGACCGTAGCTTGCCGGCTTTGCTGGCTTTGCGGAAAAAGGTAATGGCATCAAAGGATCCTGAACTGAAGAAAGATAAAATCAAATCGCTGGACCAAATCATTCTGAGCTGTGCCGGGTTTATGGGCGAGGCGGTAACCAACCAGCCTGAAGCCGTTGCCGGAGACCCATACAATTTTAAATTAAACCTGATTTCAAGAGCTGAAAATCCCGTTGTTTTGGAAAACGTGAAATGGCTGAACCAGTCGGAAAACGTCAACAGGAAACTGCCGAAGGATTCCTTACTCACCATCGACCACGAAATACAGATTCCGGTAGATACAGCCCTCACGGAACCTTACTGGCTGGCGAAACCGCCGGTGAATGCGGCCACCTTCTCGGTTCCGAATGATACATTGATCGGTTTGCCTGAGGCAGAATCACCGCTGGATGTATTGCTTGATTTAAAAATCGGTACGGAAAAGTTTCAGGTGAAGCTTCCTTTATCGTTCAAGAAATTAGACCCGGTGCGCGGTGATGTGGTGGAAGCTTTGCGCATTGTTCCGGCCCTGGAGTTGAAGTTTACCCAACCGCTTTACCTGGTGAAAGAAAATGAAGATTTAAAGGTAAGCTTAAATATTAAAGTCAATTCCAACAAAGCATTCGGCAACGGTAAGCTGAACCTGATGTACAACGGAGAACGTTTAGGCGGTGCGCAGGTCAGTTCGCTCAGCGGAAAAGAGATTACCGTCGACTGCATGATCCCGAAAGCTAAGCTTGCTTCAATACCATCCAACCGTTTGCAGCTGGATGCTGATTATGTTACCGACGGAATCAATTATAACAAAAAACAGGTATTGATCCAATATCCGCATCTGCCTTCCCTGCAGTATTTTGCGCCGGCAACGGTGGCTGTGATGAAAGGCGATATCCGGACGACGGTTAAAAAAATAGGCTACATTAAGGGAGCGGGCGATTTTATTCCCGAGTTCCTGCGTATCGCCGGGATTCAGGTGGATGTCCTGAAAGACGAAGATTTCTATGGCAATCCGGACAGCGGAATTGGCAGCCAAAACAAATTATCGCAGTATGATGCCATCGTCCTGGGAATCCGGGCCAACAATACGGAGAAAAAGCTGGGCCGGTGGATGCCTTTTTTATGGGCTTATGTAAAAGCCGGCGGAAACCTGATAATGCAGTACAACACCAACCAGGATAAAACGGTTGATCAATTGGGAATGTATAAATTCAACATTGCCAATAAGCGGGTGACCGAAGAAAATGCGGCCGTTACCTTTTTAAATCCCAATCACAAGTTGCTGAACTTCCCGAACAGGATTACGGCCGATGATTTCAAAGGCTGGGTGCAGGAGCGCGGCGCCTACTTCCCGGACCAATGGGATGCGGCTTACGAACCGCTTTTCGAAATGCATGACACCGGTGAAGAGCCGCTGCAGGGATCTACGCTGTATGCAAAATACGGAAAGGGGAATTTTGTTTACACCCCGCTGGCCTTTTTCAGACAGCTGCCTGCTGGAAATACCGGGGCGGCACGTTTGTTTATGAACTTTTTATCTGCACAAAAAAACTGATGGGCAAACAACCTGCAAACTGGAACATCTGGTACCTGCTGTTGGCCGTTGCGCTGATCGTACAGATTATATTGTATTACTTATTCACTAAATTCTGGGCATGAGCAGTATCGATTGGGCCGTTCTCATTTTTACCTTAGTGGCCGTGGTGGTTTACGGCGTATGGATCGGCCGCGGCCAGAAAAGCAACGCTTCCTACCTGAAAGCAGACAGCAAAATGCCCTGGTACATCGTGCTTTTGGGGATTATGGCGACGCAGGCCAGTGCCATTACCTTTCTTTCGGCGCCGGGCCAGGCGTATACCGACGGGATGCGTTTCGTCCAGTATTACTTCGGGCTGCCTTTGGCGATGATCGTGATCTGCATCACCTTCATCCCGATTTTCCAGCGGCTGAATGTCTATACCGCCTATGAATACCTGGAAAACCGTTTCGACAAAAAAACAAGGGTGCTTACCTCGCTGCTGTTCCTTTTTTCAAGGGGTTTGTCCACGGGGATCAGCATTTATGCGCCGAGTATTATCCTCGCCAGTGTCCTTAACTGGAATATTTACCTCACCAATATTTTGACGGGCGGAATCCTGCTGATTTATACCTACGTCGGCGGAGCCAAAGCGATTGCCCACACTCAGAAATTACAGTTCCTGATTATCCTGGGAACCATGGCCTTTGCCGGGTATCTGCTGATTCAGGATATGCCAGGCGGCATCGGATTTAAGGATGCTCTTTATCTCGCCGGAAAATCCGGAAAGCTCAATGTCATCACCACCGAATTCGACTGGAAAGACAAATATAACCTCTGGAGCGGACTGATCGGCGGATTTTTCCTGGCGCTTTCTTATTTCGGGACGGATCAGAGCCAGGTCGGAAGATATATTACCGCCAAAGACAACACCAATGCGAAAATGGGCCTGCTGCTGAACGGCCTGGTAAAAATTCCGATGCAGTTTGCCATTCTCCTGATCGGGGCTTTGCTTTTCGCCTTCTTCTCGCTGAAGCCGGCGCCGGTGTATTTCAACGAACGCTCTTACCAGAACCTCAAGGACACCCAGCCTCAACAGGCGGCGGCGTTTGAAAAAGAGCACCGGGATTTACAGGCCAAGTTCAATGCAGAATCGAAAGAAATTTTAAAGCTGAAAGAAACCAACTCTCCACAGCTTATCCAAGCGGTTCAGGATTTTAAAGACACCCAAACGCAGGTCAAAGAACTTCACGGAAGGGTAGAGGAGGCCATCAACCAATCCAGCTACAATGCGGAGAAAACCGATACCAATTATATTTTCCTGTATTTTGTCAAGAATACATTGCCGATCGGGATGACCGGTCTTCTGTTTGCCGTCATTTTCCTGGCCAGCTGGGGCTCCATTTCGGCTGCGCTGAATTCCCTGGCCGCCTGCTCGTTAAAAGACGTCCATCTGATCTTCAGCAAAGAAACGCCTGATGAGCAGACCGAACTGAAGTACAGCCGCCTCCACACGCTGGCCTGGGGAATTTTCTCCATCGGCATCGCGATGTTTGCCACGCAGATGGGCTCCCTCATCGAAGCGGTGAATGTATTGGGTTCCCTGTTCTACGGTCCGATCCTGGGGATTTTCCTGGTCGCTTTCTACTTTAAAAAGATCAACGGGGCGAATGTCTTTGTTTCGGCCATTTTATCGGAAATCACGGTGATTGCCATCTGCCAGTTCGATATCGTTTCCTTCCTTTGGCTGAACGTCATCGGGGCCGCAGCGGTGATTCTGTTTTCTGCCATCGGTTTGTTGTTTAACAGGAAGCTTGTTTAGATGAAACTGCGAAAGGCTCAAAAGAAGCTTTGACACATAAGGCACAGAGAAGATTTGAATAGTCTGAAAATATTTTAGAATATATGAGATTAAAAATCAAAGATTTTTAAAATTTCTTCTTCTTAAGAACTTAAAATCTCCTATGGATTTTCACAGATCATGACGTGGCTTCGGCTCCACTCAGCCACCGGCCGGCCGTTCCTTACGATGATGGTGAATCATAATTTCAACACGCTGTTTGTCATTGACTGCGTCGAATCTGTGATTTCCGTAGGAATCTCAACATAGTATTAGAGAATAGTATGGAGATATTTGTTCTCTACTGTGATGAAATCTCCCACAGATTTGCGCAGATTTTCACAGATGACAGCGTTTAATTATATTATTAAAGGAATTCGCAAACCTCTTTGAGGTTTTTAAAATTTTTGTCAGAATTCGAACACAAAGCTCACAGAGAAAATATCAATGAATACTGCTAAAAAGGCTCACAGAGCCGTTTCCACTTATAAAAGATCACGGAGATTGACTTTCGACAAAGGATGCCATCTACTAAATTTCCACAGATTTTCATGGGTAACAACGTTTATTTTAGCACATAAGTCACCGAGAAGATTTGAAAAGCTTGAAAACATTTTTAAAATTTCTTCTTCTTAAGAACTTAAAATCTCCTATGGATTTTCACAGATCATGACGTGGCTTCGGCTCCGCTCAGCCATCGGCTGGCCGTTTCTTACAATAATGGTGAATAATTTTAACACGCTTTTTGTCATTCCAGTAGGAATCTCAACATAGTATTAGAGAATAGTATGGAGATATTTGTCCTCTACTGTGATGAAATCTCCCACAGATTTGCGCAGATTTTCACAGATGACAGCGTTTATGTTAGCACATAAGTCACCGAGAAGATTTGAATAGCCTGAAAATATCTTAAAATACATCAGGTTATTTAACTTTATTCGCAGGCATCAGTGTCTTTTGTGACTTTTGTAGTTCAGTAAAAAAGTTGAAGCAGATATAAGAAGAAAGCAGTACATTCGTAAACGATTAACAAAATAACAAACAAGTAAATAAAAATAGTATGAAATCCATCCTAAAATCGGCGACCGTGCTCGTTGCGGCCATGACGATCTCTGTAAATGCCTTCGCGCAGGAAACCAAAAAACCGGCCAGCCCACCGATGACGGCGACGGGAAAAATTAAAGATGCCAACATCACCATCGCTTACAGCAGTCCATCCGTAAAAGGACGTACCATCTGGGGCGGCCTGGAAGCGTATGACAAAGTATGGAGAGCCGGAGCCAACGAAGCCACCACGTTCGAAACGGATAAAGATATTACCGTTCAGGGCAAAAAACTTCCGGCCGGGAAATACAGCTTCTTCCTGATCCCGAAAGCCAGCGGAACCTGGACCGCCATCTTCAACAAAGAAGCGAAGCAATGGGGAGCCTACAAATACGAGCAATCCAAAGACGCATTGAGGGTAGACGTAAAAACAAAAGCGTTACCAACCACCCAGGAAGCCCTGGTCTACAAAATCAACAAAAACGGTTTCACCATGGATTGGGATAAAATCTCCGTTCCTGTGGAAATTAAGTAAGTTTGAATTTTAAAAGTTAAATCCCGGTTTTGGCCGGGATTTTTTTGTTTTAACTTGAAGATAGTGAGAATGTATTAAAATAGATTCTCACTATCTTAAATTATCTATTTCTCCTTACTTCCAATACAAATTACTCAAAGTAAAGGTTATTTAATTTAAATACTTATTGATTTGTTCAATCAAATTTTTCTTTTATTTTTGCTCTTGGTTTGAGATTTATTGATGGGAAAAAGTCTTTGAAAATAGCAATATATATATCTTCTATTTTATCTTTTAATTCAGAATACTTAGGAGTATCGGGTAATTGATATAGTGTTCCATCATGCATAGGCACTAAGAATTCAGCTTCGGGAATTTCTAAGTTTACTTTTATTAAAGCTTTTTTATATATTAGTGAAGCTGTAGCTTGTATTTTATGACTTAAATACCAATTACATTCTTCAATCTGTCCTAAGAGTCTAAAATTTCCAAATTTAGAACCTATTTTTTGATTTTCTATTATTTCATTTTTTAAACTTTTTTTATACTCTTCTAGCGCTGGAAATTGATTAAAATATTCCTTATATCTTTGATTTACTTCATCACTGTAGACATATGCGTAGAAGTCTTCTTTTGCTTTCTCTCTCTTAAGCTCATTATTTTCTTCATTAGGATATAGAAAGTCACCTAAAGAGCTATAAATTATACCCTCATTAAACAGATGTATTAGGTTTTCATCACAACTTAACGCTGCAAGAATTCCAGCTTCAAATTGTGAATAATCTATATATAAAAATCTTTTTTTGTTTTCAGGAATAATCACTTTTCTAGCTTCTCTTCGTAGGTTTTGAATAGATGGCTCTCTCATTGTAATCCTTGATGTTATAGTGCCGTAGCCAAAATAAGATGGGTAACATTTATTTTTTCCTCCCCAGTGTGAAGATATGAAAATAAAAGTATCAAGATCTTTCTGATAACGTATTAACTCGTAAAATAAGCTGCTTACAGTATCATTATGTCTGTATCTCTTGAAAGTTTTATAAATAGACTCATTAATCAACTGAAAATATCTGGAATTAATATATTTAATTTGTTGATCCTTATTATCTGGATTAAAGATATTAAATTCAAGTTGCAGAATATTTTTAGTTCTGTAAATTTTTTCTTCAAGTTCTCTACATAATTGCGGTATTTTATCGATGTTATAAGTAAGACCATCAATCTCTCTGCTATAAATTATTTGATTTGTTGGTATTTCAATGTCAAAAAGTCTCCTTTTCTCAATTGGCTCTGAATATTTTATAAGTTCGTCTAAATAATCAACTGAGATTGCAATAAATTCGTTTAAATTTTCCGCTGTAATTTTAAAATTAGAATCAATAAAACCTCGATCTCGTAAAGTACGAGAAAAAGACCATATTCTGGAACTAGAAATAAGCAAATCTTTTCCTTTTTGCTCTAAATGTCTTATTAAACATTCTACATCAATAATGTGGGGAAGAGTTTCTTTTTTATGAGATCTGATGAAGTCGCTAACTTGAGGTGTTATTAATAAGTTTTCTTTTGAATTAGATAGAAATTCATTTACTATGGGATCATCAATAACAACTTCGACCTGTTTCCATTTATTTTCAAATGAAATTGTAAAATACATTTTTTTCATATTGAATACATTTGCTCTAATTCCATATACTCGTTCTCATTATCTTCGTTATAACCTTGAATGAAGACTAAATCTTTATCTCTGTTTTCATGAGTATATTTGAAAGAGTCCTTCAATGACTTATTCTTCAATAAATTTAATGGTAATAAATTTTGATCAAAAGATCGTAGTGCTATTAGTACTAACCTTTCCTGAAAATATCCATGTGTAAAATCTTCATTTAGTTTTCGTATTAAAACCCTTTTATAATTAAAGTCTATAGAACACATATAGATGATCATAGCAGCAATCACAGGTCTATTTGTCTCATCATTTTTTTCAATTTGTTTAGTTGCAAATTGTCTCAATTCTCTACTATCACATTTATGTTTAGCAAGTAATAACCATAATTGATATATCTGAAAAGAGTAAGTATTGTAGTTTTCAGATATTACAAGGTCTTGTAATTCATTTTGGAAATCTTTTCTAACAGTCTCGCTGGAAAGCAAACTCAACACATTACAAATATTAGTGGTAATCCATGGTTTATCTTTTAAAATTTCTATAGATTTTTCAATTACATTTTTAAAATCATTTGAACTAATTTCATTTATTGATATTTTTTTTCTAACTAATTTTGTGATTGTAGATAGAGCAAAGTTTAAATTTCTTGCAGATGTCTCAGAATCATTAGTATCTTCTTCAGCAATTGCTTTATTAATCAAATTTATACTGTTGTGAAATCCTAAATTCTTATATATACTATTATTTGACTTTCTAAATCTCAAAATTGTGTTGATCTCCATACTATATAAATCTTTTGAATAATCCGCTCTAATATCCTTACCTTTGAAATCTAAAATTTTTGTTTTTTCTGAGTTTATAGATAAGTGACATCGTCTTAATTCAATTTCAAAAACTTGAAGAATCTTTCTTGCTTCATATTTGTTTTTACATAAAATTCTTACATCATCCATAAAACGGAAATATCCATCACAATAATTACTCATGAAAACGTCTACTTGATTTAAGTAGAAGGTAGCAAGGAGAGAAGATGCATCACTGTTTTGTGGTATACCACTCGCTCTATTAGTAATTGTAGACAGAAAATCATCTAAAAAAATTACTGCATTAGATTCATCTGCATTTTTACAAATGCGTTTTAATTTTTCAATTAGAAATTTTTTATTTATATTATCATAAAAATTCAGAATATCAATTTTTAGCAAGCAATTATACTTAAAAAGACCAGAGTCTAAATCATCTTGTAATTCTAAGCAGTCCTTTATTTTATATTTCAATTTCTTCCACTGTTCAACACCATTTAAAATCAACTGATCGTGAGAAAACCTGTTATACCTTGCCGAATAAACGTTAGGTAGCATTGCATCATCTATAATCGGTGCTAATTTTCTAACTATGGCCATATATAATAATCGATCCGGAAGATTCGATATGATAGCTTGTCTTAAAGTAAAGCTTTTTTTTGGAACATAGAAAAGCTCTGCGCGACTAAATTTATACTTTTTACCTATTTGGGTTTTATAATATTGAAAGAAGTAATTAATATTTAATAAATCAATATATTTTAGAGGATCGTGATACCAATCATCATTTATATCGGATCTAAGCATTTGTACGGAATTAACTAAATCAAGATAAGTATTGTTGATTTTAAAATTTTGTAGATCAAAAACTTCATCTTTATAATGTCTTTTATATTTCGAATCTAAAATTGCTACACTCTTAGTTCTGAGTTGTTTGTTTATTTCAGAAAATGTAATATCTACGCAATCAATTGTATTATTTTCAAGATTTTCTGTAGGATATTTATATATAATACCATACAGTACCGAATTTCTATTCCCGAAGACCCCGGCGCCTGATAATCCTTTTATGCTACCAGGATTTTTGATATGTTTAATTTTAAATCTTTTTATTTCTCCATCATTATATTCTAAATCAAACTTGTTTGTTTCATTTATATTTGCTTCGAACATCCCACGAGAAAAAAAACCTGAATTTGAATATTTAATTGTGTCAGACACATAAATGTGTTTAAAATCAAGATGTTCAAGCCCTATTTTAGGAATTTTAATCATTAAAAAATCAATATTGACATCAAATAACAAAATAGAATCTACAATTGCTTCTTTCTCAATTGTAAAAAAATGTTCAAAATCTTTTCGATCACTATAATATAGATCGATTTTTAAAATCTTTTCAATGTTTATTGAAGTATCCTCTTCCTCAAAATTGTGTTTTGCTGTTAAAATATAATTATAATTATACTCTTTGGGTGTAACATAAACAACACCTGATCCATATTTAGGATCAAATCCACCTATACTAACAATAATTTGAATACAATTTATTTTAAGCATATCAGAAACGGTAGCCATAATCTTCGTTATTTGAAATTAAAGTAAACTTATATTCAATCATATTTTGAGCGGTGATATTTAGATTATTCAAAGCCTCAATGTAATTAAAAAAGAAGTTTTTAGGCTCTTTATTATAACTAAATTTTATTACTTTCATTAAAGCTTTTTTATTGGGAAGTGAGTGTTTACTACTATTAGTGCTGATCACATAATTTTCGCAGTCTATTTTTTCTAAGATTTTTTTATTTAAACTTCTATAACTCCCATGATGTGGAAGCTTAATTATCTCAAACTTTAAAGGCTTACTTCTGTTTTTAATATAAAGATTATTGATGATTTCTTCTAATCTATTAGGTGTTATGTCACCGGTTAGAAGATAGTGTAGTTTTTTATAAGTTAGTAAAATAACAATGCTAGTACTATTAGCTGTTGATTTATCCTGACTGGAATCATCAAGATAATTTTCAATTTCTTTTAATTCAGTTTTCCAGTCACTACCATAATTACTTAAAAGCTTTGCGTCCTTGTTTAATGCATATTTTTCAAGATCGATTTCTTTAGGTGCAAGAAAATTGAGCTTAAGATCTCCAAATTTTAAACTTTCAGTATTTTCTGTTGCTGTCTCCCATGAAACTTTAAGATCTATAAGAATTTTTTCCAATTCGTAAGCTTGTTTATAAGACAGTAATCGAGAATCATAAGCTTTTGGAAGAATTCCTAAGTATTTTCTTGGAGAATTAAATATCACTTTGAGTATAAAATTTTGATGATATTTCTCTAAACTTAATAGATCTATTATTCCCTTTATATGATCATCGTCGTGATGAGTGACTATAAGTAAATCGATCTTCTCACGTTTAATATATATTTTTTCTACTTGTTGTAATAAATATTTGCAATCATTTCCGCCATCAATTAAAATATTATGACCTCCTTCTTGAATCAAAATAGAGTCTCCTGATCCGGCCTTTAAAAATTTGATTTCCATGTAACTTTATTAGTATAGCCATAAATGTATAAAAAACTTTAGAATTTCTGTTATAATTTTTATATCCAGAACAGTGAATTTCAATTTCGTCTATTCAAAATAGCTATTTTTTGCCATATTATAGTTTTGTGAATTTTAATGTATCTATTTTATTGAATTGGATTAGATAGTATTAACAACCAATAAATAAGCAATATAGTATTTCATTTTGAAATTTATTCAAATGTAATTCTGAAATTTTTATAACGAATACGGTTATCCATAATTAGTTAAAAAAATCCTAACTATATTTAGTTAGGATTTTTCAATTGTAAAATTCATTAAGTCACTAGGAGAAATATTCAGCCCTTTGGCCAGATCAATCAATGTAGTAAACGCAAAGTTTCTTTTTCCATTTTCTATATCGCTTACGGTGCCTTTGGTCAATTTGGAACTGTTAAGGACTACTTCATCCTGAGTAAGTCCTGATTCGAGTCTTATTTTCTTGACGTGTTCTCCGAATTTTTTTAGTATTTCTTCCTGTAAGGCATCCATGTATTACGACTTTATACAAAGGGCGGGATTTTTCTAGTAAATTTTGTTACAAGAACTTGTAATAAAAGAGGATTTTTATATATTTGTGATACAGTAGGAAGGGATCATTTATAAATTATATTACATCTGCAGAAGAACAATTCCTTTGTATTATTAAAAAATCAATAAAACACACACACTTATGAAAAAGAACAATATCGACTTTGAATCCCGGTTTTGGTCCGGCCGGAGCAAACTTTCACCCGTCGCTTTAGGGGACGTATTTTTCCAGTTCCATGACCTGGCCACGGCGAAGGAGCGGCTCAACCTGATGATGCAGTACACGGTACAGGGGAAAGTGCGGATCCCGGAAGATCCTTCGGTGGTCTTTCACTTCCACCAGTCGCTGCGGTCGCTGATCCAGGCCGGGTGGTGCCTCCGGAAGAAATCCTGGAAATGCATAGGGAAGGCCGTTCCGGAGACCGGCAATCCGTTACTGTACGGTTCACTTTCGGAGGAAGAATACCGCGATCCGGTACGGGTGTTCCGCAAAGCTTTTAAGGAATACCGCCCAAATGAGCTGGAGGACTTCCTTTCGGACATCGTGTATTTCTCCCTCGGGACGTTCAACCACTTGCCGGAACGTGATATCGTCGGACCATACCTTCACCTCATCAAAATGCTGGACGCCGTCTGGCTGATCGTGGAGCGGAAGAACAGGAAAAAAGAGCTTTTTCAATCTCTGCCACAGGAAGATGAGGTTTATATACCGTAGAAATCCTAAATCTTTCCAAACTATTCTCTAATACTAAGTTGAGATCCCTCCGGGATGACAAACGGAATGTTGAAATTATGCGCATTTGGTGGCTGAAACCTTCAAAGCCCTTACCAGCGTTATAAGAAAATCCTTCGAGAGCCTCAGGATGACATAATGGCAATATGAGTCTGCTTAACAAATTATTATTTTAATTCAAACTAAACAGTAGATGCGCACTGTCAGGCTGAGGCTCGCGAAGCCATGCCGCCATCTATGTCAATCTGCGGGAGAATTTTTTACCACAAACTAAAAATTTGTACAGGCATACAATAGAAAAGAGTAAATGAAAAATCCTGACATGGGCCAGGATTGTGTTTGAAGTGTTTTTTGATAAGTTTATACTACGGCAGACCTTATTTATGTTTACCATACCGGTTTGCTGTACTTGAATTTTTATAGCTGCCTCCTTTGTGGGAACTTCCGCTGCCACCTTTATAAGTTCCTCCGTGGCTTGAAGAATGTTTACTCCCCGAATATCGTTTCTGGGCATTTACGTTTTGAGAGGAGGCCATCAGCACTACCGCTGCGGCAATCGCCATTAGTTTTTTCATAGGTTCAATTTTTGAGTTTAAAAATAGATTTTATTTTTTTTCGCCCGGCTTGTGAATATGGGGTTTAAGCGCCGGATGTTTGGGTTGTGTTGCAGGCGTTACCCTTCTTCTTTCGTCAGGAGTTCCGTCGCTCTTGTCCGGTTTAGGTCCGGGTTTAATGGATTCTACATTGTTCATAATGAATATTGTTTTTAGTTAACGGATGTAAAACTAAATCATTTTGATGTCTATTCATTACGGGTTACCATAAAGCAGATTCGTTCTAAAAATATTTTCAATCTATTCAAATCTTTTTCGTTACTGATGTGTTAACAGCATATCATCATCCGTAAGAATTCGTGCAATTTGTTTCCAAAGACAGTGTGTCTTTTTACTTGATCCGATCATAAACCCGTTGCGGTACTTTTGATAGATTTTTATTCTGGGATTTCATTAATGACAAATATTTTGCGTAATGTATTTTCGCCTGATCGTGATCCTGAATTTTCCAGAGCACATCTGCCAGATTAAGATAAGCAACAATCCGTTCCGGAAATTGACGAATGATTTGTTCCAGCAGAATTTTTGATTGTTGATTCGCGCCAATTTTTTCCAGATTGAAAGCCTGATTGTTCGCGGATTCAACATTACTAATCTTAATGTCACCATCTTTTACATCAGGATAGCTGATAAAGAGATCTTCTGTAGAATCCCGGAAATTTTGTGTCGCAAAAGGTACATTTTCAGAATCGTAAATAGACATTGATGAACCGTCCTGCTCAAAGTGATCCGGAAGTTCTGCCCCTAATGACTGTAGCTCTTCATAGGTTTTATTTAACAGGTTGAAGTTATCAAGGTATAATCTGGTCATCATCAATCCATCCTGTCCGAATTTTATGATTTCTTTATCTACTAAAAAAATTCCTGTATCCGAATAGATAAAATCATATTTTTCTTTGATTTTTGTTGATGAAGCATTTTGGTCATAGAGTAATGAAAAATCGCTGTCACTATTTTGGATCAGCTCTGTAGAAACAGACATCTCGTTGACAATAAGATTCTTATAAACGGTTTTTTTATTTTTATAAACCACTATTAAATCATCACCTTTTATGGCCACCTTAGGTGTCTGATCATCCTCGTCAGAATCCTGAGGTTTGGACTTATGATCAATACGGTCGTTGACTTGTTCCTGGTGTTCTGATGGCTTTGCACACGAACTTATAAAAAAGCTGAATATTAATGTTAATAAAAAATGTTTTGTCATAAGTACTTATTTAAAATTTAAATGCTCATCATTTATTATGCTGTAGATCAGAAATTTTCCTGAATCATCTTTTTTTACCAAGACATCAATATTTGTTTTTGCTTCATCTTTCTCACCAAATTGTAAGAAACTTACCCTGTATTCATCATCGTTTTTTAAAGGTTTTATTTCCAAGGATTTTTTGATGCTCTCGCCATTATAATCTTGCCCTTTTATGAAAGGGTCGTAATCAATAATTAAATTTTCTGGATTTTTAGTTAAACTGTCAATTCTTTTTAAAACCCTGCTTGAAACAAAATCTTTCATTGATTTTTTTTTATCAAGAGGTTCGTCTGAACTGTAAAAATTAAGGTAAAAATCCTTGAGCATCTTAATAGCTTCTTCAGAATGTGTATTTTTCTGTACCATACTTGTTATTAAATACGGATTTTTCGTTTCCTGTTTACAATGGATAAAGAAAAAAGAGATAATTAAAAATGATATTCTTTTCATATAGTTTTGCTTTTATAATTAATTGTTCCAGCGGTATATAGCATATTTTTTATCTATTGAATATTGGTTTGCAACCCAAAATGATTTCTGTTTAAAATCAGAAACCCATTGTGTGCCGTTCCACATAGCAACATGGCCATAAGGATGTCCTTTCACAGAACCGAAAGCTACAATATCTCCTTTTTTTAGAGTTATTGAATTTATATCGGTGCCCACCTTAGTGAATCCGTATTTTACCAATTTATCCGTATCGTAATATTCTGTAGCGTGTCCGAAAATATTCTCTATTCCTCCTGCATTTATCGCTTTTCTGACGTATTTTGCACAGGCACCTTCTGATTTGGGCAAGGCATTTTTATTAATGTAATCTACAGCAGACTCAATATTGTATTTTTCCTTGGTTTGTGGTTTTGATGTACTAGAGTTTTCCTTACAGTTGCATTCTTTGACTTTGAGGCATTTTTCTATTTTTTCAGCATATCCCTGTATTTTTGAGGCCTGATCTACACCATTAATAACTCTTCTTGCATTATAATAGTCCTTACTGTTATTGGTAATATAATCGGAAAGTTTTTTTCCTGTGAAAATACCTTTCTCACTACCATAAATCATAATCTTCACTGCTAATTCGTGATTAAGAGCATTTTCTCTGTTATCAACAAGATTTACACCAAATTTCTCCTGCATTTTTCGGTAATTTTTTTTCCACGTAAGCTGTACATAGCCTCGCCCATAGTATTTTTCACCGTCGCCCTCTTTGGTATTTTCATTATCTTTAGCCATCTTTTTACGTTTGTCATTTTTACCTAAAACAGGATCGTACATTTCCTGAAAATATTTCTTTCTGACATTTGCGCTTAGCCAGTTTGCTTCTTCCACAGGGTCAAATGTATGCCCGGTTTCCAGTTTAGCAGTAGCTAATAGATAGGCAATATGATATTTATTGCAGCATCTTTTCTCATTAGAATAATATTCGGAAATGCTTCTGAACATTCTTCGGAGACTATTTTTAACAGAATTTGAGAGAGGGATTAATTTTCCCTGTTTATTTTTTTTAGGAAATTCTAACTCGTAATTTTTAAGGAAAAATTCTTCATCTATTATACAGCAATCGGTTTTTTTATCATTCTTCTTAGGTGTAGCATTAACTATCGTCGGGCTCTTTACATTTTCCACCTCCATCAGTCCATCCGAACTGACACCGAATTTTTGAGATTCAGCAGAGATATCAATAGGGATTACCTCAAGGAAATAATTCTGCTTTCCGGAGTCGGAATCCATACTCCCGAAATCTATTCCTTTGCTGAATATTCTCTGACTGATGGTAAAGCCGCCGGTAAGAATAAGATCGCTTACGACTTTAATTTTTCCACTTTCGTATATAAGGTCATTACTGCCCAGATCATATTCCCAAACTTTGTACTGGATATATTTGCCCACCATTCCGCTCGTCTTGATTTTCACCTGGACTTTCTTTCCGACCTGAACTCTGGCTAATTTGCCGCCGCTGGTATCAGCAAAATAGGCATCCAGAATTTTGCCTTTCGCATCGGGTTGTTTCGGCGCTTGGTCGGTAGGAGTAGCCGGGAATTTCGGGGAATCTGTTTTGGGTCTGGGTTTATAATCAGGATTAGCCACCAATACATTTACATGGCTTGCTTTCTCACCTTTCCCAAGATAGGTTGCCGTGACATAATACTCGTGGTTGGCCCCTTCGTCCTTGTCGCCTCTCATCAGGAATTTGTCGGCGATCTGGCGCATAATTTTTTCATCCGCACTCAGGGGGATTTTTACTTCTGCAATTCCTTTTTTATTGACCGTAGCCTTAAAGGTATGCGGAATTTTATTATTTTTATTAACCGCTGCATCATGTCCTTTACCGGGAGCATCATCTTCCCAAAGCTGGAATTCGATCTCCTTACCGAATAAGCCTGTGCAAAAAGCCTGAGCCACCAGCGTATCCCTGTAGCTTGCCTTGTTGACATCTTTCTTTCCTCTGTTGAAGAGAATAACTTTGTCGATCTGTGCGTTTTTATTGGTGGTAGGCGTTACTTCCAGTTTGCCGAATAGCTTTTTTGATGGTTGCACACTGGGTAAAAGTCCCTGTACAACCTCAAAAACCCGTATCTCGAACAGATCTCCGGCCACAGGTTCAAAGAACTTATAAACTACATTGTTTCCTTTTTTCGGAATACCGTTTTTTGTAATATCGATCCAGCTGCCACTTTTCTGTTTTTTAAAAAGATACCATTCATAGCTGCCGGCGGTACTGACGAAAGGGATAGCACCAAAAAGATTGATCGCATAAGAATTAGTCTCTCCGACTATTGGATTTTGATTGCCTGTAATCGTTCCCATATTTATTCGTAATACAATTGATCCGACTCATTCATTTCTTCCTTAAATTCTTCAAAATCCATCACGGGATTATACGTCTGTTGTTCCCTGGAATCCGCGTTGTTCACATGGCTTTTTCCGGCTTCACTCTGCTGTCCGTGTTTCATCACCGTAATCTTCCCGCCTGTTGTGCACATCAGTTCGGAACGTTCGGTCACGGCGCTTTTGCCCATCACCTTTACTTTTTCGTATGTTTTTGTCCATTTTCCGGCAGGGGAGTAAGCGCATGGATTACCGTTTTTTATACTGCAGGTGCCAAAGGGCGTAGTTGCAGGATTAAAGGTGAGATCGTCTTCCGTTACCGCGAGATAATCATGTTCGCCGTTCTCATCATTCCAATAGTGTTTTTGATGACTGGTCACTTTAAAGTTCGGGAACTTGGAGCCTTTGTCGCAGCAGGCCGTTCCTTTCTGTACCACAAGGTATTTCCCGTCGTGTTCATTGGAACTGCTTTCAGTCTTTTTATTTTCCTCTTTTGGGTCATCAGTTTTCTCAGTCGGTTCCGTTTTTTCTTCATCCCCAGCATCAGGTTCTTCATTGACCTCTTCATCAAAACCATTCATATCACCGTCAACGAGGTCATGATCATTCAGGAATGTTGAAAAACCGGATTGAAAAACAGCCGGGTCTTTTCCGGATTTATTATTTTCATCAGGATATTTTTTCATTGGAGATCAGTTTTATTGTTTGTTTCCGGTAGAGTTCATCCTCACTGTTTAAAATAACGAAAGCCTCTGCCTGAAGCATTTTTTTTGTTTTCTTATCGGTGCGGTAACGGAATTCTATTTCGCCGTCTGCCTGTTCTTCAGGTTTTTCGGTAAACCATACCCCGCGCAATATTTCCCGGAGGCTGAGAGGTTCTTCAATATAACCTTTGAGCAGAGTTTCTGCTGTTTCAGGTTCCGCATGATGATATTCCGCATTCATTCTGCATTTTACCGGAAAAGAATTCTGAACAAAACAGAAATCTTCCGACCAGTTACCGGTTTTATGAAACCATTCCATCTTCGGAAAAATCAACTGATAGAGGAGGGTAGAGGAAAACTGTTTCAGGATATATTCCTGATTTCCCAGATTTCCCTGGAATTTGTCAAGATAAGCCTTATAAACCTCGCCGATAAAAAAGTTTTCCAAGTCAGGTCGTTTTTCCTGAAATCTCTGTTTCAGCTTTTCAAATTCAAAGATCCCGGAGAGTTTTCCCGCAAAAGTAATAGTGAAAAAGATAGGAGAGATACTTTCCATACAGGCCAAAGAGATCTCGCTCATTTTATCATCAGGAACTGTTCCGTTTTTTTTGAAATCATAACATCGTACATCTGCAATATAATCTGCAATACCGGTTTCCTGGATTTTTTTCAAACCGATATCCACTTGATAATCAATTTCAAGATCGTTTCCGGAAAGACCCGAAAAAGTTTCTTTCACAAAATAACGGTCTGCATAGAAATCTTCAGTGAGGTGGAGTGGAGGAAGGTTTTTGTCGGCTTCCCTTTTCAGTTGTTCCGGGCTTTTGTATTCTTTCGGAATGATAATTTGCTTTATACCAACCAGATTATCGAACCACAATCTCTCCATTTTCCCACAATGGGCATTGTGGAAATCCTTCAGCTGATTTCCCGTCATTCCGATGGTACCTCCGATTTTGTCGAGGGTATCTCCGGGCTTTACCTGGTAGAGCAAAATATTTTCATTCATGATTGTATTTGTTGTAACACTGATTTCAGCATGATAAATTTAGTAAATAAAATATCACCATTCAAAGAATAATCGTTGTTTTGAAAAATTTTCTATCAGTCATTTTCGGATGAGCATATAATATCAGAATAATCATAACTTTTTACTAATTAAATAAATATGATTACCTGAATAAGAGAATACAAAAGCTGAAATGGCAGCCTCGATAGGATTAAAAACCTGTAAACGCTCACTTTGCTTAAGGCATAAATGAAAAGTAAATATAAAATAAAATCCCGGATCAAATTACTTATTGGGCTTAATCTTATGATTTGCTATTAAAACAGTCAGTCGTTATTTTAACAGGAAAAACTTCCGGTACATGGCTTCCAACTTCCAGCCTTTTAAAGTGGTTTCAACTAATTACTTATCAATCAGGATAAAAGATTCGTGGCATCTGAAGATTTTGTACGATAATTGTATATCCTATACCATCACCAATCTAAAATAAAAAAGTATGAAAAATTTAATTGCAGCAGCATTCGTAATAGGCGGTTTTGTCACGGTGTGTGCACAGACGACGACAACCACCACGACCAGAACCAATACCGGAACGATGAACAGCGGTACCGGAATTATGAATAACGGGACCAACAACACGTTGAATGGCAACGGCCTCCTGAATAACGGAACTACAGGAACTATTAAAACAAACAGTTCCCTCAATACCGGCTCCGGTACCCTGAATACAGGAACCAACGGGACTTTAAACACCAACAGTACCCTTAATAACGGAGCCACCGGAACGATGAATAATAACGGTATGCTGAATAATGGCACTACCGGTACATTGAATACGGGTAACGGAGTATTAAAAACCGGAACCAACAATACAGTAAAGTATGGAACCACGGGTACCTTAAATACCAGCGGAACCATCAATACCGGTACACCCAAATAAAATACCGAAAAATAGAGAACAAAGTAACCTGTAAATATTTGAGAGGCTGTCTAAAAAATTAGACAGCCTCAGTTTTTTCTTTTGTGATATGCCGGTTTAGAATAAAATCTTTGTATTAAAAAATTCCCACGCGGACTTTGCAGATGGCGCAGACTTTCTTTGTGGAAAGTTTTTAAAAGCAAAGGCAAATAAATTTGCTGCGCGAAGCTTGAACATGCACTTTATCAAATCAGCCTGCTGATTCATTCTTTGCTCACTTTAAATATGCAGGTTTTTAAACAAAATCTTTGCCTTAAAAAAGCCTCACGCAGATTTTCAGATGGCGCAGATTGCGTTATATCTTCACCATTCTTATATAAATCTTATATAAACTGATCATTTGAAAATTCCCGTGAAGCTGTCTTTTTCCAGCTTATCCAGAGAAAAATCAAAATCGGCTTCTTCCCGATGAGGAACAATTTCCGCACCCAGCTCCTGAATCAGATGATTAAAGGAAAGCGGCTCGTACCATTGCTGGTACAGCGCATTAGTGGCCATCACCGAAACTTCCGTATTTCCGGAAACATGCGAGTGTCCGGCACCGAAATTCAGCAATACAAAGCATTGTTTTTCATTTTTGGGCAACAGCATCCCTACAATGGTCTGCTTCTGAACCGACTGGCATCTGGCTTCCGCAAAGAGATTGTTCGGATTCATCATATAATCGTAGGAAACCGCATCGCCTTTTCCGATGATGATCTTGTATCCGCAGTCGCTGTTACCGTTGAAAACATTGCTCATGACCAAAGTCGGTGCGGCCAGTCCGCGGTTGGCGTAAAGGTATTCCACGGCTCCATCAGGCGCATTGGTGATATCCCCGGAGTAGATCAGCTGGCCTTCATTCTGATTATAGGCGGCATTCCAACCGATCTTTCCGGCGATATTCAGTCCGGAAATGTCGAGATCAAAGGCGCCCCAGGCATTTTTCCAGTAAATCCCGACGGCCAGTCTTTCTCCGAAGAATCTGGTTCCTGTCGGAATATTCCCTACGAACATCTTTTCGGAAGTCGGGAGGCCAAATTCCACATCTTCGGGGAAATAGAACTTCTTTCCGGAAAAATTATACTTTGATCTTAAATAGGTTAAAATAAAACCGTAGTTCGATTCATTTACTGAAGTTCCTGTCGACGACTGCTTCGTCCATGATTTACCGTTCCGGACTCTGTACACAAAAGTATTCTGGCCGTACATCCTTGCATAACATGCGGATAAAGCTTTAAACAACGCAAACGGCGTTGCATTTTCCAGCCAGTGCAGGTCGCTGTTTTCCAGCAGCATATTCGTGGCATTATTCAACGGGTTGGAAACCAACGGCTGATGATGGACTTTGGACAGCTTTGAAATTCTGTTAATCGTTTTCGGAGCCCTGTTTTTATAAGCCAGGAACAGAGGCTTGAAGCGGTTGAAAATCTGAGCCAGCTTTTCCAGTCCGAAACTTTCAAAAAGCCAGGTCGGATTGAATTTACTCTGTATGATCCTGTTGATCAGATCATCATTTTTTATCAGTAGCGTTTCCCTGGTCGTTTTATAGACCACATACCGGAAAAACTCAACGGGATTTTCGGGGAAAACGTCGTAACGGTCGGCAATTTTAATGATCGCTTCTTTGTTCCGGATATTTTCTTTTCCGGTAAAATCGTAATGCAGATCGTTATGTAAAACGGACAGCACATCATCAATGGTTTCTTCTTTCAGGGCGATGCCGGAACTTAGAAGGGAAAGACATTTTTCAATCATTTCCTTTTCCGTATAGGCTTTAATAACTTTGAAAGTCAGCTTCAGATCCGGCACATTCAGGACTTCATTCGGAATAAAAATCTCCCCCCTGAAATCGCTTCCGTAGGTAGAAATATAATGGAATACCTGCTCCAAAAGCAATTGTGCTCTGGTGCTGTCTTTGATCTTCTGCCAGGATTTATGAAAGGTTTTGTTTAAATCGTTTCCGTTCAGCTTTTCCCTGGCATAATAGGAAAGAATTTGATTCTTTGCCCATAAGGCATTAGGTTCAATGATAAAACCATCGTCTGAAATAAAAGCTTCTGCAGGAGACTCTTTCGCCAAAACGGCATTGAATAATTGTAGTGTTTTCATGGTTTTGTTTTATTAATAGGTGAGGAGTAAGTTTTCTTTAAGTGAATAATATAGGAACTCCTTTTACCTATAGTTTATAAAAAGCGGGGAGTAATTTTTCAAAAATCATAGGAACTCCCTTTGCTTTAAAGTTTTATAAAAGGCGGAAAGTAAGGTCTAAATATATAGGAACTTTCTGTGCCATATTTTTTGAGGGGCAGGCAGGGCTCGAACCTGCGACACACACTCGTAATTTACAGGAACCTTCGTTGCCAAGGGCGGAAAGTAATCTGTTGCTCTACCATCTGAGCTACTGCCCCTGCCGTATAAAAAGTTTTCATGAGCCCTGCAGACTTTCACATCTACAAGGCTAAGTTATTAGTTTATGTTTTAATTAAATAAAAAGATGTGTCTCATCTTTGAGTTTCAAACGCAAGAATTTTATAATGAAATTTCATTAATTTTGGTTCTTATAAATCATTCGACTTCGGAAAATGGAGCGTTTAAAAAATTAAATTTTCATCCGTTAAAAAATTCCCACTGTTCGAAACGCGACTATAATTTTGAACCGAAGAATGCCTCTTGAACTCGCGCAAGTTTTGGGAATTTTAGGATGAAGTTTTAATTTTTAGCGGAAGTTTCCAGGTCTTGAATTTTTGTTTCTTTTGTTTGACGATGTCGAATCTTCGATTTCAAGACAAAAGAAAAATCAACCTTTTCTGAACTTCTTCTTTCTCTTCCACGGCGCGTTCTTCTGCACATCCCCCGCCATGATACATCCGTACGGGATTACTTCATCCAGGACTTCACACAATCCGTATTCTTCGATCTGCGCTCTTACGTTTTTCGCGCTTTTATAAGCGGTCGGCAGCTCGGAAATATCGATTTCATTGGTAAAGAAACGGACATCCAGTCCCTGGGTTTCCTCGGCAAATACTTCCTCAATGGTTTTATGGGCCAGTGATTTTTTATGCTGCGTCCTGCTGAAATTTCTTCCGGCTCCGTGCGGTGCAAAACCGAGGTTTCTTTCGTTGGTGGTCCCTTTCACGATCAGAACGGGTTCCGACATGTTTAAAGGGATTAGTCTCGGCCCGGTAATATCCGGCATGAACTTATCATCCAGCGGAGTGGCTCCTTTCGCATGGTAGAACAGATCCCCGTCTTTGAAAACGAAATTATGCTCGTTCCAGTAACGGTCCTGTTTTTCAACTTCCAGCTTATTCAAAACGGCGTCGTGAATTGAAGTATGGTTTTCTTTGGTCCAGGCTCTGATCAGTTGCAACGCTTCCCAATACGATTTCCCTTCTTCGGTATCGGAGGGGATCCACGCATTTTCCCTTAAGGTTTCAGGGGAAATTTCCATCCTGAACCGGTTGGCCACCTTCATTCCTTTATCGTACAGCGCCGCGCCCGGTGCTCTTGATCCGTGGTGGGTCACCAGCATCGTGTTCCCTGTGTTTCTGGAGATTCCCACGAACAGGAAATGGTTTCCGTCGCCCTGGGTTCCCATATGCGAACGGGCAATGCTGATCAGTTTTTCGTCATTCAGGAAGTCGTTTTCCCTAAAGGCATCCATCAGCTCCTGTGACATCGGCATCTGTTCTCCTCTTGGCCTTCCTCCGTACCCGAAATGCGTCACCGAATGGGCGGCATCCAGTACGGTCTTAGGGTCGGCTTTTCCAAAATCCGTCAGCATCACCGAACAGCAGATATCCGCACTATGGAATCCCGGGTGAATGGCATTTTTCGCAACCACGACACCTCCTACCGGAATATTTCCCACAGGGCCTGTAGGACAGGCATCCGGCATAATGGCTCCTTCGATCAGGGTCGGGGTTTTCATCAGCACTTTCATGGTGTTGATCACCTTTTCCACATTGTCGTTCTCGCTTTCGTGTTCTGCCCGGATGTTGATGATAAAATCTTTTGCCGTTTCATGAAGCGGAACCAGTTCGGGCTGTTTAAACCGTTCCAGATATGTTTTGATCTGGTCCTGATCCAGATTATTTTCGTTGATGAATTCGATGGCTTGCTTAAACCATTTTGCCGGTCTGTATCCTAATTCGATTAAGTTATTTCCGTTAAATTCCATGAGTTCTTTCATTTTGTTGATGCAAAGTAACGGTGCAAGTATGCAATCTTTTTGCGCAGATCTGTTTTTTTTTAATTATTTTTGAAAAAATTATAGACAATGTTATTTGAAAACTTAGAAAAATCAGCGGAAGACATTCAGTTCAAAGATGTTATTGCTTTTATTGATGAACATTACGATTTCACCCCGACGAAATTTACCAACGGGAATGCGGTGAATGAAGCCGGGCAGAATAACGGTTCGTGCAAAGTTTTCAGTTTTGCGCAGTTAAATGATCTTTCAAAGCAGGAAACGCTGAACCTTTTCGGGGAGTTTTACCGGGAAGACGTGCTGAAAAATCCGGAAGGAACCGATCACCAGAATATCCGGAACTTTATGCAGACCGGGTGGGAAGGAATTTCTTTTGGAGGAAAAGCCCTAAAGCGAAAATAAGTTATTTAACCTTAAATGGGATTGTTGATTTAAACCTCATAGGTTTTGAAAACCTATGAGGTTTGGAGGAATGTCTCTTTTTACTACACCCCGCGTGAGGGATGTGCAGGGCCTGACCAAAGGGAGGGGTTCCGGCGCGGCGCAAGCGCCGCGCCGGAACCGCAACGAAGTGGAGCCTGAAGCAGCCCGGCCCGGAAAAGCGCTGGCTGTTGTCAAGGCTTCCGGGACACGCCCAAATCTTAAAAATTGAAACCATGTCATCGAATAAAAACGCCCTGATCCGCTACAAAACGCTGGACAAATGCCTGAAAAACAAATACCGGAAATATACGCTGGAAGACCTGATCGACGAGTGTTCCGAAGCTCTTTTTGAATTTGAGGGAAAGGAATCTTTCGTCAGCAGACGGACCATACAGCTCGACCTGCAGAACATGCGGAGTGAGAAGTTCGGTTACGAAGCCCCGATCGAAGTCTATGAAAGGAAGTACTACCGCTACAGCGATCCCGACTACAGCATCCACAATATTTCGGTAAATGAAAGCGACCTGAAAGCGATGAACAACGCAGTACAGATCCTGAAACAATTCAAGGACTTTTCGATGTTCAGGGAAATGAACGGGGTCATCCAGAAGCTGGAAGATTCCATCCACTCGACGAATCAGAAATCGATTATCCATCTTGATAAAAATGAGCAGCTGAAAGGACTGGAATATATTGATGTGCTGTACGATGCCATCCTTCACAAAAAAGTGCTGAAGATCAATTATAAAAGTTTTAAAGCCAGGGAATCGGATTCTTATGTGGTTCACCCGCAGCTGCTGAAGGAGTTTAACAACCGCTGGTTCCTGATCTGCCTTTCCAAAGGAAAAGAGTACAATCTGGCCCTGGACAGGATGGAGGATATTCAGCCGGAGGAAAAAACAGAATATATCGATCTGAATCTGGACGGCGACGAATATTTCAAAGATATCGTCGGAGTAAGTGTCTCTCCCACAATGGCGCCGAGGAATGTTGTCTTCTTTGTGGATTCTTCCAATGCGCCTTACGTGAAGACCAAACCGTTCCACAGCAGCCAGGAAATCGTAAGTGAAACCGATGAAGGTACCGTTTTTAAAATCTGTGTTCAACTGAATTTTGAGCTGGAACGCCTTCTATTGGGTTTCGGGGAATGCCTGACCGTTTACAAACCAAGAAAGCTAAGGTTGCGGCTTGAAGAAAAATTTAAAGCCGCGGCAAAAAACTATGAAAACCTTGTTGTTGCAGATGAAGATTAGTTTTAGCATGCAACTTTTAAAAAGAAAACTAAGTCAGTAACGATCCATAATGGCTCAGAAATTGTATTGCTAGCTTATTATAAAATAAATAGTATGAAATCTAGAATATTAAAAGCAGTGGTGGCGATGGTAGCACCTTTGGTTATTGAGTTTATCGTTAAAAAAATATCGGAAAAAATTGACCAGAAAAGTCAGCCGAAAGAACCGAAAAAACTGCCTGCATCCATACATTAATCTGAATTAGTTTTATTTAAAATTATAGTAAAGAGGCTTTCCTGATCGAAAGCCTCTTTTGTCTTATATTGACTTACACAAAGTCATAGATTCCGTTTTTCCAGCCCAGTACTTTAGACGAATCCGCTTTCAGCCAGTTTTTAAGAATAGTGGCATACACTTTCCTGAAATCTTCAGAATAAATAAGATCGCCTTCGTTGAGGTTTTGCAGATCGGGCAATGCGTTTAAAACACCCTTTCTTTTCAGGCCTCCGCTGATGAAGAACATCTGATTGGCCGTTCCGTGATCCGTTCCGTTGCTGGCATTCTGGGCAACGCGACGACCAAATTCGGAGAAGGTCATCAGCAGGATATTCTCGAAAAGTCCGTTGCTTTTCATATCGGCCACGAAAGACTTTACCGCTTCATTGATGTCCGAAAACAGTTTCTGCTGTCTTTCATTTTGGTTCACATGGGTATCAAAACTGCCGACCGACAGATAATATACCTGGGTGTTGATGTCCGATTTAATCAGCGAAGCTACGGTTTTGAAATCTTTTCCAAGTTGGGAGTTCGGATATTCCTGGGTGGTCTTTTTGGCCTGGCTTTTCTCGAAAATATACCCGGCATTGCTAATGGTGGAACCTAAGGTTTGATAAAGATAGGATACCGTTTCGTCATCGTGATGATGATCGTACAGCGATTTGAAGTATTTTTCCTGACTGGTCTGGTACAGCCTTTTCGGATCTTTGAAAGCGAATGCTTTATTGTTTTCTCCTTTCAGCGCCAGGCTCAGCATATCGTCTACCTCAAGGGCCTGGGTAGGATGTTCGCAGCGGTAGCATTCTTCATCAAGGTATCTTCCCAGCCATCCGGTTTCAAGGTATTCATTGCTTTTGCTTGCGGAATGCCAGATGTCCATGCTCCGGAAGTGGGATTTGTCGGGATTCGGGTAACCGACGTTATTCATTACCGAGAGTTCACCTTTATCGTAGAGTTCTTTAAAATAGGAGAGGGCAGGATTGATCCCCGCTTCATCCGTTAAGGGCAAAGAGTCTTGGATGGCAATTTTTTTCCTTTCGCGGAAGTAAATGTCGTTCCGGGAAGGAATAATGGTATTGAGACCGTCGTTTCCGCCGGTAAACTGCAGGACCACCAGGATTTTCTGGTTGGGTTCAAGCGCGTCGTCGAAGGTCATGGCTTTCAGGAAATTCGGCATCATGAATGACGCTGCGGCCAGCGAGCTTATTTTAAGGAATTCTCTTCTTTTGATCAACATACAAATCAGGTTTAAGGTGAAAAAGATGAATGTGAAAATGTTAAATGTACCGGTTTACATTAGTTGGTATTCCGGAGTGGACATCAGGTTGATGATATTCATTTTCACCGAATGGTCCGAGAAGTTTTTTACAGAAGCCAGATCGAGCGACCTGCCGTTCTGAATGAGGTAATCTTCCAGATTCTTTCCGCTGAAAACCTGCTCTACCCGGGACCAGTCGATGGTGATATTCGGGTTTTTGAAGCTTTTGGCCAAAGCATTGGGATTATTTTTCAGTCCCATATCCAGGTCATCATCTTCTTTCGGATGGTAATCCAGGGGTCGCAGGCCTGACCAGATCTGCGGGATCTGCAGTCTCAGCATTAAGGTAGAACTGTCGATCCAGGATTTTCCATTTGTCCATCCGGAAACATTCGGCGGGTAAAGGAGCATTTGCCCCAGCAGCTTCTGATATACGATGAGGTTTTCCGGATTCTGGATATTCATTGGCAGTGCCCGCATCATTCCGGCCATCAGTTCAATCGGTGACTTGATTCTGGTGCCGATATTTTTTTTGTCGTAAAACCATGAACTCGAAAAAATAGTTTTCATCAGCTTTTTGATGTTATAGCCGGACTGATAGAAGCCTTCGCTCAGGTCGTTTACAATCGCATTATCCACATTTTCATTCACAAAGAACCTGTAAATTTTGGCAGTAATGAATCTAGCCGTGGTTTTCTGCTCAAGAATCATATTTAAGACATCGGCACCCGTAAAATTTCCTGTCTTTCCTAAAAATGTCTTGGATCCTTCGTCATGAACTTTCGCTTTTTCAGCAAAATTCCCTTCCTTATCATAGCTCCAGCCGGTAAAGGCCCTGGCCGCCTCCCGGATATCTTTTTCGGTATAATTTCCGCGGCCCATGGTGAAAAGTTCCATTACTTCGCGGGCAAAATTTTCATTCGGATGGTCTTTTTTATTCTGCTGGTTGTTCAGAAAATTCAGCATGGCCGGGGCCTGGCTTACTTCAAACAATAAGTTTTTGAAGCTTCCCAGTGCATTTTTCCGGATAACATTCAGGATCTGCCGGTTGAATTTCGGGTTCTGAACCCTGGAAGCAAAATGCCCGTGCCAGAAAAACGCCATTTTTTCCCGCATCTGTTCCCTGCTTGTTACCATTTTATTAAGGAAATTAAGATTCAACTCTTCAACCTGCTGGCGGTAGATCTTCTGCATCTCTTTTTTCTTTTCGGCAGGAGAGGCTGCAGTCATTGTATTCATTGAATTGGCACTGGTCATCATGGGGTCGTCGGTTTCAAGAAGGTCAGGCGTTTCATAATTAATGTACTGAAAGTTTTCTTCATGAAAAAGATCATTCAGCAAGGCTTTCGTATCTTTTTTTGCGAGATCCCCGAATTGGGCTATTCCCGGTCCGAAACCTGCACGCCACATCAGGTGTTTGTTGTTTGGTAATGAGGGAGCATCCATACAAGATTTGTTTATCTTTGGATAGGCATGCTTCTTCAAGGTTAAAATTAATAATGGTTAAGAATTGTTAATCTTGAAACTGTTTCGATTTAATCGATCATTTTTATGAATTTGTAGATAATATGCTTTATAAAAAATTGAGATCTATGGTTACCTTCCCTTTTTCCATCCGATAACCTGATCAATACTTAGCGTTTCTTGTAGGTTGTTTTAATTTTTATTAAACACTTATTTAATTTTTATTTAAAATAATTCGCTGAAATTCATTAGTTTGTATTTCTGAATGGCGCTAAAGTGTGATGAAAGCCTTTCCTTGGCACGATTTTTACATCTTCCAGCTTAGTAAAATTTAAAATAACATCGTTATGAAAATGTTTAAACAAGCAATTTTATTTGCCGGAATAATGACTGCAGGAGCATTGAGCGCACAAAGTGCCCAGATGAATAATATGATAAAGGTAGGAGCAAATGTTGGTTTAGCAGTTCCTTCCGATAATACTTCAATGGCCGTAGGGGTAGATGTAGCTTATCAAAACCTTATTACTCCGGGATTCGGATTAGGTATTGCAACAGGGTATACCCACTATTTCGGAAAAGACAATAACGGATATACCAACAATGATGTAGGTGTGGTTCCTGTAGCTGCCCTGATCAGAATTTATCCGAAGCAGACCGGGTTTTATTTCGGGACCGATTTAGGATATGGAATTTTAGTAGGGGATAATAAAGTAGCTTCCAATGCAGGACTTGACAGACCTAATGGCGGGTTTTATTTAAAACCTGAGATCGGATACCACAACCAGGATTGGAATTTCTTTGTACAATACCAGAAAGTATTTGTAGGAAGCAACGGCGATTTGCCGAATCAGGACTATAATGTGGGCAACATCGGTGCAGGATTTTCCTACAATATTCCTTTGGGAAAATAATCAGAAATAGTTAGATTTTTATATAAGCAATTATTAACCAAACCTTTTCGAAATTTTGAAAAGGTTTTTTATTTCTAACGAAAATTTACGAAAGTTATTATTATATTTGATAAAATTTGAGGTTATGATTTTGAATCCAAAATTTCCACTCTATTTACCAGGAGTAAAGAACGGCAGCAATGATAACATTTCGATCATCAGTGCAAACCTACGCGAAGATATTACAACATTAGGCTATTTTGTTTCCGCCAGCGGCGGTCTGGAGGTTAAAATCCAGAATAATTACCCTACCAAGGAATTTGCTTCTTTCACGGATATCCTGAAGAAATTCATGCAGGATAACGGGCTGGAGAATGTAAAAAGGCTTGGAATAGCAGTTCCCGGACCTGTACTGTATGGGAAAAGCTCACCGGAAAGGCTGGGATGGAACCTGGATGTTGAAGATTTCAAAAAAGATTTCGATTTCGAAAGGGTGGATATGCTGAACGACCAGGAGTCTTCTGCATACGGAATGGGACTTTTGGAAGACAGCGACCTGGATCCGATCTATACCAGCGGATATTTTGAAAAAGGAAATATGGCCATTTTAGCGCCGGGGAACGGGCTTGGAGAAGCAGGATACTTCTTTGACGGAAAATACCTGCGTCCATTCGCTACAGAGGGTGGGCACTCCGAATTTTCACCGCGAACCAATGTGGAGGTAGAGTTTTATCAGTTCCTGAATAATCTATATGGTATTGTAAGCTGGGAAAATGTACTGTCGAAAGGCGGATTATTCAATATTTACCGATTCCTAAGAGATGTGAAGAGGCATCCTGAACCGGAATGGCTTTCTGAGCGACTTTCCAACGGTAATTTTGTTGAGGAATTATACAAAGCGGCTGTAGAAGAAGACGTCCTGATCTGCAAAATCGCTCTTGATACCTTTATTGAGTTCCTGGCAAGAGAAGCTAATAACTTAACACTTAAATTAAAGGCAACGGGAGGATTGCTGATTTCAGGAGATATTCCGCAGGCCATCGCTGCTTATATCAACAAAGATAAATTCTACGAAAAATATAAAATCAGTGACAAGATGGAGGAGATGTTGAAAAACATCCCTATTTATCTAAACAAAAACGAAAATACAGCATTAAACGGTGCAGCACTCTACACCGCTTATTATCAGGAATAAATACAAATAAGGCTCCGAAGAAATTCGGAGCTTTTTTATGAATGATATTTTTCTTGAAAATAATTG
Organism: uncultured Chryseobacterium sp.; assembly: GCA_913774355.1. GTDB lineage: Bacteria > Bacteroidota > Bacteroidia > Flavobacteriales > Weeksellaceae > Chryseobacterium. The sequence goes on along the minus strand of CAJYGB010000020.1, from coordinate 76,070 downwards.
TATTTATTGATGTACATCAACGTGATCTGTCATTACAGTTAGCTACATTTGCATCAGTAAATATAGAACAAGTAAAATAACTTTTATAATGAAAAAAATATTTTTATTAGCCGTATTGGCAAGTGGTCTTGCATTCGGACAGGCAAAAAAAGTAGTTAGCTCCGACGTACAGTGGTGGGGATACAAAATCGCAAAATCTGAGGCCAGTTCTCACAACGGAACCGTGAAAGTAAAATCCGGAGACCTGGTGATGAAAGGAAACCAGTTGGTAGGCGGAACTTTTGTATTGGATATGACTTCTATCAATGCAACAGACCTTTCCGGGGAATATCAGCAGAAACTGAACGGTCACCTGAAAAACGGAGACTTCTTCGAGGTTGAGAAATATCCTACGGCAACCTTCAAAATCACCGGTGTAAAGAAAAACAACGACAAGGTTTACAATTCTTTGGTAACCGGTAACCTTACCGTAAAAGGAAAAACCAACGCGATTTCCTTCCCTGCAAAGATTACTTATGCAAACGGAACCGTAAGTTTAATGTCTAATAAATTCTCTATCGACAGACAGAAATTTGATGTAGCTTACAAATCTACCATGCAGGATGTTCTTGTGAAAGATGATATGGATTTGCTGGTAAAGGTAACGGCTAAATAATTTAATCAAAAAAAGATTGTTAAAAGTGTAGAAGTTCTACACTTTTTTTTATTTTTGTTGAATTGTAAATAAAAAAGAATGAAAAGATTACTATTGTTTGCGATGATGTGCGTAAGTATGTCATTTGTTTTCGGGCAGAAGAAAGGAGATAAAGTGGTAAAGGTAACCTCATCGGAGATCAGATGGTGGGGATATAAAGTGGTAAAAACGGTTCCTACGACACATTCCGGAACGATAAAACTGAAAAGCGGAAAGTTTACCTTTGATAAAACGGTTTTGGTAGACGGAGAATTTGTAATCGATATGAAGTCGATTATGGCAGGAGACGTTTCAAGCCAGGATGAAGATATGGTAAAACTGACGAACGATCTTAAAAGCTCCAACTTTTTCGACGTTAAAAAGTTCCCGCTTGCCAAATTTCATTTAACCAAGATTATTCCTCTGGCAAACAGCGACTATAACTCCACCGTTTACGGAGACGTAACGATCAAAGGCGTGAGAAAAACCATCACTTTCCCGGCAAATGTGTACATTACTCAGTTTACGGTAGTGATCGAATCTGCAAAATTCTCATTGAACAGAAGAGATTTCAAAGTATTCTACCAGTCTTCCCTGAAGGATTACTTCATCAAAAATGAAATGGATATCCAGTTTAAGCTTTCCACAGCGGTATTGGATAACGAAAACAGAACACCTGTGAAAAAGAAAAAATAAGGCATTGGTCCTTTAATTAATAAGAATGAGTGGTTTTTCAGAAAGCCGCTCTTTTTTTTGTTTGAATTTTTTATTTTAGTAATATGAAAATATATGTCGTAAGCGGATTAGGCGCAGATTTTACGGTGCTGGAAAAAATCCGTTTTCCCGAACGTCATGAAGTGATTTTCATAGACTGGCTGATTCCTCATCGCTATGAGGAATTTTCTGACTATGTAAAACGGATGGCCGAGAAAATAAACGATTCAGAACCTTTTTATCTCGTAGGATATTCTTTCGGAGGATTGATGGTGCAGGAAATCAATAAGCTAAAGCCGGCACAGAAGGTTGTTATCCTGGGAAGTATTAAATCGGATAAGGAAAAATCCCGGTTAATCAGGACCGGCCAGCTTACCAGGATCCCGAAGATTCTTCCGGTTACTTTTTTCAACGAGAAAACCACCAATATGTATTCGGTTGTCCGTAAATTCTTCGATCCGCGGAATCCGAAGGTTCTGCAGTATTTCAGGGTACGCGATCCGTATTACCTCAAATGGTCGATTGAAAAGATCTCTGACTGGAAATTCGATGAAAATCCAGAAGTAGTGCAGATTATGGGCGACAAGGACATCGTATTCCCGATAAGGAATTCCAGACCCGATTATATTATCAAAGGCGGGACTCATTTATTTCCAATTACAAAATTCAGAGAAGTTACCGATATTTTAGAGGGGGTTTTGGATTGAAAATTTAATTATATTTTAAATTTTTATTAAAATTAAGGGGGTTGTTTTTATTTTTATATTGTTTTTTAAAATTTATGCTTACTTTTGAAGGGGTAAAACATAAATTGTATGACAGTAGGTTTAAAATGGATCGTTTCATTCATCCTTATTGCATTGGTTGCAGTAGGAGGATTGTTCTGGAGCCCCATTGTGGATTTTCCGAATACGGGAGAATTTTTAAGTGAAGACAAAATCGTAGGCGCAGATGTTGCCTGGATTTTAGCGGCTGCTGGCCTTGTTTTGCTGATGACGCCGGGCCTTTCCTTTTTTTATGGCGGAATGGTGGGCAAGAAGAACGTTATTTCCACCATGCTTCAGAGCTTTATTGCGCTGGGGGTGATTTCCATGCTGTGGGTTGTAGTCGGGTTTTCCCTGTCATTCGGAGATTCGATAGGATTTACGATCAACGGAGAACATTACGGCATCATCGGGAATCCTTTGAGCTATCCGTTTTTCAGCAGGGTAGGGGTTTTGCCGCATAAGGCAATGGCTTCCACGATTCCTTTTATCCTTTTTGCCCTTTTCCAGATGAAGTTTGCGGTCATCACACCGGCTTTGATCACAGGTTCTTTTGCAGAGCGTGTGCGTTTTATCTCTTACCTTTTATTTATGGTGCTTTTCAGCATCTTTATCTATACCCCGCTTTGCCACATGGTGTGGCATCCGGATGGCCTTCTGAATAAATATTTCGGCGTGAAAGATTTTGCCGGCGGGACTGTGGTCCACATGAGTGCGGGTTTTGCGGCATTGGCTGGAGCTATGGTTGTCGGAAACCGGAAAAAGCCACACCATGATCCGTCCAATATTTCGTATGTCATGCTGGGAACAGGAATGCTCTGGTTCGGCTGGTTTGGGTTCAACGCAGGCTCGGCTTTAAGTGCCAATGCCACAGCAGCTACGGCTTTCGGGACAACAACTATCGCTTCGGCTTCCGCGATGATGACCTGGATCTTTTTCGACCGGATCAATAAAAGAAAAGTTTCTGCATTGGGAGCCTGTATCGGTGCGGTAGTCGGTCTGGTAGCCATTACACCGGCCTGCGGTTTTGTTTCGGTTTCGGAAAGCCTTTTCATCGGATTTGTAGCAGCCATCGTCTCCAATCTGATGGTCAACTGGAAAGCATTGAAAAAAATTGATGATACACTGGATGTTTTTGCCTGCCACGGAGTAGGCGGTATTGTAGGGATGATCTTAACAGCCATTTTTGCCCATGGTGAAAATGCCAGCCTGCTTCACGGTGGGTTTGAAGTATTTGCCCACCACATGATGGCACTGGTTCTTGTTTCCCTGTTTGCCTTTTTCGGTTCCCTGTTGTTGTATAAAATTACCGACAGCATTATCACGCTGAGGGTTTCGGAAGAGTCTGAAGATCTGGGGCTTGACATTTCGCAGCATGAGGAAAGGCTGTGTTAAAGTGAATGGTGAATGTTTCTTTGAAAGTGAATTTTGCTGCACAGGTGAATTTAAAAGTGAATGGTAAATTAAAAGAACCAAATTGACAATTGACCCGAAGGAATTGACCATTCACCTGTTAAAAAATCGTTGTTCATATATAGTTTTAAAAAGCCGGAGCGTGATTTTTCACCTCCGGCTTTTGCATCTCGATTTATCGTGTATCTTTGTGCTTAGGAAAAAATGATGCATTTTCTATATGGAATCAATATCGGTTTTTGAGATTATTAAAGTAGGCATAGGCCCGTCCAGTTCGCATACGATGGGTCCATGGAACGCAGCTTCGGCATTTATCAGGATTATAAAAAGAGAGCGTTCAATCGCTGAGGTAAAGGAGGTTTTCCTGGAATTTTTCGGATCACTGGCGAAAACGGGGATCGGGCACGGAACCGACATCGCCGGAATGCTGGGACTGAATGGCGAAGATTTAAAAACCATTGATACGACTAAGATTGATGAAAAAGTAGAGAAAATAAAAAGTACCCACATCCTGAATTTGGGAGGTGAAAAAGAAATACCTTTTATCTACGGGCATCATCTGGTGCTGAATATGCAGAAGTCTCTGGATTATCACCCGAACGGAATGATTTTCAGGGCCGTTTTTGAAGATGGGACCGACTTGGTCCAGGATTTCTATTCAGTAGGAGGCGGGTTCATCATGAGCCAGGAAAAAAAATCTATTGATAAGCATTGCATCCGTACATTATATCCTTGTCATAGGTCGTCGGATATCGTTAAATATTGTGAAAAACTGGGACTCAGCAGAATTTCCGACCTGATCCTGATGAATGAAGAAAGTTGGAGAACACAGGACGAAACGAGGGCTGAGGCACTGTATATCTGGCAGCAGATCAAAGAATGTATTTACAAAGGCGTCAATAAGGAAGGCATTCTGCCGGGCGGACTGAATGTTTCCCGAAGAGCGGCCGGAATGAACCGAAAGCTGTTGGGTGATAAAATCTACAAAAACAAAGACGAATGGTTTCAGCAGGTCGTGGAGGCTGAAGAGAACTTTACCAATATCAACAAGTGGATTTCCTGTTTTGCCCTCGCTGTGAATGAGGAAAATGCAAGCTTCGGAAGAATCATTACGGCACCTACCAACGGGGCCAGTGGAGTAATTCCGGCTGTGCTGATGTACGCGCAGGCATTTACCGATTTTACCAGCGATGATGATATTGTACGTTTCTTGCTGGTGGCGGGAGAAATCGGGACATTATTTAAGAAAAATGCGACCATTTCTGCGGCGATGGGAGGCTGTCAGGCGGAAGTCGGGGTTTCTTCGGCAATGGCGGCGGCCGGTCTTACGGAAATTCTCGGCGGAAGCGTAGGCCAGGTTCTGATGGCTGCCGAAATTGCGATGGAACATCATCTGGGACTTACCTGTGATCCGATCAAAGGCCTGGTGCAGATCCCATGTATCGAAAGAAATACGATGGGTGCCATCAAAGCGATTACCGCTGCCAATATTGCATTGGAAAGCGATCCTGCCAAAGCCAAAGTAACGCTGGACGAGGTGATCCAGACGATGTGGGAAACGGCCCTGTCGATGAGCGACCGGTTTAAGGAAACTTCGGAAGGCGGACTGGCCATCGCAGTGAATGTTCCGGAATGTTAATCTGAAAAATTTTGTGGTTTTCAATAAAACAGATATTTTTTGCCGGAAATTTTATTGAAAACCATGAAAAAGATCTTTACTCTCCTTTTTACTGCAGCTTCCCTGGTTGCTTATTCACAAATCTCTATTCCTGCAAATTCGTCCAAAGGAACGAAAACAATACGACCATCGAATACCGGGATCTGAAATATGAAAAAGGCAAAGTGACCTACAAAAACGCGCAGACCGGAATTGAAGAGTTTCTGCACGATAATTCCGTAAAGAGTATTCAGGAAAATACGAATCCTGAAAATAGGTTACCAACCGAAAATACAGTTGCAACGGTTCCCGTTCCCACTAAAAAAGAAGAGAAATATACTTCCATTTCGGATATCAGAGGATATCTCAGACAGAATAACCCCCAATACAAATCCGGAAGAACGTTGAGCGATGTCGGAAGCGGACTGATCATCGGTGTTGGGGCCGCCTTCCTGATCGGAGGTCTTTCCAATCTGTCAAAAGCAGAGAAATCTACACTGTCATCAGGCCCTGCAAAAAAGGGTTCCTCAACGCCTCTAATCTGCGGAATCGTTGCCATGGCAGGGGGTGTTGTTATGAAAATAGCCGGCGGCGCTCAAATGAGAAAAGCAGTGAGAGAATACCAGAATGCGGATGCCGGGAAATTTTCACCCAGCTATTACGTCGTTAATGACAGCAATGGGGTAGGGATGCGGATGAAATTTTAAAGCTGTTCACTTTTTATTTAAGCTAAAAAATTTCCTTAATAAAGATAGAAAAGTCACATGGAATACATGTGGCTTTTTCTTTAAGTGATTAAGCGCCTGTTATTTTAAGATTTCCTGACATTAAAAAAAATTAATTTTATCCTCATTTCATCTTAATAAAGCCATTATACATTTGTATCAGAAAATAATCAGAAATGTATAATTTAAATTGTAAAGAAATGAATAATAATGTTTTAAAATCAGGAAAAAAAATAGTAGCGGTTGTATTTTTAATGACTGCCGCAGTGGTAAACGCACAGGCTCCGGTTCCTCCATCAGAACCCCGTCCCGGAATGGAAAGACCCAGACCCGATGCACTGAAAGAAATCACTGCCCTGACAGGAACCGTTTCTAAAATGGCGGTGAACGACGATTTTGTCTATGATGGATTTTATCTGACAAGTAATGGCGAATCTGTTTTGGTGAAATTCCCTCCGCATCTGGGTAGCCAAATTACAGCACTCGCTAAGCAAGGCAGCAGCATAAGCGTCAAAGGTGTTTCGGAGGTGGCACCGAGAGGAGAAAAATCGTTCCGGCTAAAAAGCGTCACATCTAACGGGAAAAAGATTGAAGATCTTCCACCGGCTGTTTTGCCTACACCGCCACAGGAAGTTTCCGTTACCGAAAGCGGAACTATAACGCAACTGCAGAAAAATAAAGAAGGTGATGCTGTAGTTGGTATCTTTATTGGTGATACCATTGTGAAAATACCGCCCCATATCTACCAGCAGCTGGGACAGTCATTGGTAAATGGTGCAAAAATTTCTGTTACAGGTTTTAAAAAGCCGGAAAATTCCGGAGAAGCAGTAGAGAAAAAGTATAATATTGTACGGGCCAGAACGATCAGCGTAAATGGTAAAGAATATTCACTTTAAAAAGTAACCGAAAACAATGGAAACCTGGGCAGATTTTAGCAATTTGCCCAGTTTTTTTTTGATTTATAAAACAATGATTTTCAAAGCAAGAACATATAATTTATTGAAAATAAACTTTATTTTTTTATTGGGTTTTCTCCTCTCCGGATGTGAAAAAAAGCCGCCTGTTCCGCCTCATTCCGATCCCCGGATTGAAAAACAGAGTCTGCTAACCGGCATTGTACAGGCCTATGAAACCAATCCCGAAGGTGACATTGATAAAATCGTTTTGAATCTGGATTCGACGAAAGTCAAAGTACATTTTCCACCGCATTTCGCAAAAAATATACTTGAAATTGCAAAAAAAAATTCAGCGGTTAAAGTCAGGGTCTCCTCAAGAGAAGACAATTTTGAACTGATTTCCATAGCCGGAGAAGATCACACGCGTTTTTTTGATGCGGGAAAAATATTACCGCCGAAACCCAGCCCCGGCAAAGACATCGTGATAAAAGGACATATTTCAGACTTCATAAAAAATCCTGAAAATAGAATAACAGGGTTTGTAATGGATAGAAAAACAGTAATGCTCGATCCTGAAGAAGGCACCATATTAGCACCGTTATTAATACAAGCTCATCAGGTGGAAGTTACAGCCCGGGAACGTGATAAGAAGGAAGGGGTTATCAATATACTGAAATTTCCTCCTGTCCGGATAACAGAAATTAAAATCGACAGTATTGTTTATAAATTGCGCTGATTATGAGAATATTGATTGTAGAAGACGAAAAAAAGCTTGCCGGTTTCATGCGCCAGGGACTGTCCCAGGCAGGATATCCCGTAGAAGTCTGCAACGACGGTTCGGAAGCTTTGGAACTGGCCGTTAAAAATGATTTCGACCTGATCCTTCTCGACCTCATGTTACCCGGGATCAATGGTTTTGATTTTATTAAAAACCTGAGAGTTTTCGGAGCAGAAACCCCTGTTATCATTATCAGTGCGATTGTGGATTCCAGACAGGTGGTGGAGGGACTTAATTTAGGGGCGGTAGATTATATCAGAAAACCTTTTGAATGGGATGAGCTGTTGGCAAGGATCAGAACAGTAAGCCGTTTTTCGAGCCGGTCTGTTCAGCAGAAAATCAGAATAGAGGACTTGGAAATCGATATTCCTTCAAGGAAAGTGAAAAGAGGAGGTTCTGAAATAGAACTTACTTCCAAAGAGTTTATTTTGCTGGAATATCTGGCCAGAAATGCAAATCTCGTCCTTACGAAAAATCAGCTGCTGGAAAATGCGTGGAATATGAACTTTGATCCGGAAAGCAACATCGTTGAAGTGTATATGCACCAGCTCAGGAAGAAAATTGATCAAGGTTTTGAAACCCAGCTGATCAAAACGGTTATCGGTGCCGGCTATATGTTAAAAGGCAATAAATCATAGCTATGGAACGGCAGCCGTTGTCACATTTTTATCAAAGTCTCAGGTTCCGTTTCGGATTGCTGTTTAATTCGTTGCTTTTTTTGTGCGTCAGTGTTATCATTTATTCTCTGTATAAGAATGCAAAGACAGAGCTGGATAAAAGTTTTTCCATTCAGCTGAGATCATCTGCCAGTACGATTCTTCAAAAAACCGATATTGATCCGATCACTTTACCATTGCCTAAAAGCGGGGAATTTTTCAGAATTGTCTATGATAATAAGATCAGAAAAACAAAACTTTTTGACAATCTTCCCAAAGATATTTCCGACAAAAATAAATGGCGGCGGATTGCCGTGAAAAAATATCCTGAAAACGGGGGTATTATTTCGGTAGAATATGCATTATCCGCAGAACAGTACCATGCCGGAATCCATAAGCTGAGAACGCTTCTCTACATATATCTTCCCATAGCTTTTTTGGTGGCATTTTTAGGCGGATATTTGCTTTCCGGATTTTTCCTCAGACCGCTCCGCCGGATTGTTAGCAATGCCAATAAAGTTGATCTGGAACATATCACCTTTCTTTCCGAACCTACATCCAGAGATGAATTCTATCATCTTACGGATGCATTGAACAGAATGCTGATGCGGATCGATGAGCAGGCAAAACAGCAGGCTGCATTTTTTACGATGGCTTCACACGAACTGCGGACGCCCATCAGCAATATGCTTACGGAATTGCAGATCTTTGAACGGGATTCGCTGGATGAAGAAACAAAGCAACTGCTGGATAATCAGGAGCAGGAAGTGAAAAGAATGAAAGGACTGGTCGATAATTTTCTGTGGATGAGCCAGATAGAGTCGGGAAACCTGCGTGTGAACAGATCCGAGACCGATCTGGCAGATTTGGTTCTGGAAGTTGCAGAAAGCTTCAGAAAACAACTTCTGGCCAAAAGGCAGAAATTTAAAATTGATTTTCTGCCAATGGACGGGCAGTTTAACATTATGGCAGATAAAAATCAGATTGAGGTCATCGTTAATAATCTCTTATCCAATGCTATCAAGTACGGTCAGGAAAATTCTGTAATCGGAATAGAAGTTTTACAGAAGGAAAAGACTGTAATCGAAATCTCCAATATAACCCATCAGGCTGTAGAAAATCCGGAGAATCTGAAAGGCCGGTTCCTGCGGGATTCTTTTCATAAAGAGGGTTTCGGACTGGGGCTCTGGATCTCTGAAGTATTGAGTGAGAAGAACAATGCAAAACTTTCACTTCACACATTTGATAAAAGATTTTTCGCAAAACTCGAATTTGACGGACTTTAAATGACGTAAACGCGAAGCAGAGGCCAGGTTTGAAAAGGCCGGAAGAAGAAAGCTGGATGACGGAAGCTCTTCTTTCAGCATATCGGTAACAGTCTCAAATATCAAATGATCCTGTTTGCACTTCGTGAAGTGAAAACTCGATGTAAAATTGCTGATTACTATTTTAAATAACTGAATATAAATTAAATATCATCTGTTCTGGATTATTTTAAGTGAACTCGATCGTATTGAAATCGTGTCGGAAACGTTGTGCTGAATTCAGTCTGCCTATACATTTATTTCTCCAGGATCCCCCGGATCTTATTCGCATTGGAAATCAGTTCGCCCAGATATTCAAAATTTTCTTTTTCCAGGGCGGATTTAAACTTCCTTAATTGGGAAATGTGCTCATTCAGTACATCCAGGACATTTTCTTTATTTTGCTTAAAGATCGGAACCCACATTTCGGGATGGGACTTGGCAAGGCGGACGGTGCTGGAAAATCCGGAACTGGCCAACTGGAAAATGGTTTCCTCTTCGCGTTCCTTTTCCAAGACGGTATTCGCTAAAGCGTACGATGTAATGTGGGAAATGTGGGAAATGTAAGCGGTGTGTACATCGTGGCTTTCGGCACTCATATAAATCAGGTGCATATCGAGGCTTTCGACTATTTTTTCTACCAGCAGCAGGGCATCTGCTGCAGATTCTTCTTTATTGCAGATAACGCCTGCTTTTCCCGCAAAACTTTCGGAAACTGCGGATCTCGGTCCGTTGTTTTCTGTTCCCCACATCGGGTGAAAGGCAACAAACCGGGATCTTTTCGGATGGTCTTTCACGGCATTCACAATGCCGGCTTTCGTAGATCCAGCGTCCATAACAGTCTGTTCGTCTGAAATTAAATCCAGGATCTGCGGCAAAAGTTTTTTTGCCGCATCAACGGGAACGGAAAGAATAATCAGGTCCGACTTTTTAATCGCATTTTCCAGATCGGCTTTTTCATCAATTATTTTCAGGTCCAGGGCTTCGGTGAGGTGCTTTTCGCTGTTGTCTGTCCCGTAAATAAAACCGGCCATTCCTTTTTCCCTTAATTTCAATGCCATTGATCCACCGATCAGTCCGATTCCTATGATACTTATTTTCATCGTTCAATTTTAAAATAAAAAACCCCGTCTGAGACGAGGCTGATGTTATTGATATACAAAATCCTTATCCCAGAGCTGAGGTAAAAATTCCGTAATAATATGTTCCGTTGTTTGTAATCACAGAACGAAGATAGGTAATTTTTTTTAATTGAAAATGAAAAAGTGAATGGTTAATTTTGCTATGCAAGTCAATGGTCAATTTTAAAAGTCAATCCGCTTCGCTGTGAATTACCAGGGTCAGTAGTCAATTCCTTCGGGTGAATGGCCATTTTTAGTTTACCCTAAAAAATTCACTTGCGCAGCAAAAATTGACTATTCACCATTCACTTTTTAAGGATTCGAGATAATCAAAGTAGAAGGAATATCCGAAAGCCAGAGGCTTTTCGTGTCGATCAGGTTTTTCCAGCTTTTGCTGCTGATCAGCATCAGATCCTGTGATTTCAGGAATTCTTTCTCGATTTTTTTCTCGTTATATAGGGTGATGTGGTTAGGAGCGACCTGTTCGATACTTCGGATAATTTCTTTTACTTCAATATTATTCCTGATCTGTCCTGCCGCATCCAGGATAATGATCTGTGAATTGTTGTTATTGATCAGCCTTTTTGCATATTCCAGCAGATAGAAGTCGCTCAGGTTAAAAATCGGAACAAAAACCCTGTCGGCGGAAATAAATTCTTTTTCTACCAGAACACCCACAGGAATATGTGTTTTGTCCAGGATCTGTAAAGTAAAATCGTCAAAAGGCGAATTGTTGAAAATGTTGCCTTTTCCTTTTACGGTATTGAGTAGTTTTTCAGGATTGATAATCTTTGTCGTGAAACCGAGTAACCTTCCCAGCAGGCTACCTTCGTACATCGATTTTCCGAGCATGATGAGGAGAAGGTCATAATTTCCCTTATTGGTAATATTCGTAAGATCATTTTCAATATCCGTGGAGGCTTTAAAAAGGGTGGTGACTTCAAGCTTCAGGTCTTCGGAGGTTTCTATAACATTTCTGAACTGCTCGTTTTCATATACATCCATTTCATAGGCGTGCATTTCGTTTACAGGGGCGATATTCATGGCTGTAATGCTTTTATTGCCGTTCATCTTGCGGGTGAAATCATGAGCCAGTTTCAGCAGGGTGCTTCCGGATTCAGGATTATCGAAAGACAGTAAAACCCTGTACTTTGCATCATTTTCCCGGGAATCGGGCTCATCTTTTTTAGATTTGAATATAAAATTGATGAAATCCAGCATAGGCCCCGTCATAAAAGTAGTGAACAGTGCCATAATGACCATCATCGCAAATATTTCAGGACTTAAAACGCCTAAATCATACCCGATATTCAGAACGATAAGTTCCATCAGCCCTCTTGTATTCATCAGGGCACCGATGGTCAGGCTTTCTTTCCAGTTAATCCCTAAAAACTTCGCCGTCAATGCGCTTCCCGCAAATTTTCCGATGACGGCAGTTAAAATTATAAATCCTGCGGTTATCCACAGATGGCTGTCATTCAGCAAACCAATCTGGGTACGAAGTCCCGTAAATACAAAAAACAGAGGAAGCAGAAGTACCAGGGCAACATCTTCCACCTTATCGATAAAAAGCGTTCTGAATTTTGCATTTTCCGGCATGATCGCTCCTGCCATAAATGCTCCGAAAAGCGCGTGGATACCGATGACTTCCGTGGCATACGCTGAAAGGATGAGGGTTAAGAAGAAAATAGCGACCATCGGCTTGTTAATGGTATTTTTCCCGGCCTGAAGATCCCCGATTCTTTTCAAAAACGGCCTTACGATTTTAATCATCAGGAAAACATAGGCAATTGCCATCAGAATTACGTAGATCGAACTTTCAAAAGAACCTGCCTTTACGATTGCAATTACAGCTGCAAGAATACACCATGCCGTTATATCATCGGCTGCGGCACAGGTAATGACCACGGTTCCAAGCTTGGTCTTCTGCAGGTTTCTTTCCTGTACGATCCTCGCCAAAACGGGGAATGCCGTAATACTCATGGCAATAGCGATGAAAAGGGCAAAGGAGGTAAACTGAATGCCCTCCGGAGCAAATTCTTTATAAATAAAATACGAGAGGCCAATGCCCAGTGCAAACGGAATGATGATGCTGGCGTGGCTGATCACCACGGCGTCGTGGGCTTTTTTTCTTAAAACGCTAAGATCGAGTTCCATGCCGACAATATACATGAAAAGGATTAACCCGATCTGGCTGAGGAACTGCAGGTTGCCCAATGATTCCTTTGGAAATAGAAATGCAGAAAATTCAGGAAAATACATCCCCAGCAGGGAAGGACCTAATACGATCCCGGCGATCATTTCTCCGATCACGGACGGCTGCCTGATCTTCATGCAGATCCATCCGAAAATTCTTGCTACCAAGATAATCGTAACGATCTGTGCCAGCAACAGTGCCAAAGGATGATGAAGGTTGGTTTTGAATGATTCTAAAAAATTTTCCCAACTCGAACCGCTGTTTGTTTTGGTAATGATGTTTTCTCCGGCTTCCAGCGTTTGTCCTTCGATAATGAAAAAATACATCAGACACGAAAAAACAATGATGGTGGAGATATAAAAAATGATGTTTCTGTATTTTCCCAGGTTCATGATTCCGAATTTTCTACAAAATTGCTAAGAAAATCAGAATAAAACCCACTGCTGTTTTTCAAATGTAACGAAAGGGATGAATTTTGCAGCCAAATTTACCGGCTCAGGAGTTCGGATAATGTTTTTCTGTATGTTTCGCCGATCTGTACCTTTAAAAAATTATCGTTTTCCACAGGGATGGTAGTAATGATTTCATGGGTAGAAAATACTTTAACAGAAGAAAGGGCAATGATCTCTTTTTTGTTGACCTGGGCAAAATCTTTTGCAGGAAGCATGTCGAGGAGATTTTTGAAGTTCAGGTTTTTTAAAACGATATTGCTGCCGTCGTTCAGCAGGATTTCTTTATCGCGACTGTCGATTTCGGAGGTTTTGATGTAGGCAATTTGGTCGGTAAAGATCACGGTCTTGCCGATGTTGGTATTCCATTCGATGAAATCTTTCTTCAGGGATTTGTGCAGCAATTCCGCTGCTTTTTCGAATGCCCGGGCGAGTCTTTCTTTTTTGATGGGTTTCCGTACGTAATCCACGACATTCAGGTCGAATGCTTCAGCGGCGTATTCTTTATAAGCAGTCGTAAAGATGATTTTTTTAGATCCGGAAATCAGTTCGGCTACCTGTAATCCGTTTATTCCCGGCATTTCAATATCCAGAATGCAGACGTTACATTCGATATTTTCGATTTCCTGTAAGAAGATTTTGGGATTGTTGAATGCTTTTACCACTTCCACATCTTCGATCTCCTCACACAGCAGCTTTAAATAGCTGATGGCCAGCAATTCATCATCAAGAATAACGCATTTTATCATAAAATTCACCTAAATTGATTGTCAGTTCCGCCGTGAATATACCGTTTTTTGAAGTTTTATGGAGCGTGTAAAAATTATTGTAGATCATTTTCAGCCTTTGGTCCAGCGATTGGCTTCCGAAACCGCTTTTTTCTTTTTCGAGCATGTTTTTGAGGGAGGCTTTGTTGCTGACTTTCATAGTGAAAACGCGGTCTTCAAGCTCCAGATGAATGGCAATAAAAGAATCCTGCGCGAGAAAATCCGTATGTTTGAATGCATTTTCAATCAGGTCTACCGAAAGGAGCGGGGCGAAAACCTTCTCTTCATAAATTTCGTCAGATTTATTGATCTTCGATTTGATCCTGAAATCAAAAAGCGGGTTGATCTTGATTTTATTGATCTCAATTAAACTTAAAGCAAAATTCAGTTCTTCTTTCGGGCTTACGAATTTATTATTGCTTTCGTACAGGATATAATCCAACACATTTGCGAGTTTGTCCAGCGACATATAGGTATGATAAGCATGCGACTGAACGGAATTAAGGATTTTCTTAAATAGATGTGGATTTAATTTGGTGCCGATCTGCTCGAGCTGAACTTCTTCCAAACGCTCCCGGATCATTTTATTGGCTCCTGCAAGCCGGGCGTTCTTCCGTTTAATTTTTTGGTTTTCAATAAATAAATAGATGCTTACTGTCAGAAAAAAGAAAATGGCGAATACCCCGACAAAGATCAGGTAATCATAAATCATGTAGTAATTGCCGTCCATCTTTCAGCGTAAACTGTTCATTCTTTTCTATTTTAAAATATAGCATTCACGATAAGCTTGCCTGATGCTGAGAAGTTGAAAAGGAAAGTTTTCTGTCTAAATCGTTTAATTCAGCTTCTTCAGGGAATTCATCGTGGCCTGTTCCTCACACTTCTCAAAGGTGACTTCGTACTTCGGCTTTTTCTCAGGATAGGTCAGGAAATAATCCGGGCATGGCTTTTTCTGGGCGTGGCTTCTGTCAAAATCGATTTTCCCTTTGGTGATGATGCTGTCTTTCAGGAATTTTTCATCGATCTTCAGGGTTGTCATTTCTGCTTTAAACGTGTCGGAATATTTAAAATCTTTTGACAGCGTTTCCGCAATTACCCGGCTGTTGGGAAGATACCCGCTGCAGCTTGCCCCTTTTTTGTTTAATATAAAAAATACGATCACAAGTCCCGGAATGAGACCGATCATGTAAAACTTGAGCTTCTTCATTTAGAAAATTAAAAGATTGATGTCATGATACGTCAGTCCGAAACGGTCGCAGATGATCTTTTTCGTGTGTCTGCCCTTGTACATATACAGGCTCTGTTTCATTTCGTTTTTGCGTACCAGCATGTTTTCAAAACCGCCTTCTTCGTCATAATTTAAAATATAGGAAAGGAAAAAGTTGGAAATGGCTTTGGTGGTTGTCCGCGGCATTCTTGATGTAAGATTCGGCAGTCCGCAGTGGATTACGCCGTGTTTGATGATGTAAGGATCTTCCATCGTGGTCAGCTCGGATGTCTCGATTACTTTACCGTTATCGATGGTAATATCGATGATTACGCTGCCTTTCTTCATTTTCATCACCATATCTTCCGTTACGATCGGCGTCATATTTAATCTCGGAAGGGCTCCGATAACCACATCGGCCCTTCTCAAGGCTTTTTTAAGTTCTTTAGGGTCGATAATCGAGGTTGGAACCCTGCTGTCGACCAAAGTATGTAATCTTCTCAGCTTGGAAAGGGAATTATCGAATACCCTTACGCTTGCGCCCAGGCCGATGGCTGCTTTTGTGGCAAATTCGCCTACAATTCCGGCGCCGATGATCACGACTTCCGCCGGTCTTACCCCGGTGATCCCGCCCAGCATCAGCCCGTTGGATAGGGCTAATAATTCGGAAGCATACAGGATGGAAACCGTTCCTGCGATTTCCCCGACCAATCGTACCAGAGATAACTGACGGTACTCGTCAACAATGAATTCAAAGGCGATGGCATTTACCTTTTTTTCAGCCAGTTTCAGGAAATAGGCTTTATCCCGCAGGTTGATCTGCAGTGCCGAAACGAGATAGGTGTTCGGGCGCATATAATCTATTTCCTCTTCGGTAGGCGGATTTATTTTAAGGATCAGATCCTGGGAAAAAGCTTCCTTAGGGTCGTTGGTAATCCTTGCCCCGGATTCCGAGTACTGTAAATCTGTAAAGAACGAACCTTCTCCGGCTCCCGCTTCTATGATAATTTCATGACCACTTTCTACTAAAACCTGTACGGCATCGGGTGTTATACAAGTCCTTCTTTCGTTCAGGCAGGTTTCCTTCGGAATACCGATGCTGAATTGTTTTCCTTTTTTAACGACCTCCAGCTTTTCTTCTTTCGGCATCAGTTCCTCTTCGGTAAAAGGAGTAAAAATGTTTGTCGTACTCATCCTTTAAAATAATTAGGTTCTTACAGATCTTATTTTACATTCAAATTCAGTAGCAAAGATACATAATATTTAAACGATTTACCTGAATGTAATTTCGCGGACTTCTCCGGTATTGATGATGCTCATTTCGTGATAGGTAAGCCCGTGAAGATCTTCTTCGTATACCTCCGGCCATTCGATGATGCAGAGGAAAGCATTGTCAAGGTATTCCTCAATGCCGATGTCATAGGCTTCTTCAATGTTTTTCAACCGGTACAGGTCGAAATGATAAACTTTTCCTTTCGGGGTATTGTATTCATTCACAATAGAGTAGGTCGGGGAGTTTACTTCGTCGGGACTGCCCAGGTTCTTCAGCAGAAACTGGGTGAAGGTAGTTTTTCCGGCTCCTAAATTCCCTTTTAGCAATAAGATGTTGTGCTGTAATCTGGAAATGACTGTTTCTGCAACGGACTGCCAGTCTTCCATATGATGAATGGTGAATTGCATATTTTTAAAGCAAAGATAATTATTTAACGGGAATTTGAAGGGCAATTCGTTGAATAGGCTGGAAGAGAGTTGATGGTGGCCGGAAGTTTTACGGTCGATATCACAACCAGCCGCTTATATAAGATTAGGTGGTATAATTTTATCCGTTTAGGTTAAGAATTAATTTTTTATTTGAGAATTGTTGAGATAAATTTTGTAAAAATGGGCGGTCCTTTTTTCTGTTTTTTCCGGATTCCTGTAACGGTTATTTTTAACAGGGGCTTCGTAGGCGGCAAAGATTTCTGCCATTTCTACCGGCTGAAGATTCTTGACTTTTTTATGGAATAAAGATTGTGAAACTTGCGATAAGCCTTTTCTTTTTTCAAGGAAATCAAACTTATTGAAATTGAAGGAAAGACATTCCTGCTGGGTGAAATGATGTTCAATATATCTTGCCGTTAAAAACTGATCGATTCCTTTCTTATTCTGGATTTCCAAAAGAGGAAACAACCGGTAAGCCGTTTGGCTGCAGGGACATTCTTTTCGTGAAGATTGAGGTTTTAGTAAATCACCAATTACATAACTCCATGAATCGGAAAACAGAGAATTCGGATAGACGGTATTATAAAAGGAAGTGAAGTTTTCCGGAAGTTTTTTACAGCTTCTCATTTCGTAAGTGATCAGCTTTTTGTCGGAATGATTAAGAATAAAATTTCCTCCGGATTCCAGGTAGATGGCAAAGAATAAAAATGCTGTAAAAAACAATATGAGCATCCATTTGATACATTTCATCATGGGTAGGCAGTTTGTTTCAAAATTAAATAAAATTCATTTAAAAAGTTGGAAAATAGCATTAGTTGAAAATATAATAGATCGATCAGCAATAGAATTGTGCATTAGTTTTTTTAATGCAAAGCTTTAATACTAAATTCATAAATTTTGAGGAAGCAAAGAATCAGCAAACTGATTTGGGGAGTGTGCGTTTTTAGCTTCGCGCGGAAAATATATTTGCCTTAGTCTGAATTGAACCTCATAAAAATTTGATAAAGTCAAATCTTTTGTGCCTTAAAACGCCCGATGTATCAAAGAATTTTGTGTCTTTTGGCAATCCAACAATCATCCATTCCGTCACAAAACTTCATCCGTCAATTACCGCGTATCTTGCCGGCGAAAACTAAAAATTGTCTATTTTTGCAGCATGATTTCCAAACAGACCATAGATAAAATATTTTCCACGATTCGGGTTGAAGAAATCGTCGGAGAATATGTGCAGCTGAAAAGGGCCGGGTCTAATTATAAAGGACTGAGTCCGTTTCATGATGAAAAGACACCGAGCTTTGTGGTGTCTGCCAGCAAGCAGATCTGGAAAGATTTCTCTACCGGGAAAGGCGGAACGGCGATCTCCTTTTTAATGGAAATCGAAAACTTTACCTATCCCGAAGCGCTTCGCCACGCCGCCAAAAAATACGGGATCGAGATCGAAGAAGATCAGAAAGATTTTTCCGAAGAGGCGAAGATGGCGCAATCGGAGCGGGACCAGCTGTATAAAATCCACGAGGTAGCCAATGATTTCTTTCAGAATTTCCTTTGGGAAGTGGAAGAGGGAAAAGCCATCGGTCTTTCTTATTTCAAAGAGCGGGAGCTCCGTGATGACATTATCAAAAAATTCCAGCTGGGGTACTCCCCGGAAAAGAAAAATGCATTCACCGAATATGCCCTGGAAAAAGGCTATTCCAAGGATCTCCTGGAAAAATCCGGGCTTTCGATTTTCCCTGAGAATTCACCGGGCGGAATCGACCGGTTCCGGGAAAGGGTGATGTTCCCGATCCACAGCTTTTCAGGGAGGGTGTTGGGATTTGGAGCAAGGATCCTTAGGAATAATGTAAAAACTGCCAAATACCTCAACTCTCCGGAGACGGAAATTTACCATAAATCCAATGTCCTTTACGGCCTCAACCAGAGTAAGCAGGCGATTTCACGGAAAAATGTCTGTCTTCTCGTGGAAGGGTATATGGACGTGATTTCGCTTCACATGTCGGGCATCGAAAATGTGGTGGCAAGTTCCGGGACTTCCCTGACCACGGAGCAGATCAAGCTGATCAAAAGGCTGACGGAAAACGTAACCATCCTTTTTGACGGGGACAATGCCGGAATCAAGGCCAGCTTCAGGAGCATCGATATGCTGCTCACCGAAGGGATGAATATTCGCGTCCTGCTGTTTCCCGACGGTGATGATCCCGATTCATTCGCCAGAAAGCATTCTCAGGAGTATGTGGAGAAATTCATCGAAAACGAAGCGATGGATTTTATCGATTTCAAGGCGGAGATCCTGTTGAAAGATATTGGCGATGATCCTATTAAGAAAGCCGAGGCGATCCGGGATATTGTAAAATCGGTTTCTTTTGTTCAGAATGCTTTGAAAAGGGAGGTGTACCTTAAGCAGGTTTCCAGTAAGTTTGGGCTTTCGGAGCAGAGTTTATTTAATGAGCTGAATGTCCAGAAGCAGATCACGCAGGGCCAGACGCATCATGTGCAGCAGCAGCAAAAGGAAGCCGCTCCGGTAAAAATGGATGTGGTTCCTCTGGATGAAGAGAAATCCGATCCGTTTCTGTTTGAGGTTTTGTTCATGGAAAATAAACTGATCGATCACATGCTGATGTTCGGCGATATTGTCCTGAAAAGGAGAAACGAAAAGCAGGAAGAATATCAGATTACCGTTATCGAGGAAATTCTTTACCATTTCGATGAAGAGCAATACCGTTTCCTCGTAAAAGGAAATGAAATTATCATCGGACACGTAAAAGAAGGCATTCAGAATGAAGAATTAAGAAGCGGGAATTTTTTTATTACCTTTATGGATGAGGAAATTACGACAAAAGTAGTAGATGCACTGCTTCCTGCAAATGAACTTGAAAACTGGGCCTCCAGGAATATTTTCCCACCGAATTACGGCGATAAAATTGCCGATCAGGTAAAAGGGGATATCTTGTTGCATAAATACCGGTATATCGATTACCTCATTGCACAAACGGCAAAAGATCTTGAAGAGTACCGGGATTCCGACCAGACGAAGTACTATGAGCTTTTGCAGAAGATCATGCTGATGAAGCAGGCTTCCATCAAATTGAGCCAGATGATCGAATATTCGCCTATTAAAGGGATTTATGTCAATAGAAAAAAGTAATTGCAGCCAATCTGATGATTCGGATATGAGCTTCTGTGACAAAAAGTCCTATAAAATTTTAGGAATAAAAGTTGTAACTTAAAAGTCATAAATTGTAATAATACAAACAGAAATATGGACATTAAAAAAGAATTCAGAGATTTCTCTACGAAACATTTAGGAAACAACGGTCTGGTTACCGATCAATATATGAATATGTACGGCCCAACGAATCTTACGCCGTATATCATGGAGGAAAGAAGGCTGAACGTAGCGCAGATGGACGTTTTCTCCCGTCTGATGATGGACCGGATTATTTTCCTGGGTACCGGGATCGATGATCAGGTGGCTAATATTGTGACGGCACAGCTTTTATTCCTGGAAAGTGCCGATCCTTCAAAAGATATTCAGATCTACATCAACTCTCCGGGTGGAAGCGTATATGCAGGATTGGGAATTTACGATACGATGCAGATCATCAAGCCCGACGTGGCGACCATCTGTACAGGGATTGCCGCCTCCATGGGTGCTGTTCTTCTGGTAGCGGGGGAAAAAGGAAAGCGTTCCGCTTTGAAGCACTCAAGGGTAATGATCCACCAGCCATCAGGAGGGGCGCAGGGAGTGGCTTCCGATATGGAAATCAACCTTCGGGAAATGCTGAAGCTTAAAAAAGAGCTTTATGAAATTATTTCAGAACATTCCGGACAGACTTACGAATGGGTGGAAAAAGCATCAGACAGGGATTACTGGATGACTTCCGAAGAGGCAAAAGGCTACGGAATGGTTGATGAAGTTTTACAGAGAGCTAAAAAATCATAATCAGCTTTAGCTGTTATAAAGAAAGCGTACCATGACCGGTGCGCTTTTTATTTGTCTGAACATCATTTTAAAGGCTGGATGTAATAATATAAATTATTTCGAATACGCCGGCAGCATCGGGTTGCTGATGACCGAGCATTTCCTTACTTCAATGGCTGTAGCAGCCGTATTGTTGGTAAGATCGGTATCGGTAATCTGGCTGGAAGATACGTCTGAAACCAATTTGAAATTACGGTTGTTTCCTATTCCTTTTTTATAGTACTTCCCTGTAACAGTTATAATACCCGAGGTTTTGGCATTTAATCCTACCGTACCGGTTATGGTATTGGAGGTAAATCCTGAAGTCGGCAGGTTGGAATTCGTAAACCCAACCGTAGAAAGGCTGGTGATTGAAAATTTGCTCATATCCAGAACATTGTTGTTATCATCTACTATTTTTCCGTTATAGCTGATATTGTTCAGGGCTGCATTGGTATCGTTGCTTACTTCGACTTTAAAGGTAATGGTGCTGGTATTGTCATTGCAGGTGAAATAGCTGTCTGAACGGCTGTCTACCCTTAGATTACCCGGTGTCGTAAGGATAATATTCCTGATTTCCTGAAAATTGAATCCTCCTCCTGTGGATGCGGAAAATCCAAGCTTAAGATTTGCAGGGATCGGATAGGCAGAGGAACTCAACGTGTAGGAAAGTACCTGGGTAAAATCGTTTTGGTTTTCTTTTCT
The DNA here is from genome assembly GCA_913774355.1 of uncultured Chryseobacterium sp. Classification (GTDB taxonomy): domain Bacteria; phylum Bacteroidota; class Bacteroidia; order Flavobacteriales; family Weeksellaceae; genus Chryseobacterium. The sequence continues at coordinate 54,385 of CAJYGB010000020.1, read as the reverse complement.
CCATTTAACAGTAACTACATAATCATTTCCTGGCTTCGTGATGATTACCTGGACTCTCCTGTAGAAAATATTATTTGCAGGTCTTGCCGCCGTAATGATATTGTAGTCGATCTCGTTACGCTGCCTGATATCATCAACTGTACCGCTGCGGTCACCAAGAGGTGTGCTTGCAAGATATATGTTTGAGTTGGTATAAGTACTGCTGGTGGGACCTCTTAAGACAAAAGCATTGGGAAGCATTCCTGAATTCAGGGTATTGGCCGGTGCAGCTCCGTTCCTGTTTTCTCCATTGTTGGCATAGTTTCCATAAGCATCAAGGCCGACACCCAGATATCCTCCGGATAATCCTGTGGTTCCGGGAGGATTGCTGTAGGTGGCATATCCCAGAGAACCTCCGTAACCTCCTAATTTGAAATTCGCGTCGGTTACAGTAGCATCGAAAAGATAAACGGAAAATCCGTCGGCCCCAAAATAACTGTCATACACATTACGCCAGTCTTTATATTCAAAATCTGCAATTACGCCCAATGTGGTCGGAAAGCTCTGGAGTACGTACATATATCCTTTCTGGTTGGGTTGTGCTTCCGTAAGTCTAAGCCATCCCGCACCGTTAGGATCTACACCCGTTGTTGCGGTAAGATAAGCATTATCTCCTACCCGTATACCAGTCATATCCCTTGTGGTTAAAGGATTTGTAATCGTAAACTGGCCTGAAACCGAAAGCAGAAATAACGAAAATGCAGCCGTTAAAAGCTTCAATGTATACTTGTGAATATTCATACTTAAGTTTTATTTTACTACAAATACAATATTCATAAAGCTGGCATCCGTAGCATTGTTGGTTACGGTATAATTCATAAAGCCATTGGCATCAATAGATACATTGGTAAATACATTGGTATCGTAATAGGTAATATAGTATTCAAGATCATTTTTACCTAAAACCGGAATTTTTCCTGATGCCCCGGTACTGGATACCTGTGGAGTATTAAACTGGTCATAATACAGCTGATACAGGTCTTTGGTCTTTGCGCCCAAGGTAGTGGTATCAAATAAAATAGAAGGCATATAAAAGAATTTAGGCATTCTCAGCCCTACCCATTTTGAAATGGCATTATTGTAAAAATAAAAGCCAGGTGTTGTAATATTGGACGTTTTTGGAGTGGAACTACCGGGCACTGCCGTTACGTACACCACCGTGGAATTCTGATCAGCTCCGTACAGGTTATCGCGGGAAGCAAGTTCCGTTCCGCTCATCCGTACTGTAAGCAGTCCTTCTGCTGAAGTTGTAGCCGATTTATTAAGCTCAAGTGTAGATTTTGGGGAAGTTGTATTAATACCTACTTGCCCATATATCTGGAATACAGCCATTAATGTAAGAGTCGAAATTATTCTTTTCATATTTTTTTTTGGCAAAAATATGAAAATTAGAGAAACAATACTATAAAATTATAGTACTTTATATGACCCTTATCATAAATTGATCAAAGAGCTATATATAATATGTTGTATTCTTATATAATGATTTAATAAAAAGGTTTGTCCAGGGCATTTTCATTTTCAGTCGAAAAAAATGCTTTCTTCCACTTAGCAACACTATTTCTGCTAAGTTTAAAATGTTTTGCCAGTTCGGTATTGTTAAGATTATATTTTTTCTGGTAGTCTAAAATTTGAAAAATCGTTTTCTTATCGTAAGATTTCAGTTTTTGGTTACTCCGGATTCTTTCCCTATTCTCGTTCCCGGCAATAATTGTGCTCAGGCAGATTATATCCAGAGGTTCAATATTTTTTTTTGTTAAGATATGACGGCATAATTCTTCTTTTTCAGGATATTTCATCCGGATCATATCCCTATAGATTTTTCGGTAATCAGGTTTCATTCTCATCAGGGAATTCCGTGTTTTCTTTGCTGATCCATTTGTAAAGTGTTGTTTTCGGGATGCAGTATTCCTCTATGATTTCCGATTTTGTTTTTATACCGGTGTTTATAAGTTCAAGAATGAAATCTATAATTTCGCGGGTATAAATGTTTTTTCTGAATACCGGAAGCTCGGTCTTTTTAGCTTTTTCTTTTGGTTTTACCGGCGGAGAATACAGAATGAGATGCTGTGTATAGATTCTGAAAAAATCATAGTCCAGCAGTTTGCTCCATTTCAACAGTTTTTCTGTGTCAATTTCTCTGGAAGAGTAAGTTGTATAAATTTCATCTTCGGAACATTTCATATACTTTGAGATGCGTGATATTTCTATACCATTCTCTGCAACCCTTTTTTTTATGAAATGTCCTATATGGATACTTTTGAAGTCCATGCTGTTATATCAGGTGTGTCAGGAAATTAATTAAAATGAAACTATTGCTTAAATTCTAGGATAAATTCCCATACATGATCTGAAGAGTAAAATGAAAAAAACTTTGCCGATATAAGAATTTTCAGAAGTCGTGTAGAGATTAGCTTTTGAAACATCCTTATTAATAGCTCTCTGGGAATAAGCAGCATCCGAAAAACAGAAAGCATGGGCAACAGATAAATCTTTTTTCATATTTAAATTTTACAAAAATTAAATTTTTCGAAAAAATTCTTGTTTATCATTGTGTTTTGTAAGCTCTGAAAAAGAATTACACTACAAATATAATAATTAAAATTTGCTGCACAAATAGATATATGTAAAATATTGTAAAGTAATAAACTGTAATAGTATATTAATGGTACGTCCTGAAAAAGATGGCTGAAAAAAATGTTCAAGATGAGATCGCAATATAAAATGATACTTATATAATGTTCTCATACATAGATTAATAAATCTAATGACTTTCAGCAGGATGCTACGTGTTTAAATGAAGATTATAATAGAGGGTTACCATAATTTACTGAATATTAATAATATATGAATGTGTATCGCTTTTACCATAAGCAGGTAAGCTTACCTTGATATTAAATTGTTGTGATAATTTTAGGTAAAAAAATAGTTTGTAGCGAACTGTTTTATATTTAGAAGTTTACGGCAATTTTTAAGCTAAGGGGAAGAATAGGTAGAATATATGATGAACAAAATCACCATTAAGCATTATTATGTCCCACAAATTTTCCTCTCAATTTATAACACTTGTGGGAAGTTTATAAGACTACAGATGCGGGATATCAGGATCCCGCTTTCTGTAATTCTTATTGGATGAATACTCCGATGGAGTTGTAGATTTATCATAGTTTCAGTTATGGCTATGATACTGCAGTTATTGTTTAATTATACCCGAAAATTTTTCTCAGTTCATCCTGATTTTTTGGCAGTTTCTGAAATTGATGTTTATCATCTAAAATGATCATAGAAGGGGTTGCATAAATATGGTATTGTATGGCAATATCACTGAAATACCCTTTATCGGCGTAGATATTTAGAAGATTGGGAGATGTATTCAAGGCTACGAACTCATGCTTTTCCCAGCTGCTTTTATCTTCATCTAGACATACTCCTATTACCTGAACCTTTGTACTGTCGTTTTTCTGTAAAATCAATCGGATTTCAGCAAGCAGCTTTTTACAGAACGGACAGTCCGTTTTCCAGAAAAAAACGAGCGTATGCTCAGATTTGAAATCATAAAGATGGACATTGCCAAAATCATAATTTTCCATCAGGTTTCCCGGACGGTACATCTGTGAAAATAAAGTTTTCCTGCTTTCCATTTCCTTTTGCAGAAAATCTGCTCCGCAGTCTCCGGATTGTCCGGAAACTGAAGAGCAGAAAGCTATTAATATAATAAGAATTCTATACATCATTATCTTGCCCAAAGAATGGCTTTGTAAAAGCCCCTTAAATTTGCTCCTGTAACATTTGGACACCCAAATTGACCTTGGTACCCATCTGTGAAGCAATTACCTGATCCATAATTTATAATATTATTATTCAAGTGGCTGTTTATACCTATTCCTATAGAGGAGTCATATGACCCAAACAGTTCATTATTTTCATTATTATTAATTACACAGAATCTACAATTACCATAAGTGGATGACATATTTATACCGTTTCCTATGGCACCTCCTTCTCTGGCGTAGGCATCGCTAGGCGTATAATATGTACTTGGAACATTACTGCCGCAAGGCTGGTTCAGATACTGATTTGCAATATTGGAATTCACTGTTGAATTAGCCAACGCTTTCGGTGTTCCTGCTGTTGGAATGCTGAAAGGAATAAGATCAGGTGTAGTAATAAAATCTACCCAGAATTCTTTTGCCGATAAATAATTATAAGGCTTATATAAAGCATTGGCTGTGCTGGAATTGCTGATGTCGAAATCGGAAGTATTAAATGTCGCTCCCGAAGCCCAGATTCCTGAATTGTACAGGAAGTCACCGTTGTTATTCATGGATTTCAGGATCAGGGTCCACCCGCCTCCGTTATCGGTCATGTTACAGTATACCTGTTCGGCACAGTACGCATTTCCGCTTCCGTCCGGATCGACCCAGTAGGTTCCGTTTCCGGTAGATAATCCAGAATCCAGGATCTCTTTACAGGAAGATTTCAGGTTTACTACACTTACTCCTGAAGGAACTACGGTAATGGTTTTGGTAAAGGTCTTTGTTCCGCACGCAGCACTGGAAAGCGTTGCCGATACGGTGTAGGACCCTGTTGCTGCAGTTGAAGATGCCGTCAGGGTAGTATTAGGCGTATTGGTACTGCTGAAAGTCATTCCCGTAGAAGGAGATATGGTCCAATTGGTTACAGAAGATCCTGTATATAATCCTAAAGACAAGGAGGTGCTTTCTCCCGGTGCGATGGCACATGGAGTAGCGGTGATCCCTGAACTTGCTCCGTCTACGGCCATATCTACCGTATTGCTGTAAGTGGCACCGCAATAATTTACTGCCGCTCTCCTGAATTTGGTCGGGAAGGTAAGTACCGGCGGATCGTAATTCTGCACATTGTTGGTTCCCGAAGCAGCCGTCCATGTAGCACCCCCATCGTTACTTTGCTGCCAGGTATAGACTACGGTACCTCCGAGGCCGGGATCTGCTGCGGAGGAAGTGAATGCTCCCGGATCGTAACCTGAACAGCCGTAAGGCTGGTTATGGGAAATCGTTCCCGGTTTTAGGTTGGGATTACAGGCTGCGGAAGAAGTTCCTGAAATGGAATTAATGCTTCTCATCCTGACCACTCCGGCAGCATCCACGGTAAGCAGGGAATCTGTTTTCTGGGCATTAACGAGTCCGTTCAGCTTTAAAGGATTGGTGGTTGCCACTACGTGAACCTTGTTGGCCGGGGTGATGGTTCCGATACCTACACTGCCTGCAGAGGTAACAACAAAATCATTGCTCTGTTGCAAAGCGTTAGGAACACCGGTAAAAGGATTGTCTTTACCGGCATCTATATGAAAGGTCGTCTGCGGATTTTTTGTATTGATGCCTACCTGAGAATATATATTTATTCCTGAAAAGATCAGGGCGCAAATAACTAATTTATTGTTCATGAGTATAAATTATATGATTGTAAAAACGATGATTATCTTGCCCAGAGAAGTGCTTTGTAAAAGCCTAACCCGTTGATTCCGTTATAATATTCATTATTTATTGGATAGTAAGCGTTACCTGAACCGAAATTCCCAACGGTATTCCCGGTTTGAACCGCTTTATCGAATGCTCCGATACCAATGGACGAATCTGAAGTATTGAAAATTTCATTGGTTTCATTATTGGACAGCATTCCGAATCGTACTGAAGAGTATGCTGCTCCTAAATTAATACCGTTACCGACTCCTCCGGTCTGATAAGAATAAGCATTCGAAGGGGTAAAATACGTACTATTCATTCCGGAACTCTGCAGCGGCTGATTTAAATACTGATTCGCAACATTCGCGTTTAATGTCGAATTGGCCAGTGCCTTAGGAGTTCCTGCTGTTGGAACGGTGAAGGGGGTGAGATCAGGTGTCGTTACAAAGTCTACCCAGAATTCTTTTGCCGATAAATAATTATAAGGCTTATATAAAGCATTGGCTGTGCTGGAATTGCTGATGTCGAAATCAGAAGTATTAAATGTCGCTCCTGAAGCCCAGATTCCTGAACTATACTGGAAATCACTGTTATTGTTCATGGATTTCAGGATTAAGGTCCATCCGCCGCCGTTATCGGTCATGTTACAGTATACCTGTTCGGCACAGTAATTATTTCCGCTTCCGTCCGGATCGATCCAGTAGGTTCCGTTTCCGGTGGATAATCCCGAATCCAGTATTTCTTTACACGAAGATTTCAGATTTACTACACTTACTCCTGAAGGAACTACCGTAATGGTTTTGGTAAAGGTCTTTGTTCCGCACGCAGCACTGGAAAGTGTTGCCGATACGGTGTAGGATCCTGTGGCGGCATTTGAAGAGGCAGTCAGGGTAGTGTTAGGCGTATTGGTACTGCTGAAAGTCATTCCCGTAGAAGGGGATATGGACCAGCTGGCTACAGAAGATCCTGTATATAATCCTAAAGACAGGGAGGTACTTTCTCCCGGTGCAATGGCACATGGAGTAGCGGTGATCCCTGAACTCGCTCCGTCTACGGCCATATCTACCGTATTGCTGTAAGTGGCACCGCAATAATTAGTGGCTGCTCTTCTGAATTTTGTAGGAAATGTAAGTACCGGCGGATCGTAATTCTGCACATTGTTGGTTCCGGAAGCAGCCGTCCATGTAGCACCTCCGTCCGTACTTTGCTGCCAGGTATAGGCAACGGCTCCGCCGATCCCGGGATCTGCTGCCGAAGAAGTGAATACTCCAGGGTCATAGCCTGAACAGCCATAAGGCTGGTTATGGGAAATCGTTCCCGGTTTGATACCGGGGTTACATACGTTTGAAGAAGTTCCTGAAATAGAATTGGCGCTGATCATCCTTACTACACCGGTGGCAGCATCCACAGTAAGCAGCGAATCTGTTTTCTGTGCATTAGCAAGCCCGTTGAGCCGTAAAGGATTGGAGGTCGCAACGATATGCAGCTTATTTGCAGGTACTATGGTTGCAACTCCTACATTTCCTGCAGAAGTAACCACAAAATCGTTGCTTTGCTGCGAAGCATTGGGGATACCGGTTGATGGGTTGTCTTTAGCGGCATCAATATGCAGCGTAGCTTGCGGATTGGTAGTATTGATTCCTATCTGTGAATATATATTTACTCCTAGAAAGATAAGGAGGCAAATAACTAATTTTTTGTTCATGATTATGAATAATGAATTATGTGATGTTAAAAAGTGATTATCTGGCCCAGAGAAGCGCTTTGTAAAAGCCTAATCCACTGGTTCCGTTATAATATTCATTGCCTATAGGATTATATGCGTTTCCTGAACCGAAATTACCATTGGCATTTTTTGCTCCAATACCTATGGACGAATCCGAACTATTGAAAATTTCATTGGTTTCATTATTGGACAGCATTCCGAATCGTACTGAAGAGTACGCTGATCCTAAATTAATACCGTTACCGACTCCTCCGGTCTGGTAAGAATAAGCATTGAAAGGGGTAAAATATGTACTGTTCATTCCGGAACTCTGCAGTGGCTGATTTAAATACTGATTCGCAACATTCGCGTTTAATGTAGAATTAGCCAGTGCTTTAGGAGTTCCTGCCGTAGGAACGGAAAAGGGAGTTAGGTCGGCTGTCGTTACAAAGTCTACCCAGAATTCTTTGGCAGATAAATAATTATAAGATCTGTACAAGGCATTGCTTGTGCTGGTATTGCTGATATTAAAATCGGAAGCATTAAACGGAGTTCCCGAAGACCAGATTCCTGAGCCGTACAGGAAGTCACTGTTATTATTCATGGATTTCAGGATCAGGGTCCATCCGCCGCCGTTATCGGTCATGTTACAGTATACCTGTTCGGCACAATAAGCGTTTCCGCTTCCGTCCGGATCGATCCAGTAGGTTCCGTTTCCGGTAGAGGCTCCCGAATCCAGAATGTCTTTACAGGAGGTCTTCAGATTGCCGACATTTACTCCGGCAGGAACTACGGTAATGGTTTTGGTAAAGGTCTTTGTTCCGCACGCAGCACTGGAAAGCGTGGCCGATACGGTGTAGGATCCTGTTGCTGCATTTGAAGAGGCGGTCAGGGTAGTGTTAGGTGTATTGGTACTGCTGAAAGTCATTCCCGTAGAAGGGGATATGGACCAGCTGGTTACAGAAGATCCGGTATTCAATCCCAAAGACAGAGACGTACTTTCTCCAGGCGCAATGGCACATGGGATGGCGGTAATCCCCATACTGGCTCCGTCGATGGCAATATTTACTGTGTTACTGTAAGTTACACCACAAAAGTTAGCAGCTGCTCTTCTGAATTGGGTCGGAAGATTAAGCGCGGGCGGATCGTAATTCTGCACATTGTTGGTTCCGGAAGCAGCCGTCCATGTAGCACCTCCGTCGGTACTTTGCTGCCAGGTATAGGCAACTGTTCCTCCTAGACCGGGATCTGCGGCGGCGGAAGTGAATACCCCCGGATCGTAGCCTGCACAGCCGTATGGCTGATTATGAGAAATTGTTCCGGGTTTCAGATTAGGATTACAGGGAGCTGAAGAAGTTCCTGAAAAAGAATTGATGCTTCTCATCCTTACTACACCGGTAGCAGCATCCACAGTAAGCAGCGAATCTGTTTTCTGTGCATTAGCAAGCCCGTTGAGCCGTAAAGGATTGGACGCTGCAACTACATGCAGTTTATTGGTAGGTGCTATGGTAGCAATTCCTACATTCCCTTCAGAGGTGACTACAAAATCGTTGCTTTGCTGCGAGGCATTAGGGATACCGGTGGAGGGATTGTCTTTTCCGGCATCGACATGCAGCATAGCCTGCGGGTTGTTTGTATTGATTCCTACCTGGGAATACATGACTGCCGAGCAAGCTAGGGCAGCCGCAGTTAATAAGTTTTTTTTCATTGATTATAAAAAATTTATATAAATAGATTATGTTTTCCGAATCGGTTTATCTAAAAATAGGGAGGGAGTTATTGTTGTGAAAGTATTAAAAGCTACCTGAGCACGATTGCAATAAAGAAAGTACGGGACTAGACAATACATAAAAATTTTTTCATAGTTAAATTTCTCGAAAAAATTATTTTTATTATTGTGTTTCTAGGTTTTAGGGAAAAACCTATACCGCAAATATAATAATAAATTATTCATGATCAAATAGATATAGGGAAAATTATCATAATCCCAATAATATTAAATTATATTCATAAAAAATTTAGGAAGTACCGCTATAACATATGCTTAAGATGGGATAATATTTTTTATAATAAAATGATTTTAAATATCTATCTATAGATTTAAAAGTTGTTTATATAGAGATTCATTGTGCAAATCATCTATTATATTTAATAAAAATCATATTTGTTTAATGTCGTAAAATTCAACAGGAATTTCAAGTGAGAGAATTTTATGAGCATTAAAATTAATGCGGCAAGGTATTTATTTAAAATACATGTAGTATTCCCTTAAACATCAGTTCATACATGATCATTACTTTCGCGTCACAATAAACAAACATGAAAAAAATACTGTTTTCCGCAATTGTACTTACCGCTTTGGTAGCCTGTAAAGATTTTGAAACGGCTGATAGCAGCCAGGATATCAATTATTCCAAGCTGCCTCAGGAATTTCCTTTCAGTACCCTAGCCACTATTAACGGAGTTGCCGTTATCAACGGAGGTTTCGGATCAGGTGCAGCGGCACATCCTACCAGAAAAGGGGAGTTTTACGTGATTACAGACCGCGGTCCGAATACGGATTATCTGAACGGAAAGAAATTTTTAACCCCTTCTTTCACCCCTACAATTATGCATTTCAAAATTAATGCAGAAGGAAATATCGAGGTTATTAAATATATTAAGCTTAAAAATCCATCGGGGCAGCCGATCACTGGATTACCAAATCCTGCGGGAATGGGGAGTACAGGTGAGATCGCTTATGATGCCAACGGAAATCTGCTGGGAACAGACAATTACGGGCTGGACAGTGAAAGTGTTGTGGCTGCTGCAGACGGCACCTTCTGGGTATCGGATGAATACGGTCCTCACATCGTACACTATACTGCGGAAGGAGTGGAAATGGAAAGAATCAGCCCGATCGGGGTAAATACGGGCACACGAAAGCTGCCGGCAGTACTCGCTAAAAGAAGAGCCAACAGAGGAATGGAGGGGCTTTGTATCACGCCGGACGGAAGAACGCTGGTGGGGACGATGCAATCGATGATGTATGTACCCAGCAAGAGTTTAGCAACCAATAAAACCTTAACGAGGATCGTTACTTTCGATATTGTAACCGGGCAGACAAAGCAATTCCTGTATCAGCAGGACGGCGGTGCTTCTGATTCCGTATGCGACATTACGGCACTCAGCAACACGGAATTCCTAGTGATTGAAAGAGACGGAAACTTCGGTTCTCAGGGGGGAATCAAAAAAGTATACAGAATTAATATTTCCGGAGCTTCCGATGTAAACGGCTCCGACCTGAGTGCGGTCGATGGAATGAAAATCAACGGCAAAGCGCTTGAACAGTGCACCTGGGCTGAAATTTCCGCAGCAGGAATCCAGGCGGTTTCAAAAACCCTTGCGGTAGACCTTGTAGCGAAAATCGGTTATGAGCATGATAAGTTCGAAGGGATCGTTTACCTAGGCAATAATAAGCTGGCTGTCTTCAATGATGATGATTTCGGCATCGTAGACGACGGAAACGGAAATCCGAAAGCGAAAATCCTTCCCAAGACCGGGAAAGTAGATAAAGGAACGATGTATGTCGTCGATATTAAATAGTTTCAATATATGCAGAGTCTCCCGGTTTCGGGAGACTTTTTTTAGATTGGAAAAGCTGAGGAATAATCAGGAATTTTAAATAAAGCCCTTTCATAAAATATAAAAAGACTATCTGATATTAAAACTGTTGGAAATAGGTTGACAAAAGAAACTTCCGGCATTCAGGTTATTTTTCCAGCCTTCTGACCAGGCTTTGCTTAAAATTCAAATTAAAAAAAACCACCGTCTCCGGTGGTTCATGTGTATTTTATTTCACTTATTCTTATGAATTGAAAGCTTCGATGATTTTGGAGAAATCCTCTACTTTCAGGGCGGCACCGCCAATCAGTCCGCCATCGATATCCGGTTGGGAGAAAATTTCCTTTGCATTGTCCGGTTTTACGGAACCCCCGTAAAGGATAGAAACTTCATCCGCTACTTCTTGTCCGTATTTTGCAGCAATAATGCTTCTGATGTGGGCGTGGATTTCCTGTGCCTGTTCAGGTGTTGCCGTTTCTCCGGTACCAATTGCCCAAACCGGTTCATAAGCGATTACTACCTTTTTGATTTCTTCAGCAGAAAGGGTGAAAAGCGCAACTTCCGTCTGGTTTTTTACCACTTCGAAATGTTCTCCCGCTTTTCTCTGTTCCAGTGTTTCTCCATTACAGTAAACAGGGATCAGACCTTTATCCAGAGCCAGTTTTATTTTCCTGTTGCAGTGGGAATCGGTTTCACCGTGATACTGTCTCCTTTCGGAATGGCCGATCAGAGAACCGGCAGCATCAATGGATTCCAGCATGCCGGCTGAGATTTCCCCGGTGTAGGCACCGCTTTCATGCTCGCTCATATCCTGTGCCAGAACACCGATCTCGTCTTTTTCAAAAATATCTTTCGCCATCATCAGGTATAAAGCCGGAGGAGCAATCCACACTTCGCAGTTCGTTGTATGGTTGTTTTTATAGCTTAATAACTGAACCATCAACTGTTGGGCGTCAATTACATTTTTGTTCATTTTCCAGTTTCCTGCAACTATTTTTCTTCTCATAGAATTTATTTTAGGTTTTAAACCGTATTATATTTTTAATGTTCTGATTTTTCGATATTCCAAAGATTCTTCAAAAGCGTGTAGAAGATATGCTCTTCATCCGTTACTTTATTGTCTGCTTTGATCAGGGTCTTGGCAAACTGGATAAAGCTGTCGCGTTCCTCCTTGGTAGAATCGTCGTAAAAGCAGCGCGCATGGAATTCAAAATGATCTTTCCATTCTTCAGGCTGCAGCAGGGCAATGGTTTCAAGCTCATTGTCGAGGTTCATTTTAAAAGGAAATTCATCCGCCAAATACTGCTGTACCAGCATTCCTTCTTCCGGAGCAAACTCTCCGTCCACAGAGGAAAGGATCATTAACAAGTGGTAACCGGCAATCGGTTTATTGGATTTTTGCATTTATTATATAGTTTTAAGTTTAAGGTTCAAGGTTGGTTTTGGATTCAACATTTTGGCGTTGTTTCCATGCCTGTCGTTTGGCAGTTAATGGTCAGTTTCTTCGAGTCAATGGTCAATTATTTTCGTTAAAAATTCACCTTTCACTTTTAAAATTGATTTTCCCAGCAATATTCACTTTCTTGGCGATGGCCAATCCATGTTTGTTAAAATTGACTTGCGAAGCAAAATTGACCATTGACCATTCATCTCCCTCATTTCAAATAGTCTTCCGCCGGCTGCTTGTCGACAATTTTTCCGTTTTCCAGAACTAGGACAAACGGATTGCTTCGGGCAATGGTTTTAATCGCCGTACCGTCCATCATGGTGTTTTCAATGGTTTTAAAGGTGTTCGGAAGGGTTGAAACACCGTAGACTACGGTAGCGCCCTGGGCTTTAACTTTCGCTTCAAGCTGCTTCAAAAGTTCTGGGGAAACCGATTGCGGATGATAAGAGAAGATCAGTACCGCTTTCGGGGCATTGATGATCTGTTCTGTAAGGTCTGTCCCGTTGGGATCTTCGATCTTGAATTTTACGATCTCCGATTTGTAACCTTCCCTGATCAGGACGGCTTCGTTTTTGCCCTCTTCGATTTTCCAGGGAGAGCCTTCCGCCCAATATTTTGTTTCTTTGATGTAATCATCCTGGTTTACTTTTACCGTTTCTCCGGTTTTGGTATTTTTCAGTGAGTAGAAGGTCTTGTATTCGGAAGGATTTTTACTGATCTTTGCTTTTTCCGCTTTCAGGTCGGTCCCGATTTTATAATCGCGGAAATCGATGAGCGGTTCATGAACAATTCCGTGTGTACCTATCATAATCATGGCTACGGTAAAAATGGCCAGCAGGATATATTTGAATTTGTTCCCGGTTTCTTTTTTCGGGCTGTAGCTGTAAGCGTCTTTCTTTTTGAAGTCTTTTCTGTACAGGATAAATACAATGATAAGACCAACCAGCAATACGACATCCTTGATAAAGCTCTGCCAAGGGGTAAACTTAATGGCATCGCCGAAGCATCCGCAGTCTGTTACCACATTGTAATATGCTGAATAGAAAGTTAAGAACCCGAAGAAAATACAAAGGGCGATAAGCACCGAAAGGGTAAATTTCAGCTTTAATTTGATCAGCAGCATAAAGCCCAGCAGAAGTTCCAGGACTACGACGAAAACCGAGAGCGGCAGAGCGAATTTTTCAAAAAACGGCATGTCGAAAACCGTGGGGGAGAAGTATTCTTCCATTTTAAAAGAAAACCCTACCAGATCTACCGCCTTTACAAAACCGGAGAGGATGAAAATGATGGCGATAACGAAACGTAATAAACCTTTAAGCATAACAGATATGTTTTTTATTCTATGTGGCTTGCTTTTTCAGAAAATTTAATCAGGCAGAAAACGGCATAATTCAGCATGTCGAAATAATTGGCATCCAGGCCTTCCGAAACAATGGTAACACCTTGGTTGTCCTCGATTTGTTTCGTTCTCAATACTTTTTGATAAATCAGATCAGTGATCGAAGAGATCCGCATATCCCTCCATGCTTCCCCGTAATCATGGTTTTTCCGTTCCATCAGCTGTTGGGCTTCGGCTGCATATTTGTCGTACAGCTGCATGATTTCTTCCTTATTTTCGTTAAAATCGTTGGAAAACCCCTTTTCAAGTTGGATCAGTCCGATGATCGAGTAATTGACGATGGCCATGAACTCATCTTCTTCGCTCTCATCTACCATTTTTTTATCGGTCATCTGTAGGGTACGGATCCTGTTTACTTTGATGTAAATCTGGTCTGTAATCGAACTTGGCCTTAAAACCCTCCATGCTGCTCCGTAATCCTGTAGTTTTTTGCTGAATAATTCGCGGCACTGACTGATAATTTTCCCGAACTGTACTGAAGTTTCTGACATAAATTTTCTTAATCTTCCAAATATACGAATTAGGTTTTAGGTAGCGGAAATCAGGGCCCAGTTTTTTACCCGGATGTTGGAGTTGGCAGCGGGAAGTCGTATTTTTGCCGGATGCAACATCATGGATCATCACCCGAATATCATACCCTAAACTGCAACGGAAAACTGGTGGATTTATCCGGTCCGAAAATTATGGGAATTCTGAACCTGACTCCAGATTCGTTTTCAGACGGCGGAAAATTCAATAATGAAAAAGCAGCCCTGGTGCAGGCGGAGAAAATGCTTAAAGAAGGGGCAGAAATTATCGACATAGGGCCGCAGTCGACACGGCCGAATGCTCAATTTCTGACCACCGGTGAAGAAATAAACAGGATCGGAAGGATGATTTCTTTAATTAAAAAAGAATTTCCGGAAGTTTTAATTTCCCTGGATACTTTCTATTCCAAAACGGTAAAATATGGCTTCAACGAAGGAATTGATCTGATCAACGATATTTCAGGCGGACAGTACGACTCTAAGATGTTTGATGTTGCTGCGGAAACGAAGCTGCCATACATTCTGATGCACGTCAACCCTTCGTATGAAACGATGCATGATAAAATAAAATTTGAAGACATTACCGTATCCATCAACAGGTATTTTTCTGAAAAAACGGCTGAACTGCTGTCAAAAGGCGTCCGGGATATTATTCTGGACCCGGGCTTCGGCTTTGGAAAAACAGTGGAAGACCAGATGAAAATGATCGATGAAGTGCGGTATTTCGGTTTCGGTAAATGTCCCCTGTTGATAGGGATTTCCAGGAAGTCATTTATTTATAAGCCCCTTGGGAAATCTCCGGCAGACATTAACGAAGAAACACAGAAGCTTCATCTGAAAGTCCTGCGGCAAGGTGCCAAAATACTGAGGGTTCACGACGTTGCGGAAGCAAAGAAGACGATTGATCTTTTTTTGAGTGGAAGAGTTTGAAAGTGATATAGTAAGAGAGCCTTAGAGTGGGAGGGTTTAGAGCAGGAGTGTAAGAGAGTAATTGGGAGAGTGTGTTTGTAAAGATCTTATTAAAATATATTAAACCTTTGCGTTCCGGAATTTCTGGCTTTAAGAAAACAGGCCGATAGCTCATCAGTTTCTCTATTTTCAATGACACACTACAAGCTCCCACGCTCAAATTCTTAAACTTTCAAATCCTCATACGCTCCGACTCTAAAAACTCAATTCAGATTCGCCAGCTTATCTGCAAATTGTTTTGAAAATTCAGCGCGGTCTTCTTCCAGTTTTTCCGTTGTGGAAGGAAGGATGTAGTTGAAAAGTATTTTCTCCTCATGATCCAGAAAGATGATTTCTTTTTCATTTCCGTCGATCATCTGGGCGAATATTTCCCACATCGAAGTGTCTTTTAATTTTAATAATTCAAAAAACTGGTCTGCCTGTATCTCGATTTTCTGCATGGTTTCTATATTGTTTATTTAATTGATTTATTCTGAATGTTTAAAGAATTTGTTCCTATGTATTCATGAAAAGAGGTTAAAATTCCAATAGTTTTAATTTGAACTGGACGGCAAAGTTCTGCTTAAAGTGGTGTGTGGTGTAATAGCCTACCCGGTAAAACAGTCCCAGGTTGAAATAGGTGGATAGGAAATTGTTCCACTCCAGCCCGACTTCCTGGTACAGGTGGTTCAGCGGTCTGAATTTAAACTGATGGTATTCCGCATGTTCCATGTCTCCGATCGTTCCGCGCAGTACGAAATCGAAGCTGGAGATGTTCTGACCGAAACTTTTGAAGTACCATGGCAGCTTGTGGGTGAAATAATACGCCACAAACCGGTCGTTGTAATACTTTCCGCCTTCCAGGGTAGCAAATCCGAGGAATGAGGTGAGGTTAAAATTAAAATCCCGTCTTGGCGAAGCCAGCCCGTTCATGGTAAAGTTCTTCCAGATCGGTGCGCCACCGAACACCATGCCGCCGTACAGCCGGAATCCCGTGGTTCCCAGAACCGTCTTAAAATTGTGGACGAAAAGGGCATCGAATCGGATGTAATTGAAATCCCCACCGAAAATTTTATAGCTCTGCTCAAAATTGAAATACAGCTCCGGATATTTCTGGTCGATCAGCGATTTTCCCTGCGGCGTCATGATATTCGTGGAATTCGGGGAATATTTTAAGGTAAACAGGGTGTTGAAATTTTCAAATGAAGAACCTCTTCCGCGGAAGGAATAATCGAACATAGCTTCTTCGAGGTTTCTCCGTGCGGCAAAAACAAGCGTCAGCCCGTTGGTCACATCATTCAGATATGAGACGGAAGCTCCCCGGTAATGATAATACCGGTCGTTATTCAGGTTGTTTCCGTAATTCGCCATCCGCATTTTAAAGTTCCACAGCCTGCGGTAAAACTCACCGGAAGCGGTTACATCGTCGTAGTACTCTATACGGAAATAGGAATCTTTTTCAAGGGTGGTTTTGATGTCCAGTCCGAGCCTGTATTTCCATTTATCATCCTTAAAACCATAAGCGAAAGTATAATCCGGGGAAAAGTAAGGGCTGAAATTTTCATTAAGCTTGGCTTTCAGACCTACTCTGAAACCTTCATATAAATTGTAATTTACGATTTCATCTACGGCAAAGTCCACTGCGCCAACGCGGATCTGCCCGTTCAGCAGACCGCTTAAAATCTGAGCCTTATTGTCGATGTTGTATTTCCTGCCGAGGCTGTCGATGATTTTATAAGTATTCTTTTCACGTTCCGTCAGCGGATCGGTCCGGTATTGTTCCAGTGTATTTCCATGAATGTTTTTTACAGAAAACGTATATCCCTTGAAATCTTCCGGACTGTTTTCTGCGGGGCTTTTGTAATCAAAATAACGGGAGGTCAGCAAAGCGTAAGTTCCGAAAGTCTGTTTCTTTTTCGGATCCGTTTTTTCTACGGAATGCGGCTTGTTTTCTTCTTCCAGCTGCATATTGCTCATTTTCAGTTTCACGGTCTCATGGGCAAGAAACCATTTATTATGGAAGAAAATCCAGGTACTGGTCAGGATTCCGTCGTTCTTATTCTTGCTGAAATTTTCAATTTTTTTTACACCATAGGTCTCGGTATCTACGTAAATAGCTCCGTTATACTTCCGCTTTTTATCGGGATTTTTGTAATTGACTTCCCTGAATCGGATCACGAAGTTTTTCCGGCCATCCATTTCAATGGTGTCGGTGAGGAAAAACCGATAGAGGCCCCTGTTTTCCTGTTTCAGCTGATCGGGAACTTTGTCCCGGTTGCTTTGCTGAAGGGCGATCATTTCGTAAATCGGCTGTTTCAGCCCGGAGATCCGGTTATCAAGGATATTTATTTTTTCACCGTATTGCCTGGAATACAGAAATTCCTGTGCCCTTTCCCAAAGGAAAAGTTTGCTTTTCGAAAATATTTTCCGGGCGGAAATGTTATTTAAGGAATCTTTTTTACGCTTTTCCCGGAACATTCCGGTTTCTTCGAAAAACTTATTGTACTGGGCTACGCTATCTTCGTCGATGTCGAGAGAAATTTTTTCATAGGATTTGTAAGAATAGGAATCCAGGGTCTTCGGTGAGTTTTCGCTGAACATCCGGTTTACTTTTTTCAGGATTTCCAATGCTCTCGGATCACTTTTGTCTTCGATGGTAATGCCTTCAATAGCGGTAACTTTCGATTGTGAGAAACCAAAAATCCAGAATGAAAGACCTAAAAACAATAAAATCCTTTTCATAAAAACCTTTCAAAATTAATAATATTTCTCCGCACAGGAAAGTTTTTAGTGCCTGGTTTTAACCTGTTAACAAAATTTTATTTAATTAAAATTGATTGAGGATTCGTAATCTGAGTTTGAACACAAAGTCCATTGAGATTTAAAGTATTAGTAACGATTTTTTTTGTTTCACAAAGCCGCAGGTGCTTATAGAAAATTTTTCGTTAAATGTAGTTAGCATCCATTGGTGTTGTAGAAATCATCATGAATTCTCAATAATTGCAAAATTTTCAAGTCACAAAAAATCCCGGGATTTTCCGGGACTGTTATTTAATGATCGCTTAATGCATTTAGAAAATCAATGATTTCCGACATTTCCTTTTCTGATAAATTCAGCGGAGCATCAGAGAGCGTCTGGTTTTCGGTTCTCAGTCCGAATCCTTTTCCGCCGCCTTTGTTGTAGAATTCCATGACTTCCTGCAGGGTTTTATAACCGCCGTTATGCATGTACGGACCGGTTTTGCCGATGTTTCTTAGTGTCGGGGTTTTAAAGGAGTGCTGTAAAAAAGCTACTGTTTCGTGGAATTTGCCTCGCCCCGGATCTTTGTCTGCCGTCCGGTTGGATGAATTTTCAGCGATTCCCAGGACTTCCTGTTCGGTTTTGGTGTAATTCGGCGGGACCGTCCCGTTGAAAAGCGGTAAAAAATGGCAGATGGCGCACTGCGCTTTCCCCATGAACAGGTTGAACCCTTTCTTTTGACTTTCCGTCAAGGCATTTTTGTTTCCTTTCATGTAATGATCAAAATCAGAGTTGAAAGAAGCTAACGAACGGATATAGCTGGCCAGGACATTCTGCAGTTGCCAGATTTCGGCATTCTTTCCTTTGTAAATCGTTGCAAATGCAGTACGATACTTTGGATCGGCATTGATTTTAGCGATAATTTTACTGAGGTCACCGTGCATTTCCTCTTTATTGGTAATCACAGCGGAGCTTTGTCCTTCCAGGTCGTCCTTGCGCATATCCCAGAACTGTCCGTGCTGGAAGGCCGAGTAATTCAGGGAAGGTGTATTTCGCTGCAATGGTGAGTCGGTCAGGGACATGGATTTTTCCCGTCCGTCGGTGAATGCTTTTTCTGCTACATGGCAGGTGGCGCAGCTTCGGGAATTGTTGTCGGATAAAATATTATCGTTGAAGAGCTGTTTCCCGAGCTTCACTTTCTCCGGCGATATTTCAAATTGCTTTCCGGGAACAAAAGCATTCGGATTAAAGGCATTTTTCGAATAAAATGTGCGGACGTTCTTATTCAGTGCCGAAGTAACTTCTATAGCCGGAATGTCCTCCTGTTTTTGGAAATCGATCATCATGGAGGTAATCTTATTCAGATGTTCAGGAATAAAATTGATGTAATCAAATGTATTTTTATCCGTATTCTTTTTCAGATACGTTATGGATGCTTCAATTTCCAGGATGATCCCTGCCAAAGCTTTGTCTTTTGATTTTTCCGTGGCAATCTGCTGAAGTGTTGTCTTCACTGAATTTAAAGCGTATGGGATTTCTCTTAAAAATGTTCCCGAAACCGGCGTATCGAAACCGGCAATCCCCAGGCTTGAAATTCTGAAAGTTTCCTGTCTCAAGGCATCGAATACCTGGTCTCTGGAAATGGTGATAGCCTGAAAGTTTACTTTAATCGTATTGCTTTTATTGGTCAGGTTTTTAAGCATGCGGACGACTTCATCCCTGTTTTCCGGATCGTAAGGGTACAGCATTTCTTCCAATACCTGCAGGCCTTCGGGCTCTATTTCCGTGTGCTCCTGCATTTCGATTTCAGGCAGGGCAGGACCGTTAATAAAACGTGCGGTCTGGGGAAGGAAATATTCTACCGCCCATTCCATCTTTTTATACGTTGTCCTAAGCTCTTCAAATTTTTTCTGAAGCTTCGCCTGATCGGGATTTGCGGAAACCATTTGCATCAGTTCGCTGGTCCGGTTCAGAAAATCGGCATTGTTCCTGAAAAGGTCTTTTTTTACCTCTGACAGATCATCCTGTAACGGCTGATGGTTCTGGGTACACTGCAATGTTCCGAAAATGGCAAAAACAATGAGCAGAAAAGCAACAAAAGGATATTTAAGAATGATTTTCATACGATATGAAAAAGTATCAGCAGAATTTCTCCTACTGATACCCTATTAATAATGATAGTAAATTATTTCTGAACGTTTCTGATGATGATGGTCTGTCCACCTTCTTTGTTGGTATTCACCCCTGCACCGTCTGCATTCGCAAACGCATCTTTCTGCCAGGTGTGGGAGTGGATGTTTACCGCAAATGTGTTAGGTACTCCGATGATATCTGAAATATCGATCATCGCCCCGAATTCCCATGATCCAAGCTTTGTAAGCTGTCCGGATTGGTTGTACGCTGCCTGCCATGCTGCATCGTTTCTGTTGTGCTTCATATTCAGCCACGGCTTGTACTGCTTGGTGCTGATGTTCAGTTGCCAGATGTAGGAATCGTGCGTAGCGGCAGGGTAGTAAGAATCACCGTCTTCCTGGATGTATACGTAGTTTTCCGTTACACAAAGGTTATCCGGGTTAATCAGGTTGCTTCCCGGATTGGAATCTCCTTCGGCCACCACTTCAAGCTTTCCGGTAAGCATGTTGCTTTCGTTTAAGACAAGCTTGTAGACTCTTCCCCACATGGTAAGTCCGGCTTTCGGATTTACCCCGTCTGAAGATTCTCCGGTAGCGGTAAAGTAGATTTCTCTTCCTTTTCCGGCTCCTTTCCGGTAATCTACGTCCTCAACTCTTGAGAAACGAATGGCGTTGTTATCGATATTCTTCTGGTTGATCTGGGCTCCGGTAAGGTTTTTGGCATTGGAGATTTCCACAAATTCCACATCATACTGGTTTCCCTTCGTCATATTGGTTTCCGTATAATTGTTGTTGGTTCTCTTCAAAGCGTACAATTTGCCGTTGTTTAGGTCGCCTTGAGTATCGGAAACGTACATGATCAGCTGTCCCGCCGATTGGTGCGAAGAGCTGAAAGACTGGTCTTCACCGATCATGATGTATGTTTTTCCGTTGGAAATATCTTTAGGTAGCGGAACGGCATTTTCCATCGATGCTTTACCCAAAGCAGGTTTTACCCTCGACTGGTCTGCAGCCTGTGCCACTGCCGCCAGTGGGTTGATGGCGTGTACCATACTTTCTTCTCCCGATTCCCCGGCTGTAAGAAAAGCACTGAAACCATGCTCTGCCACGGTAGCCAATGTTGCGGAACACAATCTGGTCATTCCCCCGATTCCGTTCAGGATGTATTCTCCTTTTACCGGCTTAAAGGTTTTATCCAGATAAACTCTTGAAACCGATTTTGTAATTTCGTGGTTAGTGATCATCAGGTATCCTTCTGAATTCGGATCTTTCATGATTCCCATTCCGTCCGGCTGCCCTGCGAAAACAAAGTTCGGGCTTCCGGCAAGCACATCGGAACTGGAAATCAGGGTGGTGATGTTCAGGTTTTCAAAACCGCTCATTCCGTAAGCGAAGGCCGGTTCTTTAGAGAAGTTCTCAATTTTGATGTTCTGATTTACCGGATTTTCATTGCTATCCGTCGTTTCATCATTACAGTTTTGTAAAAGCACCGCTGTTAAAAACAGGGCCCCTAATGTTTTGTAGATTTTCATAATTGTTTTATTTCGATATTGCAAAACTAGGGCTCCGTTGTTAACTGAATTTTAAGCACCGCGGTACAGAAATTAAGTTTTCCTTATTAAAAGCGGGGAAATGTTACGGGAGTTTCAATAATTAGAACGGATCAAAATAATAGCGGCAATCTGCAGAAATTTTATATGGTAAAGCGTTTAGCATATAAGAAATATGAGATCTGAGTTTCATACTTTGAAAATATTTTAGATCACAATCAAAAATAAAGATCAAAGATTTTTATTGTATCGGTGAATCATCAATTTGCTAATAAAGCTTTTATAGACAATGAAATCTGTGCGAATCTGTGCTCATCTGTGGTTTAATTAAAAAAATCTAAACATGACTCTTTCCAGGCGATTCGCTAATACTATGTTGAGATCCCTACGGGATGGACAAACAGGGTGTTATGGTGCGAAAGTGATTCCTGCAAAATCTGCGTTGTTATCTGTGAAAATCTGCAGGAATCCGGGGGAGAAAAAAAAGAGAGCGGACCGCAGCCCGCTCGTGTTGAAATAATAATTGGTCATCAATGAAAATATATTTTAATTCAGGAGATTAAGCTTAACCTTAATTCCGAAATTGTCTTTAAACTGAGGTGTCTGGTAATATCCCAAACGGTAGGAAAACCCGACGCTGTAACGGCTGCCCAGAAAACGGTTCCACATGATACCGACCTCCTGGTAATAATGATCCAGTACCTGGAACTGAAACTGATGATCTTCCCGGTTTTTCATATTTCCGATAGCCGCCTGGTATTCAAGTTCGATGTTGGAATACCTTTTTCCAAGGGTTTTGAAACGGAACGGCAGGTACTGCGATACTTTAAAGGCTGCAAATTTATCGGCGAAAAACATTCCGGCAGGCATAGTGGCAAATCCCAGATTGGAAGGGGTGCTGATAACAGAAGTCCATTTATCAGCAGTCAGGTCTCTTTGTCCGGCAATTTCAAAGTTTTTCCAGATCGGTGCGTCTCCTGAAGAGATTCCTCCGAAAAGCTTAATGTTCGTATAACCGAGTTTGGATCTGAACTGATGGATGATTAAAGCATCCAGCCTGTGGTAATCCAGTTCTCCGCCCAAGGTGCGGAATCCTTTTTCGTAGTTTACGAATACCTGCGGATAGCCTTTTTCATACGTGTATTTACCACTCGGCGTCATGATGTTCTTGTCATTGGGAGAAAATTTCAGGGATAATGTTGCGCTCGTATTGTCGAAAGCATTTCCCAGATCTTTGTACCGGTAATCGAAAAGGGCCTGTTGTTTTTCTTTATTTAAAGCAACTTTTACACTTACCGAATTAGACAGATCATACAGGAACGAAGCACCCCATTTTTGATTTTTATAGAAGGTACTGTTGTGGAGATCAAGGTTCATATCAGGAATTTTCATCATCACATCCCACATGGCATTGCTGAATCTTCCTGCGGCAAAGACATCATCCATATATTCAATCCTGAATACGGAAGTTCTTTTATCCGATAATTTTACATCCAGCCCCAAGCCGTATTTCCAGCGGTGATCCTTGAATCCGTACCCGAAATACCCGTCCGGTGAAAAGGTTTTATTAAATTTTTCATTTAGTTTAATTCCTGCACCCAGGCGTACTCCCTGATATTGGTCATAGCTGAAAAACTTCATGAGATCGAAATCGATGATTTTATACCGGAGGTTTCCGCGTACCAGTTGGGTAAGGGTATTCAGCTTTTTCTCAAAATCATATTTCTGTACGAAGCTGTCGATCTTGGTGTAGGTAGCATTTTCTCTTGCAGTAAGGCTGTCGGTTCTGTACTGATCCAGAAGGCTGCCGTCGGAATTCTTCACTTCCAGCGAATACCCTTTGAAGTCGGATGCTTTTTGTTCTTTATTCAGCTCAAAACCGAAAAAGCGGTTTTTAACATACAGGTAATTGCCGAAGGTTTTCTGGTTGTATTTTTCTTTTTGACCCGGTTTCAGGCTGTCTTTTTTAGAAGTGTCAAAACTCTGGTCTCCCATCTTCACCCTCATATCTTCGTAATCCAGGAACCACTTTCCGCCGATGGGCTTCCAGACGGAAACAATTTCTCCTTCGTTTCTCTTCTTACTGGCACTTTCAAACTTTTTCAAAGCGTAAGTTTCGGAATCCACATAGATCTTTCCGTTGAATTTCCTGGGATTCTGTTTCTTTTTGTCGGTGATTTCCTTGAATTTGATCACATAAGTCTTTCTTCCGTCGATCTGTAAGGTATCGGACAGGTAAAAATTGAAAAGCTTTCTGTTTTCAGGCCTAAGCTGTCTCGGGATACGGTCGAGGTTGGAAATGTTGATGGCCAGGGCTTCGTAGATCGGGTTTTTGAACCCCGACATCCTGTTGTCGATAATGTTTGTTTTTTCACCGTAGCTTTTGGAATATTTGTATTGGGCCGCCTTTTCCCAAAGGAACATCTGGCCTTCAGCCGAAGCCTGGATAAAATCCTCGGCTGTAAGAGAATCTTTTTTATCTTTTTTGGTCTGCTTTACATCCTTCTTGTCGACTTTTGACAGAGAATCTTTTCTTACCGCCAGAAAATTTTTGTAGATATCCACAGAATCCTTATCAACATCAATGGAAAATTTAGTGTAGGATTTAAAGGTGTAAGAATCAAGTGATTTCGGTGAATTTTCTTTGGCTCTTTTATTAAGCTCATCCAAAATCCTCAACGCTCTCGGATCACTTTTATCCTGGATAATGACCTTATCGATATTGCCCATCTTTTCCGATAGCGGCTGCATGGAAACTTCCATGGATTTTTTCACGTCCGCCGTAACATCCTGGAAATTGTCGGCCAGGATTTCCACCTTCTTACATTTTGTTTTAAAGGAAAGGCTACCGCCGAGATCCGTTTTTCCGAGAAGCTCATCTTCGCAGTATACCGCCGCATTGTGAATGGGTTTTCTGTCGGTTTTGCTTAAAACTTTCAGTTGGCTTTGTCCGAAAAATAATACGGTAAAAAATAAAAATGGTAAGACTAAAAATTTTGTCATTAGTTTTTTTAATAGATAGACAAAACTATTGATAAGAAGGTTACAATACCATAGCAGAAAATATAATCTTTTGTTAAAAATAAATAAAAATATCCTAAAAAATCTATGGTGAATAACATATTCATCAAAATGAAAAGCTGTCCAACTTTTAGGACAGCCTTTTAAATCGTTATTTTCACAGATGTATTCCTGATAAACCGGAAGAAAATCAGATTTGCAGGTCAATTAAACTCTGCTTCCGTTTCCTCTTGCTGCCAAAGCGACGATCAGGATTAAAATTAATGCGCCTGCTGCCCATACAATAGGATTGGACATCCAGTCTGCTGAAGAACCTCCGCCTCCTTTATTGACATCGACATCTACTTTTAAGTCTGCTGCTTTCTCCTGTGCATAAGCGTATACCGCTGCAAAGTTGGTCATTAAAATAAGTACGGCAAGCTGAATTTTTGAAAGAAAATGTGTTGGTTTCATAATGTTAATTTTTTGTGGTTGTATTAATATGTGTAAGTGTAATGTTTGTAATAAAAAATGGGTTTTTATATCATGTTATTTATATATTTGTGATATTGATTATATTATGGTTTTATATCCTGCAATACATTGCATTTAGTATAAACCGTAAACTGTTCTTTTTTTCATTAATCATGAATCGTTCCAAAGTGGAGTTATAATTAAAATTCCTGAAAATTTTTCAGGAATTTTAAAAATTTATAAGACTTAAGAAGGTGAAATTCTCAGAGCCTTTGAATCATCATTGCTGAAATGTCTCTTTATTTTTAGCTTATTTATAATAGTTTTTCCGTCCAGATTTTAACCAGAGTTCGGATAGTTAATAAATTAAATTTATTTTATCCTTAATTTTATAGACGCCCAGCATTCCTTTATTACCTTTATCAAAAATTTCTTTTTTAAAAGTATGTAAATCGATTTTTAGAATATTGTACTGAAGATCCTGCAAAAACAGAAAATGGTCCTGTCTGTATATTTGGTTCCCTCCGAAGTCATTTGATTTTCCAAATGTAAACAGGGTACGTTCTGTTTTGTTTTCAACATCAAGTTCCTGCAACCGATAATCATACGTATGGTAATATATCTTATTTCCATATGGAACAGGATCTGTAAAAATATCAAATAATGCAAACTGCCTGTAGAGTAATTTCCCTGTATGCGCTTCTAGAAGCATAATTTCTCCGGAGAGGTTATCATTATTATGCAGATTATATCCCAGGAAAATATATTTTCCTGCAACGGTAAAATTGGATAGCGCAGATGCAGATTCTGTTTTGCTCCAGATTTTTTTGCCGGAAGAGATTTCATAAGCAGAAATTAATGAACAATTGAAATTTGCCACATAAAAATAAGTTTCATCAAACCCGATAGGACGCGGCGCAAAATCTACCTGGCAGTTTTTATCCGAATGCAGTGGCAATTCATAAAGAATCTTCCCGGTATGGGCATGGATAGCCATTATCCCATACAAATCGATACTTGCAATAATAATATGATTATTTACGATTTGAAATTCTCTTATTCGTCCTGGGGTTGGAAGCTTCCAGGAAATTTTGCCTGTTTTATAATCAACACCGGTAAATAAGTGATCGGATTCGGGAAAATACAATTTGCCATTTTGAGTCCGGGGTTCCGTAAAACAATTATTACTGATTTTTTTTGAATAAATCGTTTTATAGGTTCGTAAATCTTCCAGTTTTATTTCGTAATTACTGCCTTTCGTATAAGAATAGGCGAGCAGGCTATCTTTTGAATTGATAGTTGCAACGGTTGCATAACGGTTTTTGCCGTCATGGTATTCTGCTTTTTTGCATGAGAACAGAAGCAGGAAAAATAATGGAATCAAAATTCTGGACATGCTTTTAATTCTGATAAATGCCAAGATAAAGAAAATATCCCATTAAAATGAAAAGCAGCTGCTTAAAAAACAACTGCTTTATTATATTTTGAATTTAATTTGAAAAATTAAAGATTCAATGCTTTCTGATAGGCATTTTCCAGCCCGTCAAGGTTTTTGCCACCGGCTGTTGCAAAGCCAGGGTTTCCGCCGCCGCCGCCCTGGATTTCTCTGGCTAATTCTTTTATCAGGGCTCCAGCCTGATAAATTCCTGCCAAATCATCTGAAACACCAACGGTAATCATAGGCTTTCCGTCTGCATCGGACAGGATAACCGTGATGGAGGTCGGGATTTCTTTCTTCAACTGGAAGACGATATCTTTTACCGAAGCGGCATCCAGAGATGTTCTTTTTACCAAAAGTAATTTATCACCTTTTTGCTCGTAAGCTGCTTTCCAGTCGCCGATTTCGCCTTTGGCCCTTTCTTTTTTGAATGCTTCCACCTCCGATTTTAAAGAAGAATTTTCCTCCATTAATTTTTCAATCGAACGGATAATATCTTTAGATTTCAACAGTTGGGAAAGTTCCGTCATCTGTTGTTCAAGGTTTTTGAAATACTTTTCAGATTCGTCTCCCGAGATGGCCTCAATTCTTCGGATTCCGGCTGCTGCAGAGCTTTCGGAAACGATTTTGAAATGACCGATTTCGCTGGTGTTTTTCACATGCGTTCCTCCGCAAAGTTCCTTAGAGCTTCCGAACTGGATCATTCGCACGCTGTCGCCGTATTTCTCGCCGAATAAAGCCATTGCACCTTTGTCCAGTGCTTCCTGAATCGGTATGCTTCTGAATTCCTGCAGCGCAATGCTTTCTTTGATTTTTGCATTTACTTTATTTTCTACCAGGGCCAGTTCTTCTTCCGTCATTTTATTGAAATGGGAGAAGTCGAAACGAAGGTAATCCGGACCTACGTAAGAGCCTTTCTGCTCGACATGGGTTCCCAATACCTCTCTTAAAGCCTCATGCAGTAAGTGGGTCACGGAGTGGTTGGCCTGGGAGTTTTTTCTGTCGGAGTTATTTACCTTCGCATAAAAAAGAGCCCCGGCATCTTTCGGAAGACCGCTGATCAGAGAAACGATCAGTCCGTTTTCCTTTTTCGTTTCCAATACTTCAAAACTTTCCGCAGCATTTTCCAGGATTCCTTTATCTCCCACCTGGCCACCGCCTTCAGGGTAAAAAGGCGATTCGCTGAGAACAACCTGATAAAATTCCCCGTCTTTGTTTTCTACCTTCCTGTATCTGGTAATGTAGGTTTCAGATTCAAATTTGTCGTAACCTACGAAGTTTTCAGGTTTTTCTTCAAGGGTTACCCAATCATATACTTTTTGGGCAGAATCTGCTTTGGAACGTTGTTTCTGTTTATCTAATGCCTGCTCAAAACCTTTTTCGTCAATGGTTAAACCCTTTTCTTCAGCAATAATGCGCGTCAAATCATCCGGGAAACCATAGGTGTCATATAATTCAAAGACCTCTTCTGTAGGCAATACCTTTTGATTATCAGTAATGGTCTGCTGAATGAGCTTTTCAACCCTGATCAGTCCGTTTTCTATAGTCCTTAAGAATGATTCTTCTTCACTTTTGATCACTTCAGTCACCAACGTTCCCTGTTTCTCAAGCTCCGGGAAGAATGTTCCCATCTGTTCCTGAAGAACGGCCACCAACTTGTAAAGGAAAGGTTCTTTCATGCCTAAGAACCGGTAAGAATAGGAAATTCCCCTTCTTAAAATTCTCCGGATCACATAACCTGCTCCTCCGTTGGAAGGCAGCTGTCCGTCGGCAATTGCAAAAGAAACGGCCCTGATGTGGTCCACCACCACACGGATGGCAATATCTTTTTCGTCTGCTAAAACTGCGGTATATTTTTTTCCTGAAAGTTCTTCCACTTTAGCGATCAGTGGCGTGAAAACATCGGTGTCGTAGTTGGAAGATTTCCCCTGAAGTGCCATGCAGAGACGCTCGAAGCCCATTCCGGTATCGATGTGCTTGGCAGGAAGATTTTCCAGGGAACCGTCTGCTTTTCTGTTGTACTGCATGAATACCAGATTCCAGATTTCCACTACCTGCGGATGATCGTTGTTTACCAGATCCAGTCCTGAAACTTTTGCTTTCTCTTCTTCGCTTCTCAAATCAACGTGGATTTCGGAGCACGGTCCGCACGGTCCGCTGGCTCCCATTTCCCAGAAGTTGTCTTTTTTGTTTCCGTTAATGATCCGGTCCTCGGAAATAAGGGATTTCCAGAAATCATAGGCATCATGGTCCCTTTCAAGGTTTTCGGAAGCATCGCCCTCAAAAATCGTAACGTACAGGTTTTCTTTCGGAATTCCATATACTTCCGTCAGCAGTTCCCAGGCAAAAGCAATAGCCTCTTTTTTGAAATAGTCGCCGAAAGACCAGTTTCCCAACATTTCAAACATGGTGTGGTGATAGGTATCCCTGCCCACATCATCCAGGTCATTATGTTTCCCGGAAACCCGGAGACACTTTTGGGTATCGGCAATTCTGGAAGCTTTAGGCTCTTTGTATCCTAAAAAATAATCCTTGAACTGCGTCATACCGGAATTGGAAAACATAAGGGTAGGGTCGTCTTTCAGCACGATGGGTGCCGAAGGAACGATCAGGTGGTCTTTGCTTTTAAAGTAATCTAAAAATTTCTGACGGATCTCTTGTGATGTCATGATCTATATGCTTTGCTTTTTTACAAATTTTGATAAGATGCAAATCTACTGTTTTTTACTGAAAACCGTAAGCGGGAAGCCGTAAATTTAAGGTGAACCCGGAGTGGCATTAAAAGGCTGGAAGAGAGATGCTGGATGCCGGGAGTTTTTTTGTACAATTAGTGGCCAATTGACAAAATATTTATTTCCAATTATAAAATGCCAGGTCCGCATTTTGAAAATCAGATAAACTTATTCCGGATGAAGAGGTAAATCTTGCTATTGTCAAATCCATTTCCCTATATTTTTCGTAAATGATAGTGTAAGGTAATCCTTAAGACATGCTATCATTGAGATAGAGATTATCTTTGAAATAGTTTGAAAATAAGTCCGAAATTTGTTATCTGAAACGGGCGGTTTTAATGAAGAAAAGTAAGATTTGAAATGGATATAAAATTAAAAATGAAGAACATATTAATATTGCTCAGCGTTGTTCTGGGTATTGCAGTTTTTGCGACGAGCTGTGGAGATAACAAGCCGAAATCCACGGAGACAAAGAAAGAAAATGAGACCATTATGGACAATAAAAATGTAAAAGAAATCTATTTTGCCGGCGGATGTTTCTGGGGAACCGAGCATTTTTTCCAGCAGATCAGAGGCGTTGTAGGTACGGAGGTAGGATATGCCAACGGAAACAAAAAAAATCCGACGTATGAAGAAGTGGTAAGCCATACCACAGGTTTTGCAGAAACAGTAAAAGTAAAATATGATCCTGAGATAGTTGATTTGAAACTTTTGATCGATCTGTATTTTAAAACCATTGATCCGACCAGCATCGACCAACAGGGAAATGACAGAGGAAACCAGTACAGAACAGGAATTTATACTACTGATAAAGAAACGGAGGCCATGGTAAAAGCGGAAGTGGCCAAACTGGCTAAGAATTACAGCAAGCCGGTAGTCGTAGAAACGATTCCTCTGAAAAATTTCTACCGTGCCGAAGATTATCACCAGGATTACCTGGACAAAAATCCGGGAGGCTACTGCCACATTGAACCGGGATTGTTTGAAATGGCAAGAAACGCCAACCCGCCGAAAAAAGAAACAAAGGAATCTAAAGAAACCAAATACCAGAAGCAGGACAAAAAAGTCTTAAAGGAAAAACTGACTGCCGAACAGTACAACGTAACCCAGGAAAACGGGACGGAAATGGCTTTTAAAAATGAATATTGGGACGAAACCAGAGAAGGGATTTATGTAGACATTACTACCGGAGAGCCGTTGTTTATTTCTACCGATAAATTTGAATCCGGATGCGGATGGCCAAGCTTCTCCAAGCCGATTACCAAAAAACTGGTAGAAGAAAAACTGGACCGTTCCCACGGAATGACCAGGGTAGAAGTAAGAAGTAAAACCGGGGATGCGCATTTGGGACATGTCTTCAACGACGGACCTGCCGATAAAGGAGGACTTCGTTACTGCATCAACAGTGCCTCGCTGAAATTTATTCCGAAAGCGGAAATGAAAGCAAAAGGTTACGGAGAATATATAGACTTGCTGGATAAAGATAAAAAATAAGTGTTTTAAAGTGAAGAAGTGATTGTAAGGGGGCTGCCGAAAGGCAGTCCTTTTTTGTTGTATATTTTGCCGGTTATTAGTTTAAACCTTCAAGGTTTGATAAACAGTTATACTATATTTTTCTTCATCTGAAGATTTTCTTTGATGCTGAACATCGAGATGTTCAGAAATAATAAAAATCCGAAGACGATATAATAAGCAGGTTTTGGAAGATTCAGTAAAATTTGTTTTGATATTTCGTAGAGGTTAGGGCTGTACTCTCCATATGAAAGTGATCCGTGATCAATAGGAATTATAACGGTATCATCACCAAAAAAATTGGCCTGTGCGTCCGTATCAATATAATTGGTCACAGCAAACAAATGTCCTGTCTTTTCCAGATCTAAAGCATATGCTTCCTGTTTTGCAGTGGCCATATCATTCAATAAAGAAACAAAATCGCCGTACGTATTATTTTCATCCAGAATAAACTCAATTCCGGTTTCTTTTTGGTTTCTTTTCTTAAGTGATTTTAATTCAGAAACATAGAGCGTGGAGTTTTCTTTAGCAGTTAAAGGATCAACTTTTATTTTCTTATAGTTCCAATTTCTTAAGGGTTCAAAAGTGTAGTCGTAATTGCTTTTGTCCTTTGCCAACTATATTATAAACCGTTCGATTGTTATAGGACTTTACGCAATACCATAATAAAACCGGTATCAACAAATCACTGATCATTCCCGGTACATAAAAGATTTTCTCATGGCTGTAATTTTGGTGTAATTTAATAAAAATTTAAATTGGAAAAACAAAAAAAGTGACCCAAAATGAGTCACTAAAAAATAATCTGAATATATTGTGTTGAATGTTTCTAATCAATTACCAGTCTCTCTTTCTGAGAATCCAGTAAGATCCGAAGATGAAAATGGCACACCACACCAGACAGGCCACTAAGCTTTCCTTAGGGTAGTGGAATTCGTATTTCATGCCCATCATTTTGGCCATATTCAGCCTCATCATCGGATTTGGGATCAGGCTGGACATGCTTTCAAGAGGGAACAATTTGGAAATGAAAAAATCATTCTGAACTACATGGGTTCTTTGCAATTCGGTAAGGCCGTGCATTTTCTGGTACTTTTCAACTGCTAATAGAATGCTTTCGACAAACCATAATACAAATAAAGCAAGAAATACAAACACCGATTTTCTCAGCAAAACGGAAAGAAACATCAGAAAACAGAAAAAAGTAAATAACTTCACAAAGTAGTTGCCAATAAAGAAAACTTCTTCAAAAACTTTCCCTGGATCTGTAGTATTGGAATACTGATACCCCAAAAACATTGTAATCACAAAGACGATAACCGTAGAAATAATGGTGAAAACGCTTATTGTTAACAATTTAGAACTGATGAATTCCTTTCTGCTTAACCCATCAATCGTGTTTTGTTTGAACATCCGGTTGCTGAACTCTTGGGAGATGGAAAAAACGATAATGAGACCCAGGAAAATTTTTAGCAAAGCAACTATATAAGTCGTGAAATTCCAGATTTCCGGAAAGTTGTAGATTCCCTGTTCCTTCAGATTGACCTTTCCGCCGAATAGATCAAAATCCACCAGTCCGATGAAAAGCAGTGCAATAAGAATCGCGAAATATAAGATCGTGAAAACCTTGAACGGCCGATAGTTCAGGTTTTTGTAGTATTCCAGTTTTAGTAGTTTGATCATGATTATTTTGTGTTTTTTACAAGTTCAAGAAATTGGGACTCAAGCGACAATTTTTTCTTGGTAAGATGCGAAAGGAAAATTCCTTTTTCAGACAGCTTCTGATTCAGTGCTGAAGCGGAAACCGAGGCATCATCCCGGATCTGGGCTTTCAGCAGGTCGCCGTCATGGTTAATGGCCGTAAACCACTGAAGTTCATTCAGTGCATTCAGAAGCAATGTATTGTTGTCTGCCTTTAGCTCAAAATACCCGTTGTTGGCAGTCATTTCATCCACCCTTCCGCAGTACAGCGAAGTTCCTTCTTTCAGAACAATCACGTGGCTGCATATCTTTTCGATTTCATCCAGCAAATGGCTTGCGATAATAATCGTAATTCCCTGTTTTGCAATATTGCTGATGATCTCACGGATCTGGATGATTCCTTCAGGATCAAGCCCGTTTGTCGGCTCGTCCAGGATCATCACTTCGGGATTGTTCAGCATGGCAGAGGCAATCGCCAGACGTTGTTTCATGCCCAGGGAATATGTTCGGAACAAGTCTTTCTTCCTTTCCAGGAGGTTAACGGTTTTCAAAACCTCATCAATTCTCGAATAAGGTGTTCC
This sequence comes from uncultured Chryseobacterium sp., assembly GCA_913774355.1. GTDB lineage: Bacteria > Bacteroidota > Bacteroidia > Flavobacteriales > Weeksellaceae > Chryseobacterium. Next base: position 21,413 of record CAJYGB010000020.1, on the reverse strand, counting down.
CTTGATCTCTGCTACGATTTTCAGGTTGGTTTCCGCATTCAGGTACGGATAAAAATTTGGCTGTTCGATAATGGCCCCGATTTTCTTCAATGTATCGGGATCGGTACCCTTCTTCCCAAACCAGTACCATTCGCCGCTGGTAGGGTTGATCGTTGAAAGCAGCATCCCGAAGGTTGTGGATTTCCCGCTTCCGTTCGGTCCAAGCAGTCCGTAAACATTTCCTCTTTCCACATCGAAGGAAATATTGTTCACTACCGTTCTTTTGAATTTTTTCGTCAGATTCTTTACGGATAAAATTTTTTCCATGTAATTTGTTTTACATAGTAGTAGTCTATATAATTTAATTTTTGTTACAAATAATAGTGAAGATCAGTGAAATTTAATTTTTAAAAATCTTAAATTTGGTAGAATTAATCGGGAATTATGAAGTTAATCGAACTGGCCAAGGAACTTAATGTTTCCGCCGAAGCTATAAAGCAGTTCATTCAGGATTTTGATCTTGAACTTACGGATTGTATCCGTACGAATTTTGAAGTAAAAAAGGATTTTGAAAAATTTGCCCGCGAAAATGCTGAATTTTTGAGGATTTATGAAAAAGACCTTGATAAAACCAAAACCCTTGAGCAGATCGCTGAAACTATCAGACAGCCGAAAGATAAAGTAGAAAGAGCAATTAAAGAAAAAGATCCTAATATCTTCGATAACGGTTTCTTTAAGTCTTCCGTTTCCAGTTATGGCATCGATAACCGGTTAGGCGGCAACTACAAATTCGTTTACGATTATTTCGGACATAAAACCAGTCTTCAGAAAAGGGATTTCATCGGTTACCGGGACCTGTTTTTTTACATTTCAGGTATTCTGGAACCCTTTTTAAATCCGCAACAAATTAAAGACTGGGGCATCAACAAGCCGGCCGGGATTATCCTGTACGGTCCTCCGGGAAGCGGCAAGATCTTCTGGGCGAATAAAATTGCGGAAATTATCGGCTATGCGTTTAAAGAAGTGAAAAAGCATTACCTCGGAACCTCTTATGTCGACGGCAACCGCACCAATTTCAACGATTTTCTGGTAACGATGATGAAAGAAGACAGGGTATTGTTGTTTATGGATGATTTCGATGAGATCATGATGGCAAGAAAGGCTGAAAACACCGTTGCTGCCTGCAATCTTGAAACCCAGGAAATCATTCTTCATCATATCTCAAGATTTGAGCAGGAAGAGCTTCTGATGATAGGTTCGGCAAAATCCGTTTCGGATATCGATGAAGAAATTACCGCACCGGGAAGATTTGATGTGATGGTTCCCGTTTTCCCTCCCAATGCGGCGGAGCGGGCGGAAATTATCCTGTATGCCATGACTAAAAATCTGGAAAAAGACTCGCTTTTGTTTAAAATCCTCAAAAACAATAAAGCCGATAAAATTCCTTTCTGGAGTAGCGTTTCAGCAAAAATGAAAGTCTTCAGCAACACCATGCTGATCGATTTTACCCAAAGCCTGAAAAAGAGGATCAAGAACCTTTACCAGAAAACCCGCAACGAAGACCTGAAAATAGACCAGAATCTTCTTAACGGAGCTTTGCGGGATGCTGCCGGAAAACTGACGGGTGAATACCTCGATCAGATAGCCGTTTTTTTAAAGGACGTTACCATCAACAATTTCGACCAGTTTCAATCCCGCATCAAAGAACTGAAAAAGGAAGTGGATACCTACAGGGCAGTGGAAGAACCGCGCCGGATTATCGGCTTCCATCACAATGAAGAAGAAGAAGGCGGAAGCCAGGGATAAGGGTGAATGGCTAATGGTTGATTTTGCTCCGTAAGTAGATGGTGAATTTTTCAATGTAATCATGTTGGGAAACGCTAAGAACGCAAAAGGTTTTGAATGCTTTACGTGGATAAGGCGCGAGGATTTTATCTTTGATAAAATTGAGTGCCTCTTACTAAAGAGAAGAATACAAATTCAACAGTTAGTATTCGCGGTATAAAAATTTGACTCTATCAAATTCTTTGCGCCTTTTCAGCATTGCGATGGTGGATTATTTTGCGCGTTTACGCGATCCCAACCACTCAAAGTAAAACTTTCACCTATTAAATTCCGTACTTTCTTTACCCGAGCATCAGGGAATAAAAATTTCTTATTTTTGCAATAAATAAAAAATCGTGATCAACAACGACCAGATAAAAGAAATCCAATCAAGGATTGACGACCTCCATAAATATCTTCAGATCGACAAGAAGAAGATTGAAATTGCCAATGACGACGAAAAAACGGCTGCGCCGGAATTCTGGGACAATCCCAAAACAGCGGAAGCCTTCCTGAAGCAGCTCCGGTCCAAGAAAAAATGGGTGGAAGCCTACGACGAGATCAATACCCAGTTTGAAGATCTGCAGGTGCTGGTGGAGTTTGCCAAGGAAGATCCGGACTCTGAAAAGGAACTGGATGCTACTTTTCCGCAGCTCGTGGAAAAAATCGAAGACCTGGAATTCAAAAATATGCTTTCCAATGAAGGGGATGAGCTTTCGGCGGTGCTTCAGATCACAGCCGGAGCCGGTGGAACGGAGAGTTGCGACTGGGCTTCGATGCTGATGAGAATGTACACCATGTGGGCCGAAAAGCAGGGCTACAAGATCCGTGAACTGAATTTTCAGGAGGGTGATGTGGCCGGTGTGAAAACCGTAACCCTGGAAATCGAGGGCGAATTTGCTTTCGGCTACCTGAGAGGGGAGAACGGAGTTCACCGGTTGGTAAGGATTTCCCCTTTTGATTCCAATGCCAAGCGTCATACCAGCTTTGTGTCGGTATATGTATACCCTTTGGTGGACGATACTATTGAAATCAACATCAATCCGGCCGATATTTCATTCGAGACGATGAGGTCTTCGGGAGCGGGAGGGCAGAACGTAAACAAGGTGGAAACGGCAGTCCGCCTTCGCCACGCTCCGACAGGAATTATTATTGAAAACTCGGAATCCCGTTCTCAGCTGCAGAACAAAGAAAAAGCAATGCAGTTGCTCCGTTCAAGATTGTATGAAATGGAACTGGAAGAACGATTGAAAGCCCGTAACGAGATTGAAGCCAACAAGATGAAAATCGAGTGGGGAAGCCAGATCAGAAATTACGTCATGCATCCGTATAAGCTGGTGAAAGATGTACGTTCCGGCTTCGAGACTTCGGATGTGGATTCCGTAATGAACGGAAACCTCACCCCATTCCTGAAAGCCTTCCTGATGGCGGATGGGACGGCCGTTTCGGACGATGACATGGACTTGTAAAGATCATGTTTAAATTTCGTTAAAATCTTATAATATATTTCCGTTTGACGTTTATTAATCCTATTTTTGTTGCTTATCAAAAGGTATGGAAGATTACAACAACTGGAGAGATTTGTTAAATCCCGAGTTCTACATCAAACTGGGTGGGTTCTGGCTGATTCTTTTTATTATTTTTGCCGAGACCGGTCTTTTCGTAGGATTTTTTTTACCGGGAGATTCTCTGCTTTTCGTTTCGGGAATTTATTCGATAGACATCATCCGGGAGACTTTCGGTTCTACGGGAAGCGATTTTTTCGACACTTTCATTCTGGCTTCTGCAGTAGCGGTAGCGGCAATTATCGGTAATGAGGTGGGATATTATTTTGGAAGAAGAGCAGGTTCTACCTTATATAAAAAGCCGGATAACTGGCTGTTCAAAAAGAAGTATCTATATCAGGCACACTATTTTTTTGAGAAAAACGGGGCCCTGGCGATCATTATGGCAAGATTTTTACCGGTCGTACGTACATTTGCTCCTATCGTTGCCGGAATCGTAAAGATGGATAAAAAAGACTTTTTAAGGGATAACGTCATTGGTGCGGTGCTTTGGTCTTTCCTGCTGATTTTTGCGGGTCACTACCTGGATAAGCTTTTTATCGACCAGTTCGGAATCGATTTAAAGAAGAAACTGGAACTTATTATCATCGTGATTGTCCTGATAACCACTGTACCGGTAATTATTAAATTTCTGTTCGGAAAAAAACAGGATTTTTCAAAGTATGAGAACCATAATTTTGATGAGGACGAAAAATAAGAATTACCAGTATAAGATATAGAATAACCTGATCATTGGAGCAGGTTATTATTTTGTATGCTATAGAAGAATCCATTACTCCGATTTTCTCCACCATCCGTAGACCTCCAATAATTCAACGAGATTGGCAATCCCCGGTTTTTTATAAATCCCTCTTTTACAGGTACTCACCGTAAGCACTTCCAGCTGCAGAATATTGGAGATTTCAGGAAACCCGCTTCCTTAAAGCTCCTAAGATAAAACCTGAAGTTCACACTCGGAAAGTTTATCGACAGGCGTGTCTTTCTCTCATTAGTGCCATGAAATTCTAGTTAAAAAGACTCTGGAGCTGATGGACATGATCCGCCGGAATGCGATAATTACCGGAAGTGAGGATAAGCAGACCATTCGCGACAATCAAAACTGAAGCCATCCGATAAAAGAACAATCCTTCAGATTTTTGATCATCAGAAAAAGCACCAGCTGAACAACAGCCGGCTGGCCGCCCATTTCAGGCTCCGCCGCAACACTGTTGCTAACTGTAAGCATTCAGCTTCCCTCTTCCAGCCCCCTCAATCACTTTCGGATCCATTCCAGAATATTCGGATAGATGATGCTGTCCCGTTTTCTTTTGCTGAAAAATCTTGGGGCATGTCCGGTTCTTTCCATGTAAACAAATTTATGGGCTATGTTTTGCGCAGTCAGTGCAGAATCCAGTGCCAGTCCCTGTTTCTGATTGACAAGAAAATCCTGATTTCCCTGAAAGAGCAGGGTAGGGACATCGGATATATTGGCGATCGGGCTTGCCTTTTTAAATTCTTCGGATAAATTTTTACGGTCGAATTTCGTACCTACCACTTTCTGAATCGTCGGTGAAGAATATTTGGAGTAAAAAGAATTCAGATATTGGGGGGAATAAAAATCAGTCGGCCCGCTGAGGGAGATAATTTTCTTAATCCGTTCGGGATGTCCGTAACCATACAGTAGAGCCAGATGCCCACCCGCACTTTCGCCCAGAAGAATATAGTTGTCCGGCTGCAGTTCGGCATTTTCAGCCAGTGTATTGAACTTCAGCAATGCAGCATTGATATCTTCCAGCTGTTCGCGGTACGTGATTTTTTTAGATCCGGAAACCAGCCTGTAATTCATATTGATGCTGGGGATATTATGCTGAAAAAGCATTTTCTGGATCTGGATCATGTGTTCCTTCTTTCCCATGGTCCAGCCCCCGCCATGAATAAGCAGGACCACAGGGTTGTTTACAGCATAACCGGTAGGAAGGAAAACATCCATCTTCTGCCTCTTATGTTCGCCGTATTTCAGATTGTAAATTTTCTGCTCGTTACCCGTTCCCACCCAGACTTTGAATTTTCTCGTATTGCATGAACTGAATACAAAGCCGATTAATACTAAAACAAAGAGATGATAATAAAAAACCGGCTTTTTCATAAATTAAAGATACGGAAAATTAAATGAAGATTCTCTTTTAGCAGAAGCTTTCCTTACTGCTTGTTTAGGATGATTTCTTATCTGTATTTTTTGTTGTTTTACTGCGTGCATAAAATCCTTCGAGATCCTCAGGATGACCTAACACTAATGCTAACTTGAAATATGTTTCCTTGACTGAACAGAACAACCATTTTAATTCAATCAAAAATGCATATGCGCACTGTCAGGCTGAAACTCCCGAAGCTTTTACTGACGATATATGAAAATCCTTCGAGAGCCTCAGGATGACCTAACGCTAATTCTAATCTAATTATAAGTTGTCAGGATGAGAATATCCAAGCCTTTCCAAACCACTCTTAATAACTTGGCCTATTTCATATTGGTGCATTCTTTGTTAAGTTTTATGCCGGAATTTGTATCTGGCATTACGGAAAACCGAATTAAATAATTAATTTTGCGTTTTAACAATTATTAAAAAAATATTAAAATAGTATGGCATCTGGTTTTTTTGCGATTTTGGACGATATCGGAGCATTGATGGATGATGTGGCGGTTACGAGTAAAGTGGCCACTCAGAAGACAGCAGGCATCCTGGGAGATGACCTTGCAGTGAATGCAGAAAAAGCAACGGGATTCTTGTCGTCAAGAGAGCTGCCGGTTTTATGGGCCATTACCAAAGGTTCCTTTATCAATAAGCTTATTATCCTTCCTGTGGTATTTCTGCTCAACTGGCTGTATGCGCCTGCCATTAATTATGTATTGATTCTGGGGGGGCTGTATCTCTCTTTCGAAGGGGTCGAAAAAATCATAGAATTTCTTTTTCAACGGAATAAGAAAGGGCATGAAGTGGAAGAGCAGATCGAGGAAACAAAAGAACAGAGCCCGGAAGAAGTGGAAAAGTCAAAAATAAAGTCGGCTGTCACCACCGATTTTATCTTATCCATAGAAATTGTAATTATCGCATTGGGTACGGTGCTCGAAGAAAGCCACCCATTTATTACGCAGATCCTCGTAACCACGCTTGTCGCCTTTATTGCTACCGTCGGAGTATATGGAATTGTAGCCCTGATTGTAAGAATGGACGATGCCGGATTTAAGCTGATTAAAAAAAGCAATGATAAAGGATTTTTCGGAAAACTCGGACATTTGCTTGTGAAGGCACTGCCGATCGTAATCAAAGCATTAGGCGTTATCGGAACCATTGCCCTGATTATGGTAGCCGGAGGGATCTTTGCCCACCGAATCGATTATTTCCACCATCTATTACCGGAGTGGTCATCCAGTGAAATCCTGACCAAGCTAAAAGAAATCCTGCTTGGACTTGCCGGAGGTATTTTAGGGGTTATCCTGTTTACCCTGGGAAAAGGAGCTGTTTCTTTAGTAAAAAGTAAATAATTTAATTCTTATCTTTGAAACATATAAAGCTTATGAGTACATCGTAAGCTTTTTTTGATCATTCATGCGAAGCTTATCAATAGATATTTTAAAAATTGTGATGGCGGCTTTCGTCGTCTGTCTGCATCTTCATGTATTGAAAGATTCTTATCCTTCCCTAAGCTATGTACTTGTCAATGGGCTTTTCAGGATGGGTGTTCCGGTATTTCTGATCATTTCGGGGTATTTCTTTTTCTATGTGAACGATCTTGCAAGACTGAAAAAATGGTCTTTCCGGATCTTTCTGCTGTATGCTGTCTGGTCGGTTGTTTATATTCCTTTCTGGAAAGATGATCAATACATCATGAATATTCTTTTCGGTTATCATCATTTATGGTACCTGATCGGGACTTTTTTTGCCGGGCTATTGTTATACGTTTTGAGAAATATTCCTGTTAAAACGTTGCTCTTTATTTTACTGATGTGCTTTTCAACCGGTTATACCATTCAGTATCTCGGGAATTCGCATTACTTTAGCGGCGGAACGGATGTTTTTTTCAACCTGTTTCCCGCCTACCGGAACTTCCTGTTTGTTTGCTTTCCGTTTCTGGGAATAGGATTTTTAATAAAGAAACGGGGTATCGATATCAGGCGGAAACCTTCGCTGTGGATGGTGGTTTTATTTGCAGCATTGGTAGTTGCGGAAGCTTTCGTAAATGACAGACTGCTGCATCTTCAGAAAAAAGAAAGCATTGATCTTCTCTTTTCGCTTCTGATAGCCTGCCCGCTGTTATTTCTGTACGGTAAGAGTATTACGATGAAAACGGATTCCAGAGTACTCGCAAGCATTTCAACAGCGATCTACCTTATTCATCCTTTGGTTATGGAATTCGTTTATAAATCCGGCTACTTCAGGTCTTTCCAGGATGTTGTTTTTCTGGTTATGTTAACGGCTGCCGGCTTTATCCTTGTATTTCTGAACCGCAAGTTGAAATACCTGCTGTAACCAAATGGCAAAGAATAATTCCGCAAAACAAAAAATTAGGAGCAGGATCCGCATAAAAACTTCCGGGATTCACCGCCTATGTTTCCAGCCTGCCAACCATTACTTTAAAATAAAAGAGGCTACCCGGAAATTTCGGACAGCCTCTTTTATAAGTGAATGATTAATGTAAATCATAATTCATAATAACCAGTCTCAGAATAAAGTGAACCAGATCCTGCTCTGCTTCATTTCGGTTGATCAGGTGATTACGGTACTCATATGATCCTAATACTTTTACCAGTCTCATGTACGTATCGAGATCAGCATTTTTAATTTTTACCCTGGTATTCCCGTCTTTCCTTTGTACAAGTACATCATCAAGGGTTCTTATTTTAAATAAAACCTCACATGATTTCGGAACACGTCCGAAATATCGCTCTACGATATTTACTTTAAACGCATCGAAAAAAATGGTGTTAAAAACAAGGTTTGGGGTAGAATCTGGTGTGCGGAGTTGAAGCTTGTAATTCATGTGAAATTTGCATTAGCGTCTAAAACGCATGTCTTTTTAATTAAATGATTGGAGTCTATTGTAAGTCAGCAGTTAATGTGAAAAAAGAGACTTACAAAAAATGAGCCTCTTTTCAAATATTTTTTTAATTGAATAAATCTTTTACTTTATCGAAAAACGTTTTTTCTTTCCCTGACGGTTCTGCGACCATTTCCCCGCTGCTCATCTGCTTTTCAAAGAAATCTTTCTGTTCCTTTGTAAGCCGTTGGGGTGTCCATACGTTAATGTGGATAAACATATCACCTTTCCCGTAGCTGTCAATACTTGGAAGCCCTTTTCCGGCTAACCTCAGTATTTTTCCGGATTGCGTTCCCGCATCAATCGTTATTTTCACCTTTCCGCCAACAGTAGAAACTTCTTTCTTTGTTCCCAGCGCTGCTTCAGCAAAGGAGATGTATAATTCCTGATGAAGATTATCACCTTCTCTTTTAATTACTTTGTCAATTTCCTCTTCTATAATGACGAGCAAATCTCCGGGAATACCGCCGAAAGGAGCATCGTTTCCTTTTCCTCTCACGTTTAGCTGGATGCCGTCTCTGGCGCCTGCCGGGATATTAATGGTTACTTCCTCTTCATCTTTTATAAGCCCCTGCGCATTGGCACCAGCCGGAATTTTATCCGCTACTTTACCGATTCCCTGGCATGTTCCGCAGGTAGTCTGCGTCTGCATCTGTCCGAACATGGTATTCATTACCTTGAGCTGAACACCGGAACCGTTACACGTAGGACACGTTTTGGAAGTGGCACCTTCCGCCAGCTTCATTTTTTTTACTTTAATGGTCTTCTGGGTACCGTTCACCATTTCGTCGAGGTTCAGCTTGATCCTGATTCTCAGATTGGACCCTTTTACCTGCTGACGGCCGCCACCGCCACCGCCACCTCCGAATCCTCCGAAACCGCCACCGAAAATATCGCCGAACTGGCTGAAAATATCTTCCATGTTCATACCGCCGCCGAAACCACCGCCGAAACCACCGTTTCCGCCCATTCCTGCGTGGCCGAACTGGTCGTATCTTGCACGTTTCTGTTCGTCGCTCAGCACCTCGTAGGCTTCTGCAGCTTCTTTAAATTTATCCTCAGCATCCTTATCACCCGGGTTCTTATCCGGGTGATATTTGATCGCCATTTTACGGTATGCTTTTTTTATCTCGTCGGCTGAGGCAGATTTACTGATCTCCAGCACCTCGTAATAATCTCTTTTTGACATCTTTATATATGAGTAATTCGTAATGAATAATGAGTAATACCGATATTGCTTATTACCCGTTACTTATTGCTTATGTTTTAATTTCCGGTTACTACTTTCGCAAAACGGATCACCTTATCTCCCAAAGTATAACCCGTTTCAATCACATCTACAATCTTCCCTTTAAGATCCTCGGACGGCGCAGGAATCTGGGTAATGGCTTCGTGGAAATCCACATTGAAGCTGTCTCCGGCTCTTACTTCCATTGCTTTAAGGCCCTTTTCTGTAAGTTTGTTTTTGAATTTGTTATAAATTAATTCAACCCCCTGCAGATCTGCTGCATTTCCGTTTTTCGCAATCTCTTTAATCGCTCTTTCAAAATCGTCCAGAACCCCCAGCATGGAGATCATCATATCCTGGTTGGCATATTGGAAGAACTCCATTTTTTCTTTGGAGGTTCTCTTTTTATAGTTTTCGAATTCAGCATATAATCTGATGTAGCGGTCTTTTTCTTCTGCCAAAAGTTCCTCTGCTGTCGGTTTTGCTGTCACATTTTCCTCAGTTGCCGCTTCATTCTGAATATTCGTATCTTCCTGATTGTTGATGCTTTCTTCGTTAATATCCTGGTTTTCCATAATTCAATCTTTATTTTCCTTTTTATTCGCAAACATTCTGCCAAAGAAAAAAGCGTGACATTTCGTCAGATTACGGGTGCATGGTGAATGATGAATAGTGAATTTTGCTTCGCCGGTGAATAGTGAATGGTCAAATTAAACTGCAATTAATATTGGAAAAACGCAACGGCGCCAAAGGTTTTAAAATTGCTTCATGTTATAAGTCGCAGGGATTTTATCTCTGATAAAATTGTATCCGCTTATTTTAAGAATAGCGTGAACTCGAAGTAACAGGCTGGAAGATGGAAGCTGGATGCTGGAGGTTTCCCTTGTCAGCATTGCGATTAAAAGTAAAATGAATTAAATCGTTTGTTACCTATTAATAGAAACTCTATTTGAAAGCCTGACTCATTGGGCTGAATTTCAATATTTTAATTAAATAAACGGCTGAAAATGAATTAAATACGGTCGAATTCACGTTAGGAATAGTAAAAATTTTACAGTTATTATCAGCAATGTACAAATTTGACGCCGTCAAATTCCTTGCGTCTTTCAGCGGAATGATAATCCAATTTCCTTGCGCCATTGCGAATCCCAACAAAAAAGGCAATAATAAAAATACCTTAATCGCAATTCTCCTCCGATCCTGAGGGGTGGCGAAAATTCAAAGAATTTTTGACGGAGTGATTAGGGAAGTAAATTTTGCTTTAGAAAAGAATAGACGATAGTGAATTCCGTATCGCTCAGTAAAATGCTAATACTATGTTTAGATCCCTACGGGAATGACAAGCACAACGCAAAATCCTAAAATAATGAGAAACAGCAGGTCATAATTCAACTATTCGGTTACTTACTTATTTGTCAATCATCACTTATCACTCATCTAAATTTCTTCTCCAAAAAACGTCTGGTATAAAAGGTAAAGATTTAACACAATAATAATCAATGAAATAATCCAGACACAAACTTTTAAGAACGGCTTGTTTACAAATTCACCCATTTTAGCTTTATCACTGGTAAACATCACTAGGGGAACTACGGCAAAGCTCAATTGCATGGAGAGAATAACCTGGCTTAAAACCAGAAGTTCTGTCGTACCCTGTTCACCATACAGGATGGAAACAATTAAAGCAGGAATTACAGCAATCAGTCTTGTGATCAGACGTCTCAGCCAGGGTTTTAATTTAATATTTAAAAATCCTTCCATGACGATCTGTCCTGCAAGCGTTCCGGTAAGTGTGGAATTCTGTCCGGAAGCAAGTAACGCAACGGCAAATACAATACTTGCCATCGAAGCCCCTAAAATAGGAGTCAGCATCTTATAGGCATCATGGATGTCGGCTACGTCTTTATTTCCTGAGATATGAAATGTGGCGGCAGCCAGAATTAAAATGGCTCCGTTAATGAAAAAAGCCAGCATCAGCGAAAACGTGCTGTCTAAAGTGGCAAATTTAATGGCCTCCTTTTTTCCTTCCGTATCGCGCGAATAATCCCTGGTCTGCACGATGCTGCTGTGAAGGTATAAATTATGAGGCATCACGGTAGCCCCGAGAATTCCGATGGCAATATACAGCATAGCCGGATTGTAGATAATTTCCTTTTGTGGAACAAGGCCTCCTAACAATTCATTAATTGCCGGTTTTGAAATGACCAGCTCATAAATGAAACAGGCAAGGATAATGAAGATCAGGCCGCCTACAATACTTTCTATCCAGCGAAAGCCTTTTGACTGTAACAGCAGGATGAACAGAACATCCACTGTAGTAATCACAATTCCCCAGGTCAGCGGAATATGAAAAAGAAGGTTCAGGGCAATAGCAGAACCGATCACTTCTGCCAGGTCACAGGCGGCAATGGCAATCTCACAGAATGTCCAGAGGATGAAATTGGTTGTCGGGCTGAAATGGTCACGACAGGCTTGTGCCAGATCCCTTTCTGCAACCACGCCCAGTTTTACGGAAAGATGTTGCAGCACCATTGCAAAAATATTGGAAATCAGAATAACCGAGAGTAGGGCATAGCCAAACTGTGCACCCCCCGCAATATCCGTTGCCCAGTTTCCGGGATCCATATAGCCTACGGCTACCATAAGCCCGGGGCCTGCAAATGCAAGGTATTTTTTCCAGAAACTTCCGTTTTTGGGGATTTTTACCGAAGAATATACTTCGGATAAGGAATGGGATGTTTTATCTTTTCGCCAGGCAGGTTTTAAATTCAGACTCATAAAATGTTAGAAATGACTAACAAATATAATTAAATTAATGAAAATTACAAAGAACAAAAGAAAATCCCGAACTATTTCCGGGATTTTGTATTATACTGAAAGAAAATTATTTAGAGAACCTTACTGCCATTTTCCGGTCGACCGCTCTTTCTGCATCTGAAGCCTTGGCATCCACTGTGGCAAATTGGCTTCCGTATCCGTCCGCTGATAATATCTGTGGCCCTACGCCTTGTTTTTCAAGCCACGACTTGATAAAATTCGCGCGGTCGGCAGATAATTTTAAGTTGCTGGCTTCATTACCGGTTTTATCGGTATATCCACCAATTTTTATTTTGGCTTCCGGATAAGCTTTCAGAATAGCTACCAAATTCTCCAGCTGCGTTTCGGAACCGGCTTCTAATTGGTTAGCGCTTCCTAATTTGAAATTTACATGGTCGAAATTATACCATTTATTTTTCAGGGCATTGTCATCTGCTGCATTCTGATAGCCTCCGGATTTAAGGAAAGCAATCATCTGATCCTCCATTCCGCCTTTATAGCCTTTTAATGCAGTACCATTCAGATCAATATCCTCATCAACTTTAGAGGTGGCAGTCATTCCCGCCGTATTTGTTGCTACTGCTGTAGTTGAGGTTGTAGTATCAGTTACAACATTTCCGGAATCGTTTACCGTTGTTGTTGTAGTGGTTTCTTTTTTATCGCACTGTTTCCACACGAAAAACCCTGCAGCCAGTAAAAGGAGAAGGGGCAGCAGCCACTTCCAGATAGAGCCATCCTGATTATTTACAGATCTTTCAGGAAAGGTACCTTCCGGTGCTGTACTTCTTGTTACTTCAATCTTGGGTTCCGCAGGTATAGGTTCTTCCTGAGCAGGCATTTTGATAGCATCTTTATCGTTGTCAAATTTATACTTGGCATCCCAGTCGCCGCTTTCATTTAATGCGGCAAGAGAAAGTCCTGCTGGTAATAAGGTAGAAACAATTCCTTTCTGTTCGTTCAGCATACTGGAGATTCCGGCCTGATCCATATTGTTATCTGCGGCATATTTGCCCAGAGAACCGACGGCAGCACCTGTAATCATATTCAAGAGGGAACTGGAAGAAGAGTTGCTGATACCGGCATAGCCCGAAATGGTTTCGATCAGCCCGTTTAACCGGTCTCCGAAAAGAACGGATAACAAACGGGAAATAGCCGAATCGTTGGATGATCCGCCAACGAGATTGCCCAGAATGCCGCTTGATGAAGCGTTTGAAATCGTATCCAATACTTCAGGATTATCGGCATTGTTGGCCAGTCCGCCCACCACTGCAGGCAATAAGCCGTCAATGGCTTTGGAAACGGAGCTTTCACTTTCCCCGAGCTGTGAGGCTGCCCGGGATTCCAGGGCTGGGCCCAACTGCCCTTTAATTAAATCAATAACGTGTAATGACATAATAAAATATTTTGAGATTAATGTTGGAATAAAAAGTAACAAAAAATAGTCCAAATACCTCCCACAAAAAAAATCTGCAGAAATTCCGGGAACTTCTGCAGATTTATAATTTTAGGATAAGCAGCTAAAGAATTTAGCCTTTCATCTGTTTAATCAGATCAAATGTCAAATATTGTTCTAGTACGCTTTTGCAAATAAAACCCTTCTTTGAGAAGGTTTTCCTGAAACCATTGAAACACCTTCTTCGATATCATCATCTAAAGGAATACAACGGATCGTTGCTTTGGTTTCATCTTTAATTTGCTCTTCTTCCTCAGCAGTTCCATCCCAATGGGCATAAATGAAACCTCCTTTTTCCTCCAGCACTTTTTTGAATTCTTCGTATGTGTCAACTTTCGTGATGTTGTTCTTTCTGAATTCAAATGCTTTCGTATAGATATCTTTCTGAATGGTTTTGAGCAACTCTTCAATATAAGAATCAATACCTTCGATCGCGCGCACTTCTTTTGTTAAATTATCCCTTCTGGCAACTTCAACAGAATTGTTTTCCAGGTCTCTAGGGCCCATGGCAATTCTTACCGGAACCCCTTTTAGCTCATATTCGGCAAATTTCCAGCCCGGTTTATTCTGCGTATCGTTATCGAATTTTACGGAAATTCCTTTTGCTCTTAGTTTAGCCTGGATATCCATTGCCACTTCGCTGATCTGTGCCAACTGTTCTTCTCCTTTAAATATCGGAACAATTACGACCTGAATCGGAGCCAGTGTCGGAGGAAGCACCAGTCCGAAATCATCGGAATGGGTCATGATCAAAGCACCCATCAGACGGGTTGAAGTTCCCCATGAAGTCGCCCAGGCGTGCTCTATTTTTCCTTCTTTATTTGTGAACTTAACGTCGAAAGCCTTGGCGAAATTCTGTCCCAGGAAGTGGGAAGTTCCTGCCTGTAAAGCTTTCCCGTCCTGCATTAAAGCTTCGATACAGTAGGTTTCGTCAGCCCCCGCAAATCGTTCGGAAGGCGTCTTCAGTCCCTGGATTACCGGAATGGCCATAAAGTTTTCGGCAAAATCGGCATATACTTTATTCATTTTCTCCGCTTCTTCTACGGCTTCTTCTTTCGTAGCATGCGCCGTGTGGCCTTCCTGCCACAAGAATTCAGCTGTTCTCAGGAAAAGACGCGTCCGCATTTCCCAACGTACCACATTGGCCCACTGGTTAATTAATATTGGCAGATCCCTGTAGGATTGGATCCAGTTTTTATAGGTGTTCCAGATAATCGCTTCTGAAGTCGGGCGTACGATTAGTTCTTCTTCCAGTTTGGCATCCGGATCCACGATTAATTTAGATGGATTATTTGGATCCGTTTTTAAACGGTAATGGGTAACCACGGCACATTCTTTAGCAAAACCTTCTGCATTTTTTTCTTCAGCCTCAAACAAGCTTTTGGGCACAAACAGCGGGAAATAAGCATTTACGTGACCTGTTTCTTTGAACTTTCTGTCCATTTCATCACGCATTTTCTCCCAGATCGCATAGCCATACGGTTTAATTACCATACATCCTCGTACTCCTGAGTTCTCAGCTAAGTCGGCTTTCACCACCAACTCATTATACCATTTGCTGTAATCTTCGCTTCTTGAGGTTAATTTTGCCATTAATTTTTTTTTAATATTTTTAACTTATTCCAATTATTGTTATCTAAAAATAAAAATCTATTTTTGATAGATTTTTGTACCGGTGCTGATGGTACATTTTTGGTACAGACTGCAAATATAATTTAAATAAAAAATTTTTACGTTATCATGAAAAAAAATATACATAAAAATTTGCTTGGCGTGCTAAAATCCAAAGGGATTCTAACCATAGCAGGCGGATTGATCTTGATGTCCTGCGGTGCCCAGATGGGTGGCTACAGCGAGACCGACGGCGTTTATTACGACCCGAATAAAGATACGCTTCCTGAAGGCGTAATTATCAATGACAGAGGAAACAGGGTAGGAGAAGATTATAATTACTATCAGGACGATTCAAACGTTGTTCAGAATGCAGAAATGAATTCCAGAGAAGGGAAATACGACTCATGGAACAATTACTCATGGAACAATACCGCAACCGATTCAGACTGGGGCAGCTATGCCGGAAGCCAGACCAATTACTACGATAATTCCTGGGGCTGGGGAGGTCCTTGGGGTTGGGGGATGTATGGCGGCTACAATCCTTACTGGGGATGGGGTGGCTATGGCGGTTACGGCTGGAGTCTCGGACTTTCATGGGGAGGCTCATGGGGCTGGGGCGGTTACGGTGGCTGGAATATGGGCTGGGGCTATCCTTATGGTAGCTGGTACGGCGCTTATAATCCATACTGGGGATGGGGTTATCCATACGGTTGGGGGTATGGCGGCGGATACTGGGGCGGCGGTTATTATGCTCCCTACAGAAGAAGTAGCGCAAACGGCAGAGGGTTTAACAGTTACAACGGCAGTTTTGGCAATAAATATGGCGTAACATCCGGAGGAATGCGAAGAAGCAACACCAATTCCGGCGGATTCAGAAATTCCGATTCCAATACGAATTACGGAGGCTTCCGGGGAACAAACGGAGGTTTCCGACAGGGAAATACCAGCGGTGGATTCAGAAGCGGCCAGAACGGGGTAAGAGCACAGGGCGGTTTCCGTAATCAGGGTCAGCCAAGACAGAACTATAACTATCAGCAACCATCGCAGCCAAGATATGATGGTGGATTTAGAAATAACGGCGGTGGATTCAATAATTCCAGCGGCGGCGGTTTCCGCTCAGGGGGCGGCGGCTTTGGCGGCGGAAGCGGCGGCGGCTTCAGATCCGGAGGCGGCGGAGGCGGAGGCTTCCGAGGTGGCAGATAATGTAAACATAATAACTATTTAAAAAAATAATGTTAAAAAAATCTTTAGCAATAATGAGTATTTCTGCTGCATTTTTTGCGCAGGCTCAAGATGTTTCCGTGATTAGAAATACCATAGACGTTTATTCTAATGCACCGAATATAGGTTCTGCTAAGTTTAATGCGATGGGTGGTTCCAATGGAGCTTTAGGAGGTGATGCGAATTCGCTGCTTACCAACCCGGCAGGTCTTGGGGTAGCTATTTCCGGAGAAATTTCAGGAACATTATCCGTTACCAATAATAAGAACACTTCATCTTATGCAGGTTCGTCTTACGGATACAGCATTAATAAGGGGGATTTAGGAAATTTAGGGGCGGTAATGACTTTTCAGCTGATGACGGAAAGTGCATGGAAGTTCATTAACATCGGAGTGAACTATTCCAACCAGTCGGTTGAAAATTATATTGAGACCCCGGGAAACAACAACCTGGTTTATGATTTTCCGGATGGAAGCAGTTCTTCATTCGGAAGGCATGCTTATGACCGGTACGGGTATTTATCGAAGACAAGCTTCGGGGTAGGAGCAAATTACAATAACAGCCTGTACCTTGGAGCCGGATTGAATTTCCTGAATGCATCGATTGACCAATCGGACACAGCAATTTTTAATTCTCTGTCCAACGGAAACGCTGAATATTTCAGTAAGCAGAATACGCCATTTACTGAAAAGGCAAACGGTTTCTCCGCTTCATTAGGGGTTATCGGAAAACTGAGCCCGAACTTCAGATTAGGAGCGGCTTTGGAAACACCGACTTTCTGGAATATGGACAGAGGGTATAATTATTACAATGATCCCATTTCAGGAGACGATTTTGCTAGTGAAAACAGAAGGCTGACAACGCCAATGAAAGCTACGGTAAGTGCCGCATTTATTGCCAGTAAAAGCTTTGCTTTAAACGTTGATTATACATTGGGCATTACAAAGCCTAAGTATAAAGTATACGGAGATGCGGAAAGTGAACTGAACGACTTCTTCAAGGAAAATTATAAAAACCTGTCGGAATTAAAAATAGGTGCGGAGTACAGAATCAAGCAGTTCAGACTGAGAGGTGGATATTCTTATGCTTCAAGCCCTATTGACGCACTTACAATCAGTAAATATAATAATGACGGAAGTATTACCGATAATCAATCATACAGCAACCTGATTTTAAATAACAGAAATGCTTTATCGTTCGGTTTGGGATATGATTTCAGATCTTTCTATATCGATGCGTCGTATCAGAACATTTCTTCAAATTACAGCAATCCATTCTTATATGGTAAGGTAGACAGTAATTATGAAGCGGGATATTATTCTCCGAACCGTCTGATCTCAAGCGATGCTTACGCAGTATCGGATGTAAAGAATATCAGAAATAATTTCTTCCTTACTTTCGGATGGAAATTCTAATTTGCAGAAAATTCTGGATATATAAAAAAGGCTTTGAGTAGATTCAAAGCCTTTTTTGTACTATATCGTTAAGTAAATTAATGTGATTTGACAATGTTTATTTTATTTGAGTAAGCTAATAAATAAGAAAAGGTATTATTTTATATTACAGATCATCAAAAGTAAAATAGACAGGAAAAATTCCGGCTCCAGCTTCCTTTTTTCCAGTCTTTACAATAAATTAAAGTCCGGTGTGTCCCATATGAGAATGGCCGTGAAACAGGTGCATTACCAATGCCAGGAAAATGCCTAAAATAACCAATCCGATCTTTGTCCAGTCGATGTTATGGTTTTTATTGCTTTCAAAAATAATCACAGATGAAATATGCAGGAAAATTCCTCCGACAATCGCCAGGAAATAAGGCTGCAGGTCAGGGTTAAAATAATTTCCCAACAACATTCCCATCGGTGAAGCCAGCGCAAATAAAGCAACAATCAGCAGGGAAGGATAGGATGGAGCCGATTTGGATTCTTCGGTTCTGTTAAATAAAAAAGCTCCCAGAATAAATGAGATAGGAAGATTGTGAAATACGATTCCCAAAAGGTAAGGTGAAAAATCATGCTCTTCGTTCGCTAAAGGAATCCCCTCGATGAAAGCATGAATAAAAAGCCCCACCATTAAGGCAACAGGCAAAATGTTATGCTCGCTGTGATGATGAAAATGGCCATGCTCGAAACCTTTGGTTAAAGCTTCAAGGATCATCTGTAATAAAACACCGCCAATTACAAAAATTCCGAGATTACTGCCTGTTCCGGAAGTATAAACCTCAGGGAAGACTTCATTAAGACAGATCGTGATCAGAAATCCGGCACTTAAAATGAGTAAATTTTTAGCCAGTTTTTCTTTTTTACCGAAATGCTTTCCAAGGAATACCCCTGCCATTACACTGGCGATCAGTAAAATTACCGTAATCATGATTTTTTTCTGAATAGATTAATGCACCGGGTTGAGGTTTCTTTATCAAAATCGTTGAGCTGATAATTGCCCCATATTTTTATTCTCTCAAAACCACATTCCGTTGCATAGGAATTGATGGCTTCCAGGGTGTGAAGTTTTACTTTTTCAAAGAAATGAAAAGGCTTTCCGTCCGCTTCGAATTTGATGTCTTTAACGATATGGCGTCCTTCTATTTTCTTCATGATTTTAAATTCGATATTTCCTCTCGTTACAGTGGATTCCGGGACAATATTCCTCCTTACGAATTCTTCATTCAGGTAATCGAGAACAAAATATCCGTCCGGCTTCAGCACATTGTACACCGATTGAAATACTTTCTTATCATCATTTTCATTATCGAAATACCCGAAACTGGTAAAAAGATTGAAAACCGCATCCATAGGATCGGCATCGATTGGGTTTCTCATATCATGAACGTCGAAAAGCAGGGTCTGGTTTTCAAACTGTTTGTCATATTCTATGCTTTGTCTCGAAAGATCAAGGCCCAAAACATCATAGCCGAGCTTATTGAGGAAAACAGAATGCCGTCCTTTACCACACGCCAGATCAATGATCCTGGAGTTTTTAGGAAGCTCAAGCTCTTCCGTAAGTTTTGTAATGAAGTTTTCTGCTTCCGTATAGTCTCTGTTGCTATACAGTAAATGATAATAAGGGGTATCAAACCAAGATTCAAACCATTCCATCCTGCAAAAATAGTGTTTTTTGACCGACTGTCCGCAGCGGTTAACCCATGGTTTTCAAAGGTCACAGCGATTTCTCTTGCCGGTAGGCTGATAACCAACCACTAAAAATCGTATTTTTGCATTATGAATACAGAAAATATACAGATCCAGATAAAAACATTCTTCGGATTGGAGCATATTCTTGCGGAAGAGATTAAAAAGCTGGGCGGACGAAAGGTTGAAGTGAAAAACCGTGCCGTAAACTGTGAAGGTGATTTAGGCTTTTTATATAAGATTAACTATTCTTCCAGAACCGCTCTGAAAATTTTAGTTCCGATCCATGAATTTAAGGCTTTCAACCAGCATCAGTTCTATGATCGGCTTTTTAAGTTTAACTGGGAAGATTTTATGGATGTGGACCAGTCGTTTGCCATTGATTCGACGGTGAATTCTGAAACCTTCAAGCACTCGCAATTTGTGACGTTAAAAATGAAGGATGCGATCGTGGATTATTTTCAGGATAAATTCAAAAGACGTCCGAATGTGGAAACACGAAACCCGGATATTAAGTTTCACCTTCACATCGACCGTGAACTGATTACCATTTCTCTGGATTCCTCAGGCGATCCATTATTCAAAAGAGGATATCGCAGAGAGCAGGGGGAAGCACCGATCAATGAAGTATTGGCCAGCGGAATGCTTCAGCTCGCAGGCTGGGACGGAAAAGGAAATTTTCTAGACCCGATGTGCGGTTCCGGAACCCTTCTCATCGAAGCGGCCATGATTGCCCTGGACCTTCCTGCACAGATTTTCAGAAGAGGCTTTGCTTTCCAGAACTGGAAAAATTATGATGCCGATCTGTTTAAAAAAATCAAGGAATTCCGGATCAACCGGGTGAAAGAATTTACCGGGAAAATCGTCGGCTACGACATCGATGCCCGTATGCTGAATGCCGCCAGAATCAATATCGAAGCTGCTGAAATGGAAGATGTGATCGAAGTGAAAAAACAGAATTTCTTCGATTCCAAAAAAGAACTTTTCCCATTGCTGATGGTGTTTAATCCGCCATACGATGAGAGAATCTCTATTAATGATGATGATTTCTATAAGAAAATAGGGGATACTTTTAAAACACATTACCCGAATACATTAGCCTGGCTGATCTCATCCGACCTGGAAGCCGTAAAGAAAATCGGTCTCCGCCCGTCAAGAAAAATCAAGCTTTTCAACGGGAAACTGGAAACCCGTTTTCTGCAGTATGAAATGTACGAGGGCACGAAAAAAGTACATAAACTGGAAAATTAATAGCTACAGAAACCTTTCGCATTGCGGAAGGTTTTTTATTTTTGTCAAAACGTAAATCATGAATTGGGATTTTGGACTGCCCCCAAAAAGTTAGACACTTTTTAGGGGCATTTTTTTATGTATAGAAAAGAAAAATAGAGGTCATTAGATAATTTCATATCTTTAAAGTACTGAAAAACTGGATTTTTATGGAAATTTTTAAGGGTCAAAACCTTCTGGAGTTTGCTGAACGCTTTAAAACAGATTTGGATTGCGAAGAA
>CAJYGB010000019.1 GCA_913774355.1 uncultured Chryseobacterium sp. | reverse complement strand
ATCCAATTAACATATTGTTCATATAAAAATTACATTGTGGGTAAGTAGTGACGGTAAAACCCTACAACAACGAAGGTTAATGACAAGACCATAGTTATCCACATTGAGGGGAAAGCTGAAATGGAGATGGAGAATAAGGCTGAAATGAAAGCGGAAGATGGAAAGAGTGAAGGGGGTGGAGGGTAAAGTGTTTAAGAGTTAAGGGGCTTATGAAAAAGCTACCGTCCTAGCCCGGATCGACGCGGTTACCCCACAGCGGAAGGTGGAAAGCATTGGGAAGTACTGGGTTTGATGAGGAAGCATGTGGGAGAAGGCCGGCGAGAGGAGTATTAGCACAGAGCCGGAAAAAGCTCCTGAAAAAATCAAAGAGTTGGAGAATGGGAGAGTTGAAGAGTGAGAGAGTATGAGTGGAGAACGAAGGGAGGGGTTAGGTTTAGAAATGGAAAATGTTTAAAGGAAGAGTTTGAAGTGGAAAACTAAAGTTGAAAGAGATAGCTCTCTGTTGAAGCAGAAGAATATATTTTAATTAAAAGTGGAAGATAGGAAGTCTGTTTTTACTTGAGAAGAAATGATTCAGTAAAGTCTAAACAGAATAAAATGATAACGCAACGATTTAGAAAAACCGTTTGATGAAAAATCTATATGTATAATAGCCAACGAGGCAGCCTACCGCATCTGCAACTACATCCAGGGTTTCCATGGATCTGCCGAGACCCATTTCTTCCTGTAGGATTTCGGTAAGAAAGGCATAAATAAGGATGATCTGAAAAAAGTATAAAAATCTGATTTTGGGAAAGGTCGCGATGAAGCAAAAACCCAAGGCTGCAAATATGCTCAGGTGCAAAATCTTATCGATACCGCTGAACATGAACCAGTACTCGTAGTTTTCTTCCCCCGGTTTGAGGAGCATATAAGTAAGAAATGCCCAATAAATGGGCAATATCTTACTGAATATTTTTGAAATGTTATCCAACGATCTCCTGGTATTCTTCTGCAGAAAGTAATTCTGACTGATCCGCACCTTCAGCAACTTTCAATTTGATGATCCATCCGTTTCCATAAGGATCTGAATTCAACAGCTCCGGCTGATCTTCCAATTCCGAATTGAATTCGATCACTTTACCTGCAATCGGCAAGAATAAATCGGAAACCGTTTTTACAGCTTCTACACTTCCGAAAACGGCACCGCCTTCAAGTTCGTCATCCACGGTATCTACGTCTACATAAACGATATCGCCAAGCTCGCCCTGCGCGAAGTCTGTAATACCGATGGTAGCGACGTTACCTTCGATTCTGATCCATTCGTGATCTTTGGTGTACTTTAATTCTGATGGTGTGTTCATTTTTAATTTTTTATTTGTACAAATGTATTCAAAATTCCAGAAGCTTCAAATATCGTACAAAAAAAAGTCCTTCAAAATATGAAGGACTCTTAAAATTTATTTTCGTTCTAATTAGAAAGTTCCCGAATTCCCGAAGGTAAATGTTGCGGAAATACCTGCTCTGATCGTTGACAGCGGGAATGCTGTTGAAATCTTGTATTTGGAGGTCATTTGCTCGTAGAACACCCTCAGGTTAAGATTTTCAGAGACGTTGTAGTCTGCTGAAACTTTAATATTCAGTAATCTCTGCCCGCCGGTTACCTGAGAATCATCCAGCAAAATATTGGTAATACTTGTCTTGCTGTCTCTGAGAGAAAAATCTCCCCTGATATTCAGATCGCTCCCTTTGGCCTTCCCTCTTCCGCCTACATTCGTCATTCCCAATCTGAAGTTTCTGATAATATATCCTACTCTTACCACATATTCGCTGTTTGAATCTTCGGTTAAAGTATGATTGACCAATCCTAATAATAAAGTACGCAATCGGTTGTACTGGATTCCGAACTGGATGTTATTCCTCATCGTCATGTCCACCCCAATCAGCGGTGAGAAGTTTTCTACGTAACCTACCTGAGCGAAAGTGAACGGATTGATGTAATCGTCATTAATATCTCTCTTCGTAGCATCATAGGCATTCAGGCTGTTGAAATAATCAATGCTTGACTGGATTCCCGTTGCTGTGTAAGTCGCCTGATAGGAATGCAAAAGGTCAAACTTCGAGAACTGCCCGTTGATAATCGGGATATTTCTTAACCCGGAATAGGTAATCTTCCAGTTCGGAATTGGAAGGCCAGCTTTTCTAGGATTTCCCATTGCCTTCGGCGTCTTGCCCTCTACCGCCGCCCTGAATGCAGGAATCAGGATATAAGCGTTTGAAATTCCATATCCGTCTTTAAATCCGTTTGGCTGTAGAGCACCCGGCATCTGTTGTGACAACAATTGTGCATTCTGCCTGATCGCCTGGTAAATTGCCGCTCCGTCTTTGAAGGCTGTTTTTAATAAAACGACCGAATTGGAATATGTCACAAAGTCATTAGCGAATGTATAATTCGGATTCGGAACTCCGGTCACCGGATCCCTGTAATTAAACCCGGTGTGGGTAAAGTTCCTATTGTAGTTATGCAAGGCACTGACATCAATCCGAAGGTCGTTCATCGGCATGATCTGCAGGTTGGCCCGGAGTTCTCTTGTCGACATGCGGACGTAAGGGTCCGTCATGAAATCGGAATCACTTACCCATCCGTTTTCCATGACCGTTCTTCTGATGTCGGCCTGTGAACCGAAAAGGAAACCGATGGTAGGACCGCCTAAGGTCTGCCCGTAACCATACCAGTTCGGTGCGGATAACAATCCCGGAAGCACGGTACCGTTGTTTTCGGAATAATTGATATCCAACTGCTTCATGGATGTCAATAAATACGCCATGCTCTGAAGCGGAGTCAGTCTGTTTTTAAATTTAAACTTTTTATAAGCATACCGGTTTTTCTCCCACTGCTGGGTGTATGCATTGTTCAATGAATCTATTTCCTGCTTGCGTTTCTGAAGTTTTGTAGAAATATTTTTAAAGTACTTAAACTGACCGAAGAACTTCGTAAAGTCCGCTGTTGCTGTTGCCTGGATGACATTGGTATTCTGACCGATTGATCCTAAGCTTCCATCCGGACTTGCCAGAAGCACGGTGGATCTTGCATTCCAGTTGTAGGTAAATCCATAACCTAATTCCGCATCAATAAAATCCAGATACGGAAGATACTGGAACGGCAGTTTGTAGTTCAACTGAACCCTGTGGTTATACAATACCGGTCTTCCCGCTCTGAATACATTTCCAAAGATCGCAGTGTTGTCCATGGTATTCACATCCACATTATCATTCAGCGTTCGGGTTGCAGAATTGATTTCGAGTTTCAAAGATTTGGTAAAATTAAATCCTAACCCATACTGCCAGCCGAAATAGAAGTTTCGGTTTCGGAGCGCACCAAAGTCGTCCCCGTAATTACCGTTTAAGATCGCATCAATATTTCTGAATTCAAGCTCATTGTAATTTCTGTCGATTTCGGTTCTGAAGGAGAATCTTGTCGGAATCGGATTAAAATTAAACTCTTTTGCCCATCTCAGGTACTTCGTTGATTTTGCCGTGTCGCTGATCATTTTATTGAACGGACGGATCACCCAAGGCTTAAAGGTATAGTTGTAATCGATGTACCCTCTCAGATACTGTCTGTAATTTCTCTTGGTATAAATATCCCTGAAATAATCGTCATTATAAACCGCCGTTACCGATACGTTTTCGATATCATAGAACTTCGGCTTTCGGTTCGGATTCATTCTTTCTTTGTGCATATTCACCACCCCGATACTCCTCTGCTGGGTATAGGTTCTGGCTACTTTTTTAAGCTGATCCTTGTTAGCCGCTTTCTTAAACTCAACATCGGTATCCAACGGATTATACTTCGGATCTTCGATGGTCTGGGAATAAGAGTAGTTTACCGGAATCTTCACCCCGCTTTTCGCCGGAAGGAATTTATCCACATTTACAGCCGTATTGATGCTGAAAGCCGACTGGGTCGATTGGGTTCTTTCTGCCGGCTTGGAATCAATGTTTCCAAAACCGACTGAGGTATAAGACGCACTGGTATTCACCGTAGCAAAATCACCCAGGTTAAAATTCAGGCTGGCGTTCCCGGCGTACCCTCCGTCGTTTTCAATTTCGGAGAGGCGGATTTCGTTGACCCAGAGGATCCGGTCCATCGAGAGACCTGTTCCCTTATCGTTTCCGTTTCTTACTCCGATCATAATGGTCGTAATGTTTCCTAAACTCGGACGGCCTTTGATGTAAATACTTTTAAAGGTATTTCCAGGATCGAAAACCTCATCTTTTAACCTTTGTATAATCTGTGTAGGATATTTTTTATCTCTTCTGATTTTAGCATCTACGAAATCCTGGATATTCAGATCTACATCATTTTCCATCGGCCAGATTTCCATCGGTGTCGTAGACGTAGATGGCGTAATCACCAATGAAGATTCATATTCGTAATAGTTGTCTGTTGCATCACTCCCGAAACGAATGAAAAATTTGGTTTCTTTATTAAAACCGAACGATCTGTTTGTAGGATCCTGAGCATGTACAAAAAGTTTTAATTTTTTATATCTTCTCATGTCCAGAGACGTATTTTTAAATACCCCCCGTGCTTCGGAAGCGATAAGCGAAGTAGCTTTCAGGTAAAGTGAAGCTTCATTCTGTCTTTGGGCACCTGCATTTCCGCTCAGCACCTGCCTGTCGATTCCCGGAGGCAATACGTAAGGCGGCTTATTCAAAGCATTTTCTTCAATATTTACACTTCCTACTTCGAAGTTGGTGTTATCCGTAGTAGACGTTCCTTCGTCAGTAGCTCCTGTAGTTCCTGTAGCGGCAATATTTTTAGGATACTTTCTCCAGTCCGAACGTACAAGATCCATGGTTCCGAATCTTAACGTAGAGGTCTGGTCGAAACCTTTTAATAATAATCTGGCAAAACGTACATTGTTCAGAATGGAAGCATCATGATCTCCTGCCGTTGTTACATACTGTGAAACCGGGATCCTGAATAAATACCATTTTACCTGCGAAGTCTGCCCGTTCTGGAAAGTAGCCTGAACGGTTTTCACATCAACGATATTGTTCTGTCCTAAAGCAAGGCTTCCCTGGTCTAAATTCACTTCGTACTGGTTATAGCTTTCAGTCTGATCCAGGTTATAATCTTTATTGATATCTTCGGCATCCGGAGTCTGGGAAGCCACTTCCAATGAATTGCTTTGGGAGTTCCCTTCCGGTCCTCTGAAATATTTGTACCGCTGAATCAAAGACGACGCCTGGTTCCCTGTAAATTTATCGGACATGTAGAATACAAAATCATCTACCGCCGGGTCATTGATATTGGTTACCGGGTTAACGAATGTATTTCCGAATAAAGCAGATTCCTGATCAGAGCTTAATCCGTCGTATCCTAAATCCTGAGCGGTCCTGTCAGCTCCTTCACTAGAAAAAGCGTACAAAATTGGTGGCTGCTTAGGCTGTGTTCCCCAGTTTGAAGTGGTAGTTACCGAAGGTGCGGAAGGAGTCGGCAATCCGTTTTCGTACTGCATCTGTCCGTCTTTCAGTACATCTTCGGAAACGTTACCCAACTGTAACAACATTTTCGGTGCGGTTCCTAATGTGTTTCCATCGGCATATGGATCCATCATCCAGAATTCTACGTATTCGATATTGGAATTGACGAAGTTGGAGACGGTAATCGGTCTCATGATCCCTGCCCATCGTTGCGCTGTCGCTTCTGATACCGGGTTTGAGTTGTACGGTCCTTTTTCCGCCGGATAGTAAGAGATATCGAATGTATTGGTAAAGGTCTGCTCACCTGCTACGAAATCCCTGTTATTAAAGATCTCGGAGAACTGTACCCTTCTTGAGGCGTGGTTGGAAACCGACTGCGGTGTGATCCCGTTCGGTGCCTTTCCGCCTACACCCCAGAATCGAGGATCGATGTTGTACCATGACAACAAACCTCTTCCATATCCTTCTGTTCTATCGTTATTTTTACCGGCTCCAAAAAACAGAGGATCTCCCTGGTTCTTCTCCGGCTTTGAAGCTAAGCTCCATGCCGTCGGTTCTTTCAGGGTAATTTTAGAAGTGGTCTGTTCAAAATCATCGATATAAGATTGGTCATTGATTCCTTTGTTTAATCCCGGAAGCAGGTAAGCTGTTTCCATCTTGAAGTTTAAGTTCGAAGGCGCTTCTGTATTGACCAACGGAATTTTATCAGTTAACCTCGTCAGGAACGGCAGCTGATTGTTGTACATCAGGTTGATTCCCGCCATGGTATTGTTTACGGCTTCCTGACCGTAATTTACCTTCTGGGTAAGCGGCGATTCGGAATAGTTGACTACCGTTCCGCCCAAAATAAAGTTCTCGTTGAATCTTCTTTCTAAGTTTAATCCTAAAAATCTCTTACGTTGGGTGTTAAATGTCAACTGGTTTTCCAGGGAAATATTGATGGCCTGACCGGACTGTTTCACCTGTTCGTTGATGATCGTCACGGTTCCCAGCATATAGTCTACAGTATAGTCGATCCCTTCGGTCAGCTGAACCCCGTTAGCTGAAACTTTTACGGATCCCTGCGGAACGTTTACGGCGCCTAGAGAAATCCCCTGCCCCTGCGTTCCTTTATAACGGCCTTCAATGGTGTACCGCTGGGCCAGATTGCTTGAAGTAGCCACCTGTTTCTGCTGGGCGTAAAGATCCGAGAATACATACTGCGGATCATTGGTTCCCAAAACATTCTGGATATAACTTCCGAACGGCTGTACCTTGGTAAAGATCACCCTTCCGGTTTCCGGACGGATGGTGATTCCGTTGACAAAATCGAAAATCCCGTCTCCGGTGGTTCCTCCGTTCTGCTGTAAATCGCCATTGGCATTTAGTCGGTCCCAGTTGAGCAACTTGATCAGAGGAACATTATTTACCTGCGGGTTATTGGCCACCGGAAGATAATTTACCTTACCTCCGGACTGCGGATCCCTGTATAAAACATTCAGGATAAATCCGTCACGGTTTACCTGCCCCGCATCCAGCGAATAGATGTTTTTCATCATCAGGTCCCACATCGGAGAAGAGGTCTTCACCGTAGTGTTCGGCTTTAATAATTTAGCGACCAGCACTGTGCTTTCTTCAGAGAATTCCCCTACTTTGTACACCTGGTTGCTGCCGTTTACGGTATAAGAGAACGACACCGCCAAAAGCTGGTTGTCATTTAGTTTCTGATTCAAGGAAATGTACCCCAATTGCGGCTGCAGGATATATTCATTGGTATTTAATCTTCTTGCTTTTTTATTAAAGATAAACTGTTCCCCATCCTGATACGTATCGGTTCCGCCTGTTCCGCCGAATGCTACCGGAAGGGTTGCTCCCTTAATCGCATTATAAGTGGTACTGGCATCCCGTAATCCGGGTAAAGCATTCACTGCGGAATATAAACCGAATCCCGGCTGGTCGTTATTAGGCAGCGATCCGGGGGCGTCCCCCAAATCCCTTATTCCGACAATACTTTTCTGGTACTGCAAATTGCTGTTTCCCTGGTCCAGTACCCACACCTCCATTCTGGTGATGCTGATCTTGGAATTGATCTGAGGATAGTTTAATAAAGCATTGTCATAGCTATTCAGGAAATAATGCCCTAAGAAATAGTGCTGGTTGTCTTCGTAATCAATGGCATTCAGCTTAAAGGTATTCATCACCCCGCCACCCTGTACGGTGATGTTTCTGGCTTCCCCCTGCTGTTGCGAAAGGACAACGGTCCCGTAGGTTTTTCCCAACTGGAATTCGGTTTTCACCCCGAATAAAGACTGGGATCCCCGAATCAGACTGGTTGACAGCGGCATATTTACGTTACCGAATTCTACTCTTTTAATGATTTTATCCTCTCCTCCGGCATTCGGCTTATCCACATCATTCAGTCCTTTCTGCTGAAGGTCTTTCCAGCTGCCTTTGGCCTGCCAGACGAGATTCATCCTGTTTTCAAAGGCGAAACCGCTCTGGGTATCGTAATTGGCTTTCAACTGAAGGTTTTCCCCCACTTTCCCCAGTAAACCCAGCTGAATCCTCTGATCGATATCAAAGGTAAAACTGGTCCTGTTCTGAGGCAGGATCAGCGGGTTGTCGATTTTCTGGTATAATCCTGCAAAGTCAAATGATGCATATCCTGACGGGATAATTTCGATCTTGTTGCTGCCGAAAATGGTTTCAAAGAGGCGGTTGTTGATCCGCAGGGAAGGAATCAGACCTTTTCTCGCCGCATCGCTTTTATCTTTCCGGAACATTAAGCTGTACCGGTCGGATTTTTCTTTGTAATAGGCTTTGGTCTGCGCCGCCATCATGAACTCCTTATAATCTTCGGGAGACATGGCTGTGGGTGGTCCGGTTATTGTATTTCCTACTTTGGGATACACAAAATACATCCCGGTTTTTATATCATAATAGGCTTCATACTGCGTAGGATCCGCCAGTTCGTAATCTTTTTTAATGATTGCCGTGTCCTGTACCTGTGCTGCGGGACGCCTCTGCGCAAAAGAACTCACAGAGACCAGCAAGAACGAAAGGAACAGGAATATGTTGAGGTATTTATAATTTGCCACCAAATGTTAAATGTTTTTTAAGATTTGTTTTACCAACGCTTCGACCGAAATGTCAGGATCTTGTTTAATGATTCTGTCTGCCAGCTTCTCACTCATCCGTTTCGGAATGCCCAAAACTTCTAATGCAGATAACGATTCTTCCTTCACTTTATTATTTGCGATGGTAGAAATGTTTTCTTCCGGATTGCTGAATTTCTGCACTTTATCCTTAAGATCCACAATGATTCTTTCGGCGGTTTTTGCCCCGATTCCTTTGGCTTTCTGAATAAGCGCACTGTTCTTTGAAAGGATAGCCGATGCGATCTCCTCCAGGCTTAATGTGGAAAGTAAAATAAGGGCCGAAACAGCACCTACTCCGTTAACACTTATTAACAGATTGAACATTTCTTTTTCCGAACGGGTCTTAAACCCGAACAGCAAATGCGCATCCTCCCGGATAATCTGCTGAATATAAAGTACGGTTTCTTTGTTTACAGTAAGGGTCTGTGAGGTCATCAGGCTGATCCCTACATAGTAACCAACACCCTGAACGTTGATCACTGCGTAAGCAGGCGTAAGTTCCTGAACAATGCCTTGTAGTGAAAATATCATTATTAATTTTTATAGCACCCCAAATATAGCAAATTAAACTAACTATTGTTTTCATTTCATGGGTGAATGATTTTTAACTGAATTTTTAAATAGAAATTTAATGATGCGGCATAAAAAGGAAAAACTTCGAAATTGGTTCTCAAGATATGAATAACATTATATAGCATTTAAGAGTTAATGATTAGGAACTTTTTATGTAGCTCGTATTTGGTAAAAGTACAGCCTAAGTTAAAATACAAAAGACTCCGCTATGGAGTCTTTTGTCGTATTATCAAATTAAAATAAAAAATTATTTCTTATCTTTCTTTTCCCTTCTCTGTGCATCCAGAACGGCTATCGTCGCCAGGTTGACGATTTCGTCTACACTGGAACGCATCTGTAAAACGTGTACCGGCTGCTTTAATCCCATCAGGATCGGGCCGATGACCTGTGCGGTCTTCATGCCGCGGATGATCTTGTAGGAAAGGTTGGCACTTTCGAGGTTCGGGAAGATGAAGGTATTTGCAGGCGTGGTCCCCAGTTTTGAGAAGGGATAATCGCTCAGATGGTCTGCATTCATGGCGAAATCCGGCTGGATTTCCCCGTCCACGATCATTTTCGGATATTTCTCATGCAGGATGCTTACGGCTTTTGCCACTTTTTTTGAAGTCTCGGAAATAGCCGCGAAGTTTTCAAATCCAAGCATCGCAATTCTCGGTTCGATCGCAAAAGATTTTACGGTAAATTCCGCCATTTTAGCAATGTTTACCAGGTCTTCGGAAGTAGGATTCTGGTTGATGGACGTATCGGCGAAGAAGATCGGCTTCTTTTCAGATAAAATCATCATCATGGCCGCTATTTTATCCACACCTTTGTCTTTTTCAATAATTTCCAAAACCGGTCTTAGTGTAGAAACATAGTTTTTGGAGAACCCGATGATCAGTCCGTCGGTATCGCCGTGTTTCAGCATCAAAGGCCCGAAGTAATCCCTCTGGCGAACGAATCTTTTAGCCTTATATTCATTCATCCCTTTTCGCTGGCGAAGTTTCCAAAGGGTCTCTCTGTACTTTTTACGGTTTTCTTTCTGGTCGTCGTCACTCGGATCTATAATCGGAA
The DNA here is from genome assembly GCA_913774355.1 of uncultured Chryseobacterium sp. Taxonomy (GTDB): domain Bacteria; phylum Bacteroidota; class Bacteroidia; order Flavobacteriales; family Weeksellaceae; genus Chryseobacterium. The sequence goes on along the minus strand of CAJYGB010000019.1, from coordinate 17,163 downwards.
CATCAATATTGATTCCGAAACGTTCCATCTGTTCTCTGACGTATTTTTTATTTCCTAACAGGCTTGGGTAAGCGATTCCTTCTTCATATAAAATCTGGGCGGCTTTCAGCACGTTGTATTCTTCTGCATTTCCTAAAGTAATTCTTTTCGGATTGGCTTTTGCGCGGTTCTGCATCATCCTTACCAGTTTTTCATCCCTTCCCATTCTGTCGAGCAGACTGTTTTCGTATTCTTCGAAATCGGTAATGGTTTTTCTGGCAATTCCGCTTTCGATCGCTGCTTTGGCTACGGCACTCGAAACTTTGGTGATCAGCCTGTTGTCAAAAGGTTTCGGAATAAAATATTCCCTTCCGAACTGTAGGTTCTGAACATTATACGCTAAAATTACCGCTTCGGGAACCGGTTCTTTCGCCAGATCGGCAATGGCATGAACGGCGGCCAGCTTCATGGCTTCATTGATTCCTCTTGCCTGAACATCCAGTGCTCCACGGAAAATATAAGGGAATCCAAGAACATTGTTTACCTGGTTCGGGTAGTCGCTCCTTCCGGTAGCCATAATAACGTCCTTCCGGGTTTCAATCGCTACATTGTAGGCAATCTCAGGATCCGGATTCGCCAGTGCGAAAACAATCGGGTTTTCTTTCATGCTTAATAGCATTTCCGGTGTCATCACGTTTCCTTTAGACAACCCTACGAAAACATCGGAACCTTTTACCGCATCTTCCAGGGTATCGATATCGGTTTCTACGATGAAATCCAGTTTTTCAGGGGTAAGGTTTTCCCTTTTATGGTTGATCACGCCTTTGCTGTCGCACATCAGGACGTTTTCTCTTTTTAGTCCTAGAGAAATATAAAGATTGGTACAGGCAATCGCCGCAGCTCCCGCTCCGTTAACCACCATTTTTACCTCTTCGATCTTCTTATCAGCAATTTTCAGGGAATTGATCAAGGCTGCTGCTGAAATGATGGCCGTTCCGTGCTGATCGTCGTGCATCAAAGGGATATCCAGCTCTTCCTTCAGCCTTTGTTCGATGTAGAAAGCTTCAGGCGCCTTAATATCTTCCAGATTAATTCCTCCAAAAGTTGGGGCAATTCCTTTTACAATATCGATAAATTTATCAGGATCTTTTTCGTTGATTTCGATATCAAAAACGTTGATATCGGCAAAAATTTTGAACAAAAGACCTTTCCCTTCCATCACGGGCTTGGAAGCTTCCGCCCCGATATCGCCCAACCCAAGAACTGCCGTCCCATTGGAAATAACAGCTACCAGATTGCCTTTTCCGGTGTAGTCGTACACGGTTTCAGGCTTCTCGTGAATTTCCATACAAGGAACTGCAACCCCCGGAGAATAAGCCAGTGACAAATCTCTCTGAGATGAGTGCGGTTTTGAAGGGATCACTTCGATCTTACCTTTAGGCTCGGCTTTGTGGTAATCTAGCGCGGCCTGATTAAAGTTTTTTTCGTCGCGGTGGGTTTTGTTTGACATATAATGAATTTTGTTGTTTAATTATAATATATACTGAATATGGTAATCGACCAGGCTCTCGATAGGCTTCTGAACGATCTGCCCTACTTTAAGATTGAGCTCTGCCGCTGCAGAACGTACAATGTCTTCGTAATAATAGGCGATGGAGCCTATAAAATTAACCTCAGCATCATTCGATTCTTTGTAAGGAAGGACCTGGTAATCGAAGAAGTTGAGCATCTCTTCAAAAACCATTTTCTGAAAATACGGATGGTCTTTCCTTTCCACTACAAATTTATTAAAATCGGCTAGATACGCATTGGGCCGGGTCGTATGGTACATGTTTTTTAAAGCCTCTTCTACCGTCAGGTTATACGTTTTTTCAAATTCGGCAGAGAGATCCTGAGGAAGCTTCTGCATAAAGAACCTGCGCACCAGCTGTTTCCCGATGGCACTTCCACTTCCTTCGTCCCCGACAAGAAATCCCAATGAAGGCAGCTGGATCCTAATATTTTCCCCGTCGAAATAACATGAGTTGGAACCGGTACCCAAAATGCAGACAATGGCCGGTTTTCCTCTGTAAGCAGCATACGCTGCTGCGGTAAGGTCTTCCTTTACAATGATTTCCGCCTGGGTAAATACACGGCCCAGCTCTTCGATAATGGTGTCGCAGTTTTGCTGGACGCCACACCCGGAGCCATAGAAATAGATTTTCTTAATGGAGTTTTTAACGGTTGCAAGACTGGTATTGCTCTGGATTTCCGGAACAATGAGTTCTCTGCTGATAAAATTCGGGTTGAAACCAATGGTTTCCGTTTTCAGGAAGACTTTTTTAAAATCATCCAGAATGACCCAATCCGATTTCGTAGAACCACTATCCACAATAGCAACCATATTTTACATTTTAGTTTAAAGATGCTAAATTATGAATTTATCTTATACGATGACGGATTATGAACATGACATATGTACTGTTTATTAAAGTCCGTGATCTGTTTTTATAAAGGCTAAATATTATGTATCGCGCTGAGTTTCTATTGTTTTTCAAAGCTTATTTAAACTGCTGGTATATTCTGTTCATGAGGTTTTTTACCAGCCTGCCATTTTGATGGTTGGACAGGACTACCATCCCGATCTGATTCTTTACGGAGTATCTGATCAATGAAGAATTTCCGAAGGTATCTCCGTCTTTCTCCAGGAAATCACTACCCATTTCCCAACCCAGGCCGAGCTTCCGTTTGCTGTCTTCGTAATAGGTCTTTTCCGTCACCGCTCTTGCAGCGGCAAAGTCTTTATTAAAAAGGTAAGCTTTTATATACCTCATCAGATCTACGGCATTTGAGGTCAGGCCACCGGCAGGATTCACTTTGTTCAGTACTATCGGCTGCTGGGGAACGCCCTGTTGGTTGTACAGCCCAGCCCGGTTCTGAGTTTTCAAAGTATTAAATGAAGTGGAATTCATTTTCAGCGGTTTCAGGATCTGTTTTTCAATCAGGCTTTCATAAGGTATTTTTAATTTTCTTTCCAGGATATTCCCTAAAAGCGAGAACGCATAGTTGTTATACTGATACTGACGGTAACCGGATAAAGAATCGGTTTCTTTCAATACCTTAAAAAGATAGTTTTCATCCACAAACCTGAACGGATTGGACGGATCTTGTTGGATAAGGTCTGAAAAATAGGTATCGCCGCTCAGGTTGGGCAACCCGGATTGATGCGTGGCCAGATCGGTGAGCAAGACTTTCTTTCTTACCTCACAGTTCAGCATAATTGTGGAAGGCAGATAGGAATCGATAAAGTCGAAAGCTCCCATATTCCCTTTTGCTATTTCCTGAGCCAATAATAAAGAAGTAAACGTTTTGGTTGCGGAGCCGATTTCAAACACTGTCAGGCTGTCCATTTTTGCTTTTGATTCTTTGCTGCGTGTCCCATACGCATAGTATTCCGTTTTTGAACCTTTGGAAATTCCGATCACCAAACCGACTTCAGGAAACGCTTTCAGTTCTTCCTCCACAATTTTGTCGATGGCACTCCGGTTCCTCTGCCCCGAACAGAAGATGGCAAAAAAAGAGAAAAGGAGCAATAACAGGTTTTTGTTCATGAGAAGTTTACCGGGATAAGTAGGGATATTTTGGGGATTGTTACAGGATGATTTAAATACATTTATATGATCTAAAAATATTTCATAATTTTATTTAAAGCTTATATCTTCAAATAAAAAAGAACCAAAACTTGATCCTGGTTCTCTTTTAATCATTCATTCAGAAATTTATTATTGCTTTAACTCTGATTTGGTATCGTTAAACTGAACAAGCCAGTCTTCGATCTCTTCTTCCAGGTAAGAGGTCTGGAGGATCATGGCGTTGATAAAATCGTCGGGTACGGGCTCACCGGTGGAGTTTTCGAGATTCCAGAGCTCGTTGGACATGTTTTCGTATTCGGAATAGACCCGTTTAAAGCGTGTATTTTCTCTTTCCAAAGCTTCGATATTCTGTTGCTGAAGCTGGAATTTTCTGTATTTGTTTTGACGTTTCATACAAATATTATTAAATGGGGGCGTTAAAGTTTTTAGGTGGTATGATTACAATCACATTACAAGATAGGAAAAACCATCAACATAAACAGTTGAAAATGAATTTATTATCAGGTTTGACTAGCATTATTTCGAAAACTAAATTTAGAAATAATTTTGAATCAAAAAAAATATTTAACATCTTTTTTTAAGTGTTTAACATATAGTTATACATTTGCATATCATAAAAATCGGATGAGAGATTTAATACTACGTCAGAAACAGGTTTTGTTCTTCATCATTGCGGGAGGGCTCAGCGCCGTTGTGGAAATCGGGAGCTTCAAGTTTTTCAGTACTTCGCTGCCCCACTTTTTTCCGCGGGAAACCAACTTCCACGGGATCCACTATCCGTTGAGTAATATTTTCTCGACAAGCTGCGGAATCATCAGCAATTATTTTCTGAGCATCTGGTTTGTATTTGAAAGAGGAAAGCACTCGAAGAGAAAAGAATTTGCCTATTTTATGCTGGTATCTTTTATTTCCACTTTATTAAGCCTCACTTTTTTCCAGATTTTTTACAGTTTTATATTTAAGGATAACATAAACCTTATTATTTATACGCTGAGCCCGGAGATGATCAGCAAGATCGCAGCAATTCTTTTGGTGTCGATCCTGAATTATTCGGTCAAGAAAAAAGTAATCTTTAACGGATAAGCAGTGACAAAGATTTTAAATTACCTCTGGAGAGGATGGATGATGATTCTGGCATTTGTCTGTACGATTCTATTCGGGATTCCCGTTTACATTTTGTCATTTAATAAAAAACATTATAAATACGCCTATATATTTATACGCTGCTGGAGTTACTGTATGTTTTACGGAATGGGATTGCGCTACGAGCTTATAAAACTTTCCCAACAGAAATTAGATAAAAACCAACAGTACGTTTTTATTTCCAACCACACTTCGATCATGGATATTATGCTGATGTGCATTCTGTGCGATCATCCTATCTGTTTTGTCGGAAAAATGGAGCTGGTAAAAATTCCGATTTTCGGGACTATCTATAAAAGGATATGTGTGATGGTTGATCGAAAGAGCGCCCGGAGCCGCGCCGATGTCTACAGAAGGTGTGCCGAAAAGATGGAGGAAGGAAACAGCATCGTTATTTTCCCTGAGGGCGGTGTGCCGGATGATATTTCCATTATTCTGGATGAATTTAAAGATGGTGCTTTTACCCTTTCCTCAAAACACAATTCCCCGATTGTCATCTTTACGTTTATCGGATTAAAGGAAATGTTCCCTTTTGATAAAGGTAAAGGATACCCCGGTAAAGCCAGAGTTTATTTCAATGGGATTCTTCCTCCTTCAGGATCACCAAAAGACCTCAAATTGTCTTCATTTGAGACAATAAAAAAAACATTGCTTCAACACTATAATTAATAGAAATAATATATATTTGTTTTCAGAAATTTTCAACAAATATGTCAAATTATTCTAAACAAACCAATTGGGGGCAATTTGTTCCGTTGGTGACTGTGTTTTTCTTCTGGGGATTTATTGCCGCAAGTAACGATATCCTGATTCCCGTTTTCCAGAAAGCTTTTAATTTATCCCAAACCGAAAGTATGCTTGTGCAGATATGCTTCTATGTAGCATACACGGTGGGTTCTTTAATTTATATGCTCATTTCTGCCGGATTAAAGCAGGATCTCGTTAATAAAATCGGATACAAGAACGGGCTTATCGTAGGCCTTTTGATTTCTGCAGCGGGAACATTACTATTCTATCCGGCGGCCAACCTCCATTCTTTTGTGTTGATGATTTCAGGACTTTTCATTGTAGGACTCGGGTTTTCGCTCCAGCAGATCGTGGCCAATCCTCTGGCCATTGAGGTAGGGCCTTCTGAAACAGGATCCCAGCGACTTACCATGGCAGGAGGAATCAATAACCTCGGAACAACGATCGGTCCGCTTATCGTTTCTTTTGCGATTTTCGGATCAGCCGCTGCTGCGAACACAAATGTAAGTGTAGAAAGTGTAAAGGTTCCTTATCTTATTTTAGGTGCAGCTTTCGTACTGGTAGCCATCATGCTGAAGTTTTCTTCGCTTCCGGCCGTTACTCCGACCAATATGGAAAATACGGACGACGCTGTAAAAGGCGAGCACCGTAAATCGGCTTTGGCTTATCCGCAGCTGGTAATGGGAATGATTGCCATTTTCGTATATGTAGGCGTGGAAGTTTCTACGGCCAGTAACCTTCCGGCTTACATGGAAAAAAACTTAGGCTTTGAAACCAAAGATGTAGCGCCTTACATCTCTTTATATTGGGCTTCTCTGATGATCGGCCGTTGGACCGGTGCTGTTGAAGCTTTCGACATCAGCGCAGGATTCAAAAAAGTACTGAGATTCCTGGCGCCTTACCTGGCTTTCGGTGTTTTCTTACTGGTGAATGCGATTGCCAAGCATGATCTTTCTCACTTTTATGTGTATGGGTTGGTTATTATTGCAATGATTATCTGCGATATTTTAAGCAAAGGAAATCCGGCAAGGATGCTTCTGATTTTCTCGGTGGCAGGAATTGCTTCTTTACTAATAGGAATGTTTACTTCCGGAATGGTTTCCGTATATGCCTTTACGAGCGTAGGCTTATTCTGTTCTACCCTTTGGCCGTGTATTTTCGCCCTGGCGATCAACGGACTGGGGAAACATACCAACCAGGGTTCCGGCTTGCTGATCATGATGATTATGGGGGGCGGAATCGTGAGTCTGATCCAGGGATATGTTGCGGATCTTACCAACATTCACTTCAGTTATATTGTAGGAGTCATCTGTTTTGCTTATCTTGCTTTCTACGCCATAAGAGTAAGTGGAATCCTGAGATCCCAGGGAATTGATCTCGACAAAATCACAAAAGGCAGTGGTCACTAATAAAACAAAAATAATATATAAGAAAAGATGTTGGGCAGGTATATTACTTGCCCAATTTCTTTTGTTTTACGCTTTTTCACAATCAGCAATGATGGTTTCTTTTTTTGAATTTTTTTTTGAATTTCAAAAGAAAGCTCATCAGGCAATTTTTTCGTGGATTCCGTTTTCCCTTGGAGACCTTGTCTATATTATGACAGGAGTTTTTCTGCTTTATCATATGATTAGCTTGTTTAAAAAGAAAAAAAGACAGTCTTCCCTTCTTGCTATTTTAATCGGAATTAATATTTTTTATTTCCTGTATCAGATATTCTGGGGAATGCTGTATTTCCAAGTTCCGATTATCAAAAAACTGCCCGGCCAGGAAGAACCTACCACCGAAAAAGCAAAAATACTGGCGCTGAAATACCTGGAAAAATGTAAAAAGACACGAAGTCTGCTGAAGCAAGACAGGAACGGAATTTTTATTATCACGGACCTAACGGCCGTACAACAAGAAATTCTTACCAGACAGACCTATCTTCCGAAAAACATTTCCAACAAAAAAGCTCCTGAAATTAATTCTTTTAAATCCAGCCTTTTTAAAAATGGAATGAATTTTACAGGCATTTTAGGGTATTACAACCCCTTTACTGCCGAAGCACAATATAATTCACAGCTTCCTAATACCTATATTCCCTTTACCTGTGCTCATGAAAGCTCGCACCAGCTTGGTTTTGCCCGCGAACAGGAAGCTAATTTTATTGGCTATCTGATTGGGATTAATTCTAAAAACCCAGAACTGCGGTACAGCACGGAATATTTTACCTTGAAAAGTCTGCTGAACTTTATCGTGGAAGAAGATCCGAAGTTCGTAAAATCAGTATTGCAAAATTATTCTTTGCCAATGAAGAGAGACCGGGCGTATGAAAAAGCTTTCGTTCTAAAACATCAGGGTTTACTGGATGACTTTTTCGGCATTACCAATAATCTTTTTCTGAAGAGCAATCAGCAGGAAGGATCGATTACCTATTCCTACTTTATCGACCTTTTACTAACCTACGAAACAGTTTAAAAAATAAAAGAATCGTATCAGGCGATACGATTCTAAAAACACAAATGATGAAAAAAAATTTATTACCTTGACTTGTTCCCTCATTCAAGGCTTTGTAAAAGTACAATATATTTTAGAATAAAAAAAAAAATTAATCTGTTTTTTTCAACTTTATGAAAACTTTAAGAATTTGTAAACTTTTTATTATGTTAATAAAGTTATTCCATTTCATGCGAAAAACCTATATCATTGATAAAAAGATGATTGAGTCTAAATATGATTAAAAATACACCATTAAATCAAACAATCGTTTAATATAAATAAATCTTTAGTATTTCCCATTAAAATGATAAAAACCTATTATTTAATATTTCATACCTGATTCTAACATTTAGCTCAAAAGATATTTTTATAATAAACAGCGTCTGTATCCAAACGCTGTTTATTTGTTTTTAAATGTTTCCAATTCCTTTTTTAAAGATTCATTTTCATGTTTTAAAATGGCAATGTAATCATGTAAATTTTCCAGTATTGAATTGGGAAGATTAAAATGTTGACTGTAGTTTCCGGAATTGTCACTAGATGTCGGTATTTCATTATAAACAACTTTAATATTCTCTCTTTCTTTAATATCATCAACAGAAACATTCAACACGTTGGCCAGCTTTATCCATTCTTCATCGTGAATTTTCGATTTTCCGTTTTCTTTACGGGAATAACTTGAAATATCGGTTGATAATATTTCTGCCATTTCTTTCTGGCTCATCCCTTTTTCCTTTCTGAGGCTTTTTAATTTTTTGCGTATCATTTTTTGTGCTTTTCAGCAAATGTATAAAACCGAATGCAAATTTTGCAAGAAAATTGCAAAAAATTCGCAAATTTTATCCATTCTATGTGAGATAATTTTTCATAGTTTTGAAATCTCAATATTGATAAAGCACTTTAATCTCCAATTTGTATTTGCGCAAGTATAAATTGTAAACTGATTAGTAAAGCCCATGCCAGGGATTGTATGGCAAAACGTATTATCAATTAAAAAAAACGAACAAATGAAAAATTTGAAAAAACTTTCGAGACAAGACTTGAAAGAGATGTTTGGAGGAAGAAGAGCATGTGCTCACTTTATACAAGGAAATGATGGGGAATGGGTCAGAAGAGATGGAGAATGTGTTACGACTGTGGAATGGCACCAGGTGGGTGATACATCCGTACCTGTTAAAAGCAGTTATTGTGATACAGGCTTAGGACATGTCAATGTTACATCTAATGGTGGACAATCAAGATGCTGAGTTAAATTTTCACCTTTTATATGAAGTTTGCCATATTATGGCAAACTTCTTTTAGATAAACATTATGAATTATAAATTATTATTATCCTTAATTACTGCTTTCTTTATTCTATCTTGTAGCAATAATAAATATAAAACAATACTATCCGGAAATATTCCTAATTTACCAGATGGCAAATTGTATTTATACAAGGACAAATATAATGATCGCATTGATAGCGTAGAAACCAAAAACGGAAAATTTAAAATAGTATATATCCGGAAAACTGCTGAGCCACAATATTTAGGAGTCGAGCACGTAGATCATGATGGGACTAAAAGATCATTTTCATTTCCTACAAATGCAAAATATAGAGGATCAGGTTGTCAGTCACAATATTTTTTTTCTGATTCTTTGATTTTAATTAATGGTAATCTAACAGAGTTTGAGCCAAAGAACTTAATTTTAGGATCCAAATATAAAATCGTCACAAGTCCAAGGATTTCTGCAGGGATACAAACAAAAGCTTTATATAATATAAATTGTGATTTATTTGATAATATTAATACAAAAAGTATTCTCATAGTAGATCAGAAAATTAAAGAATATCCATATTCTTATCATCTACTGTATAATATCGATGAAAATAAAAACAGCTTCTCTCCACAGCAGATTGAAGAATTTTTAAAGCTTTTTAAAGGAGATATTACGGAAAGCGAGTCTTTTAAAAAACTCTCTGCCTATAATAAGAAAAGATTTAGTGAAAAGAATTCGACGCTGCCTGTACTTGAAGACGCTAACGGCAAAAAATCGACTGTTCTCAATCCCAAATATAAAAAACATCTGGTTGTATTCTGGGCAAGCTGGTGTGGTCCATGCAGACAGGAAATTCCTCTTCTAAAAAAAGTGTATGATAATAGAGATCCCGAACTGGAATTTATTTCAATTTCAATTGACGAAAATAAAAACGCATGGCAAAAGGCAATGAATGATGAAAAAATGGACTGGAAACAACTCATTATTAACGAAAAGAATCCTGATTATGAAAAAGTCCAAATGCGTTTCAGACTTAATGGAGCAATTCCCTATACCGTACTTATAGACAATAATTTTGAAATTATAAGATCCAGTGTCGGGCTTTCTTCAGAAAAAGATCTGTTGGATTTGATGAGGAATAATTAAATAATGTAATTCTGTATTTAAAAACTACACTGAAACACTCCAGAGGCAATATCATCATCATAAATCACGTTAAAATGAAAAAAGTATTTGTTTTGTTCAAACATCTGCTTATTTTAGAGGAAAAATATTAATATGCTATTGGATAAACTCATCAACTATTTAAAACTTGACAAACAGGAATTTCTTTTCCAATTCAATTCTCATCCCAACTACCCTTCTGCATTAGCCTTCAGCGATACCCTTAATTTTATGGGAGTGAGAAATGATGCGTATGAACTGGATAAGGAATATTGGGATGAACTTCCGGAAGAATTTATCGCTATTGTGGATAATTCTTTCTCATTAGTGAAGAAAAACGGCAATCAGTATTCGATATATTCAGATAAAACAAAGATTTTAAATAAAGATGAGCTTCACAAAAAGTCCACAGATTTTGTTCTGCTTTTTGAAAGAGATAAAGTAGAGAATAAAACAGTAACAAGTTATAAACCTCTGATTTATGCTGTTTTTGCTGTTATTTTAATCTATTATCTTGTAAGCCAGGCCTGGTATGAGGCGGTATTTAATGTCCTTTCACTGGCAGGCGTATATATTTCCCTGGAAATTTTTAATCAGAAGTTCGGGAATACTTCTACTGTAATCGGAAGTATCTGCGGAGATACAGCGGGAAATCAGAATGTAAATTCGTGTAATAAAATCATCAACCAGGATAAAACAAGTATTTTAGGTCTAAAGTTTTCAGATTTTTCATTGATTTATTTTATCGGGTTAACTGTACTTGGCCTATTCTTACCCGCCACATCATTTGTTATTAAAGGATTCACCTTCGCTTCACTTATTGCTATAGGTTATTCATTGTATGTACAGGGCTTTGTAGAAAAAACATTTTGCCGTGTATGCCTGCTGATAATTTCCATACTGATTGCCCAATTATTTGTAGGAGCCTTTTTATTTGAAAATACGGCATTTGATATAAAAACCATTTTATTAAGCCTAATCTTATGGATCAGTATACTTTCAGTGGTCCTTTATCTCAACAATACACTTCTGGATAAAGAAACTTTACAGAAATCAAATGCTAAAAATTTGAGATTTAAAAGAAATTATGATCTGTTCAAAAGAGAGTTGCTGGAAACAGAAAAAGTGACTTTCAGCAATAATGAAACATTCTTTGTCGGTAATAAAGATGCTAAACTCCACCTGTCCATTGTTTCCAATCCTTACTGCGGCTTCTGTAAAGATGCGCATAAAATCATAGAAAACCTTTTAAGCAAGTATCCTGATGACATCTCTGTGCAGATGAGGTTTAATTACACTCCTGATCCGCAAAATGAAAAGTTTACCAATCTCATGTCTGATTTCATGTATACCTATAAAAATAAACCGGTACAGGAATTCCTGCATTTTATAGAATATTGGTTTGAGAACAAGGATGAAAATAAAATAAGACAAAAGAGCAGAATGCCTTCCAGTAATGAGGATCTTACCGCTCTTGTCGAGATGTCTGCTGAAAACAGAAATGCCGGACTAAATTTTACGCCGATTATTTTAATCAACGGTTACCAATTTCCTGATAAATATGACCGTGAAGACATTTACTATTTTATCGACGAATTAACGGAGGATGAAGAAATTTATCAATAAATAATTTTTGATCTACAATATTCACTATATTAGGACAAATTTAAAGCGGAATTCGAAAAGCTTGAAAAGAGTAGGAAAATTAAAAATTAATTACAATGAAAAATTTGAAAAAAATCCGAAGAGAGGATTTGAGAATGATTCAGGGTGGATATGGTCCACCGGTAAGTGACGGTATGGGCGGATGGTACTGCCCGAACCGAAACGAGGTGATGTGCCTGGTAGGATGTAACGTCATGTGCATGAGCGGAACCCAATGCAAACCATCTGACTGTTGGGACCCTATCTATGGCTAACCAAAATTCTATTACTATGAAAAATTTAAAAAAACTTGACAGAAGCCAATTAAAAACGGTTACGGGAGGACTCGCCTGCAGAACAGGTGATGATTACTGCCCGGGAACATCAATATGCTGTAGAAACGGAGGAAGATTTGATGGATTATGCAGAAGTATTGACCAGTGTCCTTTTTAACCTTAAATCAAATTAAACAATTAAACTATGAAAAATCTTAAAAAAATCTCAAGAGAAAATTTGAAAAATGTAAAAGGGGGAACTAAACAGGGTTGTCCTGGGCCAAAATCACCCTATTATCGTCCATATTCCACACAAGCAGAATGTGAAGCCGCAACAGGAAAAACATGTACCTATTCAGAAGAAAGTTATTGTTTCCCTGCTGGATGGAATGCTGACTTAATTTAATGAAAATTAAATATTTTTCATAAAGCCTTTAAATAAAAATAGTTGTCGTCACAACGACGGCAACTTATTTATAAATAAAAAAATAATCCTTGAAATCCTTTCCTTTCTACCGCCAGCCGGATTCTAAAGACTGTGGTCCTACATGCCTTCGTATCGTAAGCAAACATTACGGAAAAAGCATTTCCCTACAACAAATTCGTAATCTTTCAGAAACTACCCGTGAAGGCAGCAGCCTGCTCGGTTTAAGTGATGCTGCAGAAGATCTGGGATTCCGTTCTTTAGGCGTTCAGATCAACTTTGAATCTCTTGCAGAAGAAGTTCCCTTTCCCTGCATTGTTCACTGGAACAAAAACCACTTTGTCGTTGTTTATAAAATCGATAAAAACAATAAAGTCTATGTTTCTGATCCGGGGTATGGCTTGATAGCCTACAATAGAGAAGAGTTTATAAAACTCTGGATCGGCGAAAATGCAAATGAAAAGACCGAGGAAGGGATTGTGTTGATTTTGGAAACAACACCAGCCTTTTTTCAGACGGAATTCGATGATCAGGAAAGCAAAGCCAGCTTTTCATTTCTATCTAAATACCTTTTAAAATACAAATCACTTATTATTCAACTTGCTGTCGGACTTTTGGCAGGAAGCTTACTTTCCCTGATTTTTCCATTTCTTACCCAAAGTATCGTCGATGTCGGAATTCAGAATCAGGATCTTAATTTCATTTATCTTGTCCTTTTAGCACAAGTTATGCTTTTTATGGGCAGAATGGGAATCGAAATTATCCGCAGCTGGATCTTGCTTCACCTTTCTGCAAGAATTAATATTTCCATCATATCAGATTTTTTCATCAAATTAATGAAGCTTCCGATCAGTTTCTTTGATACGAGAATGACAGGAGATATCATGCAGCGGATCAACGACCATCACAGAATCGAGCAGCTTTTAACGAGTTCCTCACTGAACACCCTATTTTCACTGGTCAATCTGATTATTTTCAGTATCGTGCTTTTATTCTACGATTACAGGCTGTTCATTGTTTATCTTATCGGAGCGGCTGCTTATATCGGATGGATCAGCTTTTTTTTAGGCCGAAGAAAAGAACTGGATTACAAAAGATTTTCCCAGGTTTCCCAGGAACAGAGTAAGGTCATCGAACTTATCAATGGGATGCAGGAAATCAAAATGCACAATGCTGAAAAGCAAAAAAGATGGGACTGGGAGTTTTTACAGGTTAAACTTTTTAAAATAAGAATAAAATCTCTTTCCCTTGAACAATGGCAATCGGTAGGCGGAAACTTCATCAATCAGATGAAGGATATTCTGGTAAGCTTTTTATCTGCCAAGCTAGTGTTAGAAGGAAATCTGACTTTAGGGATGATGCTTTCCGTTCAATATATTATCGGGCAATTGAACAGCCCTTTGCTTCAGCTGATTGATTTCATTAAGCAGACCCAGGATGCCAAAATTTCTTTGGAAAGATTGGGGGAAATTCATGATAAAGAAGATGAAGAAAATAAAGACGAACAATATAGCCATGAACTGCCCGGAAAGGACATTGAAATCGAAAATCTTTCCTTCAGATATACCGGTTCGGATATTCCTGTTTTTGAAAATTTAAGTTTAACCATTCCTTATCAAAAAACGACTGCAATCGTTGGTGCCAGTGGAAGCGGTAAAACGACTTTATTAAAATTACTGATGAAATTTTATGAACCTTCTGAAGGAGAAATCCGTATTGGAAATACCAAGCTTAAAAATATTTCCCCGCGATTCTGGAGAGATCATTGTGGTGTCGTGATGCAGGAAGGATATGTATTTAATGATACCATAGCCAACAATATTGCTGTGGGTGAAGACTACGTCGATAAAAATAAATTAAGAAGAGCTGTAGAAATCGCAAACATTAAAGATTTCATCGAAGAACTACCATTAAGCTATAATACCAAAATCGGGAATGAAGGCGTTGGGGTAAGTGGCGGCCAGAAGCAGCGGTTATTTATTGCCCGGGCAGTTTACAAATCTCCTGAATATATTCTATTTGATGAGGCTACATCAGCACTGGATGCCAATAATGAGAAAGTAATTATGGAAAATCTGGAACAGTTCTTCAAAGGAAAAACAGCTATTGTAATTGCACACAGACTTTCTACGGTAAAGCATGCAGACAAAATCATTGTTTTAGACAAAGGAAGATTGGTGGAAGAAGGAAGCCATAGTGAGCTTGTCGCCCTGAAAGGTGAATATTACCGACTGGTAAAGAATCAGCTGGAACTTGGAAATTAAATACATGTAAGAACAGGCGAAATGCGAAAAGCTAAGAGAGAGTAGGAATCAATCAACAAATTAATTATTATGAAAAATTTAAAAAAATTATCAAGAGAGAATCTAAAGTCATTGAATGGAGGAGGTATCGGTACTTGCGGAGCTTACTTTCCAACAGAACCACCGCTTCCCGGAGAACCTTTTGATTGCGGATGCAGCAACCTTTACTGGTGCGAAAAAAGAAGTGCATGTGTTCACAAGAATATGTATTCCCCAAAAGTCTGCAATGATGGCCTTTAATGATGAATAGATTTTGATTTGATCTAATGTATGAAACAGCAATCTTCAATTCTTTAAAGATTGCTTATATTTAAAATATGGAAAAAGACGTTTTAGACAATATTGAACTCCGCTCCGAAAGCGTTCAGGATATTCTAACCCAACCGCCCCATTGGATGATCCGCTGGGGAAATACCATTATATTTTTAATTCTGGTGCTTATTTTAATAATGAGCTATATTATCCGGTATCCTGAATTTATTCCTGCACCGATTGTTGTAACTTCTCAGAATCCGCCTGAAAAATTGGAAGCCAGAACGAATGCCAAAATTGAAAAAATATTTATCAAAGAGCATCAGCAGGTCAGGAAAGATCAGGTATTGATGGTCCTGCAATCGACAGCAAACTATGAAGATGTGTTAAAGCTTAAAAAGATCGTGGATTCATTAGCTCCGGATCAGTTGCTGTCATTTCCCTTAAAGGAAGTTTCACATTTTAAACTTGGTGAACTGCAGAGTGATTACAACAGCTTTGCTAAAGCATTTCAAGATGAAACGTTATTTACTAGGCTGCAGCCTTATGCTCCGGAAAATTTAGCGGCAAATCAAAGTCTCTCTGAATACCGGTTACGAATCGCTACAACCAAACAGCAAAAAAAACTGGAACAGGCGAAATATGAACTTACAAGAAAAAGTTATCAGCGTTCACAGGAATTGTTTAATCAAGGAGTGATTTCTTCGATGGAACTTGAAAATGAAAAAATAAAATTCTTACAGTCCCAGCAGAATCTGGAGAATATCAATATCTCTCTTTCACAAATGGAAGAAGGAATTTCCAATATCAATAAAACAAAAAGCGGAACGGCGATCAATACCGAAAAAGATAAAATTACCTATTCCTCCCAAACCCTGCAGCTGTTTGAGCAATTGAGAAAGTCTCTGAAACAATGGGAACAAAATTATCTGATAATTTCAAACACGAATGGAATTGCCAGTTTCCAGCAGTTTTTTGGGGAAAACCAGTTTATTAAGGCAGGAGAAATTATTTTGTCTATTCTTCCTGAAAATAAGGAGCAATTGGTAGGAAGAATGGCTGTTCCGGCCACTAATTCCGGTAAAATTGTTTCAGGTGAAAAAGTACTCATTAAATTGGATAATTATCGTTATCAGGAATACGGTATTGTAGAAGGAAAAGTTCAGAATATCTCCCTTTCTCCTGATAAAGACGGAAACTATTATGTTGATGTTCTTCTCCCGAAAGGATTAAAAACCAGTTATAATAAAACATTAATCTTTGACAAAGAACTCAAAGGAAGTGCCGAAATTGTAACAGAAGATCTACGGTTAATTGAAAGATTCTTTTACCAAATGCGAAAATTGTTGGGATATCAAAGTTAATATCCGCTCTTTATAAAACCTGGAAGATATTCTTTCAGGTTTATTTTTGTCTAAAAAA
The DNA here is from genome assembly GCA_913774355.1 of uncultured Chryseobacterium sp. Taxonomy (GTDB): domain Bacteria; phylum Bacteroidota; class Bacteroidia; order Flavobacteriales; family Weeksellaceae; genus Chryseobacterium. The sequence continues at coordinate 434 of CAJYGB010000019.1, read as the reverse complement.
TACATTATGTATGGGAGTTTGACTTTGATAGAAGTATCTGATCAGCCCATCAAGGTTTTACACAAATTAATATGTCGCAGATATCCACATAAATTTCAGAAGTAATATTCAGGAGCTTTATCCCGCTATCCACTGCTACTCCTCACGCCTTCTCTTTCCGGCTGCTGATGCCTGTGCTTTCCTCTGCCTGCTGCGGGGTATCCGTTTCTATCGGGGCTAGGGCTGTTGCCTATATTTAAACATGAGTCTTTTAAAGCAAATTTTTGGCTATAAATGAACGATTGGTAATGAGTAATGAGCAATGAGTTGAGTTATGAGTTATGAGTTATGAGTTATGAGCAAAAGTAAGATTTCTTTACTTATATATTAAGAATCAGAGTCAATCAATGATTAAGATCGATTATTATGGAAAAGAATGGACCACCGGATAACAT